>NZ_JBEULY010000013.1:0-114059 GCF_040578655.1 Phytobacter sp. RSE-02 | reverse complement strand
GAACGTAATGACATGGTATCTCTCGCATCCCAGGGCATAAGTGACTCCATAAACGGGTTCTTATGCCTCAGTTGTAAGTGTCTACCATGTCCCCGAACAAGCGTTCACTATGTCTCCGGACCGTACACCCCGGAGGGGCGAGGGGACCGATAGTGCGATTTGAGACTACGGTGCTGATTTCCCCCTCTCCCTTTTAGGGAGAGGGCCGGGGTGAGGGTAACAGCATTTGCAGCGCCTCAAATATCCGCTCCAGCACGGTCTCTTCGTTTTGCCAGAGTTCATTGTTCCAAAACCGCATGATCATCCAGCCTTTTTTGTTTAACCATACCGTTCGCTGAACATCATATTCGTACCGCTCATCATGCTGACCACCATCCAGCTCAATGGCAAGCCGTGCCTCGCAGCAGGCGAAATCAAGAATGTAATGACCGACAGGGTGCTGCCGACGAAACTTGTAACGAGAAAATCGGCGGCTGCGTAACAGATACCAAAGCCGTCTTTCTTCTTGTGTCAGTTCGCGTCTGAGTTGTTTTGCATGTGAGCGTATTATTTCCATCCCCACACTCTGCCACTCTCTCCCTGTTTCACCACAACCTTCTGCTGACACTGGAACCCCCATTCCAAATAATTGTCCTATGACTCGCAAGGTTATTAATGGATGAGACATTAAAAGGATTTTGACGATGAAAATGAAAGGGGCCGCAGGACTGGCGGCGTTGATACTTCTGTCGGGCAGCGTGCTGGCCGATAGCAATATCCCCACCGATGAGGTGCTGAAAAAGCAATTTAACCAGGCGCAGGAAGGGCTAATGCAATTGGACAGCATCACATTGCGCCTGCTTGATTCGCATGGTAACCAGGCGACCTATGCCGCCGAAGGCGATATCTCTGCCACGGAAGATCTCTATTCCATGGTCGGTATGGCCGGAAACTATCAGTTTATGGAGCAGACCTGGACCAAAGGGCGCCCGGTGAAGTTCTCGGCGATGGTCACTGCGGTGGGGACAAAAGATTCCGGCTGGACCACCGAGTTCTTCTCTATGCAGATGGCGGCGAAACCTGCCGGGTATCCGAAACCGGACATTAACAACAAAGCGAAGTATCTGGTGGTCACCGACAGTGATTTTTATCCCCGCCTCGCCAAAATTGAAGCCGACAGGGCCGCCCAGAAAAAAGCGCTGGATAAATCCCTTGAGAAACAAGAGCAGCTCCAAAAGGAGATTGACGCGCTGGACGCCCAAATTGCCGCTTCGTGGGGCAAAGACAAAAACGGCAAACAGTTAACCCGTGATGATGTGCAACACGCGCTGCTGGAGGAGCTTCAGGAGGTGGGCAGGCAGAACGATCCGCTGCATTTTGAAAATAACTACAACAAAACGATTTATGAACCGGCGCTGGCCGAGTGCCAGAAAAAACCAGATTGCGATGCCACACCGCTGCGAAAAGCGCGTGCTACGGCACTCGTGGACCAGCGTCGGGACTACCAACTCAAGTTTCAGCTCAAGCGCGAAGAGGTCATGAAAACCCTGGAGGCTTACGATAAAAAGCGGGAGCCGCTGCGCGAAAAGCGTAATGAACTTTACAGCGCGCTCAGCAAGTTGGATATCGCCAATAGCAAAGCCCTGATGGATTACAAAGGTTGGGAACGGGACATCGCCATTATGCGTCGCCAGGGTATTATCAAGTAAACCAACCAGCCCGTGTGTGCCGGGCTGGATGCAGATCACTCCCCGGCGAGGAAAAGTTCCAGCAGGGAGTTGAGGAACAGCTTACCGTGCTCGGTGATTTGCCAGTACTGCTCGCACTCGGTGAGGTAGCCCTGCGCCAGGGCCTCGTCGAGCTGCGAGCGGATCACGCTTTCATCCAGCCCCGTGAACAGCGCGAACTCCGCACGCGGCGCGGCTTCCAGCAAACGAAAGCGGTTCATAAAGAACTCGAACGGCTTATCTGCGGTTTCCACATCGTGCTGGCGCTCAAGGTAGCGACCCTGCATATACCCGCGTGGATGGCGCGTTTTCGCGGTGCGTAAAATGCGCCCATCCGGGAAGGTCACTTTGCCATGCGCACCGCAGCCAATACCCAGGTAATCGCCAAAGCGCCAGTAGTTGAGGTTGTGCTGACACTGGTAGCCTGGTTTCGCATACGCTGAGGTTTCGTATTGCTGATAGCCCGCGGCGGTCAGTAACTGGTGGCCACGCTCGAAAATATCCCACAGCGCATCGTCATCCGGCAGCACCGGCGGGCGCGAGCCAAACAGCGTGTTGGGTTCGATGGTCAACTGATACCAGGAGAGATGCGGCGGGTTCAGTTCAATGGCCTGTCGCAAGTCGTCCAGCGCCTCTTCCAGCGTCTGATCCGGCAGGCCGTGCATCAAATCGAGGTTAAAACTGCGCAGCCCAAGGCCAGTTGCCAGCCGCGCGGCGCGTTTGGCTTCCTCCGGGCCGTGGATACGCCCCAGCCGCTGTAATTTCGGCTCGCTAAAGCTCTGAACGCCAATCGAAATGCGGTTCACCCCGGCACGTTGATACTCAACAAAGCGGTCGGCTTCGACCGTTCCGGGGTTGGCTTCCATTGTGATTTCCGCATCCGCCGCCAGAGTCAGGCGCGCACGCACGCCATCCAGCAACGTCTGCATCGCCGGGCCGGAGAGCAGGCTCGGCGTACCGCCACCAATAAAGATCGTCTTTACTTCACGCCCCTGTGCGTAAGGCACATCAGCATCAAGGTCGGCGAGCAGGTGCTGCACATAATCATCGTGAGGCACTTCGCCTTTCAATGCATGGGAATTAAAGTCGCAGTACGGGCATTTCTGCACGCACCACGGAATATGAATATAAAGACTTAAAGGTGGCAAATTAGCCATTACGTAATGCTTCCAGTAACAGTTTCAGCGCCTGCCCACGGTGGGAGATAGCGCTTTTTTCTTCGCGGGTCAGTTCGGCGGCGGTTTTACCTTCCGTCGGGACGAAGAAAATCGGATCGTAACCAAACCCGCCCTGACCGGCAGGCGCACGGGTAATCACACCAGGCCAGCTACCGTGGCACACCAGCGGCGTCGGGTCAGCGGCGTGACGCAGATAGACCAGCACACAGTGGAACTGAGCCTGACGTTTATCGTCCGGCACATCCTGCAGGGTGGTCAGTAATTTTTGTAGGTTCGCTTCATCAGTGGCATCCACGCCAGAGTAACGTGCGGAGTAGATCCCCGGTGCGCCGCCCAGCGCATCAACAGCCAGGCCGGAATCGTCGGCAATCGCGGGCAGACCGGTCACCTCTGCGGCATGGCGCGCTTTCAGGATCGCGTTTTCAATAAACGTCAGGCCGGTCTCCTCGGCGGATTCCACGCCCAGCTCGGTTTGCGCCACGATATCCAGACCGAAATCACTCAGCAGCGAGGCAAGCTCGCGCACTTTACCGGCATTACCGGTTGCGAGAACAACTTTTTGCATAATAGATCCTAATTCATCAGGGCCGTGATGGCCGAAGGTATCTGTTGCGGATGGGTAATTTTGACTTGTTTATGGCGGCCCAGTTCGCCTTTTTCAATCAGCACCTGATTTTTGGCCACCCGAAACTGTTTGGCGAGATATTTCACCAGATGGGCGTTGGCCTGCCCATCGACCGGTGGGGCGGTAATGGCGACTTTTAGCTCGTCGCCATGCAGCCCAATAATGCTGTCCCGGCTGGCCTTTGGCTGAATATACAGCCGCAGCACCAGCCCGTCGTCACAGGATGTGACAGCACTCATGCCCAGTTCCAGATATAGGCTAATGGTACGATGGTGTTAGCCAGAAACTCCATCACGCCCATATTGATGACATACATTAGCAGCACCAGAATCATCGGCGAGAAATCGAGACCGCCCATTGATGGCAGCAGGCGGCGAATCGGGCGCAGCAGCGGTTCGGTAAGCTGCAGCAGCACATATTCCACCGGGCTACGGCCCTGGCTGACCCAGCTCATGATTGCCATTAACAGCAGCACCCAGAAGATCAGCGAACCGAGCGTTTTAATAACAATCAGCACCGCCGCCAGCACGATGAACACGCCGTTCATGGAGACGTACGGGTTCAGGAAGACTTTCACGACACACAGCAGCAGCGCGATAAGCAACGATGCGCTGTCAATGGGCCCCATCGACGGAATAATGCGACGCAGCGGGCCAACAATCGGCTGGGTGATTTTCACGATAAACTGGGAAAACGGGTTATAAAAATCACAGCGCGCCCACTGCATCCAGATACGCAGCAACAGCACCATCGTGTAAGCCTGGATAATCAGTGAAAGGAGAGTGGACAACGTATTCATGGCGTTCCTCAGTTTTCCTTAGTTTTTTGTGTAATCGCGCGCGCCAAAAATGGCGGTTCCGATGCGCACCATGGTGCTGCCTGCCGCAATCGCGGCCTGCATATCGTCTGACATGCCCAGCGAAAGGGTATCCACGCCAGGGTAACGTACCTTAAGTGCGTCAAATGCGACAGCCATTTGGCGGGCCACGGCAAACTGCCGTTCATAATCAGCCTCGGGAGCAGGGATCGCCATCAGTCCACGCAGGCAAAGACCGGGCAATTCCACCACCTGCGCCGCCAGCGCGTCCAGCTCAGCAAGGGAGATGCCGGATTTGCTCTGCTCATCACTGATATTGACCTGAATCAGCACGTTCAGCGGTGGCAGAGAGTCAGGTCGCTGCTCGCTTAAGCGGCTGGCGATTTTGAGGCGGTCCACGGTATGGCACCAGTCAAAATGTTCAGCCACGAGGCGGCTTTTGTTGGACTGTAAGGGGCCGATAAAGTGCCACTGGATATCCGCGATTCCCGAATCCTTGAAATGGCGAATCTTATCAACGCCTTCCTGTACGTAGTTTTCACCAAAGCCACGCTGACCCGCCGCGTAAGCTTCTTCGATGGCGCTCGCAGGTTTTGTTTTGCTGACTGCAAGCAGCGTAACTTCTTCTGGAGCACGGCAGCAGGACGTTGCAGCGGCTGAGATTTTGTCCCTGACCTGTGCCAGGTTATGCGCAATATCGTTCATGTTCCCAGGTGGCTTTATGGATATGGAAAAAATAGTGGAGCTTAGTGTAAAGCATAATGTCTCGGATCTACACCTGTGCGATCGCCGTCCACCACGGTGGCGAAGGCAAGGACGGCTGGAAGCCGCACCGTTCGACGCGGTGGATATTCACGCGCTGCTCGCCGAAAGTTTAAACACGCAGCAGCAACAGCAGTGGCAGGCGTGCGGACAGATAGATTTTGCCCTCAGTACCCCAGGGCTTCAACGCCTTCGCGCCAGTGCGTTTTTACATCACGAAGGGGTGTCGCTTGCGCTGCGCCTGTTGCCTGACACCTGCCCGACGCTGGATATGCTGGACGTGCCCGCCGTTATCCCTGAATTACTAAAACGCGATAACGGTCTTATTCTGGTTACCGGGGCGACAGGCAGCGGTAAATCCACCACACTGGCGGCGATGGTGGATAACCTTAATCACCATCTCGACGGGCATATCCTGACCCTGGAAGATCCCGTGGAGTTTATCCATACGAGTAAACGTTGCCTGATCCAACAGCGGGAAATCGGCCCGCACTGCGCCTCGTTTGCGGCGGGGTTACGCGCGGCATTACGCGAAGACCCGGATGTCATTCTGCTGGGGGAATTGCGTGACAGCGAGACCATCCGCCTGGCGTTGACTGCCGCCGAAACCGGGCATCTGGTGCTGGCGACGTTACATACACGCGGCGCACCGCAGGCTATTGAACGGCTGGTGGACAGTTTCCCCGCCCAGGAGAAAGATCCGGTGCGTAGCCAGCTTGCCGGAAGCCTGCAGGCCGTATTGTCCCAGAGGCTGGCGGCAGACAGGCAGGGCGGACGTGTGGCGCTCTTTGAGCTGCTTATCAACACACCTGCGATAGCCAACCTTATCCGTGAAGGGAAAAATCACCAGTTGCCCGGCGTATTACAGACCGGGCAGCAGGCGGGAATGCAGACCTTCGACCAAAGCCGCCAGCAGCGACAGGCGCAGGGGCGGCTTTAGCGGATATTCAGCGCGTAAACCGCCGGTAAAGCGCCTGCTGTGGCAATGATCTCCAGACGTACATTATTCGCGGTGACGGGGGTGAATAACCGGTGTTCACGCACGGAGTGGTGGTTATTTGTTTCCTCGGCCAGCAGGGTGTCATCGGCCCACAGACGATAGTGGGTGATGCAGTGCGGCGTCACCGGCAGGAAATGGCCCATCTGCACGGTTTCCATGGCGTTATCGAAATCGTTGTCCTGTACCAGTGTCAGGCTGGTGAAGGTTTGTGGCGCATCCCAGTGCCAGCGTAATACTGGTTTGACGTCATCGGCAGCAGGTACCCAGGCATTTGCCTGTTGCTCGGGGCGCAGGCGACCATTAAGCACATTGTCGGCGCGATAGCAGCTTAACGGCTGGCTAAAACGTAACGCAGGCATTACCTGATGTGGACGACGACGCGGCAACCAGAAGTCAAACTCATCGACGCCATAGTCGCCATCCACCACCTGACGGGTATGTTTGGCGACGCGGGCATTCAGGCTATTAAAAACGGTCATAATGCCAGGCAGGTGGGTGTCGGTGAGGGCAATGTCCACCTGTTCACACGCTTCAAAGGCGATAAAGACATACTGATCGCGCTCGCTTTGCCACGGGAAATGTACCGTCTGCGCCTGCTCGCCCTCAACGTGCAGCGTTGTGCTGGCGTACTGATAATCGGGCGTGAAATTACCGCAGCGTGCGCTGCCCAGAAGCGAGACCTCAAGTGGCTGCTGAGAAGCGGAACGCAGGGTAAAGGTCATGTCGGGCAATGACTCCCCGGCTTTAACAGGCAGCAGCAGCGCCATTCTTTCGCCGAGCGAATGCCAGTGGCCGTTAGGGGCAAGCGTACTGAGGGCGTATTCACTGCTGGCGGTGACCGACGCGCCGAGTGCCGGGTCCTGTAACCACTGACGGGGAATGTAGCAGCCGCTGGCCTGCAACCGCTGTTGCAACTGGCCGACATTATCCCGCTGGGCCAGCTCTGCCGGGGTGATGTCGTGCGTTTTACACAGCGCGGCAGCGCGGCCGACGACCTCGCCCAGCAGACCGCAGGTGCACATCACCCGGGCGCTACCAAAGGCAACGTGAGAGGCGGAAATGAGCCGTCCGGTCAGGAAGAGATTATCCAGCGAGCGGCTGTAAAGGCTTCGCAATGGAATGGTATAGGTGCCTTTACTGTGAAACTGGCGACAGCCATCATGGGTGCTGTAGACCCCGTCCGCCGGATGCAGGTCGATAGACCAGCCGCCGTAGGCCACGGCATCGTAGTGGTCGCGCTGTTCAATGATGTCCTGCTGGCAAAGCAGGTGATCGCCCATAAAACGGCGGCTTTCGCGTTTACCGGGAATGACGCCAACCCATTCGATGGTCATGTTGGCCGCTTCCGGAAACTCGCCGGAGTTTTTAATGTAATCCCACACGCCCCAGACAATTTTCCACAACTCCCATTTTATCTCTTCACTCTGGTGAATGGTGTCCAGCCGTCCTCCCCATTCCAGCCACCACAGGTCGCAACCATTGAGGGTGGATGTCAGGCGTTTGTAGCGGGGAATAGCGGTAATATCTTTTAACGCGAACGAAGGAGGAGTAAAGCTCACCGGGCCGTTCGTCTGTTTGGTGTAGAAATAGATCGAGTGCCCGAGCTTGTGGCCGAAGTTGTCGCCGGGGGCCATTTTTTCCCCCAGTTCGTCCACCTCTTCGGCGCCTTCGCGGTACTCTGCCCCGGCCAGAAAGCCCAGTACGCCATCCCCCGTTGCGTCGCAAAACTGGTCTGCGGTGACGGTATAAAATGTCTCGTTGATGGCGTTAAAGGCGCTGACCTGGGTGAGGGTTCGCTGGTTTTTCTCCAGTTCGTAAATCGTGGTATTGAGCAGCAATGTCAGCCCAGGCTGGCTTTTTGCCATGTCCAGCAGCACCAGGTCGAACATAACCGGGTTGCCCTCTTTGTTGCGCCAGAGATTCTCTTCAAGGATTTCTCCCATGATGCCGCCTTCACGCGCCCAGCGGTTATTGTTGCCCATATGCGATGTGGCGCCGTTGGCCCACAGGCGAACTTCGCTGGACGCATTGCCGCCGAGTACCGGTCGGTCCTGGATCAACACGACCTGTAGCCCGTCCCTGGCGGCGGCGAGCGCAGCGCAAAGACCCGCGAGGCCACCGCCCGCTACCAGCAGATCGGCATGCAACTGTGCAGAGGGAAAGGTTCTGGACGCAGTTTGCGGATAGATGTTCATACCTTGTATCCTTCTTTACTGAACTGACGGTAAAATCGAAAATTCCTGCCACCTGAGAGATAAAGCCTGTTATGTCCTCACAACCGAACCAAAGCCTGATTGATGGCATTCGCTGCCTGCAGTACCTGGTCTCCAGCGGCCGCGCGATTGGCTGTCGCGAACTGGCGCGTCTGATGGGCATAAATACCACCCGTGTAAACCGGTTGCTGATGACGATGGCGTCCATCGGCCTGACGATGCAGGATGAGCAGCGTCGTTACCTTCCCGGCCCCGGCATTCATGCGCTGGCGGCGCAGGCGATACGCGGCTCGGCACTCTTTTCCCAGGCGCTCCCCCTGCTGGAAAGCTACGCGCCCAAAGATATCGTGGTGGCGATGGGCGTGCTCTGGGAGGATCAGGTGATTTATATCTATCACTCTGAACCCGGTAGCCAGATGAGCCAGGCGCTGGCCGGTTTTCATATGCTTCCTGCATGGCAGTCGGTCATCGGTATGTCGCTTCTGGCGGCAGAGAGCGATGAAGAACTGCAAAAACGTTTTGTCGACGAACAGTGGCAGCAACTTGCGCCGCATATTGCCCAACAGCGTGAGCTTGGACGCGTGGTCTGGCATCACGATGACGGCGAGGTATCCATGGCGAAGCCTCTTGGCGCGCACTCTGCCGCGTTGGCGTTTGCCGGAATGTGGCAGGTTGACGAGGCTGTCATTGATGAACGCCTGAGCGAACTTCACACTCTGGCACGGCGGCTGACACAGAAACCCTGACGCATTTAATTCCTGACTAATGTTTCTTTTATAGAAACATTGGTGAAAAAGCAAAAAGCACGCCCTGGAAATGTGAGGGGGATCGGGGGATTGCGTTTTGGGGAAGGGAGAAGGCAAAAAAGACTGAGCGGCGCTCAGCCTGAGAATTACAGATGCTGCTCGAAGTAGCTTTCGAGGATGATAACCGCAGAGGCAGAATCAACACTGCCTTTATTCAATGCACGAAAACCGCCGCGCTCAAACAGACCCGCACGGGCTTCTACCGTACTCAGCCGCTCATCGTGCAAAACAATTTTTGCGCCGAAGCGGCCATGGATTTTATTGGCGAAGTTGCGCGCACGCGCGGTCAGGGGTTGCTCTGTGCCATCCATATTCAGCGGCAGGCCGACAATAACGGCTTCCGGCTGCCACTCTTTTAACAGCTTCTCGATAAGCTTCCAGTCCGGCGTCCCGTCCTGCGCTTTCAGAGCATTCAACGGGCGCGCCGTACCGGTCACGCGTTGTCCGATGGCGACGCCAATACTTTTGGTACCAAAATCAAAGGCCAGCAGGGTTCCGCTCATCAGGCATGTCCCGCCACGCCCGGCATGGTCGAAATATCAATGCCGATAAGTTTTGCCGCTTCCCGCCAACGGTCAGCGATAGGCGTTTTAAACAGGATATTTTGATCCGCAGGAGCGGTAAGCCAGGCGTTATCCAGGATCTCCTGTTCAAGCTGGCCTTTTTCCCATGAGGAATAGCCCAGCGCGACCAGCACGTCCTTAGGTTGATCGGCCGTGCCCAGGGTCTCCAGAACATCGCGCGAGGTAGTAATTACGGTGTTATCCGAGACGCGAATGCTGGAAGAAAAGCTGGCGGGCGGCGTGTGCAGAATAAACCCGCGATCTTCCGCCAGTGGGCCGCCAAGCAGCACGGGTTTATCCAGACGAATGGCCGGATCGCGTGCTTCCGGGTTAATTTTCAGTTTCTCCAGGACGCTTTCAACTTTCAGGTTTTCCAGCGGCTTATTGATGATAAGCCCCATGGCACCGTCTTCGTTGTATTCGCAAATATAAACCACCGATCGCCGAAAAAGGGGATCATGGAGAGCAGGCATGGCAATAAGAAAGTGATGCTGTAAATTCATTGTCAGAGGTTCTGTTTCCTGGTTCAAAAAAGCAGCAGCCTAGTATGAGGGGAAAGCTGCACGCTGTCACTAGCCAGACTTTGGAGTTTATGAGCGGGTTCCCTCCCGCCATCCCTTTACCTGCAATAATTCGTGCTGTCTGTGCCCTGGCACCTTTGAGCAACCCCGAATTATCGAGGGTAAATATATTTATTATTTC
Organism: Phytobacter sp. RSE-02; assembly: GCF_040578655.1. NCBI lineage: Bacteria > Pseudomonadati > Pseudomonadota > Gammaproteobacteria > Enterobacterales > Enterobacteriaceae > Phytobacter > Phytobacter sp. RSE-02. The sequence goes on along the minus strand of NZ_JBEULY010000013.1, from coordinate 103,687 downwards.
GCCAGGCGTTTTTCGATTGCGTCCATCAGCATGCCGGTAATAGAGATCGGGAACTCCGCCTCGATCTCGCGCACGCAGGTGGGGCTGGTGACGTTAATTTCGGTCAGACGGTCGCCAATGATATCCAGACCGACGAAAATCAGCCCTTTGGCTTTCAGCGTCGGGCCGACGCGGCGGGCAATCGCCCAGTCGCTTTCGGTCAGCGGACGCGGTTCGCCGCGGCCACCGGCGGCCAGGTTACCACGCGTTTCGCCACCCTGCGGGATACGCGCCAGGCAGTATGGAACCGGCTCGCCATCCACCACCAGCACACGTTTGTCGCCATCTTTGATAGCCGGCAGATAGTTCTGCGCCATGCAGTAGCGGGTGCCTAACTCGGTCAGCGTTTCGGTGATAACCCCCAGGTTCGGATCGCCCTCTTTGACGCGGAAAATCGAGGTGCCGCCCATGCCGTCCAGCGGCTTGAGGATGATATCAGTATGCTTTTGCCAGAACGCTTTAAGCTGCGCTTTATTGCGCGTCACCAGCGTTTCCGGAGTCAGGTCAGGGAACCAGGCGGTAAACAGCTTTTCGTTACAGTCGCGCAGGCTCTGCGGCTTATTGACGATCAGTGTGCCTTTTTCTTCCGCACGTTCAAGGATATAAGTGGCGTAGATAAATTCGGTATCGAACGGCGGGTCCTTACGCATCAGCACCACGTCCAGCGAGGCGAGTTCGATATCCTGCTCGTCGCCAAACTCGTACCATTTGTCGTAGTTTTGCTCTACGGAAAGCAGACGGGTACGCGCACGGGCTTCGCCGTTGATCAGGTAAAGATCCGCCATTTCCATATAGTGCAGTTCGTAGCCGCGACGCTGCGCTTCGAGCAGCATGGCGAAGCTGGTGTCTTTTTTGATATTAATCTGCGCGATGGGGTCCATCACGATGCCGAGCTTAATCATAGGCTTCTCCGTTTAACCCAGATCGCCAAAACGCACCTGCAGCGCGGTAATGGCGGTAAGGGCAGTTGTCTCTGTGCGCAATACGCGGGGTCCCAACAGAATATCAGTAAACTGGTAGCGCGAGGTCATGGCGATTTCGTCTGTCGTCAACCCGCCTTCCGGGCCAATCAGTAATCGTACGCGTTCCACCGGCAACGGCAGAGTATTAATGCTCTGGCTGGCGCGCGGGTGAAGATTCAGCTTAAGGCCGTTCTCTTCTTCTGCACACCACTGTTCGAGATCCATTGCCGGGCGAATCTCAGGAATACGGTTACGACCACACTGTTCACAGGCGGCGATGGCGATCTTCTGCCACTGCTGAATCTTTTTATTCAGGCGCTCGGCATCCAGTTTAACGCCGCAGCGCTCAGAAAAAAGTGGCGTAATGAGGCTTACACCCAGTTCAATCGATTTCTGGATAGTAAATTCCATTTTCTCGCCGCGAGACATTACCTGGCCCAGATGAATATGCAGCGGTGACTCCCGATCGTCCACCTCTCCCTGGATCACCTTAACGATAACGCTCTTTTTATCGGCGCGGGTGATTTCGGCGTCAAACACCTGGTTCGAACCGTCAAAGAGCTGAATAGCCTGTCCCTGGCCCATACGTAATACGCGGCCAACATGGTTTGCCGCATCGTCGGCAAGGGCGATTTCAGTGCCAGTCTGGATGAGTTCAGGGTGATAGATGCGTGGGACGCGCATAGTTCAGATTTCCGTGTGAAGTGTGGCGCATTTCCCCCACACCTTAACAGGTCGCGATTTGCGGCCTCTCCCTTGTAGGGAGAGGGGCGGGGTGAGGGACAATACACCTGCAAAATTTACAATTGCCGCTAGTGTAGGTTAGCTCTTTCGCGCCATGCAAGCGCGCTGCACGTAAGGGTTATGATTCCCCTGAATCTGAGCGATGCGCGACTCACGCGTACATTCCCAGTCGGTCACCGGATAGAGTTTATCCCAGGCGGTAAAAAGCTGTGTCTGCTGGCGCGACAGGGTGAGCTGATACTGATCTCGCATATAGAAGTAGGTGCGGGCAATCACACCACGGGCGCTGGCAGGCGGCTCGGCCAGTTTGGCCTTGAAGTCGATCTTCATTTCACAGCGCCCGTACTGGCCTTCGCCACCGTTCCACTGGCCGTACATAAAGTTGCCGCGATCGGCATTCACTTCACCCACGGCGGGTTGCAGGTTGTGCATATCGCTTTCCATCTTGCGATAAACAGGGTCTTTGGCGCAGTTTTTCCGCCCGCCATCCTGCCAGCACTGGCGCTGATGGCCGAATTGCCAGGCCGGGACCACATGCTCCCATTCAATACGGCTGGCGCGGTTTTCATTTTTGCGCACCTTATAACCGCAGGAGGCCAGATCGACCACCCCTTTTTTTCCCTGCCACTGAATTTTACAGCCGCAATAAAAGTCGCCCGGAACGTCGGCGTTGACTTTAACCCCGGCGGCTTTAGCCTGCGCGAAGCTATTGATGCCGTCCGCCAGTACCGGCGCGCTGAGGATAAGCAGTAAAGATGAGATAACGCGTAACATTGCAAACTCCCTGTCAACTGGAGTGCGCAACGTAGCGGAAGCGATTGTCAGATGCAATCAGTTGGCGCGGAAAACATTCTTAATGGTTCATGTAATTAGCGCTCAGGTACCAGCGTTTCGCCGCACTGTACACAGCGATAGGTAGTCTCACCGCGCACCACACGATTATGTCGCCGCACGGTCAACTGATGCTGCTGGCACTTACAGCGGTAGGAAAAGGTATTTGGCCGCACCGACTCCAGCTCAAACTGGTGAGTACGGCGCGCAGGGACGCCGAGCACGCTTTCCATCATCCATTTCCACTCTTTGCCGTGTGGCGGAACGCGACCGAAATGTTTCCACACCAGCAAATGCGCCAGCTCGTGCGGCACCACCTCGTCGATAAACGCCTGTTGGTTTTCCATCAGCAACACGGGGTTCAGGCGGATTTCATACGTATTGAGCCAGGCTGTGCCTGCCGCAGTGCCCCGTTGCTGATAAACCAGTTTGGGTTCCGGATAGTTACGCTCAAGTTTCTGATTGGCCAGGGCAAGTTTTTCCCGCAGGCTGCGCATGACGGCCTGCTGTATAGCGATGGGGAGACGGGAGGTTTTCATAATCGCAGAGGATAGGGCGGGGAGCGGGGGAGTGCAAGAAAAAGCCTCCTCCGGACAGGGAGTGAGGCTTCATTCTGGTTTACAGCGATTGCAGGAAGGTCAGCAGATCGTTGTTCAGTTGATCCTGATGGGTCACCGCAAAACCGTGCGGCGCGTTGTCATACACTTTTAACTGCGCGCCCGGGATCATTTCTGCAGCCACTTTACCGGTCGATTCGAACGGTACGATTTGGTCGTTGCTGCCATGGATCACCAGCGTCGGCACGTCAACTTTGGCAATATCCGAACGGAAGTCGGTCTCGCCGAAAGCCGTAACGCAATCAATGGTCCCTTTGAGTGAGGCCAGCAAAGCAATGTTCAGCGTCTGGGTCAGGACACCCTGGGAAACCGTCTGCCCGGCGTTAATGCCATAGAACGGCGTGGCGAAATCGCTGATAAACTGCGCCCGGTCTTTGCGCAGTCCGTCGCGAATGCCCTCGAAAACGCTGGCATCGACACCCTGCGGGTAGTCCGCCGTTTTGCCGAAAATCGGTGTCACCGCACCCAGCAGGACCAGCGCTTTAACGCGCGCCGTGCCGTAACGACCGATATAACGCGACACATCGCCGCCGCCCATGGAGAAGCCCACCAGCGTCACATCCTGCAGATCAAGCGTGGTGATGAGATCGTTAATGTCGGAGGCGAAGGTGTCGTAGTTGTACCCTTCCCACGGCTGGTCGGAGCGGCCAAAACCGCGGCGGTCAAAGGCGATAACGCGATAGCCGCGTTCGGCCAGGAAATTCAACTGGCTGTCCCACATATCGCCATCCAGCGGCCAGCCGTGGCTAAACAATACCGGTTTTCCCGCGCCCCAGTCTTTGTAATAAATCTGCGTACCGTCCTGCGTTTTGATTGTGCTCATACGTAAATCCTCACTGTCGCTATTGCTTGGGTTGATGTGGGTAACTGTTACATTATGGGTGCTATCAGATAACGTGCTTCGGGAAGATGTCCGCCGCGATGGAAGGCCTGTACTTTACTTTGAATCAGCAGGTCATTTACCGTGTGGCGCTCCAGTTGGCGCAGATGTTCAATCCAGGTGCCGACCACGAACGACTCAACAAAGACGCCGGGGCGCTGGATATCCTCATACACAGACCAGCTCAGTGCACCGCCGCGTACCCGCACCCGGCGAATCTCCTGGATACAGACGACGAAGCGGGAGACATCCTCGGGATCGATCAGATATTCATACATCACCATGACCGGGCCACGTTCATGTGAGATATCGAGCGCCTGGGCATTACTGTCGATATCACGAATGTCCAGATTGAGGTCAGGATCTTTATTCAGTTGCCAGCGCAGCACCGTCAGGCTTGCCAGCAGCATGCCCACCGTTGCCACGCACAATGAGGCAGGAATACTAAAGTGCGATGCCAGTTGGCCCCAGATGGCGCTACCGAGCGTCATCGAACCAAAAAAGACGGTCAGATAGACCGCCAGCGCGCGGGCTTTCACCCATTTGGCGGCGCTACGCTGCGCCCCGACATTGAGGGTGGAGAGCACCGCAATCCAGGCGAAACCGGTTAAAAATTCAAACGCATTGAGCAGCCAGAAATGACGAATAAACGCCAGCGCCAGCATGCTGATCGCGAAAATCACGCTGTTAATCACCATCAGGCGGTCCGGGTTGAAGCGCTTGCGTAAACGCGGTAGCACAATCGCACCGCAAATCGCCCCCAGGCCGATACAGGCCAGCATGATGCCGTAACCGCCAGGCCCAAGGCCCAGTTCACGGCGGGCCACCAGCGGCAGCAGCGCCCAGCCTGCGCTGGCGAAGGTAAAGAACGCCACGGTACGCACCAGCACGTTACGCAGTACCGGAGCGGCATGCACATAGCGCAGCCCGGCGCGAACGGCGGGGAAAAAGTGCTCCGGCGGCAGGCGCTGAATCAACGGTTCTGCTTTCCAGCGCCACAGCACCCAGGCGACGCCCAGCACTGATGTCGCATTGAGGGCGAATACCACCCACGGTCCGGCAAAAGAGAGGATCAGCCCGCCCAGCGCCGGGCCGATGGCGCGGCTGATGTTAATGCCGAGCGAGTTCAGCGCGATGGCCGGGGCCAGTTCGTGTTTTTCCACCAGGTCCGGCACGATGGCCTGAAACGGCGGAGAACTCATGGCCGCGCCAGTGCTTAATAAGAAGGCCGCAACCAGCAGCACCGTTGGCGTTACTAACCCGGCAAAAGAGAGCAGGGTTAGCCCGCTGGCGGCAATAAACACCCACAACTGGGAAAACAGCAGATATTTGCGTCGGTCGACAATGTCCGCCATCACCCCGGAAGGGAGGGCGAAGAGAAACATCGGCAGACTGCTCGCCGCCTGAACCAGCGCTACGGAAAGCGGGTTGGCGCTTAACGTCAGCATGGTCCAGTTCACCCCCACATCGTTCATCCATGAACCGATGTTGGAGACTACCGTGGCAATCCATAGCATCCGAAATACCGGCTGGCGCAGTGGCTGCCAGGAGGAGGCACCAGCGGATGCGGCCGACGGGGTTTGTACCGTCGCCGCGTGAACATCATTGACTTGCGCCATGCCTGAACTCCTGGTTGCCTGGCATACTTACCCGCCATTTACCCGGGCCGGTTAATGCCAGCGTGGTGAAGATGATGAGCAGCAGCCAGCCAAATTGTCCTTCCGCGATACTCCATTGCGGGTGCACAGCCAGCATGGCAACCAGCAGCACGCCGATAATCGGCAGACAGGCCAGCCGCGTGCCAACACCGAAAATGATGAATATCGGACATACCACCTCTGCCAGAATGGCAGGTAGCAGGCTGAACCAGGGGCCAAAGCCGAACGGATCCTCAATGCGGGTGAGCTCTTCATGAAAATTCAGCACCTTCGGCAGACCATGCACATAGAGAAGCAGCAGCCCGCCGGTCAGGCGCAGGAAGAACAGCCCCGCATCAATACGGGGCGACATCAGCGTTGTATTTTTCATAGGCATCAGAACGCAAAGCAGCTACAGCCGAGCGCGCCCCAGAAGGCGTTATCGTCTGAAACCGGAATGGAAGATCCGCGTGCCACACCGTGCTGGTGGTTATGTACGCCGCAGGGGCCGCTACAGTGGTGTGCGGCGGGCATCATGCCGACACGTGTTTGCTGTGGCGGCGCGCTGCGGTAGTGACCCGGCACGTTGACCACTGGCGACCACTCCGGCAGCACCGGAATCGCAGGCGGGGCTTCTGAACTGAAACCGTCCGCGGCATAGACGATATTGCCATTGACTACGGTCAGTACCGACTCAATGCCTTTGATCTCCTCTTCCGGTACGCGGAAATAGTCCTTGCTCAACACGGCGAGGTCAGCCAGTTGGCCCACTTTAATCTGGCCTTTTTTGCCCTGTTCGCTTGAGAACCAGGCGCTGCCTTGTGTCCAGAGCATCAGCGCGGTGTCGCGGTCCAGGCGCGCATTAACGTCGTACATCTGCATACCGCCGACGGTGCGCCCGGAGACCAGCCAGTACAACGCCGTCCACGGATTGTAGCTGGCCACGCGGGTCGCGTCGGTTCCCAGCCCGACCGGTACGCCGGTTTCGAGCATTTTCGTCACCGGCGGCGTGTGGCGCACCGCGTCCATGCCATAACGTTCCGCGAAGTACTCACCCTGAAACGCCATACGGTGCTGCACGGCAATACCGCCGCCCAGCGCTTTGATGCGGTCAATGTTTTGCTGGGTCACGGTTTCTGCGTGGTCAAAGAACCAGTGCAGGCCATTAAACGGAATATCGCGGTTCACGCGCTCAAACACATCGAGCATGCGGCTGATGGATTCGTTATAGGTGGCGTGCAGGCGGAACGGCCAGCGGTGCTCCACCAGATGGCGCACCACGCGTTCCAGCTCATCTTCCATGCCAGGCGCGAGGTCCGGGCGCGGTTCAAGGAAATCTTCAAAATCCGCGGCAGAGAAGACCAGCATTTCACCCGCGCCGTTGTGACGGAAGAAATCGGTGCCCTGACCCGGAGTCAGCATGTCGGTCCATTTCTCGAAATCTTCCAGCTCATGGCCGGGGCGCTGGGTAAAGAGGTTGTAGGCGATGCGGATGGTCATCTGCTCTTTGGCGTGCAGTTCGCTTATCACTTCATAGTCTTCGGGGTAGTTCTGGAAGCCGCCGCCCGCGTCGATAGCGCTGGTGAGGCCCAGACGGTTTAGCTCGCGCATAAACTGACGGGTGGAGTTAACCTGCTGTTCCAGCGGCAGCTTCGGCCCTTTGGCGAGCGTGGCATAGAGGATCATGGCATTTGGCCGCGCAATCAGCATGCCGGTGGGATTGCCGTTGCTGTCGCGCTGGATCTCTCCTCCAGGCGGGTTCGGCGTATCTTTGGTGTAGCCGACAACGCGCAGGGCGGCGCGGTTGAGCAGGGCGCGGTCATAGAGATGAAGGATAAAGACCGGGGTATCCGGCGCGGCGTCGTTGATCTCCTCGAGGGTCGGCATCCGGCGTTCGGCAAACTGGAATTCGCTCCAGCCGCCCACCACGCGTACCCATTGCGGTGAGGGGGTGCGCAGCGCCTGTTCTTTCAGCATCCGCAGGGCGTCCGCCAGCGACGGTACTCCTTCCCAGCGCAGTTCGAGGTTATAGTTGAGACCGCCACGAATCAGGTGCAGGTGCGAGTCGTTAAGCCCTGGAATGGCGGTGCTGCCTTTGAGATCCACCACTTTGCTGCCGTCGCTGTGATATTCCATTACTTCGGCCTGCGAGCCTACCGCCAGGAATTTGCCGTCACGGATGGCGACCGCTTCTGCAACCGGGTTTTCCCTGTCTACCGTATGAAATTTGCCGTTGAGTAATATTAGTTCAGCTTTGCCGAGCGAGACCATAAATCCTCCTGTCTGAGACATCCGAAGCAGGCATAATCCCGCCGGACGATAAGATGCGATGCTCCGTCAGAACAGAGCGTGGAAGTGGGAGGGATTATGGTGAGCTGGCGAAAACGGCGTCTAGTTATACGAAGGTATACCTATACGAACGTATAGTTATACACAGAGATAATAGTTCTCATTTCTGACAACTCTTACTATCCGTCCCGACAGCAGCGTCCGGGACGAACGTCATTTCGCCTGTTTGAGCAGCGCGAGAATACCCCGGTCACTGTCAGCAAAACGTCCGCTCCCCTTTCACGGGAAACTGCTACTTAACGACAACGGGTATTCTTATGACCAACGCTAAGCTTGAAGTACTGACTCCCCAGAATTGCCAGATTATTTTTATCGATCAGCAGCCGCAGATGGCGTTTGGCGTGCAGTCTATTGACCGCCAGGTGCTGAAAAATAATGTTGTTGGCCTGGCGAAAGCGGCAAAAGTTTTCAACATTCCGACCACTATCACCACCGTTGAGACGGAAAGCTTCTCCGGAAATACCTTCCCTGAACTGCTGGACGTATTCCCCGAGCACGACCTTCTTGAGCGTACATCCATGAACTCCTGGGATGACCAGAAAGTGCGTGATGCGCTGGCGAAAAATGGTCAGAAAAAAGTGGTGGTATCCGGCCTGTGGACGGAAGTGTGCAACAACACGTTCGCCCTGTGTGCCATGCTGGAAGGCGGCTATGAAATCTATATGGTGGCTGACGCTTCCGGCGGTACCTCGAAAGAAGCGCATGATTACGCGATGCAGCGCATGATTCAGGCGGGTGTGATCCCGGTGACCTGGCAGCAGGTGTTGCTGGAGTGGCAGCGCGACTGGGCGCACAAAGAGACCTACAACGCGGTGATGGATATCGTCAAAGAACACTCCGGTGCTTACGGGATGGGCGTTGATTACGCTTATACCATGGTGCACAAAGCGCCAGCGCGTGCCAAAGGTGCGCACCGTACTCTGGCGCCGGTGCCAGCCAATAAATAATGTGCAGGGGCGGCGCGTCAGCGTCGCCCGGCTCTGAACCCGATAAGGGGAGAATGACCATGAGTACAGCGCTCATTTCCCTCGGCGCAGGTGTGTTTATTGGGCTGGTCTATGCTTTGCTGAACGTCCGTTCGCCAGCCCCGCCGGCGGTAGCCCTGGTGGGGCTGCTAGGCATGCTGGCGGGAGAGCAGGCGGTCTCAGCGCTGCGCTCACACCATGAACCCCAGGCCGCCATTAGTCAGCCGCAGGCCGCAGTGCAAACGGCGGACCGTCATCCAGAGGCAGGCTAACCATGTTGAAATCATACGTAATTTCCCTGGCAACGGGCCTGTTAGTGGGTGTTATCTATGGCGCAATGCAGGTTCACTCACCCGCACCACCGATCGTCGCCCTGCTGGGCCTTTTTGGTATGCTGGTCGGCGAACAACTGATTCCGCTCGCCCGTCGACTTCTGCGCCGCGAGCCGGTGACAATGGCCTGGTTTCGTCATGAATGTGTGCCCAAAATCAGCGGCACGCCACCTCCTGACGACAAACGCGCCCCTTAGCCTGAGGGCAGACAGAGGAGTACGGCATGAGGCTGTCACCGCGCATTGTCATTATTGATGATGAACGTTCCGTCCGTAGTGGATTAAGCAACCTGCTCCAGTCGGAGGGGTACGACTCTGACGCCTTCGACTCTGCGGAGGCATTTCTTCATCATGAATCCGCGCTGTCTGACGCATCTCTGCTTATTATTGATATCAAGCTCAAAGGTATGAGTGGCCTGGACCTGTATCGCCGGGTAGCTCAACTTGCCGCACCGCCGCCGGTGATTTTTATCTCCGGACATGAAGATGAAAACCTGTCGCGTTATGCTCCGGAGTTCGGGGGCGTTACGCTGCTGCGTAAGCCCATTAAAATCGAAACGCTGCTGGAACAGATCCGCCGCGAACTCTCTGTGTGAGGAGCGCTAATGAGCGAGAAACTTTCTGCTGCCGGTAAAATGATGGATGGTGAGGTTGTCACCTTAACCGATGACATCATTTTCACTCCGCTGACGCAGGAAGGAGGGATCGCCTGGACACTTTGCCAGCCGCTACACTCCGGCAGCAGCTTTATTCTTGCCTGCGCGGCCGTCTCAAGCGATGAAGCCGCCTTTCATACCACCCAACGCTTAAAAAATGAATTTGCGCTGCGCAGGCGGCTCTCTGACGCATGGGCGGTAAAGCCGTTCAGCAGTACCAGTTATCATGGACATTACGCGCTGGTCTATACGCCATTTCCTTTCCGCACGCTTGCACAACTGCCCCGGCTGCGCACCCGAAGCATTGCCGATTTTCTTTCCGTTGCCATTGGCCTGTGTGCCCCGCTACGCCAGATGCATGCGCAGGGGTTGATGCACAGCGATATCAAACCCGGCCACTTTTTTATCGACCCCGGCGGCGCTTACCGTCTGGGCGGTTTTGGCCTTGCCAGCGAAGGGACGGATGCCTTTGACCCGTCTCGCCTGACGGAGCCTGGCGGTACGCTGGCGTATATGTCGCCGGAGCACACTTCCCGTACGCCGGACAGGGTCGACAGCCGCAGCGATCTCTATAGTCTTGGCATTGTGCTCTACGAGTTGCTGACCGGCGAGCTGCCTTTCGATCTCAGCGAAGGCGGGCAGGCGGAATGGGCCCATCACCATATTGCCTCCGCTCCCAGACCACCCCGGCAGGTACGCTCATCGGTTCCGCCAACGCTGTCGGATATTATTTTGCGACTGCTGGAAAAATCGCCGGACCATCGTTACCAGACGGTCGACGGGTTGATTGCCGACCTGCGTCGCTGCGAGGCTTCGCTGGCCAAAAATGGTGAAATTACGCCGTTTATTCCCGGCTTGCAGGACCGGGTAGCCGCGCGTTTGCAGCCGGACCCGCTTTTTCTCGACCATCCGCAGCACCATCAATTGCTGACGGTATTTGACCGGGTGGTGGAAAGTGGCGCGCATGCCCTGGTCACGATCGGTGGACCGCCGGGCTGCGGTAAATCTTCGCTCATTGCTTCGGCGCTCAGGAAGCTGCAACAGCGGCAGGCGTTACTCGCCGTGAGTAAGGCCGACCAGTATTCGCCGGTTCTGCCTTATACGGTCATTGCCTCTGCGTTTCGCGCGCTGACGCTTTGGTTACTTGGCCAGGGCGCGGAAGAGGTGGCCCGCTGGAAAATGCGTTTAACACGTGCGCTTGGCGTTCATGCCGCGCTGGCGGTCAATCTGGTGCCGGAGTTAGGTCTACTGCTTGAAAACCCACCCCTGGCTGTTGTGAATACCCAGGCGGCGGATAGCCGAATGCGTTTCAATATGATGGCGCATCGGCTGGTTGAGGCATTTGCCACCCCGGACCGACCGCTGGTTCTGCTGATTGATGATATTCACTGGATAGATCAGGCCAGCCTGCACCTGCTGGAACACCTTATCAGTTGCAGCGAGTCGCTGCCGCTGCTGCTGGTGGTTTCGTACGCTGACAGCGGTGTGTTTGCGGATGCCAGCGAACAGACGCAGTTGTCGACACTGTGCGTTGGTGCCCGCTATACCGTCGAGCTGCGGCCTGAGCCGTTGAGCGTGAAAGCGGTGTCGCGATGGCTGGCGGAACTGTTGCAGACGCGGGCCGCCTGCCTTGGCGAACTGGCGGCGCTGATCCACGAAAAAACCGACGGTAACCCGCTCTTTACCCATGAGTTTATTCAGCGCATCGTCAAAGACGGGCTGATTACCCATCACAAACAGCACGGCAAGTTGCACTACGACGCACAGGCGATCCGTTCACGTAATTACACGGAAAATGTGGCAAGCCTGGTCCTGCAACAACTGGCGGAGATGCCTTCCCTGACGCGCAAACTGCTGGGTTGTCTGGCCTGCGTGGGGGGAAACGGTAATCCCGCACTGCTCAGCGCGATGCAGAAGATAGCGCCGGAGCTGCTACATGAACATCTGCTGCCTGCGGTTGCCGCCCGACTGATCAGTCGCAGCGGCGACCAGTATGCCTTTACCCATGATCGGGTGCAGAAGGCGGCGCAGGAATTGCTCGAAGCGGATGATATTTGTCATCTCAATTTTGCTGCCGCGCGGTTCTTTACTGAGGCCGTCTCACAAAATGACAGCAATGAAAATCTGTTTCTGGCGGTCCACCACATTGCGTCATCCATCGACTGTACTCGCGTATCTCCCGAACGCGACCATTATCGTGCGATCTGCCGTCTTGCCGCGCAGCGCGCCCGGTTGACCGGGGATTACGCCTCGGCGGTGCGCTATCTGCGTACCGCGCGATTATTGAAAGAAGATGCCCTGATTACCGCGCCTGATGAGGATTTCGCGCTCGCTTTTGAAGAGGCGGAGTGTGAGTTTTTGCAGGGTAATCTTCCATCAGCGCTGACCCTGTGTCATCAACTCCTGCGCGCGCCCGGCAGCCTGCAACAAAAGGCGATTACCGCAGGCATGATGGCAGAAGTGCAGATGCGACAGTCGGATATGAGCCTTGCGCTGGAGACCGCCCTGGCCTGGCTTGCGGTGTTTGGTATTCACCTGAGCCGTGCGCCGACTGATGCGGAGTGCGACGAGGGCTGGCAAATCATTGAGGCCCGCCTTGGGGATGAGCCGGAGAGCCACTTTCGCCAGCTTGCGCGGATTAATAACCCCGAGGCAGAAGCCGTCATCAACCTGATGCTCAGCGCCAGTATGTTTGCCGCGTTTACCGCCCCGCGCCTGCATTTTCTTTTACTCTGCCGGGTCATACTGATGACCCTGGAGCATGGCGTTAGCGGCGCGTTTACCACGGCGATTGCCTGGTATGGCGTCATGATTGGTTGTCGCTATCACGCCTACGAAAAGGGGTACAGGTATACGCTGCTGGGGCGCGATTTGGTTGAGGAGCAACCTCTAAACCCCTTTATGGGCCGTACCTTTCTGGCGGTGGATTTGTGCAGTGCCTGGGTGAAGCCGCTTAGCGTTGCGGTAGATCACGCTAAAGCGTGCTTTACGGCGGCGGTCGAGCACGGGGATTTAACCGCCGCCTGCTTTATTATTCGCCATCAGACGATGAACTTCCTGATCCGTGGCGATCACCTCGACGGGGTGCTGACGACCATTGAAGGAGGGCTGAGTTTTATCCGCAAGCTACGTTTCCCGGATGTCGAGGTCATGCTTCTTATCCAGCGCCTGTACGTTAACCATTTGCGTAGCGCCGGTTCGGGCAATTTAAGTGGTCACAACCTCTATTCCGAGGCGCTCCTGAACGCGACCAATAAGCATGAGAGTCAGCCGATACCGCTGACCATTTTCTGGTTCTGGCTCTATCAGGGAATGGCCCATTTTATGGCGGGTGAGTATGACGATGCTTCCCGTTGCCTGGAAAAGGCGGCCCCGGTAGCCGATATGGTGCCGGGCTATCTGCATCTGCTGGATTACCATTTTTACAGCGCCCTCTCACTGGCACAGAGGGTGACGCCGACAACCGTGACGCCCGCACAGCGGGAAACCCTTGTCGTTCATTGTGACGTTATCGCACGCTGGGCGGAGCATAACCCGACGACCTTTGCCGACAAGGCGGCGCTGGTGCGTGCGGAGCTGGCGAGACTGGAACAGACCAACGATATCGCCATCGGCTGGTACGAAAACGCGATAGCCCTTTCCGCAGAGACTGAATGCCACCCGGTGAACGGGCTGGCGTGTGAACTGGCCGGGGGTTTTGCCAAAGCGATGGGCTGGCATGTCGCCGCAGATGGCTATTTCAAAAATGCTTTCTCCGCCTGGCGGTGCTGGGGGGCGGTGGCAAAACTGCGTCAGCTTGAACGCCTGTACCCCCATCTGGCCTCCTCAGGGCCACGTTCGCCTTATGACACCATCACTTTCGCGCAAAATGAAATGATGCACGACCTGGAAAGTGTTTTGCGGGCGGTACGTGCCATGACCGAGGAGATTGACCTCGACCGCCTCGTCCATACGTTGATGACGATGTTACTGGAGCGGGCGGGGGCGCAGCGTGGGCTCTTGATTCGCATCCTTGATAATACCATTCCCGAAACCCAGGCGTGGGCGGAAACATCCTCGGAAGGGGTGAAGGTACAGATTGTCCGGGAGCGCCCCTCGGCTACCGATATGCCGCTGTCGGTACTGGCGGCGGTGATGCGTACCGGGCAGGAGATTCGTATCAGCAAGTCTGAGTTGTTCGGCCCGTTCAGTCAGGATCCCTATCTGGTAACGTCCGGCGCGGGCATTATGTGCGTACCGATGCATAAACAGGGCAAGCTGGTGGGGGTGCTGTATCTGGAAAATCGGGTGATGCCGGAGATTTTCACCGCCGGGCATTCGCGTATCGTCAGGATGCTGGCGGCGCAGGCGGCGGTTTCGCTGGAGACTGCGCGCCTTTATGCCGAGCGGGTTGAAGAGAACGTGCAGCGTCGCCGGGCGGAAAAAGGGCTACGCGCCAGCCAGACCTCGCTGATGCTTGGGGAGAAAATCAGCAATACCGGCACCTGGCGCTGGGAGCTGGAACAGGATGTGATGTTTGTTTCCGACGAGTATGCGCGCATTCTTGGCCTGCCCGACCATCAGCGTACGCTATCAATGGCCGACTTTATGACGCTGGTGCATCCGGAGGATTTCCCCCGGATCAACACGCTGGTTAACGATAGTGTGCGTAATGGCGTCTCCATGCGGGCGGAGTTTCGTATTTTCCGCCCGGACGGCGAATGCCGTTATATTCTGGGTGTGGGCAACCCGGTGGAATATGAGGCTAACGTCGCGGAGTATTTCGGCGTTATCACTGATATCACGGCGCGCCGCCAGTCTGAGGATGCGGTTCGCGTGGCCCAGGCCGATCTCGCCCGTGTTTCCCGCGCGACCACCGTTGGTCAACTGACGGCCTCTATCGCCCATGAGATTAACCAGCCGCTGATGTCGATTGTGGCCAATGCGGGCGCCAGTCTGCGCTGGCTGAGCCGCGAGCCTGCGATGCTCGGTAATGCGCGCGCAAGCCTTGAGGAGATCATCAGCGAGGGCGAGCGGGCGGGTAATATTATCCGCGGCTTGCAGGCGCTAACGCGCAACCAGACCTCTGCCTGCACGCGCATTAACCTGCATCACCTTGTCTACCATATTGTGGCGCTGTCGCGCAGCGAGCTGGAACGTCAGGAGATCGCGTTGCATTACCATCTTGAGGCGCAGGATGCTGAGATTTTTGGCGATAGCGTACAAATACAGCAGGTGCTGTTAAACCTGATCGTCAATGCGATTGATGCCATGGCGGGGATAGACGATCATCCGCTAATGCTGACGGTGAGTTCAGAGAATCCGCAACCCGGTAAAATTCGCCTGGCCATCGCCGATACCGGCGTAGGCTTTACGCCCGAAGTGCAGAAACGTCTGTTTGACTCCTTCTATACCACCAAGGAGCAGGGCATGGGGATGGGGCTGAGTATCAGCTACGGCATTATTGAAAAGCACGGCGGTAAATTGACGGCGGAACCTCGCCAGCCTTGCGGCAGTGTCTTTACCTTTACCTTGCCGACACACCCTGCTGATGCCTAAACCTGGCCGCTATCGTCCGAGGGTTTTTTGAATATTCAGACGGTCTGCAGCCCTGACCAGATCGGTCAGGGAACGGACCTGCATTTTCTCCATCACCCGCTTTTTATGTACTTTGGCGGTGATCTCGCTGACGCCCATTTCGGTGGCGATCTGTTTATTCAGCAGGCCACCAATCGCCAGTTGAAACACCTCTTTTTCGCGCGGCGTCAGTGAGTCATAACGCGTGGTCAACGCCTGTATCTCTTGCGTTTCGTCGAGGGTTTTCTCCGCCAGTTTCAGGGCATCGGCAACGGCCTGGAGCAACAAGCCGGGGACAGCGGGTTTGGTCATAAACTCATATGCCCCTGCCTTCATCGCTTTGACCGAGAGCGGAATGGTGCCAAAACCGGTCAGGAAAATAACCGGAATCACATGTCCAAGCCGGGAAAGGGCGTCGGTGACGTCGAAACCGCTGGCACCGGGCATATTCATATCCAGAATCAGACAGCCTGGCTGTGAGGTAAAAGGGTGGGACAGAAACGCTTGCGCTGAGGAAAAGTCGGCCACCCGATAATCCTCTGCTCGCAGCAGGCTGACCAGCGCCTGCCTGACGGAATTATCATCGTCCACAACGTAAACAATGTGATCCATGCGTGTTCCTGGCTATTAAAGAATATGCCTGTGCAAGGAAAAGACGGACGAGAAGCGACACCCGCCATGTTCCTTACATTACAGTGACATACATATGTTTTTACTAAAGAATAACTGAATGTTAACACAATAATTATCATTATCATGTTTCAAATGAAAATAATAAAAATGAATGGCGTAATAACTCACGTTTCACTCTTCGGGGACGTTGGCAGATAAAAAATGGCGTATTGGCCGCAGCAAGCGCAGGGCGGCGGAAATTTTTGCCGATATGAATGTCACCGTAGCGGGGGAGAAAATTCAGATAATTCTGCCAGAAGGTGAGCAGGCCAGCCGTCGAATGAGGGCTGGCCTGCGGTATCTGGAAGAGCGTGCCTGTGGTTTACAGGCACGCCATCAACTTAATTATGGGAACCGATTTCGCGCAGCGGGCGACCTTTCATCAGATTACGCTCGATATGCTCCAGCGAAATATGTTTGGTTTCCGGAACCAGCCACAGCGTCAGGATAATAAACAGGACGTTCAGGCCACCATAGACCCAGAAGGTATTGGCGTTGCCAAGGGAGTCCAGCATGGTGAGGAACGTGGCGCCGACAATCATGTTCGCTATCCAGTTGGTTGCTGTTGAGCAGGTGATACCAAAATCACGCCCTTTCAGCGGCTGAATTTCCGAGCACAGTACCCAGATGACCGGACCGGCACTCATGGCAAACCCGACAATAAACATCAGCAGCATGGCGACGGCAAAGTATTGTGCGCCCTGCGAGTGAATGCCCAGATGCAGCATGGTCCCCAGAACCCCCATGCCGACAGCCATCACCAGGAAGCCAAGCACCAGCGTGGGTTTGCGGCCCCAGCGGTCGACAACGCCGATCGCGATAAAGGTGGCCAGGACGTTGGTCAGACCGACGATTACCGTCCCCCACATTTGCTGCGTGGTATTACTGTAGCCTGCCAGCTCGAAGATTTTCGGCGCGTAATACATGATGACGTTCATGCCGGTGAACTGCTGCATCACCTGCAACAGCACGCCAAGGAAGACCGCACGACGGAAATTGTTGTTCTCTTTAAACAGCGCCCAGCCGGTCTGTTTCACCTGCAGGCTTTCGCGAATTTCATCCAGCTCGTTTTTGGCTTCGGCGCTCGTATCACGCAGGCGTAGCAGCACGCGTTCAGCGTCATGGAAACGGCGTTTGGCGGCATACCAGCGCGGGCTATCCGGCAGGAAGAACACGCCGATAAGCAGCAGGATCGCCGGGATAACAATCACGCCGAGCATCCAGCGCCATGCGCCGCTATAGCTAAATGCCGTATCCGACAGATAAGCACCGAGAATACCGATGGTGATCATCAACTGGTACATTGAAATCATACTGCCACGGATTTTTTCCGGTGCTATTTCGGACAGATAGAGCGGGGCGGTATAAGACGCGATCCCCACTGCAAGACCAAGAATAATGCGGGAAATAATCAGTACTTCGACGTTAGGGGCAACGGCAGAACACAGAGAACCAATAACAAAGAGAATTGCGCCGATCATCAGGCTTTTTTTACGCCCGAGTTTCCACGACATCCATCCGCTACCCACGGCGCCGACGGCGGCACCAAACATCATTGAACTGACCACCCACTCCTGTACGTGGGAGTCAATTTTAAAGTCATTAGTGATAAAGGGCAGCGCCCCGGCGATAACACCAATATCCAGGCCAAAGAGAAGTCCTGCCAGTGCAGCAAGGAAGCAGACAAAAAAGGTCATCGCCTTGTTTGAATGTCCCTGTTTTTTATTGTCAGGCATGATGCCCTCCATTCGTTATATCAGTTTTTGCGATGGTAAACGTAGGTCAATGCCGGGCTGTTTTTTGTGATGAATGTCACGCAAGTGTAATCGGTTACATTCGACCAAAAACGGGCAGGCAAATAAAACTGATAAATATTATAGATATAAGAAATAGAGGCGGGAGGGGATGACGGTAGTTTCGGACTAAACCGAAAGGGGGATGTAACAGCGGGTCTGTAATTAATGAAGGCCGGGTAATAAGCAGTATCGATAACAGCAAAGCGGCTGTGTAATCGTTATCATTAACGTATTGAAAACGCTTTAGAAGTTTAGTCGATTTTTGTAAAAGCGCGGGTTAACCGGGCTCTGAAAAGCAGCAGGCCAGCACAAGGCTGGCCTGTTAATCTCTGTCGCATCCGGGGAAACACCCCTGACGCTTAGCGGGGCTACGCCGTCCTGTTAGTTCAGGCCGGCAGCTTCGCGCAACTGAGCCGCTTTGTCGGTTTTTTCCCATGGGAAGGTTTCGCGACCAAAGTGACCGTAAGCAGCCGTTTGCTTATAGATCGGGTGCAGCAGGTCCAGCATCTGAATCAGACCATACGGACGCAGGTCGAAGAATTCGCGTACCAGCAGGATCAACTGTTCAGCAGGCACTTTCTCAGTACCGAAAGTTTCCACCATGATAGAGGTCGGTTCTGCCACGCCGATAGCGTAAGAGACCTGAATCTCACAACGGTCAGCAAGGCCAGCCGCTACGATGTTTTTCGCCACATAACGGGCTGCGTAGGCTGCGGAACGGTCAACTTTAGACGGATCCTTACCAGAGAACGCGCCGCCACCGTGACGCGCCATGCCGCCGTAGGTATCAACGATGATTTTACGACCGGTCAGGCCGCAGTCACCCATCGGGCCACCGATAACGAAACGGCCTGTCGGGTTGATAAAGAATTTGGTGGATTCGTTCAGCCACTCGGTCGGCAGGACCGGTTTGATGATCTCTTCCATTACCGCTTCTTTCAGCGATTTCTGGTCGATATCTTCTGCGTGCTGAGTAGAGAGAACGACCGCGTCGATGCCGACGATTTTGCCGTCGTCATACTGGAAAGTGACCTGGCTTTTCGCATCCGGACGCAGCCACGGCAGGGTGCCGTTTTTACGCACTTCTGCCTGACGCTCAACCAGACGGTGTGCGTAGGTGATCGGCGCAGGCATCAGCACGTCGGTTTCGTTGGTCGCATAACCAAACATCAGACCCTGGTCGCCTGCACCTTGCTCCAGCGGATCGGCACGGTCAACGCCCTGGTTAATATCAGGAGACTGTTTACCAATTGCACTCAGTACCGCGCAAGAGTTGGCATCAAAACCCATATCAGAATGGATATAACCAATTTCACGAACGGTGTTACGGGTGATTTCTTCGATATCCACCCATGCGCTGGTAGTGATTTCACCACCGACCAGCACCATGCCGGTTTTTACATAGGTTTCACAAGCAACACGCGCTTTCGGATCCTGTTCGAGGATCGCATCAAGCACGGCGTCGGAGATTTGGTCAGCAATTTTGTCAGGATGCCCTTCTGAGACGGACTCGGACGTAAAAAGGTGTTTTGCCATATTGTGTTTTCACCCTGGAATAATACGGTTGGCTTAGACACTGTGTCAGGATGCCTTCACGGTTGTTCCGCGAGGACGTGCAGGTAGCGACACGGACTGTCTAAGTGTTAATCAGTATAGATGGATTAACATCTGGATGGCTATTCTAGGTTAATTCTTAATCCCATTGCCAGCGTTTTTTGAGCCTCCAGATGTTCTGTTTGAATTGGTTACAGAAATTTTCCCTATGGATGGCGCCAACGTAATTTTTTATTTTGCATTTTCACCCCGTTATCGGTATAAAACGCCGCGCGCGGCTCATATTAAAAGCGCACGGGACTCCTCGTGTTGCCACTTCCAGCCGGGTTAAGCAATTTATGGCTTTGGCTTGTCGCAGGTCGCAAGACGTGTGTGGAGGTGATACGAGATAATGAACCGTTGCTTTCAGCAGAATCCGTTGCGTCGTTCTGACGCGCGTTTATTCCCCGCAACCCGCATTTCAAATCTGCAAACCTGCCGATGTTATACCCATTTCGGCGCTTCTCAGGACTCCCGGGCCGGTATGGCACAGTGATGACTGAACAAGGGCTCTCCTGTTGATTCAGGGGTTTTCTCGTGGTTTCGCCGAACCGTCATATTTCGTTCGGTCACGTGTTTTACAATGTTATGAACAAGAAACCGGTCGCACAGTCGGCGTTTCAGCATCTTATGCTGCATAGCCAGACTGTTTATGGGTTGTTATCGCAACGTAACGTTGTGATAGTAGTTAACTGTTTTACACTTAATACAAAGAGTTGAGGTTCGCTATGTCTGACGACATGTCTTCATTTTCGCCTTCGTCAGCAGGCGAACACGGTGTACTACGTTCCATGCAGGAGGTTGCGATGAGCTCCCAGGAAGCCAGCAAGATGCTTCGTACTTACAATATTGCCTGGTGGGGTAATAACTATTATGACGTCAACGAACTGGGCCATATCAGCGTATGCCCGGATCCTGATGTCCCGGAAGCCCGTGTTGACCTGGCTCAACTGGTAAAAGCCCGAGAGGCGCAAGGCCAGCGTTTACCTGCGCTGTTCTGCTTCCCGCAGATCCTGCAACATCGTCTGCGTTCCATTAACGCCGCCTTTAAACGCGCGCGCGAATCCTATGGCTATAACGGCGATTACTTCCTGGTTTACCCGATTAAAGTAAACCAGCATCGTCGCGTTATTGAGTCGCTGATCCATTCCGGCGAGCCGCTGGGTCTTGAGGCCGGTTCGAAAGCCGAATTAATGGCGGTTCTGGCCCATGCGGGCATGACCCGCTCGGTGATTGTCTGTAACGGCTATAAAGACCGTGAATACATCCGTCTGGCACTTATTGGCGAGAAAATGGGCCACAAGGTCTATCTGGTCATTGAGAAGATGTCGGAAATCGCGATTGTGCTGGAAGAAGCCGAGCGCCTGAATGTGGTGCCGCGCCTGGGTGTGCGTGCGCGTCTGGCGTCGCAGGGCTCCGGTAAATGGCAATCCTCCGGCGGCGAGAAATCCAAATTTGGTCTCGCGGCGACGCAGGTTCTGCAACTGGTGGATATTCTGCGTGATGCCGGTCGTCTGGACAGCCTGCAACTGCTGCATTTCCACCTCGGTTCGCAGATGGCCAACATTCGCGATATCGCCACCGGCGTGCGTGAATCGGCACGTTTTTATGTTGAACTGCATAAGCTGGGTGTCGACATTCAGTGCTTCGACGTGGGCGGCGGTTTGGGTGTGGACTATGAAGGTACGCGTTCCCAGTCAGATTGCTCGGTGAACTATGGCCTGAATGAGTATGCCAATAATATTATCTGGGCGATTGGCGATGCCTGTGAAGAGAACGGTCTGCCGCATCCGACAGTGATTACCGAGTCGGGCCGTGCGGTGACAGCACATCATACTGTGCTGGTGTCTAACATCATCGGTGTGGAGCGTAACGAATATACCGACGCGACACCTCCGCCAGAAGACGCTGCCCGCCCGCTGCAAAGTATGTGGGAAACCTGGCTGGAGATGCATGAAACCGGCAACCGCCGCTCGTTGCGCGAATGGCTGCACGACAGCCAGATGGATCTGCACGATATTCACATCGGTTACTCCTCTGGCACTTTTAATCTTCAGGAGCGCGCCTGGGCAGAGCAACTGTATCTGAACATGTGCCATGAAGTGCAAAAGCAGCTCGACCCGAGCAACCGCGCACATCGTCCGATTATTGACGAACTGCAGGAGCGTATGGCGGATAAGATTTACGTCAACTTCTCCCTGTTCCAGTCAATGCCGGATGCCTGGGGTATCGATCAACTCTTCCCGGTGCTGCCGCTGGAAGGTTTGAATCACGCGCCGGAACGTCGTGCGGTGTTACTGGATATCACCTGCGATTCCGACGGCGCTATCGATCACTATGTGGATGGCGATGGTATTGCGACCACCATGCCGATGCCGGAGTACGACCCGGAAAACCCGCCGATGCTGGGCTTCTTTATGGTTGGCGCGTACCAGGAAATTCTCGGCAACATGCATAACCTGTTTGGCGATACCGAAGCGGTGGACGTCTTTGTATTCCCTGACGGCAGCGTGGAAGTTGAACTGTCGGATGAAGGCGATACCGTGGCCGATATGCTGCAATATGTGCAGCTCGATCCGAAAACTTTGCTGATTCAGTTCCGCGATCAGGTGAAACAGACCGATCTGGACGATGCGCTGCAACAGCAGTTCCTCGAAGAGTTTGAAGCAGGGCTGTACGGGTATACCTACCTCGAAGACGAGTAATCAGGACTCACCTTTAACTGACCGGTTTAATCATCTAAATCGGTCAGTTTTTTATTTATAGCGTCCTGGAAAGCATGAAGGGCCTGTTCGGCTTATGGATAGTGTGGAGAAGGATGTGACCGACGCGCGTAACTCGTCGCCCCGGTAAGCGCAGCGCCACCGGGGATGTTATATGTCAAATTACTTAATACCGTCTGCCGCCAGGCGATCGCGGATATGTTGCGCACGTTCAGCCGAGGCCGGGTGATCGTCAAACATGGAGCTCTGGCGACCCTCTTCGAGTTTTGCTAATTTTTCGAAGCTGGTGGCCAGCCCAATCGGGCTAATTCCACGTTTGCGCAACAGATCATAGGAATAATCGTCCGCTTCGGACTCCTGACGCTGCGAGAACTGCGAATTCACCAGTTTCTCGCCCAGGTCACCCAACTGAGATTGCGATAAATTGCCTACGACGCCGCCCGCCGATGCGGCCGCGGCACGCACGGCATTGGTGCCAAGCGCCACCTGCATGCCTTTCTTCACGTGACCGAGCGCAACGTGGCCCATTTCATGGCCAATTACCGCCTCGACCTCGTTGTCATTCATCATATCCATCAGACCGCTATAAACACGGATACAGCCATTCGCCATGGCAAAGGCGTTAACATCTTTTGCTACGTAAACCTTGTAGTTCACCGGCTGGCCGTTGATATTATCGCCCAGCGCGGCGGCAATCTTACTAAGCCTCTGATTATACTGACTGCCCGCAGGGGCTATCGTTGCTTTACTGTCCATCTGCTTACAGGCTTCGTCACTCAGGCTTTTAACCTGAGCATCGCTCAATGTGTAGGCCTGAAAAGCTTCTGCACCGGAGGTCATAAAACCGTTGGAGTCCATATTCTGACAACCTGCCAACAGGGTCGCTGTTGTCAGAGCAAGCAAAGCCGGGCGAATTTTCATCTCTTATCTTCCACGCAGGTTAATTCATAATTCTGATAATGCGCCGCGCACAAACGAGCCGGTGCAGTTGCACAAGTATAAAGAATAGAAGGATTACGGGGCGAGTCCATTGCGCAACGACCATGCACCTTCCAGAGATTTCTTAATCCTCAAAAGGATGCTCCATGTACATGACTTGCCGCTTGGGTTACATTGTTGGCACTTTTTTCCGGCGTAGCCCATAACGCGCTGTAGTCAAGTCGTTCCGGGCATGGCCTTTAACAGTCCGATCTGGAGTCAAAATGTCCTCACGTAAAGAGCTTGCCAATGCCATTCGTGCGCTGAGCATGGACGCGGTACAGAAAGCCAAATCCGGTCACCCGGGTGCCCCGATGGGTATGGCTGACATCGCCGAAGTCCTGTGGCGTGATTTCCTGAACCATAACCCGCAGAACCCGGCATGGGCTGACCGCGACCGTTTCGTGCTGTCCAACGGCCACGGTTCAATGCTGATTTACAGCCTGCTGCACCTCACCGGTTACGACCTGCCGATTGACGAGCTGAAAAACTTCCGTCAACTGCATTCAAAAACCCCGGGTCACCCGGAAGTGGGTTACACCGCAGGTGTGGAAACCACCACCGGCCCGCTGGGTCAGGGCATTGCCAACGCTGTGGGCATGGCGATTGCGGAGAAAACCCTGGCGGCGCAGTTTAACCGTCCGGGCCATGACATTGTTGACCACTTCACTTACGCGTTCATGGGCGACGGCTGCATGATGGAAGGTATCTCTCACGAGGTATGCTCCCTGGCCGGTACCCTGAAACTGGGCAAACTGGTTGCGTTCTACGACGACAACGGCATCTCCATTGACGGCCACGTGGAAGGCTGGTTTACCGATGATACCGCCGCACGCTTTGAAGCCTATGGCTGGCACGTAGTACGTGGGGTTGACGGTCATAACGCTGACTCCATCAAACGTGCAGTAGAAGAAGCGCGTGCAGTCACCGACAAACCGTCCCTGCTGATGTGCAAAACCATCATCGGCTTCGGTTCGCCGAACAAACAGGGTACTCACGACTCCCACGGCGCGCCGCTGGGCGACGCGGAAATCGCACTGACCCGCGAAGCGCTGGGCTGGAAACACCCGGCATTTGAAATCCCGTCTGAAATCTATGCTCAGTGGGATGCAAAAGAAGCAGGTCAGGCGAAAGAATCCGCCTGGAACGAGAAGTTCGCAGCCTACGCCAAAGCCTTCCCGCAGGAAGCCGCAGAGTTCACCCGTCGTATGAGCGGTGAGCTGCCGTCTGATTTCGACGCAAAAGCCAACGAATTCATCGCGAAGCTGCAGGCGAACCCGTCCAAAATCGCCAGCCGTAAAGCGTCCCAGAATGCGATTGAAGCGTTCGGTCCGCTGTTGCCGGAATTCCTCGGCGGCTCCGCAGATCTCGCGCCTTCTAACCTGACCATCTGGTCTGGCTCTAAAGCGATTAACGAAGATACTGCCGGTAACTACATCCATTACGGCGTGCGCGAGTTCGGTATGACCGCTATCGCTAACGGTATCTCCCTGCACGGTGGTTTCCTGCCGTACACCTCCACCTTCCTGATGTTTGTGGAATATGCCCGTAACGCGGTGCGTATGGCGGCCCTGATGAAACAGCGCCAGGTGATGGTCTACACCCACGACTCTATCGGTCTGGGCGAAGATGGCCCGACTCACCAGCCGGTTGAGCAGGTGGCAAGCCTTCGCGTAACCCCGAACATGAGCACATGGCGTCCGTGTGACCAGGTAGAATCTGCAGTGGCATGGAAATACGGCGTTGAGCGTGCCGATGGCCCGACCGCGCTGATTCTGTCCCGTCAGAACCTGGCGCAGCAGGAGCGTACCGCTGAGCAACTGGCAAACGTGGCCCGTGGTGGTTACGTGCTGAAAGATTGCGCTGGTCAGCCAGAGCTTATCTTCATCGCCACCGGTTCTGAGGTTGAACTGGCGGTTGCCGCATGGGAAAAACTGACTGCCGAAGGCGTGAAGGCGCGCGTGGTTTCCATGCCGTCCACCGACGCGTTCGACAAACAGGATGCCGCCTACCGTGAATCCGTACTGCCGAAAGCCGTTTCTGCACGCGTGGCAATTGAAGCGGGTATCGCTGACTACTGGTTCAAATATGTGGGCCTGAACGGCGCTATCGTCGGGATGACCACCTTCGGTGAATCTGCACCGGCAGAGCTGCTGTTTGAAGAGTTCGGCTTTACCGTAGACAACGTGATCGCTAAAGCGAAAGCGCTGCTGTAATTGCTATTGGATTGAGGGCTGATGCCCTCACTCTGCCCCTTTCCCGATGGGAGAGGGGACGGATACTAAAACGGTAACCAACAGGTTACCGTTTTGTTTTTTACCTCGAAGTATTCCCGCAAAAAATGTGACGTAAGTCAGATAAATGGTCGCCAGGGCTGGACATGGATTCCTTTTATTCTGTGTTTCGCTTATTCTAGCTGAAGCGTTTCAGTCGCTTAAATGTTCGACAATTAATCAATCAAACGCAGTTTGTGACAGGCGAGGTTCCCCTGTAAAGGTTGCTGCATTACTCTGTGAGCCACCTCAAATTGGGTAACCTTGCAGGAGATCTATGAGCGTACGCATAGCGATTAATGGCTTCGGTCGCATCGGGCGCAACGTGGTTCGTGCTTTGTATGAATCCGGGCGTCGGGCGGAAGTCACCGTGGTGGCAATCAATGAACTGGCAGATGCGGCAGGCATGGCCCATTTATTGAAATATGACACCAGCCACGGGCGTTTCGCATGGGATGTACATCAGGAGCGCGAGCAGCTGTTTGTCGGTGAAGACGCGATTCGTATTCTTCACCAGCGCGATATTGCCGCGCTTCCCTGGCGTGAGCTGGGCGTTGATGTAGTGCTCGATTGCACGGGCGTGTTTGGCAGCCGTGCCGATGGCGAAGCGCACCTGGCGGCGGGGGCGAAGAAAGTGTTGTTCTCGCATCCCGGCGGTAACGATCTCGACGCGACGGTCGTTTTTGGCGTCAACCAGGATGCCTTAAAAGCTGACGATCGTATTGTGTCCAACGCCTCCTGCACCACGAACTGCATTATTCCGATTATTAAGCTTCTTGACGACGCCTGGGGAATTGAATCGGGTACTGTCACCACGATCCATTCCGCAATGCACGATCAGCAGGTGATTGACGCCTATCATCCTGATTTACGCCGTACGCGTGCAGCCAGCCAGTCTATTATTCCTGTGGACACGAAACTGGCGGCGGGTATCACCCGTATTTTCCCGCAATTTTATGATCGGTTTGAGGCGATTGCGGTACGCGTACCGACCATAAATGTGACGGCCATCGACCTGAGCGTGACGGTGAAAAATCCGGTAAAAGCGTGTGAAGTCAATGCCTTGCTGCAAAAAGCAGCACAGGGAACATTTCATGGTATAGTTGACTATACGGAATTACCGTTGGTCTCAACAGATTTTAACCATGATCCGCACAGTGCCATTGTTGATGGCACGCAAACACGGGTCAGTGGCGCGCACCTTATTAAAACCCTGGTATGGTGCGATAACGAATGGGGCTTTGCTAACCGAATGCTCGACACGACGTTAGAGATGGCCGCAAAAGGTTTCAGGTAGGGCGCACATTGCGTTCGCAAAACTTTATGAATCATTGAGAGGATTCACCATGTCTGTAATTAAGATGACCGATCTGGATTTGGCAGGTAAACGCGTTTTCATCCGTGCGGATCTGAACGTACCGGTTAAAGATGGCAAAGTGACCAGCGATGCGCGTATCCGTGCTTCTCTGCCGACCATCGAGCTGGCGCTGAAACAAGGCGCGAAAGTGATGGTTACCTCCCATCTGGGTCGTCCGACCGAAGGCGAGTACAACGAAGAGTACTCTCTGCTGCCGGTTGTTAATTACCTGAAAGACAAACTGTCCAACCCGGTACGTCTGGTTAAAGACTACCTGGATGGCGTTGAAGTTGCTGCAGGTGAACTGGTTGTTCTGGAAAACGTTCGTTTCAACAAAGGCGAGAAGAAAGACGACGAAGCGCTGTCCAAAAAATATGCTGCACTGTGCGACGTATTTGTGATGGACGCTTTCGGTACTGCTCACCGTGCACAGGCTTCAACTCACGGTATCGGTAAATTCGCAGATGTTGCGTGCGCAGGTCCGCTGCTGGCTGACGAACTGGAAGCGCTGGGTAAAGCGCTGAAAGAACCTGCTCGCCCGATGGTCGCTATCGTTGGTGGTTCTAAAGTTTCCACTAAACTGACCGTTCTGGACTCCCTGTCTAAAATCGCTGACCAGTTGATCGTCGGTGGCGGCATCGCCAACACCTTCGTTGCTGCTCAGGGCCACAACGTGGGTAAATCCCTGTACGAAGCTGACCTGGTTGACGAAGCAAAACGCCTGCTGGGCACCTGCGATATTCCGGTTCCGACAGATGTTCGTGTTGCTACCGAGTTTTCCGAAACCGCGACCGCTACCCTGAAATCTGTTTCTGACATCAAAGACGAAGAGCAGATTCTGGACCTGGGCGATGTTTCTGCGCAGAAACTGGCTGATATCCTGAAAAACGCGAAAACCATTCTGTGGAACGGCCCGGTGGGCGTGTTCGAATTCCCGAACTTCCGCAAAGGTACTGAAATCGTTGCTAACGCCATCGCTGACAGCGAAGCGTTCTCCATCGCAGGCGGCGGCGACACTCTGGCAGCTATCGACCTGTTCGGTATCGCTGACAAAATCTCCTACATCTCCACTGGCGGCGGTGCGTTCCTCGAGTTCGTGGAAGGCAAAGTGCTGCCGGCAGTCGCAATGCTCGAAGAGCGCGCTAAGAAGTAAGTATTCAATGGGCAGGGAAACCTGCCCAATTTTCAGCGCGCGTCATGCTCGCGAACTTTTTTCCAACGGTCGAAGATACAGATACAGGACTCGAAAACATGTCTAAAATTTTTGATTTCGTAAAACCGGGCGTCATTACCGGTGATGACGTACAGAAAGTGTTCCAGGTAGCGAAAGAAAATAACTTTGCGCTGCCAGCAGTTAACTGCGTGGGCACCGATTCCATTAACGCCGTTCTGGAAACCGCTGCGAAAGTGAAAGCACCGGTTATCGTTCAGTTCTCCAACGGTGGTGCTGCATTCATCGCGGGTAAAGGCGTGAAAACCGACATTCCTCAGGGTGCTGCTATCCTGGGGGCGATCTCTGGTGCGCATCACGTACACCAGATGGCAGAGCACTACGGTGTTCCGGTTATTCTGCACACTGACCACTGCGCGAAGAAACTGCTGCCGTGGATCGACGGCCTGCTGGACGCGGGTGAAAAACACTTTGCTGCTACCGGCAAACCGCTGTTCTCTTCTCACATGATCGACCTGTCTGAAGAGTCCCTGGAAGAAAACATCGAGATCTGCTCCAAATATCTGGCGCGCATGTCCAAAATCGGCATGACGCTGGAAATCGAACTGGGCTGCACCGGTGGCGAAGAAGACGGCGTGGACAACAGCCACATGGACGCTTCTGCACTGTACACTCAGCCGGAAGATGTTGATTACGCATACACCAAACTGAACGCAATCAGCCCGCGCTTCACCATTGCCGCTTCCTTCGGTAACGTGCATGGCGTGTACAAACCGGGTAACGTGAAACTGACCCCGACTATCCTGCGCGACTCTCAGGAATATGTTTGCAAGAAACATAACCTGCCGCACAACGCCCTGAACTTCGTATTCCACGGCGGTTCCGGTTCTACTGCTCAGGAAATCAAAGACTCCGTAAGCTACGGCGTTATCAAAATGAACATCGATACCGACACCCAATGGGCGACCTGGGAAGGTATTCTGAACTACTACAAAGCCAACGAAGCGTATCTGCAAGGTCAACTGGGCAACCCGAAAGGCGAAGACCAGCCGAACAAGAAATACTACGATCCGCGCGTATGGCTGCGTGCAGCGCAGTCTTCTATGATCACGCGTCTGGAACAGGCTTTCAAAGAACTGAACGCGGTTGACGTTCTGTAAATTTTGCCTTGTTTCCTGAATCAGGCCCGCTTATGCGGGCCTTTTTTATTTCCGATTCAATAGCCTGCACTCATCATTAAATGTGATCCATTTGGCAAAATCGTCCCTTATTGTTTACCCTTTAGGTGTCTGTCCGCCACCGTCGGGAAGGATTGTTCTCGTACGGATCAACATAAGGAACAAAGAATGGAAGATCTTCACGTCGTCGATAGCATCAATGACGCAGGCTCCTGGCTGGTGACCAATCAGGCGTTACTGCTGAGTTACGCTGTTAACATCGTTGCCGCCATTGCCATCATCATTGTGGGTATGATCGTTGCCCGCATGATTTCAAACACCGTCAATAAACTGATGCGGGCGCGGCACATTGATGCCACCGTTGCCGATTTTCTCTCTGCGCTGGTGCGCTACGGCGTCATTGCATTTACCCTGATAGCCGCACTGGGGCGCGTGGGGGTACAAACCGCCTCGGTCATCGCTGTACTGGGTGCCGCCGGTCTGGCAATCGGTCTGGCGCTACAAGGGTCACTCTCGAACCTGGCCGCCGGGGTACTGCTGGTGACATTTCGCCCGTTCCGTTCCGGGGAATATGTTGATCTGGGGGGCGTCGCCGGTACCGTTCTGCAGGTGCAGATTTTCTCCACCACGCTGCGCAGCGCCGATGGCCGCATAATCGTGGTTCCCAACGGTAAAATTATCGCCGGGAACATTATCAACTTTTCCCGCGAGCCGGTGCGTCGTAACGAATTTATTATTGGCGTTGCGTACGACTCCGATATCGATCTGGTCACGAAATTGCTGACCGATATCATCCAGGCTGATGACCGTATTCTGAAAGACCGTGAAATGACGGTGCGTCTGAATGAACTCGGGGCGTCTTCCATCAACTTTGTGGTACGCGTCTGGAGTAACAGTAGCGATCTGCAAAACGTCTACTGGGATGTGCTGGAGAAAGTGAAACGCAGCTTTGATGAGCACGGTATCAGTTTCCCTTACCCGCAAATGGATGTGAATTTCAAGCGGGTGAAAGAGCCTGTCGAAGAGTAAAGAATAAGGCCGGCACTGCTGGCCTTTTTACTGCTTTCTATTATTAGCTCCGCTTATTACTCATTAAAATATTCAATTTCCGCTAATGATTCTTGCGCGTTATAGTCTGAATCCAGAAAAAAGATGAGTGAGAATCTAGTGTGATAACCTATTACTTTCAAGGTCTTATATTGGGTGCCGCGTTGATTTTGCCCCTGGGGCCGCAAAATGCCTTTGTTATGAACCAGGGGATCCGTCGCCAGTACCACATCATGACGGCTTTGCTGTGTACGCTGAGCGACTTGCTGCTGATTTGCGCCGGGGTCTTCGGCGGCAGCGCCTTGTTGATGCAATCTCCCTGGCTGCTGGGGCTGGTCACCTGGGGCGGCGTCGCTTTTTTGCTGTGGTATGGCTATGGCGCGCTGAAAACCGCGTTCGGCAGTCATATCGAGCTTGCCAGCGCCGAAGCGATGAAGCAGGGACGCTGGAAAATCATCGCGACCATGCTGGCGGTGACCTGGCTTAATCCTCATGTCTATCTGGATACCTTTGTTGTACTCGGCAGTCTCGGCGGGCAACTGGAGGCGGAGCCGAAGCGCTGGTTTGCGATGGGGACGATCAGTGCGTCTGTTATCTGGTTTTTTGGCCTGGCGATGCTGGCGGCCTGGTTTGCCCCGCGTCTGCGTACGGCAAAAGCACAACGTATCATCAATCTGATCGTCGGGGCGGTAATGTGGGTTATTGCCGCGCAACTGGCAAAAGAGGGCGTGGCCCATATGCAGGCGTTATTAAACTAAGTCTGGTCTGATAGACAAACCAACGGTATCCGCTAAGCTTTTGCCTGGCGTGCCGTTTTGTTACGGACGTAATAAGCAACATGGAGGAGCAACCGTGAAATTCAAAGTGATGGCCCTGGCGGCATTAGTGGGACTGAGTGTCATGTCGGTACAGGCAAGTGAACTGCCTGATGGCCCGCACATTATTACCTCGGGTACGTCGAGCGTGGACGCAGTGCCGGATATTGCCACCCTGGCGATTGAAGTGAACATCCAGGCGAAAGATGCTGCAACCGCCAAGAAACAGGCAGACGACCGCGTCGCCGAGTATCTCTCCTTCCTCGACAAGAATGGCGTAGTGAAGAAAGACATCAACGCCGCCAACTTGCGCACCCAGCCGGATTATGATTACCAAAACGGTAAAAGCGTGCTGAAAGGTTGGCGTGCCGTACGTACGGTGGAAGTAACCCTGCGCGATCTGGAGAAGCTCAATTCTCTGCTGGATGGTGCACTGAAAGCCGGTCTGAATGAAATCCGTTCCGTTTCGCTGGGCGTTGCGCAACCGGATTCTTACAAGGATAAGGCGCGTAAAGCCGCCATTGATGATGCGGTTCATCAGGCCGAACAACTGGCAGCCGGTTTCCACGCGAAGCTTGGCCCGGTGTATAGCGTGCGTTACCACGTTTCCAATTATCAGCCGAGCCCGATGGTTCGCATGATGAAAGCAGATGCGGCGCCGGTATCCGCACAGGAAACGTACGAACAGCCGACCATTCAGTTTGCCGATCAGGTGGATGTTGTGTTCCAGCTTGAGCCAACGCAGAGCCAGACTCAGCAGCCAGCAACAACGGACAAAACGCAGTAATTTCAAATGAGTGGGATATGTGGCCGCATCTGGGAAATCCAGATGCGCCACGCTTACCGGGGGCTGCATTTTGCACGATATGTCGCCCCGGTAAGACAATGTTTTAATCTTGCCTTAGCACCTTGTGGCCGTACGCCAGCAGTGCGTCGGTGACGTTGCGCATCATGCGGCTTTCTGGCGCAAACCGGTGCCAGAACAGCATCCGGCGCTGGAAGAGACCCGGCGTCAGATCGATCAGCTCTCCGGCATTCAACTCTCTTTCGATTTGCAGATGCGGGATCATACAGCAGGTCGTTCCCTGCCTTGCCAGTTGCACAAATGCTTCCGACGAGTTAACGATATGGCAGGGTACGCTGCCCGGCGGCAGGTCGAAGTTTTGCTGTAAGAAGGCCTGGTGCATATCGTCGAGATGATCAAACGCCACGGCAGGCGCTTTAAGTAACGCCGAGCGGGTTACGCCATTCGGGAAGTAACGTTCAGCAAAGGCTTTTGAACCGACAAACAGGTAATCAAGCGCGCCAAGCTGGTCAACGAGGCAACTTGGCAGAGCCTGCGGCTGAATACTTACCGCACCGACCACTTCGCCGCGACGCAGACGCTCCTGAGTGCGGGTTTCATCTTCAACCTGTAAATTCAGACGAATTGGCGAGTCGGCCAGTACCGGTGCCAGCGCGGGCAGCAGCCAGGTTGCCAGACTGTCGGCGTTCACCGCCAGCGACAGCAGGAGTGGGGTGGAGCCGGTTTGCTCATCACCCAGCCACTCTTCTTCCAGCAATTCTACCTGGCGCAGCAGCGCCAGCAATTTTTGCCCTTGCTCAGTGGGGCGCGGTGGGACGGTGCGCACCAGCAGGGGCTGACCAAACATATTTTCGAGCTGTTTAATTCGCTGCGATACGGCGGACTGAGTGATACACAGCTTCTGCGCGGCGCGCTCAAACCCACGTTCCCGAATGACCGCATCGAGCGCCTGTAACGTTCTGTAGTCCGGACGTTTCATCTGACTGACATACTCCTGCAAAATAATTACTCAGCACTATGACATAATTTTTTGTCTCTTACAGACGAAAATGTACCTGCTGGTAATGTGACACAGCTCACAGGGACTTTTCCCCCTTCCATGTTCTATAATGCGCTTCGAATTCCACACCATTCTCACCACAGGCGAACGACGATGACGCAGGACGAATTAAAAAAAGCAGTGGGTTGGGCAGCGCTGAAATATGTTGAACCGGGTACTATCGTAGGTGTTGGTACCGGCTCCACCGCTGCGCACTTTATTGACGCGCTCGGTACCATGAAAGGTCAGATTGAAGGGGCGGTCTCCAGTTCCGATGCCTCGACAGAAAAACTGAAAGGCCTGGGTATCACCGTATTCGATCTGAACGAAGTCGATCGTCTGGGAATTTATGTTGATGGCGCGGATGAAATCAACGGTCAGATGCAGATGATCAAAGGCGGCGGCGCCGCGTTAACGCGCGAAAAGATCATTGCCTCGGTAGCCGATAAATTTATCTGTATTGCCGATGCGTCCAAACAGGTCGAGATCCTCGGTAAATTCCCGCTACCGGTGGAAGTGATCCCGATGGCACGAAGCGCCGTAGCGCGTGAACTGGTGAAGCTGGGCGGTCGTCCTGAATATCGCCAGAATGTGGTCACCGACAACGGCAACGTGATCCTCGACGTCTTTGGTCTGGAGATTATCGATCCTGTTGCGCTGGAAAATACGATTAATGGCATTCCGGGTGTGGTAACCGTGGGCTTGTTTGCCAACCGCGGCGCGGATGTGGCTTTGATCGGCAGCGCCGATGGCGTCAAAACCATCACAAAATGATCTGTGTGGGGGACGTGTTCCCCCATGAAAAAAATCTCAAAGAGCAAATTTGGTGACATCTGTCACGCTTCTGGATTCGCCCTGATAATCCTCCCGCCTCTGTGGCTATTTCCAGCATATTCCTCTGCCATTTCTCACTGTATGACATTCCTTCACAGGGCCAACGCAAACGTTCATATTGCTGCAATAGTTTTTTTTGATATGTTGACTACAGCGGATGAATATCCACACAACATCAGTTATGACAAAAAACAGGGTCGGGTAAATGGCAAAGGTATCACTGGAGAAAGACAAGATTAAATTTCTGCTCGTCGAAGGGGTGCATCAGAAAGCACTCGATAGCCTTCGTGCAGCAGGTTACACCAACATCGAGTATCACAAAGGCGCGCTCGACAGTGAGCAGCTCAAAGAGTCTATCCGTGATGCCCACTTCATTGGCATTCGATCCCGTACTAACCTGACCGAAGATGTTATTGCCGCCGCTGAAAAACTGGTTGCGATTGGTTGTTTCTGTATTGGTACCAACCAGGTCAATCTGGATGCGGCGGCACAGCGCGGTATCCCGGTATTTAACGCCCCGTTCTCTAACACGCGTTCCGTGGCGGAACTGGTGATTGGCGAGCTGTTACTGCTGATGCGCGGTATTCCGGAAGCGAACGCCAAAGCGCACCGCGGAATCTGGAACAAACTGGCCGTGGGCTCTTACGAAGCGCGCGGTAAAAAATTGGGCATCATTGGCTACGGTCACATCGGTACCCAACTTGGCATTCTGGCTGAGTCACTCGGTATGCACGTTTATTTCTATGATATTGAAAGCAAACTGCCGCTGGGTAACGCGACCCAGGTTCAGCACCTGTCCGATTTGCTCAATATGAGCGATGTTGTCAGCCTGCACGTGCCGGAAAATGCCTCGACCAAAAACATGATGGGCGTGGAAGAGCTGGCGCTGATGAAGCCGGGATCACTGCTGATCAACGCCGCACGTGGTACGGTTGTTGATATTCCGGCGCTGTGCGATGCGCTTAAACGTAAACACCTGGCGGGCGCGGCAATCGACGTGTTCCCAACTGAGCCGGCAACTAACAGCGATCCGTTTAATTCGCCGCTTTGCGAATTCGATAACGTGATTTTGACGCCGCATATTGGCGGCTCAACCCAGGAAGCCCAGGAAAACATCGGCCTGGAAGTAGCGGGTAAGCTGATTAAGTACTCTGATAACGGCTCAACGCTCTCTGCCGTTAACTTCCCGGAAGTGTCGCTGCCGCTGCACGGTGGTCGTCGTCTGCTGCACATCCACGAAAACCGTCCTGGCGTGTTGACCGCAATCAACCAGATCTTTGCTGGCGACGGTATCAACATCGCCGCTCAGTATCTGCAAACGACCCCGTATATGGGCTATGTGGTTATCGATATTGAAGCCGAAGAAGATGTGGCGCAAAAAGCGCTGCAGAGCATGAAGGCGATCCCGGGTACGATTCGCGCACGCCTGCTGTACTAACTTTGCAGTACTGGATGGCGAGATAAATGCAAAACGGCAACCTGAGGGTTGCCGTTTTTATGTGTTCTCACTCACCCTGTGGTTTCACCAACTCCACAATCTCGACGGCGTCACCACCGCAGGGAGCGGAATATCCCACTCTTCCACTGGAAGCATATCAACATGCTGACAATCATGCGCGTAACCCACCGGCTGTAAACCATATCGTTGCCAGTTTTGCAGCGTTCTGTCGTAAAAGCCCCCGCCCATTCCCAGTCGTTGCCCCTGGCTGTCAAAGGCAACCAGCGGGGTTATCAGGACATCTAACTGCGCAAGCGGTAAGACATCGCGCACGTCCAGTTTCGGTTCCTGAATTTTCAGGCGATTGATAACCAGCTCGCTATGCGGATGGTATTGCAAAAACAGCAGATTGCCCGGGCTGAACGGATGCAGCACCGGCAGATAAACGCGTTTGCCGCTGCGCCAGAGCTGTTCGATAAGCGGTTGGGTGTCCAGCTCGCCATCGAAGGAGAGAAAAAGGGCGACGGTATGCGCCATCACGACCGGCGGATACGCCATCATGTGCGCTGCCGCTGCAATCGAAAAGTGTTCCTGTTGCCCCGCGGTAAGGGCGCGACGACGCTGCCGTATGATTTTACGGATTTCCTGACGTGACGGGGGAAGAGCAGAAAGTTGTGTCATGGTACCAGGTAGAAAGAAGGGAATCTCCGAGATGCCGCCGCAGGCTGTAACCCTTGAACCCTTGGTTCAAGGTGAATGTGTCGTCATAGTTTTAAGGCTTCTCGGACGGACCGAGCATGCTCACCAACCATGGAGCGCCACATTCTTGTGGTATGAAATATCGGCTCAGGGGACTGGCCCGCTTGCGAACATCTCAGAGAAATTTTTTCTTCACGGTCACTCTACCATAGTTAACCTTGAAGTGTTATTCAAACTTCGGCCCCGGTCTTTCGGATATGCGACCCTGATCAAGCAATGCCTGTTCGATGGTCTGTTGTAACATCCGAATACGCTGTTCCATGCTGGATGCGTAGTCACGGGTTTTCGCCTTTTCCTGAGTCAGTTCATAGCTGATATTCAGCGCTGCGATAAAGACTAACTGCTCAGTATTTGTGACTCTAGTGCGAACTTTCAGATCTTGCAACCGCTGATTCAGATCCTCCGCGGCCTGATTCAGAGCATCTCTCTGTTCAGGCGGGCAATTCACTCGCAGTGAACGGCCAAAAATTTGGATATCGACGGGTTGTGCAGACATGCCACCTTCCTGCTGTTTGACTGCGCTCTGCCTTCACAGCCGAGTCCTGGCTGCGAAGGGGCGTCACTATAGCCACCCTGGTGAGAGGATTCAAGCTCTTTGCTATACCTTAATTCACTCATAGCGCATGCAAAGGCATGTAACGTGAAGCATGACGGGTATATCACCAGGGTCCAAAGTGGTAGCATACCATGAATATTCTCCCCAACGACGATGAATGCGCATGTCTATACAGAACGAAATACCTGGTTACAACGATGTAGGCCAGTTGCTCAATCAGCAAGGTGTTGGACTGATTCCTGCGGAAATGCACGGGCTTATCGCGGGGATGCTTTGTGGCGGCAACAACGACAGCTCCTGGCAGCCGCTGTTGCATGACCTGACTAACGAAGGGCTGGCATTCGGCCATGAGCTCGCACAGGCGCTGCGCAGCATGCATGCCGCCACCAGCGACTCACTGGAAGATGACGGTTTCCTGTTTCAGCTTTATCTGCCGACCGGCGACGACGTGAGTGTGTTTGACCGTGCCGATGCGCTGGCAGGCTGGGTTAACCACTTCCTGCTGGGGCTTGGCGTCACGCAGCCGAAACTCGACAAAGTGACCGGCGAAACCGGTGAAGCGATTGACGATCTGCGTAACATTGCTTTGCTCGGTTATGACGAAGATGAAGATCAGGAAGAGCTGGAAATGTCGCTCGAAGAGATCATCGAATATGTGCGCGTTGCGGCGCTGTTGTGCCATGACACATTTACCCGTCCGCAGCCAACGGCACCCGAAGTGCGTAAGCCAACCCTGCATTAATCTATATCCGCTCAAAGGAGATGTCATGACACAGCTTGAGTTTCTCCGACGCCGTCAGGCGTTGCTGGCGCAGATGGCGCCAGCCAGCGCGGCGCTTATTTTCGCGGCGCCGGAAGCGACCCGCAGTGCCGACAGTGAATACCCGTATCGTCAGAACAGCGACTTTTGGTATTTCACCGGTTTTAATGAGCCGGAAGCGGTGCTGGTGCTGATTAAAAGTGATGATACCCATAACCACAGCGTCCTGTTTAACCGGATTCGCGATAAGACGGCGGAAATCTGGTTTGGCCGCCGTCTGGGGCAGGAAGCGGCGCCAGAAAAACTGGGTGTGGACAGGGCGCTGGCGTTTCCGGAAATAGGCAAACATCTTTATCAATTGCTCAACGGCCTGGACGCGGTCTATCACGCCCAGGGCGAATACGCTTATGCTGATGAGATTGTCTTTGCCGCGCTGGATAAACTGCGTAAAGGCTCTCGACAGAATCTCACTGCCCCGGCCACGGTGACCGACTGGCGACCTATCGTGCATGAAATGCGTCTGTTCAAGTCAGCCGAAGAAATCGAGGTAATGCGTCGCGCCGGAGAGATTTCGGCGCTGGCACATACCCGCGCCATGCAAACCTGTAAACCCGGGATGTTTGAATACCAGCTTGAAGGCGAAATCCACCACGAGTTCAACCGTCACGGCGCCCGTTTTCCGTCCTATAACACTATCGTCGGTGCCGGGGAGAATGGCTGTATTTTGCATTACACCGAAAACGAAAGCGTGATGCGTGATGGTGATCTGGTGCTGATCGACGCAGGTTGCGAATACATGGGGTATGCCGGCGATATTACCCGTACCTTTCCGGTTAACGGAAAGTTCAGCCCGGCGCAGCGTGAAGTGTATGACATTGTACTGGAATCACTGGAAACGGCCCTGCGCCTGTTCCGCCCCGGCACTTCGATTCAGGAAGTGAACGGGGAAGTGGTGCGCATCATGGTAACCGGGCTGGTGAAACTGGGCATTCTTAAGGGTGAGGTTGACACGCTGGTTGCTGAGAATGCGCATCGCCCTTTCTTTATGCATGGTCTGAGCCACTGGCTGGGGCTGGATGTCCATGATGTCGGCGTCTATGGTCAGGATCGCTCGCGTATCCTTGAACCGGGGATGGTATTAACCGTTGAGCCGGGTCTCTATATCGCCCCTGATGCCGACGTACCAGAAGCCTATCGGGGGATTGGCATTCGCGTGGAAGATGACATTGTGATCACCGAAAACGGTAATGAAAACCTCACCGCCAGCGTCGTCAAAAAAGCCGATGACATCGAGGCGCTGATGGCAGCGGCACGTCGCTTATGAGTGTGATTATTGTGGGTGGCGGTATGGCAGGCGCGACGCTCGCGCTGTCGATTTCGCACTTAACCGGTGGTCGCCTTCCTGTTCATCTGATCGAAGCGACCGAACCGAGTTCTCAGGATCACCCAGGCTTTGATGCGCGCGCTATCGCGCTGGCGGCGGGAACGTGCCAGCAGCTCGCGCGAGTGGGGATCTGGTCACATATCGTCGAGAAAGCCACGCCGATTACCACCGTGCATGTCAGCGATCGCGGCCATGCTGGTTTCGTGACTCTTGATGCTGATGATTATCACATTGAGGCGCTCGGCCAGGTGGTGGAACTGCACGATGTCGGTAGCCGTCTTTTTAGTCTTCTGAAAAAAGCGCCTGGCGTGACGCTCCATTGTCCGGCACGTGTGAGCTTCTTCTCCAGGGATGAAGACCGCGTGGCGGTCGCACTGGAAAGTGGGGAGACGATTAACGGAACCCTGCTGGTCGCCGCGGATGGCTCCCGCTCTGCGCTGGGTGCGCAATGTGGTATTAGCTGGCAACAGGCACCCTATCAGCAGGTTGCGGTGATTGCTAACGTCACGACCTCGGTGGCGCATCAGGGGCGCGCGTTTGAGCGTTTTACCGCTCACGGCCCGCTGGCAATGCTGCCGATGTCGCACGGACGTTGCTCGCTGGTGTGGTGTCACCCGCTCGACAGACAGGAACAGATCCTGAACTGGAGCGATGAGACCTTCTGCCATGAACTGCAAAAAGCCTTTGGCTGGCGACTGGGCCGAATCATGCAGGCGGGAGTCCGTAACGCTTATCCGCTTTCTCTCTCCACCGCCTCCTCGCCTATTTCACATCGAACTGTGCTGGTTGGAAATGCCGCGCAGACGCTCCACCCGATTGCCGGGCAGGGCTTTAACCTGGGGATGCGTGATGTGATGAGCCTGGCCGAAACGCTGGCCGATGCCTGGACACAGCAGCAGGATGTTGGCGGTTATGGCGTGCTGACACGCTATCGCGATCGTCGCCGTGATGATAAGTGCGCTACGATTGGCGTGACAGATGGGTTAGTGCATCTTTTTGCTAATCGCTGGGCGCCGCTGGTTGTCGGGCGTAACGTCGGTTTGATGGCAATGGAATTATTTACCCCGGCGCGTGATGCGCTGGCGCAGCGTACTCTGGGCTGGGTGGCGCGTTAAGGTCTTCAGGAGCTATTTGTGCAAAATGTTGATGTGGCAATTGTAGGTGGCGGCATGGTGGGACTGGCGCTGGCCTGTGGATTACAGGGCAGTGGCCTGCGAGTGGCGGTGCTGGAACAGCATGCGCCCATCCCCCTGAAAGAGGATGCCCCTGCACAACTGCGTGTCTCGGCGATCAACGCCGCCAGCGAAAAACTGCTGACGCGCCTGGGCGTCTGGTCATCGATTATTGCCCATAGCGCCAGCTGTTATCACGGCATGGAAGTATGGGATAAAGACAGCTTTGGCCGCATTGCCTTTGACGATCAGAGTATGGGTTACAGCCATCTCGGTCATATTATTGAAAACAGTGTCATTCATCAGGCGTTGTGGAACAAAGCCCGGCAGTGTTCGGATGTGTCAATCCTGGCACCAGCGGAACTGCAACAGGTGGCCTGGGGTGAGAACGAAGCGTTTCTTACCCTCAAAGATGGCAATATGTTAACCGCCCGGCTGGTCGTCGGGGCCGATGGTGCTAACTCATGGTTACGCAATAAAGCCGATATTCCGCTGACCTTCTGGGACTATAACCATCATGCGCTGGTGGCGACCATCCGTACCGATGAGCCGCATCAGGCTATTGCGCGGCAGGTTTTCCACGATGAAAGCATCCTCGCGTTTCTGCCGCTGGCCGACCCGCACTTGTGTTCAATCGTCTGGTCGCTGCCGCCTGAGCTGGCTGCACAAATGCAGCAGGCAGACGAAGAGGCCTTCAACCAGGCGCTGTGCGTCGCGTTTGATAATCGCCTGGGGTTGTGTCACGTGGAAAGCGAGCGGCAGGTCTACCCGCTGACCGGACGCTACGCGCGTCATTTTGCCGGGCATCGTCTGGCATTGATGGGCGATGCGGCGCACACCATCCATCCTCTTGCCGGGCAGGGCGTTAACCTGGGCTTCATGGACGCGGCAGAACTGGTGAGCGAACTCAAGCGGCTGCACGCTCAGGGCAAAGATATTGGTCAGCACATGTATCTGCGCCGCTACGAACGCAGCCGTAAACACAGTGCCGCGCTGATGCTGGCCGGGATGCAGGGTTTCCGGGAATTGTTTTCCGGCACTAACCCGGCGAAAAAACTGTTCCGGGATATTGGCCTGAAACTGGCGGACAGATTGCCTGGGGTAAAACCACAGTTGTTGCGTCAGGCGATGGGACTGAATGACCTCCCTCAGTGGTTGCGTTAACTGCGTCACACTTTCCCTTCCCCCTGGCGGGAAGGGAAACCTTGCCTCATTTGAAAAATTCTAATTTCACGCCATTTTTCAGATTAGTTTTTCTCATCCCTCGTTTTTTTGCTGTCGGGAAAATTATCTCTTTTGTGGTGGTAAATATCGCTATTTGCGATACCCGCTATGCGAGAGTGATTCTTTATGCGCCATTTCACGCTTAATCCTGGTGTAATATTTTGTTGGGGTTTTTGTGAAAAATGGTCATAAGCTAATGTGATGACCCATTTTCTCTTATGGTTAAGTGCCGCTTTCGGTGATAAGTTCAGGCGAAAGTGAACGTTTGCGTCGGCGACCGGGATCGGTGTCGACGTCTTGTCATGCGATGATTTTTTCACCGCTGAAAACGTGAAAGCCCCGCTTATTCGACGAGGAAAAGATGGCCCAGCAGACTCCTTTGTATGAACAACACACGCTGTGCGGCGCACGCATGGTGGATTTCCATGGCTGGATGATGCCGCTGCATTACGGCTCGCAAATCGATGAGCACCACGCGGTGCGTACCGATGCGGGCATGTTCGATGTATCGCACATGACGATTGTCGATTTGCGTGGCAGTCGAACCCGGGAATTCTTGCGCTACCTGCTGGCAAATGACGTAGCGAAACTCACCAAACCCGGCAAGGCGCTATATTCCGGCATGCTCAATGCGTCGGGCGGTGTCATTGATGACCTCATCGTCTACTACTTCACCGAAGACTTCTTCCGCCTCGTTGTAAACTCCGCCACGCGCGAAAAAGACCTCTCCTGGATTACCCAACACGCTGAACCTTTCGCCATTGATATCACCGTCCGTGACGATTTGTCGTTGATTGCTGTTCAGGGGCCAAACGCGCAGGCTAAAGCCGCGACCCTGTTCACTGACGAGCAGCGTCAGGCGGTAGAAGGAATGAAGCCGTTCTTTGGCGTTGAGGCCGGCGATCTGTTTATCGCGACCACCGGCTATACCGGCGAAGCGGGTTATGAAATCGCGCTGCCGAACGAACAGGCAGCCGATTTCTGGCAGAAGCTGGTGCAGGCGGGCGTTAAGCCTTGTGGCCTGGGCGCGCGCGACACTTTACGCCTTGAAGCGGGCATGAACTTGTACGGTCAGGAGATGGACGAGGGCGTTTCGCCGCTCGCCGCCAATATGGGCTGGACCATTGCCTGGGAACCGGCGGACCGTGATTTTATCGGTCGCGAAGCGCTCGAATTACAGCGCGAGAAAGGCACCGAACAACTGGTCGGTCTGATCATGACCGAGAAAGGCGTGCTGCGTAACGAATTGCCGGTGCGGTTCACAGATACCCACGGTAACGCGCAAGAAGGCGTGATCACCAGCGGTACGTTCTCGCCGACGCTGGGCTACAGTATTGCACTGGCGCGTGTGCCAGCGGGCATTGGCGACACGGCAATCGTTCAGATCCGTAATCGTGAAATGCCGGTAAAAGTGACGAAACCTATTTTTGTACGCGCTGGCAAAGCCGTCGCGTGATTCATTCTTATTTGGAGATTTAGTGATGAGCAACGTACCTGCAGAACTGAAATACAGCAAAGAACACGAGTGGCTGCGTAAAGAAGCGGATGGCACGTACACCGTCGGTATCACTGAACATGCTCAGGAACTGCTGGGTGACATGGTGTTTGTTGATCTGCCCGAAGTGGGCGCAACCGTTGCCGCAGGTGATGATTGCGCCGTCGCGGAATCCGTGAAAGCGGCTTCCGATATTTATGCGCCGATCAGCGGCGAAATCGTTGCTGTTAACGAGGCACTGGGCGATGCGCCGGAGCAGGTCAACAGCGAGCCGTACGGCGAAGGCTGGATTTTCAAAATCAAAGCCAGTGATGAATCGGAAGTTGCTGCGTTGCTGGATGCGACCGCTTACGAAGCCTTACTCGAAGACGAATAACGGTTTTCTCCCTCTCCCTCACAGGGAGAGGAGCGGGGTGAGGGAATATTCGCGCTTTCGCCCCAACCTCTTCCTGACGAAGAGGCAATTTTAAAATCACCGCACGTTTCAGGAACCATCGCTCATGACACAGACTTTAAGCCAGCTTGAAAACCGTGGCGCTTTCATTGAACGTCACATTGGGCCGGATGCTCAGCAACAGCAGGAGATGCTGAAAACGGTTGGCGCGGATTCGTTAAACGCACTGATTGCCCAGATCGTGCCGAAAGATATCCAGCTTGCCACGCCGCCGCAGGTGGGTGAAGCCACGACCGAATACGCCGCACTGGCGGAGCTGAAAGCGATTGCTGGTCGCAACAAGCGCTTTAAGTCTTACATTGGCATGGGTTATACCGCCGTGCAATTACCGCCGGTTATTCTGCGTAACATGCTCGAAAACCCAGGCTGGTACACTGCCTATACGCCGTATCAGCCGGAGGTGTCACAAGGGCGCCTTGAAGCCTTACTGAAT
The DNA here is from genome assembly GCF_040578655.1 of Phytobacter sp. RSE-02. Classification (NCBI taxonomy): domain Bacteria; kingdom Pseudomonadati; phylum Pseudomonadota; class Gammaproteobacteria; order Enterobacterales; family Enterobacteriaceae; genus Phytobacter; species Phytobacter sp. RSE-02. The sequence goes on along the minus strand of NZ_JBEULY010000013.1, from coordinate 60,164 downwards.
TTCCAGCAGGTGACGCTCGACCTGACTGGTCTCGACATGGCCTCGGCTTCTCTGCTGGATGAAGCTACCGCCGCTGCCGAAGCAATGGCGATGGCAAAGCGCGTCAGCAAACTGAAAAATGCCAACCGTTTCTTTGTTGCCGACGATATTCATCCGCAAACGCTCGATGTGGTGCGCACCCGTGCCGAAACCTTTGGTTTTGACGTCATTGTGGATGATGCCAGCAAGGTGCTGGATCATCAGGATGTGTTTGGCGTGCTGTTGCAGCAGGTGGGCACGACCGGCGAAGTGCATGACTACAGCGCACTGATTACCGAGCTGAAAGCCCGTAAAATTGTGGTCAGCGTAGCCGCCGATTTTATGGCGCTGGTGTTGTTGACCGCGCCGGGCAAACAAGGGGCAGACATTGTCTTCGGTTCTGCGCAGCGCTTCGGTGTGCCGATGGGCTACGGTGGCCCGCATGCGGCATTCTTTGCCGCAAAAGATGAATTCAAACGCTCAATGCCGGGACGTATCATCGGTGTCTCCAAAGACGCGGCGGGCAATACCGCACTGCGTATGGCGATGCAGACCCGCGAGCAGCATATCCGTCGCGAAAAAGCGAACTCCAACATCTGTACTTCGCAGGTACTGCTGGCCAACATCGCCAGCCTGTACGCGGTGTATCACGGTCCGGTTGGTCTGAAACGTATTGCGAGCCGTATCCATCGTCTGGCCGATATTCTGGCGGCCGGCCTGCAGCAAAAAGGGCTTAAGCTGCGTCACGCGCACTACTTTGACACGCTATGTGTGGAAGTGGCCGACAAAGCCGCCGTGCTGGCGCGTGCGCAAGCGGCTGAAATCAACCTTCGCAGCGACATTCTTAATGCCGTGGGTATCACGCTCGATGAAACCACCACCCGTGAAGATGTGCAGAAACTTTTTGCCGTGATGCTGGGCGATGCGCACGGACTGGACATTGACGTGCTGGATAAAGACGTGGCGCTCGACAGCCGCTCTGTGCCTGCCGCCATGCTGCGTGATGATGCGATCCTGAGCCACCCGGTCTTTAATCGCTATCACAGCGAAACCGAGATGATGCGTTACATGCACTCTCTGGAGCGCAAAGATCTGGCGCTCAATCAGGCGATGATCCCACTGGGATCTTGCACCATGAAGCTGAACGCCGCAGCGGAAATGATTCCGATCACCTGGCCTGAATTCGCCGAACTGCATCCGTTCTGCCCGGCTGAACAAGCCGAAGGCTACCACCACATGATCAACCAGCTTTCCGACTGGCTGGTGAAACTGACGGGTTACGATGCCCTTTGTATGCAGCCGAACTCTGGCGCGCAGGGGGAATATGCGGGCCTGTTGGCGATTCGTCACTACCATGAGAGCCGCAACGAAGGCCATCGCGATATCTGCCTGATCCCAAGCTCTGCACACGGTACCAACCCGGCATCCGCACAGATGGCAGGTATGCAGGTGGTGGTTGTGGCCTGTGATAAAAACGGCAACATCGATCTGGCCGATCTGCGCGCGAAAGCAGGACAACACGCGGCAAATCTCTCTTGCATCATGGTGACCTACCCGTCCACCCACGGCGTCTATGAAGAGACTATCCGTGAAGTGTGCGAAATTGTGCATCAATTTGGCGGGCAGGTTTATCTCGACGGCGCGAACATGAATGCTCAGGTGGGGATTACCTCTCCGGGCTTTATCGGTGCGGATGTGTCGCATCTCAACCTGCATAAAACCTTCTGTATTCCGCACGGCGGTGGCGGTCCGGGTATGGGGCCGATTGGCGTGAAAGCGCATCTGGCACCTTTCGTACCGGGCCACAGCGTGGTGCAGATTGAAGGCATGCTGACCCGTCAGGGCGCGGTATCCGCCGCCCCGTTTGGTAGCGCGTCGATTCTGCCAATTAGCTGGATGTACATTCGTATGATGGGCGCCGAAGGGCTGAAACAGGCAAGCCAGGTGGCGATTCTGAATGCCAACTACATTGCCAGCCGTCTGAAAGAGGCATTCCCGGTTTTGTATACGGGGCGCGATGGTCGCGTGGCGCATGAATGTATTCTCGACATTCGCCCGCTGAAAGAAGAGACCGGTATCAGTGAACTGGATATTGCGAAACGCCTGATTGACTACGGTTTCCATGCGCCGACCATGTCTTTCCCGGTTGCGGGTACCCTGATGGTTGAGCCGACGGAGTCAGAAAGCAAAGCGGAACTGGATCGCTTTATTGACGCGATGCTGGCCATTCGTGGCGAGATCAACCGCGTAAAAGCAGGCGAATGGCCGCTTGCCGATAACCCGCTGGTGAATGCGCCACATACGCAGAACGAGCTGGTGGCGGAGTGGCATCACGGTTATACCCGTGAGCAGGCTGTCTTCCCGGCGGGTGTAGCGAACAAGTACTGGCCGACGGTAAAACGTCTTGATGACGTTTACGGCGACCGCAACCTGTTCTGCTCTTGCGTGCCGATGAGCGAATACCAGTAATTAGCGCTACGCTTCTACAGGCCGGGTGAACGTTCGCGTTACCCGGCCTTTTTATTGGGAGGAATACAGATTGGCAATTGCACTGGTCACTGGCGGTAGCCGGGGAATAGGAAAAGCGACAGCGCTGCTGCTGGGCGCAGAAGGGTACACGGTCGCGGTCAATTATCAGCACAATGCGCAGGCCGCGCAGTCAGTGGTTGAAACCATTATCGCGGCGGGCGGAAAAGCGTTCGCGGTTCAGGCGGATATTGGCGAAGAAGAGCAGGTCACCGCGATGTTCGCGCGTATTGATGAGGAGGATGAACCGCTGACCGCGCTGGTGAATAACGCCGGGATCCTGTTTACCCAAAGCCGCGTGGAAGCGATGACGGCGGAGCGCATCAACCAGGTTCTGCGGACTAACGTGACGGGCACCTTTCTCTGCTGTCGGGAGGCCATTAAACGTATGGCGCTGCCGCACGGCGGAAAAGGCGGTGCGATAGTGAATGTCTCTTCGGCCGGGGCGCGTCTGGGTTCGCCAGGTGAATATGTTGATTATGCCGCGTCAAAAGGGGCGATGGATACGCTTACCACGGGCTTGTCGGTGGAAGTCGCGGCGCAGGGTATTCGGGTTAACAGCGTTCGACCGGGCTTTATCTATACGGAAATGCATGCCTCTGGTGGTGAACCCGGGCGGGTCGATCGGGTGAAGTCGATGCTGCCGATGCAGCGTGGCGGTCAGCCGGAAGAGGTGGCGCAGGCGATAGTCTGGCTATTGAGCGATAAGGCATCCTACGTGACGGGAAGCTTTATCGAACTGGCGGGTGGGAAATAAGCGACTCCCCCTCTGCCCGGCCCTTCTCCCCGATGGGGAGAAGGGCAGGATGAACAGTATACCGGTTAGATATTCTCGCCGTTGCTGGCGATCACTTCCTTATACCAGTTAAAACTCTTCTTACGGGAACGGGACATGTCGCCAGTGCCGTCATCATGCTTGTTCACATAGATAAAGCCGTAACGTTTGCTGTACTGGCCGGTGGTGAAAGAGACGCAGTCGATACAGCCCCACGGGGTGTAACCCATCAGGTCAACACCATCATATGTGACCGCCTCAACCATCTCTTTAACGTGAGCACGCAGATAATCGATACGATAATCGTCGATAATACTGCCATCTTCTTCTACTTTATCGTACGCGCCAAAGCCATTTTCAACAATAAACAACGGCTTCTGATAACGCTCATACAGTTCGCACAGCGCATAACGCAGACCTACCGGGTCAATCTGCCAGCCCCAGTCGGACGCTTTTACGTGCGGGTTCGGTACGCTGCCCTGGAAGCCGGAAATGGCATCACCGGTGCCGCCTTCGGCTTTTACCGCATTGGTCATGTAGTAGCTAAAGCCGAGGTAATCACAGGTCCCTTCACGCAGAACCTGCTCGTCGCCCGCCTCCATTTTGATGTTGAAACCACGACGTTCCCATTCGTTCAACACGTAAGACGGGTAGTAACCACGCAACTGAACATCAGTAAAGACATAGCGCTCACGCATGGATTCCTGTGCAAACATCACATCTTCTGGCTTACAGGAGAACGGATACAGCGGCACCATGGCCAGCATGCAGCCGATTTTCATTTCCGGATTGATGCGGTGACCTATTTTCACCGCCAGCGCGCTGGCCACGAACTGATGGTGCAAGACCTGATACATGGTCTCTTCCGGGTTTTCATGATCGGTATAGACCACACCGGAGCAGCAGTAGCCGAACAGTGGCGCGCGCCAGTTACGCTGGTTGTTGATTTCGTTGAAGGTCATCCAGTATTTAACCTTCGCTTTGTAGCGCTCAAACACCACTTCGGCGAAGCGGACAAAGAAATCCACGACCTTACGGTTGGTCCAGCCGCCGTACTCCTGCACCAGGTGCAGCGGCATTTCGAAGTGAGACAGGGTAATTACCGGTTCGATGTTATATTTGAGCAGTTCATCAAACATATCATCATAGAATTTCAGGCCTTCTTCGTTAGGCTGCAGTTCGTCACCTTTCGGGAAGATGCGTGTCCAGGCGATAGACGTACGGAAGCATTTGAAGCCCATTTCGGCGAAGAGTTTGATGTCTTCTTTGTAGTGGCCGTAAAAATCGACCGCTTCATGGTTCGGGTAGTATTTCCCTTCGATGACCTGCCGGGTGATTTCGCGTGGAACGCCGTGCGCGCCACCGGTGAGCACGTCACAAATGCTTGGGCCTTTTCCGCCCTGATTCCAGCCGCCTTCAACCTGATGTGCGGCAACGGCGCCGCCCCATAAAAAGTCTTTCGGTAAGGTCAATTTTTTCATCGTTGCTACTCTCGCCCTGGTAATAAAATCTGCGCTCGAGTCTAGCAAAGGGAATAAAAATGTCACGATATAACAAATTACCATTATGGTGATTTGTTACACTAATAAAACAATATGTTTTTTTATGCTATTTTCTTCGCCAGTTTCCGACCAAGTGATTCCAGAATATAGATCACCGGTATTTGCGTCGTAATATCATAAACACCGGCAATGCGTGTTTGCGGGACATGCCAGGAAAGATTGAAATCCGCCAGTTTTGCCAGGCGCGAATGCTCATGGCTGGTGATGGTCAGGACTTTGCAGTGATGGAGGCTGAACTGGCTGGCGAAACGCAGGATCTCCTCGGTTTCCCCGGAGACAGACAACACGATAGCCAGTGCATTTCTGGCCATGTCATTTGTGACCGGAAAATAAGGGTCATCGATATGATTACTGAATTTTCCGACATTCGAAAAGAAGCGTGCGCCATATTTTGCCAGAGCACCGGATGTGCCTGCACCAACAAAAATAATACGCTCCGACGATAAAATAATGTCGACCGCTTTATCTAATAACGTGTCGAATTCGTCGTTATTCACACTTTTAAAAAAGCTGATAATTTCGCTGGCGCCAAAATTAGCCTGCTGGGGTTCGTTTTGCTCTAAATATAATTTAAAGCGGACGCGAAATTCTGAATAACCTTCACATTGCAGTTTGCGGCAGAAACGCAGCACCGTGGTGGTTGAGACTCCAGCGCCGTCGGCCAGTTCGCGGATGGTCATATACATCACTTTGTCACGATTTTTGACGACATAGTTGTAGACCATCATCTCAAGATTGTTGAGACTGGCGATAGCGGCGTGGGAGAACATACTCACTGTGTCAACGACTCACTTATCAGATTTATCATCAGGGAATAATAACATGCAGCCGAACGACATCACTTTTTTTCAGCGCTTTCAGAACGACATTCTGGCAGGCCGCAAAACAATTACTATCCGCGATGAAAGTGAATCGCACTTTCGCGTCGGGGATATCTTGCGCGTGGGACGTTATGAGGATGACGGCTATTTTTGCACCATCAAGGTGATTGGTACCTCAACGACCACCCTTGACAACCTGACAGAAGAACATGCGCAGCAGGAGAACATGTCCCTGTCTGAGCTCAAAAATGTCATTGCCGATATCTACCCCGGACAGAACCAGTTTTATGTGATTGATTTCAAGGTTCTTTAGAAAAACAGTAACGCCTGTTAGTTTAAATTCTTATATAACTAATTGATATTTATCTGTTCATATAAATATCATGATTTATTTAAGCGAACAGGTGTGCACTGGAATCATTCTCAGTTACTCTATAGGCGCGACGTTTTATTTTGAGTTCTCCCGGAGTTAACTATGGTGGATAGACCATTAATCGCACAGGGATATACGCTGGCTGAGGAAATAGCCAACAGCATCAGCCATGGCATCGGGCTGGTGTTTGGTATTGTTGGACTGGTGCTTCTGCTGGTGCAGGCCGTTGAGAGTAATGCCGGCACGCTGGCGATCACCAGCTACAGTCTTTATGGCGGCAGCATGATTCTGCTGTTTCTCGCCTCCACGCTTTATCACGCTATACCGCATCAGCGGGCAAAAGTGTGGCTTAAGAAATTCGACCACTGCGCGATCTATCTATTGATTGCCGGAACCTATACACCTTTTCTGCTGGTGGGACTGGATTCGCCGCTGGCACGGGGATTGATGGTTGTTATCTGGGGCCTGGCACTACTGGGGATCCTGTTCAAGTTGACCATTGCCCACCGTTTCAAAGTGCTGTCACTGGTGACCTACCTCACCATGGGTTGGCTGTCGCTGATTGTGGTTTACCAACTGGCGACCAAACTATCGATTGGCGGGGTGACGTTACTGGCCGCGGGTGGGGTGGTTTACTCGCTGGGCGTGATATTTTACGTTTGTAAGCGTATTCCTTATAACCACGCTATCTGGCACGGCTTCGTGCTGGGCGGCAGCATATGTCACTTCCTGGCGATTTATCTATACGTCGGACAGGCTTAAAAGCTGAAGCGTTAGCCGAAAATTCCCCGGCGATATGGTGCTTGCCGGGGCTACGGATTACTGTGGTTTAGCAGCCAGTTCAGATGCGTAGCATCGCCTCAGGGGAGCGCAGCAGGCGCTCCTGTCCGTTACTCTTCTTCCAGCGAATAAGGCAGCGGCTCGATAGCCAGAGTGTTCGCATCATCACGCACGCGAAACACGCTGTCTGGCTCCATATCGTTGTTCATCACAACCTGCACCAGCAGTTTGCCGTCATCCAGTTGCGCGGCAGCCAGCACTGTACCGGTACGACGCCAGTTTTCACCCATTTTCAGTTCCAGATCTTCACCGGCTTCCGGCACCCGGCTGGCTTTCCCCGCCAGATACCACAGTGCGCGTTTATTCGCGCCACGGAATTTCGCGCGGGCAACCATCTCCTGGCCGGTGTAGCACCCTTTCTTGAAGCTGATACCGCCCAGTGCCTGAATATTTGTGGCCTGGGGAATAAATTGCGCGCTGTTAACGGTGTCAATGACCGGGAGGCCCGCTTCGATATTGAGCGCCAGCCACTGCTGGCTGTTGTTAAGTTGTGCTTCGCCACGCAGGGCTTCTGTCACTTTTTCTGCGGTGGCGACGTCGGTCACAAGTAAAAAACGTTCTGCCGGATGGGCAAACCAGAGAAGGGTAGTTTCACCCTCATGCACAAGCTGTTTGTCTGCATCCGGCAGGGCCGAAAACAGATTGGCCAGCGCGGCGCGAGCCTGGAACCCCGCGACACCCAGCAGGACATGTTCGTTGTCTGCTTCGATAGTGACTTTGGAGAACACGGCGTACTTTTTCAATTCTTTAAGCTGAGACTCCGCAACGCTGCGGCGTAAAATCCAGCTAAAACCCTCAGCGGTGCGGAACAGACGCAGGTTGCTCCACATTTTGCCTTTTGCATCGCAGTGCGCAGCCAGCAGATGTTGATCGTCAGTCAGTTTCGCCACATCGGCTGTAACCTGGCCTTGCAGGTATTTCTCACTGTCTGCGCCCTTGATAGTCGCCAGTGACCAGTCATCGAGAGTCATAAGCGTCAGCGGCAGTCGCGCTGATGCGGTCGGCTGGCGCGGAGGAAACGGAGTAAAAGCCATAGTATTGTCCTGATTAGCCTGATGCGTATTTTCACCTAATGGTAAAAGAGCCGTTGCCCAATGCAAGCGATAAAAACAGGCGATTTGTGCCTTATAAAGAGTATGGGAAAAAGCACGCAAAATGGCTGTAATGGTTGCAATGCATGGGATTTATTCTGGAAGTCTCCTCGTAAACATAAATATTCCGCCGATGGATGATTAAAAACACGTTACAATGGCAACCCATCGTGGCTATGCAGGTTTCAGAACATGGATATTAACAACAAAGCCCGTATTCATTGGGCATGTCGGCGCGGAATGCGTGAGCTGGATATTTCCATCATGCCTTTCTTTGAACATGAATATGACTCGCTGAGTGATGATGACAAACGTGTGTTTGTGCGTCTTCTGCAGAGCGATGACCCGGATTTATTTAACTGGCTGATGAATCACGGCAAACCTCAGGACGAGGCGTTGCAGCGAATGATCCAGTTAATTCAGACACGGAATCGGGAACGTGGTCCTGTGGCAATCTGATATACGCGTCTCATGGCGCTCACAGTGGCTCTCACTTTTACTCCATGGCTTGATGGCGGCTTTCGTGTTGCTGTTACCCTGGCCATTGAGCTATACGCCGCTTTGGTTACTGCTTTTGTCACTGGTGGTGTTCGACAGCGTACGGAGTCAGCGCCGCATTAATGCCTGTCAGGGAGAGATCAAACTGCTGATGGATGCACGTTTGCGCTGGCAAGGCGTGGAGTGGGAAATCGTCGGAACACCGTGGATGCTGAATATTGGCATGATTCTGCGTTTGCGTCGGGAAAAAGATGGTCGCCGACAGCATCTGTGGTTGGCCGCAGATAGCATGGATGCGCAAGAGTGGCGTGATTTACGCCGACTGATTTCGCAACAATCGGCGCAGCGTCAGCACTAAGCTCAGGCGAATTGTCCGGCCATTTCTACCAGAATCTGTTCGCACCAGTTCTGGATCCGTTCATCGCTCAGGTCATATTGATTGGTTTCGTCCAGCGCCAGACCCACAAACAACTGTCCATCGGCAATGATCGGTTTGGTGCTGGTGAATTCGTAGCCTTCTGTTGGCCAGTAACCAATGAATTTTACTCCGCGCGGAGCCAGCTTATCGTGCAGCATTCCGAGCGCGTCGAGGAACCACTCGCCGTAGCCGAGCTGGTCGCCCATACCGTACAGTGCGACGATTTTTCCGTCGAGATTGAGTGTGTCGAGCTGATCCCAGATGGCTTCCCAGTCTTCCTGCAATTCACCAAAGTCCCAGGTGGGAATGCCAAGAATCAGAGCGTCGTACTGCTCCATTAATACGGGGGCGTCGTCTTTCAGGTTGTGTAACGTCACCAGTTCCGGGCCAATGATATCGCGGATTTTTTCTGCCGCCATTTCGGTGTAACAGGTACTGGAACCATAAAACAGGCCGATGTTCATAACGTAAACGTCTCAATTCCGGATGTGTCTTTGCGAGCAGTGTACCAGAATCACACCGCAATCAGGCATAATGCAACGATTCGAAGCAAGGAGGAGCACAGGTGGAACAAGATTTCGCGCGTATCGAACAATTTCTTGATGCCCTCTGGCTGGAGCGAAACCTGGCGGAAAATACTCTCAGTGCATATCGCCGTGATTTGCAGGGTCTTGTGGAATGGCTACATCATCAGGGGCTGTCGCTGGAAAGCGCACAGGCGGATGATTTACAAAACCTGCTGGCGCAAAGGATGGACGGCGGCTACAAGGCAACCAGCTCAGCACGTTTGCTCAGCGCGATGCGCCGTTTCTTCCAGCATCTGTACCGGGAGAAGTTTCGTCAGGACGATCCCAGCGCATTACTTGCTTCGCCAAAACTGCCACAACGTCTTCCGAAAGATCTCAGTGAAGCGCAGGTTGAGCGGCTATTAGCGTCGCCGGCCATTGACCAGCCGCTGGAGTTACGCGATAAAGCGATGTTGGAAGTGCTTTATGCTACCGGGCTTCGCGTCTCGGAGCTGGTAGGGCTGACGATGAGCGACATCAGCTTGCGCCAGGGGGTTGTGCGCGTCATCGGTAAAGGAAATAAAGAGCGCCTGGTTCCGCTGGGGGAAGAGGCGGTGTACTGGGTAGAAAACTATCTGGAACATGGGCGCCCCTGGCTGTTGAATGGCGTCTCAATCGATGTGCTTTTCCCGAGCCAGCGTGCTCAGCAGATGACACGGCAAACATTCTGGCATCGCATCAAACATTATGCGCAACTGGCGGGTATCGACAGCGAAAAACTCTCGCCGCACGTTTTGCGTCATGCGTTTGCTACCCATTTACTGAATCACGGTGCAGACTTACGTGTGGTCCAGATGTTGCTTGGCCACAGCGATCTCTCCACGACCCAGATTTATACGCATGTCGCGACGGAGCGGCTGCGACAGCTTCATCAGCAACATCACCCGCGGGCGTGATCGTTGTTTTTTAAAGGATACGTTATGAAAAAAGGTTTTATCATGTTCACCCTGCTGGCGGCGGCGCTGACCAGTACCGCGCATGCGGACGATGCCGCTATCAAGCAATCGCTGGCAAAATTGGGTGTACAGAGTTCCGATATTCAGCCTGCGCCAGTTGCCGGAATGAAAACCGTGCTGACCAATAGCGGCGTGCTGTATGTCACCGATGACGGCAAACACATCATTCAGGGGCCGATGTACGACGTCAGCGGCGCCCAGCCGGTGAATGTCACCAACCAGTTGCTGACAGCGCATCTCAACGCACTGGAAAAAGAGATGATTGTCTATAAAGCGCCGCAGGAAAAGCATGTGATAACCGTCTTCACGGACATCACCTGCGGTTACTGCCACAAACTGCATGAAGAGATGGCAGACTACAACGCGCTGGGTATCACCGTGCGTTATCTGGCCTTCCCGCGCCAGGGGCTGCAGAGTCAGGCCGAGCAGGATATGAAAGCTATCTGGTGTGCGAAAGACCGTAATAAAGCCTTTGACGATGCGATGGGCGGTAAGGGTGTTAAGCCAGCCAGTTGCGATCTTGATATCGCCGATCACTATGCGCTCGGCGTGCAGTTTGGCGTGAACGGTACGCCAGCCATTGTGTTAAACGATGGCTACCTTGTGCCGGGATATCAGGGGCCGAAAGAGATGAAAGCCTTCCTCGACGAACATCAAAAACAGACTGGCGGTAAGTAATTCACGTGAAAGCCGAAATTCGACTTCGCCGCCGCGAGGCAAACGACGCGGCGGATTTACCTGCCGATCTTCCCCCTCTTCTGCGCCGCCTTTATGCCAGCCGCGGTGTGTGTAGCGCGGCGGATCTGGAGCGCGGGGTGAAAGGCATGCTGCCCTGGCAGCGGCTGCATGGCATCGATAAAGCGGTAGAGATCCTCTATAACGCTTTACGCGAGGGGTTGCGTATTGTGGTTGTCGGTGATTTTGATGCCGACGGCGCAACCAGTACCGCGCTGAGCGTGCTGGCCTTACGTGCGCTGGGCGGCACTAATATCGCCTATCTGGTGCCGAACCGTTTTGAAGACGGCTACGGGTTAAGCCCGGAAGTAGTGGATCAGGCTCACGCGCGTGGCGCGCAACTGATCCTGACCGTGGACAACGGTATTTCGTCACATGCCGGGGTTGAACGGGCACATGCGCTGGGCATTCCGGTGGTGGTCACCGACCACCATCTTCCGGGCGAAACGTTGCCGAATGCGGAAGCCATCATTAACCCTAACCTGCGTGAATGCGATTTTCCGTCGAAGTCGCTGGCGGGGGTGGGTGTGGCCTTCTATCTGATGCTGGCACTGCGAACTTTTTTACGCGACAAAGGCTGGTTTGATGAGCGCGGGCTGGCTATCCCTAATCTGGCGGAATTGCTCGATTTAGTGGCCCTGGGCACCGTTGCCGATGTCGTACCTCTGGATGCCAATAACCGCATTCTGACCTGGCAGGGCTTAAGCCGCATTCGTGCCGGAAAGTGCCGTCCTGGCATAAAAGCGCTCCTGGAAGTTGCCAACCGCGATGCACAAAAACTGGCGGCCAGCGATTTAGGTTTTGCGCTTGGCCCACGTCTGAATGCCGCAGGTCGTCTGGACGATATGTCCGTTGGCGTAGCGCTATTGCTCAGTGACAACCTTGGCGAAGCTCGGGTGCTGGCCAGCGAACTTGATGCGCTAAACCAGACGCGCAAAGAGATTGAGCAGGGCATGCAGGCAGAGGCGTTGACGCTGTGTGAGAAGCTGGAACGTAGCCGCGATACCCTGCCGGGCGGTCTTGCTATGTATCATCCCGAATGGCACCAGGGGGTAGTGGGGATTCTGGCGTCGCGCATTAAAGAGCGTTTCCACCGTCCGGTTATCGCGTTTGCGCCTGCCGGGGATGGCACTTTAAAAGGCTCAGGACGCTCAATCCAGGGCCTTCACATGCGCGATGCGCTGGAGCGTCTGGATACGCTCTACCCAGGGTTGATGCTCAAATTCGGCGGCCATGCCATGGCGGCGGGGCTGTCGCTTGAGGAAGCTCGCTTCGAGGAGTTCCAGCGCTACTTTGGCGAGCTGGTCACCGAGTGGCTGGATCCGGCACTGTTGCAAGGTGAAATCGTTTCTGATGGCCTGTTAAAACCTGATGAAATGACCCTCGATACAGCCGAAATGTTGCGCGATGCCGGTCCCTGGGGGCAGATGTTCCCGGAACCGCTGTTTGATGGCGAATTTCGACTTCTGCAACAGCGGCTGGTGGGGGAGCGCCATCTGAAAGTAATGGTCGAACCGCTCGGCGGCGGCCCGCTGCTCGACGGTATCGCTTTTAATGTCGACACCACCTGCTGGCCTGATAACGGCGTGCGCGTCGTCAATATCGCTTATAAACTGGATGTGAATGAGTTTCGCGGCAATCGCAGCGTGCAATTAATCATTGATCACCTGTGGCCAATTTAACGCCAGTATTCTCTACTAATAAGGGCTGAAATCCGGTAAAATTCCGCCCTTATGACCGCATTTTGACAAGTCCATCTAAAGAAATCAGACCATGTTTGAAATTAACCCGGTAAAAAATCGCATTCAGGACCTCACGGAGCGCTCCGACGTTCTTAGGGGGTATCTTTGACTATGACGCCAAGAAAGAGCGTCTGGAAGAAGTAAACGCCGAGCTGGAACAGCCGGATGTCTGGAACGAACCTGATCGCGCACAGGCGCTGGGTAAAGAACGTTCCTCCCTCGAAGCCATTGTTGAAACGCTCGACCAAATGAGTCAGGGGCTGGAAGATGTTTCCGGTCTGCTGGAGCTGGCTGTCGAAGCCGATGACGAAGAGACCTTCAACGAAGCTGTCGCTGAACTCGATACGCTGGAAGAGAAGCTGGCACAGCTTGAATTCCGCCGTATGTTCTCTGGTGAATACGACAACGCCGATTGCTACCTGGATATTCAGGCCGGTTCCGGCGGCACCGAGGCGCAGGACTGGGCGAGCATGCTGGAGCGCATGTATCTGCGCTGGGCAGAAGCGCGCGGCTTTAAGACCGAAATCATCGAAGAATCCGAAGGTGAAGTGGCGGGTATCAAATCCGTTACCATCAAGATTTCCGGTGATTACGCCTATGGCTGGCTGCGTACCGAAACCGGCGTGCACCGCCTGGTGCGTAAGAGCCCGTTCGATTCCGGTGGCCGTCGCCACACCTCATTCAGCTCTGCGTTCGTGTACCCGGAAGTGGATGACGATATTGATATCGAAATCAACCCGGCGGATCTGCGTATCGACGTTTATCGCGCATCCGGCGCGGGTGGTCAGCACGTTAACCGTACGGAATCTGCGGTACGTATTACCCACATTCCGACCAACACGGTAACCCAGTGCCAGAACGACCGTTCACAGCATAAGAACAAAGACCAGGCCATGAAGCAGATGAAAGCGAAGCTTTATGAACTGGAAATGCAGAAGAAGAACGCTGAGAAACAGGCGATGGAAGACAACAAGTCCGACATCGGTTGGGGTAGCCAGATCCGTTCGTATGTCCTTGATGATTCTCGCATCAAAGACCTGCGCACTGGAGTTGAAACCCGTAACACGCAGGCGGTGCTGGATGGCAGCCTGGATCAATTTATCGAAGCAAGTTTGAAAGCAGGGTTATGAGGAACCAACATGTCTGAACAACAAGCACAGGGCGCTGACGCGGCAGTCGATCTTAATAATGAACTGAAAACTCGCCGCGAAAAGCTGGCATTGCTGCGTGAACAAGGCGTGCCGTTCCCGAACGATTTTCGTCGTGACCACACCTCAGACCTTCTGCACGCTGACTTCGATGCAAAAGAAAACGAAGAGCTGGAAGCGCTGAACATTGAAGTGGCTGTCGCTGGCCGTATGATGACCCGCCGCATTATGGGTAAAGCGTCTTTCGTCACCCTGCAGGATGTGGGGGGCCGTATTCAGCTTTATGTTGCCCGTGACGATCTGCCGGAAGGCGTTTACAACGAGCAGTTCAAAAAATGGGACTTGGGCGATATCCTGGGCGCGAAAGGTAAGCTGTTCAAAACCAAGACTGGCGAGCTGTCCATTCACTGTACTGAGCTGCGTCTGTTGACCAAAGCCCTGCGCCCGTTGCCGGACAAATTCCACGGCCTGCAGGATCAGGAAGCCCGCTATCGTCAGCGTTATCTGGATCTGATCTCTAACGAAGATTCCCGTAACACATTCAAAGTGCGTTCCAAAATTATGGCCGGCATTCGCCAGTTCATGGTGAATCGCGACTTTATGGAAGTGGAAACCCCAATGATGCAGGTGATTCCTGGCGGTGCGTCTGCACGTCCATTTATCACCCATCACAATGCGCTGGACCTGGACATGTACCTGCGTATCGCGCCGGAACTGTATCTGAAACGTCTGGTGGTTGGCGGCTTCGATCGCGTGTTCGAAATCAACCGTAACTTCCGTAACGAAGGTATCTCTGTTCGCCACAACCCTGAGTTCACCATGATGGAACTCTACATGGCGTACGCGGATTACAAAGATCTGATCGAACTGACTGAATCCCTGTTCCGTACGCTCGCGCAGGATATTCTGGGTAAAACCGAAGTGCCTTATGGCGATGAAGTGTTCGATTTCGGCAAGCCGTTCGAAAAACTGACCATGCGCGAAGCAATTCAGAAATACCGCCCGGAAACGAATATGGCGGATCTGGATAACTTCGACTCAGCGAAAGCCATCGCAGAAAGCATTGGCATCAAAGTTGAGAAGAGCTGGGGCCTGGGCCGCATCGTGACCGAGATCTTCGAAGAAGTGGCCGAAGCACATCTGATTCAGCCGACCTTCATCACCGAATATCCGGCTGAGGTGTCTCCGCTGGCGCGCCGTAATGACGTGAACCCGGAAATCACTGACCGCTTCGAGTTCTTTATCGGTGGTCGTGAAATCGGTAACGGCTTTAGCGAGCTGAACGATGCTGAAGATCAGGCGCAACGTTTCCAGGATCAGGTTAACGCCAAAGATGCAGGCGATGACGAAGCGATGTTCTATGACGAAGACTATGTGACCGCGCTGGAACACGGTCTGCCGCCGACTGCGGGTCTGGGCATTGGTATCGACCGTATGGTTATGCTGTTTACCAACAGTCACACCATTCGCGACGTGATCCTGTTCCCGGCGATGCGTCCGGTAAAATAAGTCGCTAAGAAGTCAAAAAGCCCCGGTGTGCAAACACGGGGCTTTTTTATTGCCTGACGCTGGCAGCAAACGCTCTGAGTTGCGCGTTTGCGTTTTCTGCCTCCAGCACCATCCACGGACTAAATGCCCAGGGTGTTGCCACCAGCGAATGGCAGAGCGCATCAAGTTCTACCCACTGATACGCCATGACTTCCTCTGCATTGATATTCAATGGCGTGATGATTTGTGCGGCGAAGACCGGGCAAATTTCGTTTTCGACAATCCCGGAGGGATCGGTCTCGCGGTAGCGGAAACCCGGAGCAATAGACGTGATGTCGATAATATCCGCCCCTATTTCATAGCGACAGCGACGAACCATTGCCTGCTCAGGCGTTTCCCCCTCTTGCGGATGCCCGCAAACGGAGTTGGTCCACACGCCCGGCCAGGCTTTTTTGCTCATGGCCCGGCGGGTCACCAGACATTCGCCGCGTGAATTGAAAAGCCAGGAAGAGAAGGCGAGATGTAGCGGGGTGTTATGGTGATGAGCGGTATACTTTTCTTCCATGCCGACGGGTGAGCCGTACTCATCCAGTAAAATGACATGTTCTTGCATGCTTATGATTTCTCCGGATCGATATAAAACCGTATGACGCGACGCCAGTGTGGTTACGGCGCAACTCCGTAGCCGGCCCGGTGGCGTCGCGCCAACGGTTAAACATTATACCCGTTCTCAGGCAAACAGTTTGGCCCAGAGGGCGGAAAAGGGCATTACCAGCAAAAGGCCGGGTAGCATATTGGCAACCGGAAACGGTTTTATATTGCAGATACGCAATCCCGTTGCCACCATAATAAGGCCACCCGCACAGGAGAAATCCGCCATCATATCGGGGGTGATCATATGCAGAATGTAAACGGCAATTGTCGCCAGTGCGACCTGCACAATGATCAGCGGAGCACCAATGGTCATTACCGAAAAACCGAGCATGGTGGCAAAAATCGCAGCGGTGAAAAGATCCAGTACTGTTTTGATATACAGAATAGACGGATCACCGGTCATCCCTTCATGCATCGCTCCAAAGATCCCCGTGCCACTGGCGCAGAAGAGCACCAGAATGGCGACGAATTTTTCCGTAAACTCGTCATGCGTTAGCCCTTGTACCGGTGGGAAAACACGGTTGATCAAACCGCGCGTTGTGCCAGCCGCTTTGCCAATTTGTTTTTCCAGGAAGAAGACCTCCCCAATAACCGCGCCCAATACCATGGCCAGTACGACGGCGGGCATAAATTTCACTTTAATAACCAGATTGATGCCCAGGCCAATTGAGCACAAACCAAAGGTCAGCGGTAGCGCGACTTTGACGCGATCCGGAATACGGCTGCCAACAAGGGAACCGAGCAGGCCGCCGATAACGACAGCCGCGCCATTAACATAAGGTCCAATTAACATAGAAATTCCTGCGAAATTAAGCGCGATAAAGCAATTTTCCTTCGCCCCAGCGCGGGATGTTTTTAACATCGATATCGAACAGATCCAACGCGCGGCTGACACTATGTGTGATGATTTCGTCGGTCGTTTGCGGGCGCTGATAGAGTGCGGGAAGCGGCGGGAAAATAATCCCGCCCATCTCCGTAACAACCTGCATATTGCGAATGTGGCCCAGGTTCAGTGGCGTTTCGCGTGCCAACAGTACCAGGCGGCGACGCTCTTTAAGCACCACATCGGCCGCTCGGGTCAGCAGATTATCGGTGAGACAGTGCGCGATGGAGCCCAGGGATCGCATTGAACATGGGGCGACTATCATCCCCAGCGTCTTAAACGACCCGCTGGAAATAGAAGCCCCAAGGTTTCCGATCGGATGCACCACATCCGCCAGCGCCATTACCTCATCCAACTGATAATCCGTTTCCAGTTCGCAGGTTTTTTCCGCCCCTTTTGTCACGACCAGATGGACTTCGAGATCCTGCCCACGTAAAAGCTCCAGCGCTTTCACGCCATACTGAAAACCGGAAGCACCGCTGATGCCGACAATGATGCGTCGTGATATGGTCACCTTCATCCCCTTATTCGAAGTCTGGCAGAAAACGTTTCACATCCACCTCTTTGAACTTCGAACGTTCAAAGTGGCTTTTCAGATGGAACGGTACAGTACAGTCGAAGATCGTTTTGCAGGATGTGCCCTGTTGCAGAATGCTCGGGCTGTATTCCGGGATCTGTGACGGATCGAGCGGGTGGCAGCGAACGCCGGGGATAGTAATCGTATCCACATCGCCCTGGTAGCGGGTTTGCATCGCCCACAGCACGTCGTCACTGTCGAAGATGTCCACGTCTTCATCCACCAGAATCACATGTTTCAGCTCAGGGAACGCAGCGAACGCGAGCAGTGCAGCCTGGCGCTGACGGCCTTCATCCACTGCAACCGCTTTCTTAAATTGCATCACGGCCAGTAGCTTGCCGCCGCCTGCGGAGTGCGCAAACACATTCAGTAATTTGCCCGGCATTGCGCGGCCCACCATATCCAGGATGCTGGCTTCGGTCGGGATGCCCGCCATGTTGACGTGTTCTTCGCCTGGCCCTACGGTAGTGCGCCAGATAGGGTTGTAGCGATGGGTGACGGCTTTCACTTTGATAACCGGCAGTGCGTTTTTGGCTTCGCCGGTATAGCCCGGGAATTCAGGCATCGCTTTACCGGTATTGGTATTCTGGTCTTCGCGAAGACGCACGTTTGGCAGCAGTTCGCCTTCAATGACGATTTCTGCATGGGCGATGGCTTTTTCGTTGATGGTTTTACACTGCACCATATCCACTGCATGGCCACGCAACGCACCCGCAACACTCAGTTCGTCATAGCCCAATGGGGTTGTTGGCGGCTCGAAGCAAGCCGCGATTTCGATGGCCGGGTCGACGCCAATGCTGATAGATATTGGCAGTGGTTGGCCTGCGGCTTCTGCTTTCATGCGGAACGCATCGATATGACGGCCCGGGGTCAACCACATAGATAACTCATCACGGCTCTGTACACACAGGCGGTGAATGGTAATGTCGGATTCTCGGGTTTCCGGATCGGAGGCATAGCACAGCCCCATCGTGATGTACGGGCCTGCATCCTCTTCGGTATTGGTTGGTGCAGGTAATAATTTGCGCAGATCGAAATCAGCGTCGCTGGCGAGATGTACAACCTGCTGGCAGACGGCATCATCCTGGCTCAGTACCGGCGGAATCGGGTTTTGCACGGAGTCTTTCAGCAGGTGGCCAAGTTTTTCCTGCGGGCAGTTGAGAAAGTGGCTGACGCGTTTGCGTGAACCATTGAGACCAATTGCCACACTGATATTGTGAAAGCCTTTAATTTTGTTAAATACCATAACCGGGCCGTTTTTACGCGTCGGGCGCTGGCAGGTACCGCCCGCACCAACGTAGCGATATACGCCGGACAGCTCGGCATGTGGATCTACCTCAGTATCAGTTTCCACATATTCGCCGGGTAAGGTTTTTAATAATTCAAGCGCTGAACGTAAATCGTGAACGTTGCTGGTAGGTTTTTTTTCTCTATTTGACATAGCCTGTTCCATCTCAGGAAAGATAATTAAGGTCTGCACCTACCTTATTTTCCTGATGCTTTTTAAACAAATACCGTTTTCCTGATTCTCTCCATATCAAAAAAGTACTCTTTACACAGATGTTAAATGTTTAAGTCAAAAGTGAAATAATTAACGCGCTTTTCCTTTGGTTCGCTAAGTGTGATACTGAGTGCCTGAATGCTGCGGAGTATAATTGTATGGATTTGAAAAGATTGCGTTATTTTTGTCGCGTGGTGGAACAAGGCTCCGTAAGCCAGGCTGCAAAAGTATTGAATATGGCACAACCCCCGCTCAGTAAACGTATACAGGAACTTGAAGAAGAACTTAATGTGTCATTGTTTACACGGCAGGGAAATCGCATTGAACCCACTGATGCAGGTTATTTTCTTTATCGTAAAGCTTGTGAGATATTACGCCAGGTAGAAGATACTGCCCGAGAAACAGTGGCGATTGCTAATAAAGAAAAATTCCAATTAAGAATCGGCTTAACTCATCTTTTTCAATCCTATTTTAAACCTCTGCTTCTCGAGTTATATAAGCGTCATCCGCAGGCTGAAATAAATATCTCTGTTACCGATTCCAGCCATTTAGAGACGATGCTCAATGAGGGGACTATCGATCTGGCGCTGATTCAACGTCCTTATCGTAGCGAAGGGTTCGATTTTGTCTCTTTCGACCCGGTCAGGCTGGTGGCGGTGATCAGTAAAAAATGTCTGCCGCTGGTACCGCAAAGTCCCTTTGATTATCAGGCACTGGAGACATTCCCGCTGGTGCTGTTGCACCGGGCGAAAGATTCCGGCACCTATGAAATGTTGATTGATTTATTCCGCAAAGCCGGGGGTAACCCGAAGGTCATCATGCATATCACCCAGCCAGGAGTCATCCTGGAATGGCTGGAGTCCGGGCTGGCGGCGGCAACGTTACTACCCTCCTCGGAGGTGGACGCATCGAAGCTGACAAACTGTCACGTGGTGGATGTTTTTCCCTCGCCGCAGGTCTTTTACCCGGCGCTGGTGAAAATCCCGGCCACGAACTGGCTACCTGAAATCATGGAGATTATTGCTCACGGCTACCCCTTTATCGCCAGTGAGCGGTAAGTGGTTGGCATCCTGGCGTTGCCTGCCTAGAATAAGGGGTCATTCATTTTTACAGAGGATCTGTTTTGCGTGCAGGAAGCCTGACAAGAAACCCATTCCACATTGTCATTTGCCTGGCCGTGGCGTTATTGCTGGCGGGGTGTTCTGGCAGCAAATCGTCTGATAGCGGCAATGTTTACACGGTAAAACGTGGGGATACGCTATACAAAATTTCGCGCCAGACGGGCACCAGCGTGAATGACCTTGCCCGGCTTAACGGGATTTCCCCGCCGTACACCATTGAGGTCGGTCAACGTCTGAAACTGAATGGCGCGTCGAAATCGTCCTCTGCAAAAGGCGGCTCCCAAACGGCTAAAGTCGTGCCTTCATCGGCTGTGCCGCTCTCTTCCTGGCCGCCCGTTGGACAGCGCTGCTGGCGTTGGCCGACCACTGGCAAGGTGATCAGACCCTATTCCACATCCGAAGGCGGTAACAAGGGGATTGATATCGCAGGCTCTCGCGGGCAGGCGGTTTACGCAGCCGGAGCAGGGAAGGTGGTCTATGCCGGGAACCAATTGCGCGGTTATGGCAACCTGATCATGATTAAGCACAGCGACGAGTACATCACGGCCTATGCGCACAACGACACTATCCTCGTTAATAACGGGCAGAGCGTGAAGATTGGGCAAAAAATTGCCACGATGGGCAGCACTGATGCAGACGGAGTACAGTTGCACTTCCAGATCCGTTATAAGGCAACAGCTATTGATCCACTGCGTTATCTGCCACCACAGGGTAGCCCACCTAAGTGTTAAGATTTGCGCTAAGCGATTAATTAATGGTCAGTTAGTCGTTTAGCGTCTTGCCAGTCGGTGTTTAAGGTTTATAATGCCTGTCACACCACAAGGCGGGTGTAGTTCAATGGTAGAACGAGAGCTTCCCAAGCTCTATACGAGGGTTCGATTCCCTTCACCCGCTCCAGCCCATTAAAAGCCTTGTAACTCAATGAGTTATCTCTAAGGTAATGTGACCAAAGTACCGCTATTTACCCTGAAAGTTGCCGCGATTTGTTGAACGGTGAACAGGGAGTTTAGCAAAGCGCTGGCGGTCGTTCCACTTGTCATACCGCGATAGCTCAACATGAACAGAAAGCCGCACACCCGGCATGATTCCCAAAACTTTTAGTGAAGCGCATTTTAGCCCGATGCCCCCGTTCTGTCGCCGTCGCGAGACGCCGCAGGGGATAAACAGGTTTATGGTGGTCACGGTACTTGCAGACCATATGCAAGCTCTGCCAGCGGTTCGGCCTCGCTCCCCTTGGGTACATGGTCATCCTGATAAGCCTCACTAACTGACATAACCCTGATGAAGTCGCCAGAGGCTCCGCTTGTTGCTGTACCACCAACGGGGCTTTTGGTATAAATTTTCTTACGATCAGTAAAACGCTACCACAAGGCTAATCTCGATGGATGCTAGTTATATAAGATCAATTGAAAATACAATGATGTGCTTGGCCACATTCTCACGGTCTATTAACTCTTTCTATGCGCTGAGCGATAACTTGCAGTATTTGGACTATGGGACTGGAAACCTAGTTCCTTACCAGAACATCTGCAACGCATTGATAAGTGATGCAGCTATAAACTGGTGCAAAGTTTTTGGTTCTAATAATGAGAGTACTCACTGGAAATATAGTATTGATGATCATGAAGATTTTCGTAGTATTCTCTTTGATGAAATTGGGCTAACTAATGCTGAGTTTACAGCCTACTGGAAAAAGATGACTGATTTTAGAAGTAATATTATTGCTCATTTCAATTATGACTTTTTCTTAGAAGGATCTACTCCTGAATTTGATACGGCAATAGCAGCGGCTTGCTCTGCACATAAATATTTGCGGAAACATTTACCTGCTGGTGTTAATTATACGGGGCCAACTGATTTGAAAGTTTACGGTCAGGATGTTGGCAGGGCTGTTTTGAATAAGATAATCCTGTGAGGATGAAAAATGTCTGGTGTTTTTTCAAGTGCGGCAGCAGCAGTTGGGATTATTGATAAAGCTGTTAATATTGCTAAGAAACTATCGAATGAAAGTAATGAACTTGATACGGCGACACTTAAATTAGAATTAGCAAATCTTATGAGTGAGCTGGCAAATGCGAAAATAGAAATCATAACAACGCAAGCATTGTTGTTTCACTCAGAGCAAAAGAATAAACAGCTTGAGGAACAATTGGAAGAGAAGCGAAAATTCAGTTTTATTGATGGGGTGTACTGGATTGATGGGGACTCTACGGCGTTTTGTCCGAAATGTTTTGAAGATGAGCATAAAAAAATACATATGCAGTCCCGTGAAAGAATGTACGCGGGTTTGGGGACGACGATAGAAAAACCTAACTGGTATTGCCGCGTGTGTAAAAGTACGTTCGACCGCATAGTTAACAGCTAAATATTTATTTATGTTGTGACAGCCATTTCTTGTGCCATTTAGCAGCGGTACGGTAGGTTATCCTCATTATATAAGCAACCGCTAACGGGGTTGCTTTTGCATCATATAGCATGAACATTGCTTTCGCACCTTCTTGACTAAATGTACCATTACTCTTCGTGTTTTTCGGATGGCCGGGTTGTACCGTATCCATAACCTCAGGAGGAATGTTGCGGATTATTTTATTTGTAGTTTCAATTGTAACATTCAACTTATCAATCCCAGTATTAACCTTTTTCTTTAACCGCTTAATCTCCTTAAGGTATGCTTGCTCTGCGGCATCAAATGCCAGTGTGTTAAAAGATAACTCAAAGGAAAATGACTTTTCCATCATTTTTCTTTCTATCTTCTTTCTAAGATTTTGTACGCGCTGCACTGCTGAGTAATTATATTTTGCTATTTTATGTCCGTTAGGGAGGTCATACTCTGCCAGATTTGCGTATGCTCCAATATCTATGGTTATTCTGTGAATCTCATGGCCGATAGTATTACGGTAGTCAATCATTTCTTTCAGTTGTTCGCTTTCTTCTTGCGTTATGACGCATTCTGAAATGAGTAATTCATGTGCCTTTTTAAAACTAACTTGCTCTTCGTTATTTGTTTCGAGAGTTGTGTTATCAGGAATTTTTCTTAGGCGTTTTGTAACTTTGACAGAACTGATAATAAAACCTTTCAGGTTTTCTACATAGAAAAGCACTAACACCATTTCTAGTGCTCGAAGTTTAAGTACATCTGCTTCTAAAGTGGTTACGGTACGACCATGTGGGCGATATCTTTCCATTCCTGAAAACTCCCCATTCAACCATCAGCATAATAGTTAGTAGCTTCGCAGCTTGAATAATCTGTGGTCTCAAGTCAACCATGACGGGTGAGCAGTATGTATTGAGTCCTTTGTAGCTAAAGCTCTTACAGTTATTCCCAGCTTGAAAAATTGAACGTTTATGGTTGACCCTCCCTCAACGATTAAGGCTTCAACTTCCCCCGTGCGCCTCTCCCAGCCGAAGGCTGGGCGGGCTGTATATCGATTTGCCTTCCTCTGTGGCGTTTATGACCCTGTTTCGCGTTCTGACCGTGAGGCTGTGGGTTAGGGTTAATCTTCTCTTTAAACGCTAAATCACTCCTGAATCTCCACTGTTAAAGCATTTTGCGTTGATGCTGGGTGCTGCTCTTGCCTGCGCTTGTATCTGTCTCGTTTGGGTATACCTGATAAAGACATAGACACGCTGTCTCATTTGACTATCTATAAAACTCTATTGACTACAGATTATTGATGTGATCTCTTATAGGTCTTGCTGTGATATTTCATTGAGACTTAGGAGGGGAAGCATGGAACACAATGCGCTTATCTATTGCCGCGCCAGTACAGGAGAGCAACACGCAGACAGGGCGCTGGGCTTGCTGCGAGAGTTCGCCAGTGATCGGGGCTGGCCTGTACGGGCTGAGTACATCGAGAACGCCAGCGGTGCGAGGCTCGCTCGCCCTGAACTGATGCGCCTGCTGGATGATGCGCAGGCCGGAGAGGTCTTGCTTGTCGAGAGCATCGACAGGCTAAGCCGCCTTACGCAAAAGGAATGGGCGACCCTGAAACAGAGGATTCAGGATAAGGGACTGGTGATCGTTGCCGTTGACCTGCCAACCTCATGGCAACTACTGAACGACACGGCGTCAGAGCTTACAGAGGGCATTCTGAGAGCTGTTAACGCAATGCTGATCGATATCCTCGCTACGATGGCACGAGTGGACTATGAGACACGCAGAGTACGCCAAGCGCAGGGCATCGAGCGTGCTAAAGCTGAGGGGAAATATAACGGGAAGTCTAAGGACGAGAGCGCCCGTGAAGCTGTCCGCGATATGCTGGGGCAGGGTGTGAAACCCGAACGCATCATGAAAGCTGCTGGGATAAGCCGTGCGACCTTCTACCGTATCAAGCGAGAGCTGGCCTCCAGCCTAACGGAGTGATGGCCTACACCCTTACAGGGCGTTATTACTGGCCGTTGCTGGGCTGTGGGTGATGGATGACCTACAGCTTTTATATGTATATCAATGTACTAAGTTGTTAACGATGCCATAACTTACTAATTTTATTGTGTTGTTTCGTTTTACTGGCGGTGAGTACACGAAGACGATGGCGGGGCTTTAGCCCTGTCAAAGGATGAGTTTACTCATTGATTATGAAAGTGAGCGATCACTGAATAATTCCCGGATGGGGGCGGGGAAGGGTTACATAGGTATCTGTTACCACACCTAAGATTACAACTGGTTGTATTTAAATATAATTATTGAATAAATGAGTGATCACTCAGGTAACAATTACGTATGTCTCCCTTATCCGGTATCATCTCTCAGATGGTAAATGCTGCGCCTTAGTGACGCCGCTTTCCCCTAAAGCCGGAGACGTTCCGCCGTCTCCAGACCTCTCAACGGTGCTGCGCTTCTCGCTATGCTCCAGCCCGCTCCATCGCCTTTGGCTCATTCCCGGTCTTCGCCCGCTGTGATGCTCGGCCACTCTACGCAACCGTGCTTGCCGTGGCAGGCAACACGGCGGGGATAGAGTAGTGAGCTAACTATCAAATACCTTAATTGTGATTATTTATATTTAAATACAATAAGTTAAATTATGAAGTCTTACTCAATACCATTAGTAATTATAACCATCTGTATTTATTAATAATTATAAAGGTCACTACTAAAGATAGACGGTAACGCAAATCACCAACTTTTCCGTCCCTTATTGCCCTACTGATTAGCATTCTGATAACGCAGATAGATCGCTGGCTACAACGCGGTATGCCTTTAAAGGTTTCTACTGTGGGAAGACATACCCCGAATAGCATCACTGACAATGAAAGCAACTACTATGGAAAGTGGTACTCACAATGCCGCTCCCAGCCGCGCCACATTCCACGGTGCCAGTAATCCTACCGCCAATCTTATGTCACGCCGGACGCCACAAGGGCTGTCCGGGATTTGCATGCATGAAAGTTACCACGCTGGAGAACGGTTCGCCGGATAGTGCTGCTGACGCTGCCCGCTACATAAAAAGCAACTACAGAAGAGAGACGGTACTACGCCGTTGCTTTGCGGCTGGTGCTGCTGCCGCCACCAATGCCCCCTTTTATATCGACCTAAACTTACCTTAATTTCTTGGAGATTTTTAATATGCCAACAACATTAAACCGCCTGCTTACGCTGGCTGCCGACGCTGATTTAATGCAGGATGCTGACCTAACACCCAACGAACTATTGTCTCGCGGGCTTGTTCACGCCAAGTTAAAGAAAGTTGATGGTGGTGTTTTACGCGCCGCTTATGATGAGCGTTCCGGGGAATTTCTCTATCACGGTGACGGGCGATTGATGCTTTTCAAAGAGTGGAAAGCGCTCAACGGGATTGGTCGCAGTAAGCGAGCGGATGCTGATACTCGTCTGGTTATCCAGCCCGGAGACGCGATTCACTGCCGACGCGCCGAGCTTGAGCAATGGCTGTCCGATGCACCTGCCCGGTACGCTGACCCACTGTCGCCAGACTTCCCCGGCGTTCGTGTCGATGACGCTGCACTTAAACCGCGCGAACACTCCATTCCGGAATCGACCACTGGACAGAATGCTTTTCTCAAAGCCTGCCGCGAATTCCTGATTTGTGATGAGAAGACCATCCGCCGCATCAATCGTGGCATGAATAAACTGGAAGCGATGCGCCGTGATGACTTCGACCGACTGGGTGACAGCCCTGCGTTTCGTCAATTATGGTGCGGGGCACCTAAGTCCGTTGATGACAATTTCAACACGAAGAATCTGCACTGTGATGCAGGTGGTTCGACGTTGCCGCCGACCGTCCCGCCACTGACAACTGAGTCATACGAATTTAAAGCGCTGACACAGTGCGACCGCTATGCAACCTCTGCTTTACTGCCGCCGCTTGATTCTGATGGTTCGATAAAATTGGACTGGCGACCGGGGCAGATGGACGTGGCCGAAGCTGTTTTCCGTCATGGTCGGGATGTGCTTGCTGTTCTTCCGACCGGGTTTGGTAAAACGGCAGTGTTTACGTATCCGTTATTTTATGAATCTCGCGCTGGCGTTGGTCTGACTGTGGTTGTGGTTCCAACGAACACATTGAAGCGCCAGCTTCTCCAGCACCTGCGCGACATTGACGTTCACGCCGTGGCCTTTGGCGATAAGCTGCCGAAGCGCCGCAACGCGCAGCAACTGGCCGGAATTGCTGCTGGCGCTTTCCGTGTCGCTGTCATTTCTCCAGAACATCTTGTGCCATCAAGCCAAGTGTTTGCTGCACTGATGGTTTACGGCGTGGACAGAATTATCATTGATGAAGTCCACACGGTGGACGATTGGGAATTTCGGGACGCCCTCCCTGCAAAATGCTTTCCCTAAAGCGCAGCGGTGTGCATTCACCGCGACCCTGCCAAAAGGGCATGAGGCTAACCTGATGAAAGAGTTGGGTTGTCGTGGCGGGTTCCTCACCTTTCGGGCTGACGTTTCAAGAGAGAACATCCTGTTGATTCCTGTCCGGCAATGCGCAATTCAGCGCCGGGCTGCTGTTGGTCTGGTTAATACTCTGCCGGAGGATGAGAAAGTTTTGATTATGGTGGACAGCATAAAGATGCTGTACGCCTATCTCGCTGAACTGGGAGGCCGCGCACGGCCTTATCATTCTGACGTTGAGCGACTGAGCCGCGACCAGCGGCACGCTAACGCTGAGTGGTTCGCCTCAACGCCGGGCGCTGTTCTGGTGGCGACCAAAGCATTTGGCCTCGGCGCTGATATCCCTGACGTGCGTAACGTCATCGTCACTTATGTACCCGAAGACATCGCCGACCTCGTTCAGATGGTTGGTCGCGCTGGTCGCGATGGTGAGCCAGCCCGCGCTTTCCTGCTATGGTCTGAGCTGGCGTTGTACGGCGACCCAATTGTTTACGATGCCGATGCTGCCCCTGTGCCGTCCGGTGTGCCTGATGAGCTGGCTTACTTCTACCGCCCTGAAAATTGCAATTGGGGCTATATCTCCCGCTATCTCTGAGCGGTTTAGCTCGCCTATTTAAGTTCCTTTCTGGAGAAATCCTTATGCCTGATGAAACCGCGCTGCATAGCGCGGGGCGTTCAGACGCCCTGATTAATGCACAACTGGCATATGCCCTGAACGGGTATTCCTTTGACGGACTGGCCGAACGCCATATTCAGACCCTGAACCGGGAAGCCGTTTTACGCCGGGCTGGCACGCCGCTGTTGCACTACTGCGTAACGAACGGCTGTGAGCTGTGGGAAGTTTTGGCATCTGTGCTGAACAGGATGAAGCGCCCGGACGGCTCCCGCCTGTGGCCGACTTGGCGGCTGGCGTCGGAAGTGTTCGACGGACGGGCGCGCCCGGAGCGCAAGACTGCTGATGAAATTTACGCCGCTGTGATGCGCCGTCTGTTTCTGCCGAAGCCTGTGCATCGCGAGGCTGTTCAACATTTGCGGGTGCTCGGCCTGCTGCAACTCAATGGAGATACCAATGAAAACTGATGCTGAGTTTCAACGTGATGCTTGGTTGATTAAATGCCTTCTGCAAGATGCCCTCATTCGTCGCCTGAAAGACGATGCATCCGGCGAGTCCCGGATGGTGGCTG
Source organism: Phytobacter sp. RSE-02 (assembly GCF_040578655.1). Classification (NCBI taxonomy): domain Bacteria; kingdom Pseudomonadati; phylum Pseudomonadota; class Gammaproteobacteria; order Enterobacterales; family Enterobacteriaceae; genus Phytobacter; species Phytobacter sp. RSE-02. The sequence continues at coordinate 31,843 of NZ_JBEULY010000013.1, read as the reverse complement.
CTGAATTGTCGAGCACGGTTAACTTCCTTAAGCAAAGTTCCGCCGAAGCGCCCGACACCAGTTTCAATTCTGTGTTCCCTGACGAAGAGGAAGATTGATTTTGCAGCCACATCAATTCCGCCAGTGGTTTTCCACCCTGCCTGAGAAGTACCAGCGCCAAGCCAAAGCTCTGTACGACGACGCCCGCCGTGGCGGCGGTGTCCATACAGCATCGAGCCTTGACCTCATCCGCACACTAATTGAAGACCAAATTTCATTTGATGGAGTTTATACATATGACGACCACCAATAAGACCCCGCTGACGCTGACCGAAATCCAGCGTATTAACACACTCGCCAAACGCGAGCTGCTGAACCTGAGCGAGATTGTTGCTGCAACCGGATTTGACCTAGTAGATGTGGACTTAGTAATCAAAGGCCAATATGTGGCCGACCTCGCTGACCAGTGGAAGGATGACGCTGATATCACCCTGCAAGAATACGACACTATCCGCCGTCGCTATCAGCCCGGCAAGGGGCACTGGGATACTGAATATGCAATCGCCCGCGATATGTTAATTCGTCCGGCCACTGTGTTAGCTATCACGCATTCCCGCTTCCAGAACGCCCATACGCACCCAGCACCAAAACCAGTCAAAGCGAAGACGGAGAAAGTGAAAGCAGTGCGTCGCCTGTTCAGTGCCGACCTTGACGAAATCCACAAGTTAGAGCGCTTTGGCTGGCCTGCTGCCGAGATTGCCGAAAAGCTGGGGGTGCCTGTAGAAGCCATCGCCCATGCGCAGCGCTGCCTGCGTAATCGCTGGAGTTATCCCGACATTCTGGAATCCATTAACTCAAAGTTAAATAAGGCCGCATGATGGACGAGAGCGACAACAACGAAATCATTAACCCGGCATTTGATCCTGCCCGGTATGCGAATCTGGACGAACAACAAGAAGGTTATGCCCCCATGCAGTCGCGTGACTGGGGCATCCTGACGCAGAACTTGACTGGCGAAGCTGCATCCGAACAGCCAGCCACCGCCCGTGGACGCCGCCAGCGTCCACGCGGCTCAGTGGGTGAACGCCGCTGGCTCCGCAGCCGTGGCCTGCTTTGACCAGTTAACTATCCCTAAGGAATTTATCATGAATATTTTAGATAGTGCCGCTAAGACAATCGTCTTGGTGCAACCGCGCACCGCTGTAGAAGCCGGGCAGCAATTGAAGTTCATTTCCGCGACTCTCGACATGCGTCAGGTGGATATCGCCCGCGCCTATCAGGTTGACCGTCAGGATGTTAACAAAATGATTCACGGCCTGAAACGCATCCCGGAGCGCTGCATTCCTGTTCACATGCTGCTGCTGGAACTGGCGCAGAAATCCATTCTTGTTAAAGAGGTTGCCTAACTATGGCTGACAATCAACAAAACCCGTACCTTTCCGACGCTGGCGCAGGTGCTTCGCAATCACCATATGCCGCCCCGCCTGCCGGGGCTGATAATGGCGCGTCCCGCTTTAGCTCCGCCCCTGCTGATGCTGGTTTCCTGAAAACGCAGCCCGTTAACGGCAACGATGGCGGGCAGTGGAACAATGGCAATATCGCGAACCAACAAGACCAGAACGCCGATGTAACTATTCAGGTTGGGGATACCATTCCCCTGATGGATGGGACGACTGTCGAGTACACCGCCGAGATGCAAAGCCTGATTGGTCAATTCCACCAGTCAGTTGAAAGCCAGTTAGGGCAGGGTAGCTTTGACGCCATGCTGCAATACGCTGGCACTCTCGATGCCGGGACTCAATCCACCCTTGAAAGGCTGGTCATGTCTGGCGACCCCGCGCAGATGTCGCGTGCGGTTCAGTACCTGCAAGAGCGTATGGCTGCTGGCTCTGTCACTGGTTATGTCCCGTCGCAGGGGAACCCATACGGTCAGCCCGCAGCGCAACCTGTCGGTATGTCTCATGCCGAGTTTATCGCAGCGTATGACCAGCTTTCACAGTGGGCGCAACAATCAGGGTATGGCCCCGGCCATCGCCAGTACGACCAGCAATACCGCGCTCTGGTTGCACAGCGCTCCGCTGGCAAACGTGCTGGCCGCTAACGCCCAACGGTGGAATGCGCCCTGCAAGACTGAGTGCACACCAACCCGGTACTACCATACCAATCTATGCGCATGAGTCCCCGTAAGCCGCATTCTGCGCGGCATCTGAAAGCCTGTCCTTTATTAATCGAGGTTCGTAATGAGTACCTGTAATTTCCATGCCGTGGAGCGTGTCGCTGACGTGCGCCCGGATTTTGCCTTGCCGCTGGGTAGATATGACCACGTTTACCCTGAGCGTGTGCAGCACGCTTTCAATCCAGACGAAGCGGTTTATATCGTTGCACGGTCTGCCACGTCCGACACCCGCACCTCTGGCGTTAGCCGTGGCCTGTCCCCGGAGCTGCCGCCGAAGATGGCCGAAAGGCTGCGCGAACGTGAACGGCACGAGAAGAACCGAGCCAGACCCCGCAAGGTGATCACTGAGGCGATACGCGCTGAGATTATCGATCGATCTGCAAAAGGCCAGAAGAACAGTTACATCGCCAGCAAGGTTGGCGTATCTGAAACCTCTGTGCGTAAGGTGGTGAACATGGCGCATATGAGTGCGCACTAATGCAAGGTAATACGTTCGCCTTACTTCACGCGCACTAACCCCTGAGAACCGCGCCAGCTCTGGCCTCGCAAAGCCAGTTTCGGGTACTCCGAGACTAAATATCGATAGTTCGTTTTAACCCTTATTTCCCATCGCTTTGAATCCTGCCACGGCGGGAGGATTACGTATGACGATGGCCGGGCTTATCTCGTCAGTGAATCCACTGGCACAACCTACGTAGGAGTTTTACATATGGCCGATAACATTTATTCGCCTGACCAGTTCCGCCCCCATTATGGCGGTGTGGAATCCGACAACGATATTCACATTGAAGCTTATGACCGTGATGTTCAGACGCGTCTTGAAGCCAAATCTGTATTTCTGGCCGAAGGGCTGAGCACATACAAGCCGCTGAAAAACAGCAATCAGTATCGTGTAGACCGCCTGAGCGGAGATCTGGAAGTGAAAGGCCGCTCGCGTGGTGAGTCACTGCAACCAACCGCTGTTAAGTCGGACAAGCTGATTATCTCGGTTGACACTGTATCGTACATTCGTATCCCGATTGACTATCAGGACGATTGGACAGCACCCACATTTCGCGCAGAGCTGAGCCGCAATATCGGTACTGCTCACGCTAAGTTCTACGACGAAGCGCACACCATACAGCTAATCAAAGCGACTGACTTTGTACCGCCGCCGACACTGCAACCAACGTTTAACCCGCTGACGGATAATGTTGTCTCGCTCGACCTGACAGAGGGGAGCGAAGAGGATGCGGCTAACGAACTGGTTCACGCTATTAAAGCCGCTGTTAATCGGTTCCTTACTGAGAAAGATATTCCGGTGGCGGAGCTGGTACTGCTTATCGACCCGGCTTGGTTCAGCATCCTGATGGAACATAAGAAGCTGATGAACGTGCGCTATAGCCGGGATAGTGGCAACGATTACGCATGGCGTCGTGTTGGCTATGTCGCTGGCGTGCGTATCATTGAGCTGAACCGCTACCCGCAGGAATCCATTACCGGGCATGAGCTGGGCGCTGATTATGATGTGACCGCAGAAGAAGCACTGACCAGGGCAACGCTGTTTAAACCTTCCTCCGTACTGTTGACGGTAGAAGCGCAGAGCGTCATCAATCGCACTTGGGATGACGAACGCGAGATGGCGATGGTTATGGACTCATATCGCCTGTTCAATATTGGGCTGCGTCGCCCTGACTGCGTTATCAATTTTCGACAAGCTGCGTAGCAACAGGGGCTGAGCCATGAATATTGACGCTTATGCCCCGGAGTTGTTGTGCTCTTTGTTTCGGTACGATGCGGAGACTGGCCGCCTGTTCCATGCAGTAGATCGGGTTGGAACCAATAAGCGGATTTACGTTAACGCCGGGGAACTGGCCGACACGGCAACGGACAGCGCCGGGTATAGGCGCGTGTCTGTCCGCATCGACGGAAAGACACACATGCTCTATGCGCATCGCGTGGCCTTCATCATTGCTAATGGTGGTATCCCTGTTGGGATGCAAACCGACCACATCAACGGCATACGTGATGACAATCGACTGATTAACCTCCGCGCCGTTACACCGCAGGAGAATCAGCACAACTACCGCAAAGCGAAGGGATATAGCCGCCATTCCTGCTCTGGCAGGTGGGAGGCTTACATTCGCGTTGGCGGTGTGCGCCATCACCTCGGCTTGTTCACCACTGAGGCGGCAGCACGAGCGGCCTACCTCGCTGCAAAACGCATACACCACCCATCAACGCCAGTCGACTTATTAAGGGCTGCTTAAATTTCATAGAGGTAATTAATGGCTGATGAAAAGCCGATTAAGCCGCTGGCCGAAGATGACCCGCGCCGCCAGCGTTACGCCGAACTGCTGGCCGAAGCGCAGCGCGTGACCGTCCCACGGTTACAACCGGGTGATGCTGATGGAATCATGTGCCAGCTTGCGGCATTGCTTGGTGCTCCTGTCCCCTCTGTTGGTTCCCTGACTGAACACGCCGTTGCATGGTGTGCATGTCTGCTTGCTCAGAGGCTTGGTGAACTGCTGGAGGGAAACAGCAAGCAGGTGCTGACTATCTTCTTTTTACTCTGCTGGAAAGATGCTGCTGTGAAATTTGAAGGCGAACGCCGGGAAGAGATGGCCGCAGCTCGTGAGGGGCTGACGGTTGAGCGGTTTCGGCAAACCCACCCAGTTAATGACGAGGAGAAGGGCAATGGTAACAACGATTAAATTACGGTGGCGGTACATTGACCCGCCGCCGATGACGGGCGCACTTGCTGACCTGAAACAATGGGTGGCAGATGCCGGGACGCCTGAGCTTGAAGCTAAGTTTCGTGAGCTGCTGGGACTGGTGCGCCGCAACGGTATCAGTGATGAGCTGGTCTATTCGATGGCGTCTGAACTCGGCGCACTGCTTAAGCTGCGCCAGCGGGAAGAGTTTGAAGCCTGCAAGCGTGCTGACCGTGATGGCGAGGATTTAGAGCGCTGGTTGCATGGAGAAATATATAATGGCGACTCTTGAACAGAAATTGAGAAAAGCACTGCGCGGTTATCTTGAGCTTCTTGGCAATATGTCTCTGGCTGACCGGGTTAAATACGCTGATGCTTTTGAGGATGTTTATAACATTGTGCTGAATAGCCCCGGCAGGCTGGAACTGCGCCGCGCTGATGTGGCTGCTGTTCGTGTCTTCCTTTGGAATTATCAATACCGCCGCTGTGCTATAACGGGTAAGCCGTTGCGCCTTGCGTCTGCTGTGCTGGATCACTGTCATCGAACTGGGCGTGTGCGAGCTGTGGTTCATCGTTCGGCCAATGCGGCGGAAGGTGGTTGTTATGTAGGGAATTTGTGCGGGCTCTCACGAGGTAGCATGCTCGTCATGCTACCTGCCTACCGCCGACAATACAAGGGATTGGGCGTTACTTATCCAAAATAACATGAGTGGTGAGATTATTTCTTTTATTTTCATTATGTTATGCGTTGTTGTGGCTGCCTTGTTACTTGCCTATATTTAAAACAATTCTTGACGGATTGACGTAGATTGCGTAGGCTGAGCATAAAATAATTGTTGAGCGTGTGTTCGGCATTTCTATCAACCAATGGAGGCGAATATGATCCTTGAACGTGACAAGAAAAACTTCGTCGCTTCCCTTGTTGCACTTTCAGACAAGGTGAGCAGTAAGTCCTTTTCTGGAGCACCAAAAGAACAAGAACAAGCGCTGATCGACTTTTTCAAGGAAACCAATGAGCGCTTTGCAGCAACCTCTAGAGAGAACTTACATATCTGATGTAAAGGTTAACAGCCTTTTCTCAGTGATCAGCAAGCAATTCGGATATGATCCGACAGAATGGGCAACAGAAATTGTTGCCCTTATGACTCTCTGGAAAGATCGTGGTTACATTGAAGTATACCAGACCAAAGAGGATCGTGCTTTCGGCCTGATAAAAGATTCCAGCATCAATGATCGTGGTGCGATTAGTCCCTATTATATCGGTCTTTTTCATGCAAGGTTAATTGACGGTGATAATGACCCGTTAATAATTATTAAATTTCATGAGGTTGAAGGTGAGCATCCTTATGCTGATATGAAATTTATGCTCGACCATTGTGATATTTTTGGCGACAAGTCCCAGAAGTTCGATAAAGCTCAAATGCGATTCATATGGAAGCAAATTGATGAATTTATTCAGAAAGCAGATGGTGCTCTCTGATGCCGATTAAAGGTGCCTTAAGGCACCTTTTTTTGTTTATTTTAAATATCATATCCTACCAATTCGACATACTCTGATAACTCCTTCATTCCCGCACCGCGCGAGTACGTCCTGAATGCTTCCGTTTTGGCTTTTTGTTCAGTGTGTCCTGTAATGGCTCCTATGCGCTGTTCTGGTACTCCTGCTCTGTCTAAACAAGTGATAAAGTGACCACGCAGAGAGTGGAAGCATTGGCGATCTGTGGCCGTTGGCAGCACATGACGGCGTAGCCGTGTGAATGCCTGCGAGTACCACGGGCCACGCTTACCATCGGCGCGTCTAATCTTGTTCGATTGGGGCAGCAGGAATTCTCCGTTGTTCTGCGAAAGGTATTTATCAACAATGCCGATTAACAGCGAGTGAATAGGGACGTGCCTTACACCCGCTTTAGTTTTAGATTTGCTGACGTAGAAGCACCGTATCCCTTCAACTGTGACAATCTCATCTCGTTTGATGCTGGCGATTTCGTCGAGACGCATACCGGAATACAAGCCGATTATGATTACGTCCTGTATCTCGCTACCTGCCTCTTTTATTAATGCCTTTAGCTGGTGCGGTTCAAAGGGTTGATAACTTTCATTCGTCTGACGGGCTTCCAGATTGTGGCCGTGAAAGGGATTATCCGGGGCGATATTGTCATATTTACGCCGGGCGAAGTCATACAGCGTTCCTAAGCAGGTTAGCCAGTTTTGTAGCGTCTGGCGGGAAAACTTATCTTGATTCGCTTCCAGAAAGTCAGAGACGAGACGCCGCCCGATTCCGTTTATAGTAATGGTTGGGCGCTTGATTGAATTAGTGAATGCCGATACAGCGCGAACTGATTTGCTCAACGTAGAATAAGAGCGTCGAGCTTTATATTGCTCCGCATATTCTTTACTGACGTCTGTCAATTTGGGTGATGCTGGTTTTCCTCGTTCTGCCGGAATTGTTGCGGGCGCGGTAATGTCGCTGGATATTCCCGCCAGTAAGTGAAGATCTGAAATAGCAGAATGAATCCGGTTAATGGGGTTATCCGGTTTCATCATTAGCTGTAGCTTACGAAACTCTAATAGATATTGGTCACGGAAAATACGCGCTTGCATGATGTCCCGCGTGCCTGTCGATTTCTTGAGCGAACGTCGCCCGCCCCACAAGTGGCGCATATACACCGGGACATAGATTTGAAAAATGAATATCCCATCCTTGTTTGCATAAAGGTAAGAAGTCTTCTTGATTGGCATGGTAATTACCTTGTAATCTACCGCTACCAACTACCGGGATAAGTACCGCGATTTCTTATTTTGATTCACAATTCATATGGTTAGACGAGAGGGTTCGATTCCCTTCACCCGCTCCATAAGTTGCAATTACACTTTCAGTTTGCTCAAGCGCAGCTAATCCTTGAATCTCTTTCTGTTTTACTGTCTTCCGCTATCTTGCCTGCTCCGTCTATTTCCCTTTTGATACGCAACCTGACTATGCGGTCGCAAGCGGGCTGGACGCAAATTGAGTTTATTAGTGGAACAGGGAAAACGATTCGCGGCTGGGTTAACAATAAGGAGATTCAGCCTCTTACACCTCCCGCTTCCTGACGTGATATTACCCGGTGTTTATTCTGGCAAGCCTGCTGTCGCCGGTGCATGAGAAACATGGTCAATTGAATGTAGCGTGATGTCGGGCCGTGGAAATAACAGGCAATAAAAAACCGGGGTGCATATACAAACCCCGGTAAAAGGTGGATCGATTATCAGGCTACACGTGCTCCCGATCAGTTTCTTATTGCTTTAAATTGCCTTGTGGTCTCAGTTAATGCTATTTCAGTCGGCAGGCGCTCCATAGAGCTGGCGCCATAGAAGCCGTTACATTCCGGGCAGTTCTCTAAAATGAATTTCGCATCTTCTGGTGTCGCAATGGGGCCGCCGTGACACAGGACGATAACATCCGGACGCACTGCTTTTGCCGCTTTCGCCCAGTCATTAATTAATGGCACGCAGTCTTTCAGGGTGAGAGCCGTTTCCGCGCCGATATTCCCCCCGGTGGTTAACCCCATATGCGGCACAATAATGTCTGCACCAGCTTCGGTCATCGCAATGGCATCATCGCGGCTAAAGACATAAGGTGTCGTGAACAGGCCTTTTTCATGCGCCAGACGAATCATATCCACTTCTAACGCGTATCCCATTCCGGTCTCCTCAAGATTGGCCCGGAAATTACCGTCGATCAGTCCCACGGTTGGGAAGTTTTGTACGCCTGCAAAGCCAATCGCTTTAATATCATCCAGAAACTTATCAAACTGGCAGAAGGGATCGGTACCGTTTACACCCGCCAGGACAGGCGTTTTCTTGGTGACCGGCAGCACTTCTTTTGCCATATCCATAACAATTTCATTGGCGTTGCCGTAAGCCAGCAGACCGGCTAATGAACCACGGCCCGCCATGCGGTAACGTCCAGAGTTATAGATAACAATCAGATCGATGCCCCCGGCCTCTTCGCATTTTGCCGACAAACCTGTGCCCGCTCCGCCGCCGATGATGGGTTCCCCCCGGGCAATCATCTGATGAAATTTTTGCAATAATCCTTCACGCGTATGTTTCATGGCTTTAATTCCGTCTTTAGTGAATTAATTCTTTATGTAAATTTATAAGTAGCTGATTAAATTCGGCAGAATTGATGTGGTGTGAGCTGACGATCAGTTTACGGTGCGGCGTTTCGATAAATGTTGCCTTAAACGCATCGAGAAAAGCCCGATCTGCTTCTGGATCCCAGAAATCCCCACCAACATTGTCCAGGGCAGAAAAACCGCCCATGGGGATAGCAAATCTGACTTCTCCCTCACATCGATTTAAACGCTCGGCAATCCACGTCCCCATCTTGCCGTTTTCCTCTGGTGTTGTGCGCATCAATGTTACTTGTGGGTTGTGCTGATAAAGCCGACGACCCCGATAGTGCTCGGGTACCGAAGATCGGGACCCAAAATTAACCATATCAAGTGCCCCGCAAGAGCCGATATACGGGATTTTAGAGCGGGCGATCGCGCCGAAGCGGTCATCACTACAGGCCAGAACGCCGCCAAATAAGAAGTCGCATACTTCGGTGGTGCTGATATCCAGTACGCTGTGTAATAAGTGGTTATCTGCCAGCTTTTCCATTGCTTTACCCCCGCTACCGGTGGCATGGAAAACCAGACAGTCATAATCGTTTTCTAATTTTTGTGTGATTTGCTGTACGCAGGGCGTGGTGACGCCGAACATCGTCAGACCAATGGCGGGTTTATCCGTGACGGCTTCGTTGTCGTCCTGATAGAACACCACCGCACCGGCAATCTGATTAGCTGCGCTTTTTAAAACTTTGCGGGATATTCGGTTTAAGCCTGAAATATCGGTGACGGAGTTCATAATGGCGATATCGCTGGCGCCGATATAACCGGACACGTCTCCGGATGCCATGGTTGACACCATCAGTTTGGGAATACCAATCGGCAGAGCCTGCATAGCTGGCGTAATTAACGCGGTATTGCCAGACCCCCCTAAGCCGATTATCCCAAGCACATCTTCACGGCTTTTTAAGAACAGTTCAAAGGCGAGAGACATTGCGGTGATCGCTTTTCCTCTGTCACCACAAAAGACAGCACTTTCTCCCTCAGGGTGAAAGCGGGCCACGGTAGTTGCTGAAATATCCGCACGTCTTGCGGAGCTATCAGCTACTGTCGTCAGGTCAACGATGAGGGCATCGGCGCCTGTTTTTTTTATTAACGACTTAACGTAAAAAGCTTCCGTGCTTTTCGTGTCAAGAGTTGTTACGACGTATATGTAGCCATTGTCTTTGCTCACGTGTTCTCCTTAACTAAACTCACTTTTGTAACGAACGAGTATTTCAGATTCGGAAGAGTGAAATGCATTTGGTGTGACAACGATTGAGACTGCCGTCTCAAAAAATGTAGCAGTGATTGAGACGACCGTCTCAAAAAAACTAGCATAAATGAGACGGTTGTCTCAAATAATTTTTGATGTTAAAATTAACCACATGTTTTTTAAGGTAATTAATTTCTTAGCCGATCATGATTTTGCATTTCGCACCGCCTGGATGGGCGAGTGTTGATTTGCTATGTTTGTGTTACAACGGGTGTGGTTGGGAAAGTCATGATGTATGGAGAGGAAGCTTTGGAGCCATCTGTAACACGCAAGAAAACGTATGATTTGCTAATGAATAAGGCGTTATTTTTGTTTGAAAAAGGGGAGATCCCCTCCATTTCAAAGCTAGCCACCGAAGCGGGTGTTTCACGGGCAACGGCTTATCGTTACTTCCCCACCCAAAGCGATCTTATTGCTGCTGCCGTTGGCGCGAGTCTGGAAACTATTCGGGAATGGAAGCCCAAAAGTGATGATAAAGTCGGTGAACGTATTGCCGAGTTGTTTGATTTCGCGTTCCCGGAAATGTTTCGCCATGAAGGTGCCTTGCGCGCCGCGCTGCTTGTTTCATTACAGCAATGGGCGCTTGAGCGTCACTCCCCGGATAAAATGGAAAAAAAGCTGGTCCGTGGTAATCGTAAAGCGACGCTCGCTCGCGTAATGGAACCGGTGAAGGACAAATATTCCCCCGAGATGTATCGCAAAGTTATTGCCGCCTTTTCGTTATTGTACGGTTCGGAAGTCTTTCTGGTGATGAAAGATATCTGGGGCATGGACAATCAACAAGTCATTGATAACGTACAGTGGATGGCTAAAGCTATTATAAATCAAGCCAATAGCGAGTCTTCTCATGAGGACCATGCCGGATAATTCTGGTTTATCTCGCTGCCTGCCTTATAAGTATGGGAGCAATAGCTCCCATACTTAACCAAAATAACCCACCGTTAATTGAAGCGTACTTAAAAATATAATTCAGTCTCTCTAAAATATTAATTAAAAATAGCGTTAATAATTTGCTTTAGGGTTTGTGTTTAATTTTCTTTTCCTCAGGAAAGTGGCATTTACTGACAGAAGAATGATAAGCAAGCTTAGTTTTTTTAAATGAAAATAATTGTCGTAGATTATAGAAGTGGCGTTTTGTAGTGATAAAATCTGTTTGTGAACTATGCTGAGAATAATGGCTATTTTATTTCAATAGCATAATTTTATTGCGTTTATCTCGATTCTTTCAACATAACGACAGGCCTTCAATATAAATTAAACTCTCTTAAGCTTTATGGGGAATACATTCTATGCGTGAGAATCACCCTGTAACACAGCAAGAACGCATTTTTGATAATGATGCGACGTTAATGTCTACAACAGATCCTGAGAGTTATATTAATTACGCTAATGATGCCTTTATTGAGGTGTCTGGTTTTTCGCTCAGTGAACTTGAGGGGCAACCGCATAATCTGGTTCGTCATCCTGATATGCCGCCGCACGCATTCGCAGATATGTGGTTTACCCTGAAGCAGGGAGAACCATGGAGCGGACTGGTAAAAAACCGCTGCAAAAATGGCGATCATTATTGGGTTCGCGCCAACGCAATCCCGATCATCCGCAAAGGTAATGTGAAGGGATATATGTCGGTACGCACCAGGCCTGATGCCGACGAAGTCGCCAGTGCAGAAACGCTGTATCGTCAGTTTCGTGAGGGTGGGGCAAACAGTAAGCGCCTTTTCAAGGGGTTGATCATTCGCAAAGGATTTATGCGCTGGCGCTCGTTGTTTGTGACTATGCCATTACGCTGGCGGCTTCGATCGGCGTTAATGACGACCTTTTTAGTGAGCATTCTCGTCGGGATGTTATGTCAGTTCGCGCCTGGACAAATGGGCATGTTTACCGGGGCGATGGCCGTCCTGCTTCTGGCATTGATGGCATGGCTGGAAATGCAAATTGTGCGCCCCGTCGAGCGTTTGTGTCATCAGGCCCTGCAGGTGGCGACGGGGGAAACGCAGCAGGTTGAACAACCGAAACGCATCGACGAAGTCGGCGTTACTCTGCGGGCCATCGGCCAACTTGGGCTGATGTTCCGATGGCTGATCAACGATGTCAGTAGTCAGGCCGTGAGCGTGCTGAATGCAGCGGATGCCTTATGTAAAGGAAACGATAGCCTGAGCCGCCAGACGGATCAGGCGGCGGCGAATGTGCAGCAAACTGCTGCGACAATGAATGAGCTGGCGGCCACAGTAAAAAGCAATACCCTTACCGCCGCCGAAGCCAGTGCCTTATCAAAGGGTGCGCGTGAAGCGGCTGAGCAGGGCGGTAAAGTGATGAGCGGCATGATTGAGATGATGGGCAATATTGGCTCCAGCTCAGATCAAATCGCCAGTATTACCAGTATTATCGACAGTATTGCCTTCCAGACCAACATCCTCGCACTGAATGCCGCAGTGGAAGCCGCACGAGCGGGTGAACAGGGAAAAGGTTTTGCCGTGGTGGCCGGTGAAGTGCGCATTCTTGCCCAGCGTAGCGCCAGCGCAGCCAGCGAAATCAAAGCGCTAATCGAGTCCAGCGTGACGCAGGTTCGCTCCGGTAGTCAATTGGCCGATGACGCCGGGAAAGCAATGCAGGAGATTGTCGGCAAGGTTAAACATGTCACTCAGTTGATAGAGCATATCAGTCAGGCGACGTCTGAACAGGCGTCGGCAATAAGCCAAATGAGTCTGGCGGTAGAAGAGCTCGATAAACTCACCCACCAAAATGCCGACCGTGTTCAGGAGGGCGCAGAAGCGTCAGATCGGTTGAACAGTCAGGTGACACGCCTGGCAGAAGCCATTTCCGTGTTCCGCTAACGCTAACAGCCACAATGTCGCCCCGCCAGGTGAGGCGGGGCTTTTAAACGTACGGTCAAAACTGGCACTCATCTGTCGAAATCAGCGTAACGAACGGGCCGCTGAGCGTTCTGTTGCCCCGTCTACGGAATAAATCTTGAAGACCCAGCGATTACTGGAGACGGATGATCTTATCTGTCGGAAGAAGCGCGTCACAGCCCGGAAAGGAGAAATCGCGAGGGGTGAGTTGGTGCGCGTGGGCGGTGCAAACGGCCAGAACAAGTGAATCTGCCAGACAAAACTGGCTAATAAAAAGCCCTTCATGGCTGTCCAGAGTGTTCATTTGCCAGACGCTGCTGCCACACTGTTTTAAGATGGCTTCTTTGCGCGTCCAGATTCGCCAGAATATGCAGGACTGCTGCGCTTCATCCGCAGAGGCAAGCTGCTGCTGTTCCGCTTGAGTGAACATCGCATGGGCAATCCGCTGCACGTTATTTTTGGGACGTATGACTTCAAGGTCGCAGCCGACTTCCCCCTCATCGCTAACCACTATCGCAATGTCATCGCCGCTATGGCTGATGTTAAACCATAGCGGAATGTTTTCTTCGAAGTACGGCTTGCCATTGGGTCCATAAACGATAGCCGGGACGCAGGCCGGGGAGAGCAGGGTGCTGAGCAGTACGCGCCCTGCAAGCCAGGAGGCACGGTGAGACCTCTCCGGCACCTGTTGACACAGTGCCGGAGGCGCCATTTCACTAAGCACCGACACTTTCCCCATGCCCACGCGCAGCATTATCAGGCCCAGCGCTTGATGATGATGGATGTGTTGATCCCGCCGAATGCAAAGTTGTTGCTTTGCAGATATTCGCAGTCGATGCGGCGTGCTTCGCCCATGATGTAATCCAGCGCACCGCAGCGCTCATCCGGTTGTTGCAGGTTGATCGTGGGAGCAAACCAGCCTTCCCGCATCATCTGCAAACTCATCCAGGCTTCCAGTGCGCCACAGGCACCCAGAGTATGACCAAAATAGCTTTTTAACGAAGAAATAGGGACGTTTTCGCCGAAAATGGCCGCGGTTGCCTGACTTTCAGCAAGATCACCCCTGTCTGTGGCGGTGCCGTGAGCGGAAATGTATCCCATATCCAGCGGGCTTAATCCGGCAATATTCAGCGCCTGTTCCATGCAAATTTGCATGGTTTCTTTCTGGGGCTGCGTGATATGCGCCGCATCGCAGTTGGTGGCAAAGCCCACTATTTCACCGTAAATCGTGGCGCCACGGGCTTTGGCGTGTTCAAGTTCTTCAAGGATCAGGGTACCCGCGCCTTCACCGATCACCAGGCCGTCGCGCTGTTGGTCGAACGGCGATGGTGTGGTTTTTGGTGCGTCGTTGCGTTGGCTGGTGGCGAATAACGTATCAAAGACAGCCGCTTCTGAAGGGCAGAGTTCTTCTGCACCACCAGCCACCATCACCGTCTGATAACCATGGCGAATGGCTTCCCAGGCATAACCAATGGCCTGGCTGCCAGAGGTGCAGGCGCTGGAGGTGGGAATCACGCGACCACGCAGACCGAAAAACAGGCCCGTATTAACAGCGGTGGTGTGCGGCATCATCTGTACATAGGTGGTGCCAGTGATGTTGTTGGTGTGTTTTTCCGTCAGCATGGTGGCGAATTCACTTACCGGCCCCGTACTGCCGGTTGACGACCCGTAGGCAATGCCTGTCTGACCGTTGGTCAGCACCGGATCATCAATCAATCCCGCCTGCTCCAGCGCCAGCTCCGTGGCTCGGGTGGAAAATAGCGAGACGCGGCCCATGGCGCGGATACGCTTGCGCGTATAGTGTTCCGGTAGCGTAAAGTCATCAATCGGAGCGCCCAGCAGCGTATGCAGCCCGTCGTAAACTTGCCACTCCGGCATTTTGCGCACCGCATTTTCATTGGTCAGCAGACGTTTTGAAACACTCTCCCAGTTCTCGCCGAAGGCAGTCACGCCGCCCATGCCCGTAATCACAACGCGACGTGTCATAACATTCCTCCATTGATGGAAATAACCTGGCGGGTCACATAACCCGCAATATCTGACATCAAATAGCTGGCCAGTCCGGCAACTTCTGCCGCCTGGCCCATACGTTTCATGGGGATCATAGCCATCGCTTCGTTCAGCGCCGCTTCTTCCATTTCAATCATGCCGGTATCGATCAGCCCCGGCGCGATACAGTTCACGGTGATTTTTCGCTTTGCCAGCTCAATCGCCAGAGCTTTTGTCGCCCCGATAATGCCTGCCTTTGCGGCGCTGTAATTCACCTGTCCCCGATTGCCCATCACGCCAGAAACCGACGACAGAGTAATAATTCGCCCCCCTTTGCGTAGGCCAATCATCGGCATAATGCAGGGGTGAATGACGTTATAAAAACTGTCGAGGTTAGTGTGGATAACACTGTCCCAGTCTTCTTCGCTTAGCGCCGGAAATGCCCCATCACGGGCGATACCCGCGTTGCTCACAATGCCGTACCACGCGCCATGACGGGCAATATCGTCCTCAATAATGTCTCTGGATTGCTGGCGATCGCCGACGTCAAAACAGAGCAAGCGTCCCTGTCCGTCCGCGTTTTCAATCGCTGCCAGTGTCTCTTTTGCTCCCGTCTCATCCCGGTGATAATGCACGCCGATAACAAAACCATCAGCGGCAAGCTGGCAGGCAATCGCTCGCCCAATACCTTTACTGGCTCCAGTAACCAGAACGGAACGAATCATGGTGTATCTCCCTGATTAAAAAGCGAAGTTAATTCTTCTGGCGTAGGCTGGAAGGTATTGACGCGACCGGTGGCCACGCGCTCATCACCTACGAAAATGGCGCAATCAAAACTGGCGAAACGTTCGTCCTGCATCAGCAACTTAACATCAATGTCCAGTGTCGCTCCGGCGGGAAGAATCCCCCTGGCGCAGATAAATTCGCGGGCGCCCAGCATCATTCCCAGCGTGATGGCCTGCTGACCATTTTGCCGACGATGCCAGCCAGACCAGACGCCAACAGTTTGCGCCATCAGTTCCAGTGCGAACCAGCCTGGCAGATTACCCTGCGCATCAATAAAGGGGGCCAGTACGCTGTCATCTGTAACGCTCACCCGGCAATGCGTCGAACTGTCGGTGACATCGATAACCTCTTCGAGCAGCATCATCGGCGCATCGTGTGGCAGGTACTCTGAAGGGGGGAGATAAGGGCTCATACGATCCTCCCCAGCAGAATACTGGCGTTATTACCGCCAAAGGCGAACGAATTAGACAAAATCACCGGGCGCGTCAGCGGTTGAGGCTGGCGTAAAATGCCACAGGCGGGCAGCGCCGGATCAATAGGCGAGAGGGAAAAATCCTGCGGCGGCAGCGGAAGGTTCAACTGCAGGATAAGCATGCTGATGGCGGCTTCGATAATGCCTGCGGCCCCCAGCGTGTGTCCGGTTAAATGTTTGGTGGAGCTGCAAGGTACGCTTTCGCCAAACAGATCGTGAATAACTTTCGACTCTATCTGATCGTTGAGTGTGGTCGCCGTGCCGTGCAAATTGATGTAGCCGACCTCGTCCGGTTGTATTCCTGCATCTGCCAGCGCCTGCTTAATGGCGCGGATAGCCCCTTCACCTTCAGGATGCGGCGCGGAGATATGCCAGGCGTCACTCGACTCGCCAACGCCAAGCAGCGCGACAGGCTGTGGTTCTCGGGTGAGCAGCATCAGCGCCGCGCCTTCACCGATGGTAATGCCGCTGCGGTCGCGCGCGAAAGGAAGACAACGTGTGGGCGATAACGCCTCCAGACTATTGAAACCGTTGACCGGCATGCGGCTCAGTGTATCTGAACCGCCGACGATAACGGCATCTGCCAGTCCGGCCTCGATCAGGCGGCGACCGCTGATAATGGCACGGGCGCTGGAAGAGCAGGCGGTAGACAACGTATACGCCGGGCCTTCCAGTGCCAGCCAGCGGCTGAGAAAACGCGAGGGGTCACCAAGCTCCTGCTGCGGATATTGCCAGTGCAGGCTGGGTTCGTTGTTGAGACGTAAATTAACATGCTCGTCCCCTTCATTCAGCCCGGAGGTGCTGGTACCCAACACCACCCCAACGCGTTCTCGTCCATATTGGGCGATGGCGTCTTCCACCTTCGGTTGGATTTGTGCCAGCGCGGCCAATAAAAGTTGGTTATTGCGCGTACGGTGGGCAGAAAAAGCATCGGGTATTGCGGGCAACTCGCCATCCACACCTGCCAGTACGGCATCTGGCTGGTTCACTAGCCAGTCCTTGCGTGGGTGCATCCCTGGTGAAACGCCGCGCACCAGATTGTCTGCAACCTCGGCCGACGTTTTTCCGAGCGCATTAATGATGCCAACGGCAGAAATATAAATCATATCAGTCACCCAAATATTGAATGGTGATGTGGTATTTGAAAACATGCTGCTCAATGCTAATCGGCTCGCGTTTGCCTTTGCGCTGCAAATAGATGATCTCAGTGATCAGCTTGCCACGCGCATTGCGTAGCTCGCGCTTGTTGCCGATATCGCGCAGCGTCCAGCCCTTCGGCAACTGCGGCTGCCAGGCTGAAAGCGGCCAGTGGCTGAGCATCACATCTGCCAGCACCTGGCTGGCGGGTGGGAGCTGCGGCACGATGATCGACTGTTCGGTATGCAGCCCTTTGTCGTCATAGGTGGCCAGGAACAGTCGGATACCGACAGATGACAGCCCGGCTAAGGTGACTTTTTTCTCATCCGCGTTGAGCATCACCATCAGCGACTGCGTTTGCCCGTTAAAGGTACCGGTAAGCAATTGCTGTGAACTCACCGCAGGTGTAATGCCGGGGGCGGGAAGTGTGACGCGAGCGCCGGGTTCCAGCCAGGCCTGAGGGCGACCGTTTTCATCCTGTTTCGTTGAGTGGCTACAGCCTGCCAGCAGGAGTGTTGCGCCAAGGGCGCAGGCCTGCCAGAAATTTCGTATCGTCATCTTTTTTCTCTTTTTTTATTGGGCATCGCCAGCGGGGAAAGCAGGTATGCGGTAAAAATACCGCTGATAAGGACAATGCCGAAGCTGCTGATTGCCTGGGTGGCGCTAAAGACCAACATGCCCAGTGTCATCAGGGTGGTGAGCATCGCAAGCGTGATAGCCAGCAGCGACGTCAGGGGTGTTCCCTGTGGGTTGCTGAAAAACAGCGTGTAATTGATGCCGATACCCAGTACTAACACCAACGCCAGTAGTGAGAACAAATTCACCGAATGACCGCTCAAGGAGAGCACCGCCAGCCCGCAGCTCAGTGATAACACCGAGGGTACCATGCTGATAAGCCCCTTACGCCAGCCCAGGCGTGCCATCGCACCGCAAGCAATCACCGCCAGCGCCACCGCCAGGAGGCTGGTCAGAACACCGCGATACAGCGCAAAGAGTGAATCGAACGTCTGTTTTCGGTCCACCCAGGCTATGCCCGATTGTTTTTGAGCCAGCGCACTCAGCGCAGCGCTTTCTTTAACGTCGCTAACCGGAATCAGCACACCGCTTGCGCCGCCTGGCATCGTCAGCCACATCAGACGCCAGCCTTCACTGGCCGGGCTGGCAAGCCATGCGTCCACGGAGACGGTCATTGGGCTCAGATCGGGATCGATGTTGGTTAGCCCGGCGCTCTGCAGTGTCTTCTTCACTGTCGGTACCGCCTGCTGTAAGAGCAAAAGGTCTTGCTGCTGGCGGGCCATCGAATTGAGTGGAACCGTGCGCCAGCCGCCTAACTTCCCTTCGCGGCGCGATTGTTCAAGGGCCGGGATAAAATTCTCCATGCGGGTCAGCGTCTCTTCCGGGGTATCGCCATACACCACAAACCACTTTTGATCGACGCTCTGTCCGGTCAGGCGGGTGATGGCTTTTTCCTGCGCCAGAATAGACTGCGGTAGCGCTTGTAGTTGTGCGATATCGTCATCAACATGCAGGCGGGAAAGCCCCGCCAGCGAGAAGAGCGCGAGTGCCGTGGGGAGTCCAATGCAGAGGGCCTTGTTGCGTCGCCAGGCAGCCAGCCAGCGCAACATAAGTGCCATTGCCGGTACGGGACGTACCGGCAGCCCACGACAGAGCCACGGGTGCCAGAAGATAACCGTCAGACAGGCGGCACTGAGGCCGCAGGCGGCGAATACGGCCATCTGGCGAATGCCGGGGAAGGGGGCAAGCATCATGATAAGGTAAGCGGCCACAGTGGTGAGCAGCGCAAGCAGCAGCGTTTTGCGTACCTTTGTCAGGCTTTGCCACGGTGTGGCGTGCTCGCCATGTACCATCCGTTCTGTCAGATAGTAGAGCGTGTAATCTGCAGAGATACCGATAATGCTCATGCTCATGACCAGCGTCATCAGATGAAGTTCGCCGAAAAGCAGCAAGGTGGCGACTGTACCGGCAAGCGCGCCGATGGCTATAGAAACAAGGCACAGCAAAAGCGGCAGCACTGAGCGGAAGGTAGCGACAATCAGCAGAATCACCCCCAGGATTGTCGCCACGCCAAGCGTTGAGATATCGCGCTTTGCCTGTTGGCTGGCGTAATCGCTATAGAACATCGTCCCGCGCGATAGCAGGCGGGCCTGCGGATACTGCGCCGTGAGCGTTTGTTCCAGCGCGGCGAGACGGTTAACCAACTGATGGGTTTGCTGCATATCGAAAGAGTTGCCCGTCAGTTCGCCGTGCAGCAAATACCAGTAATTGCCGTCATCGTCCTGGGTAACCAGCCAGCCGCCCATTAACCGCAAGCGCTGGCTATTTTGCGCCATCGCCATTTGCTGTCCGCGCATCAGCATCAGCGGATCGTTTTGCAACTCCTTACCACTGACACCGGAAAACCCTGAGTAAAGCTGTGACAGGATCCATTGCGCCTGTTTTTCTCCGCCGTTTTGCAGGCGTTCGCGTGTGACGCTATCAATCAGTGCGTTGCGATGCTGCCAGAAAAAAGTGCCCCATGCCTGCTGACTGACGGCATCCATTGGCCCTTTTACGTCAACCAGTTCTGGCGTTTTACTGAGTTGTGCATACCATGCCTGAGCCACCGCCGGGTTGGCGGTTTTACCGGGGCTGACCAGCCAGACAAGCTGCCTGTCCAGGCGCTGCATAAAGCCATCGTTGAGCGCCGGCGGAATGGCCCCCATCGCCTGTTTGGGCAGCATTGCCAGCACGCTGCTATTCATTCTGGCCTGTGGGATGAGCATGAGCAGGATACCCAGCATCGCAAGGCAGGCGCAGACCCACAGCAGCATCGCGCGACGGGCGTTAGTGTGCGGCAAAGCGTTGGCGTTCGTCATCGGTAAGCGTAGCTGGCGTCAGTCGGTGTTGGGAAAGGGCAATATCGGTACGATCGCCCTGTTTATCGTTAAGCTGGATCGACTCAAGATAGGTCTGTCCGGCGAGGTCGATCGACGCGAAGATCTTATCCAGCGGCGTAGTGACAGGCGTCAGGCTAAGCGTCCAGCGCCCTTCGCCCTTGTCATGAAACTCGATACGGAAGTTTTGCTCCAGTACGTGACGATCGGCCTGAAACAGCGCGCGCAACAGGTGATTAAACTGGAACATTTGCGGATTATTTTCGGCGGTAATCACCTGCGCAGGCTGATTATTGACGACCTGCACCATGCGGGAGTCATCCAGCATCAGCATCATCGGAAACGGCGCTTTTTGATCCCAAAGCAGACCTTTATCGCGGGCAATCAGCATTTCACCCTGAGAGCGTAGCGGCTGCGGTAGATCTTTTATTACTCGCGTCTGGGCAAAATGGGCGCGGATGACCGGCTGTTCGGTGAAACGTTGCTGGAGTTCATCAAGCGTGACGGCGTTAACCCATGGGCTGAGCAATAACATAAGCAGGGGCCAGTACTTCATGGCGTAACTCCTATGCATTCAAACAGAACCGGCGGACTGATAAAGCACAGCTCGCGGCTTTTCTCCTCGACGGCAACCTGGATGGTGTAGCCAGTGGTGGTGCGTTTACCTGTTGCCGCATCAAAAATTTGATAGGCGATCCGCAGGCGGTTTTCATACTCTTCAAGCGTTGCCCGAACGCGGATACGCTGTTCGAAGGTCAACACATCGCGATATTTCACCCGGGTGTCAACCACCGGCCAGACATAGCCTGATTCTTTCATCTGGCGATAGCCGTAATTGAACTGATTCAGGAGGGCTTCGCGGGCAATCTCAAAATAGCGGAAGTAGTTGCCGTGCCACACCACGCCCATCATATCGACGTCATGAAACGCAATGGTTAGCTCTACTTCGGCTGTAAAACGGGGATCGTTAAGCACCTTTACTCCTTATCGGTGACTGCATCTGGCAACTGCCAGAAATCGAAAAAGTTGAACCAATCCAGTGGCGAGAGCAGCGCGTAGTGTTCAAGCCGGGCGGCATAGCGGTTGACCGCGTCTTGCAGTGCTGCCTGGCGTTGCGGACGAGGCAGTAGCAGTGGATCGGCAAAGGGTTCGCAGTGTATATGCAGTTTGTTCTGTTGCTGGATGGCGAAAATAAGCACTACGGGGCAGCGCAAAATGGATGCGAGGATAAACGGACCCTGCGGGAAAGGGGCGAGTTGACCCATAAACGGGCTCCAGACCACTCGCCAGTCGCTACCCCGCTGGCGCTTCACGGCAATGCGGTCGCCGACAATCGCCACCCACTCTCCGCGATCCAGCTTCTCTTTGAGCACTATCGCGGTGTCTGGCCCAATATCGTTCACAGGCAACAGATTGAGCCCCGCCTGAGGCGCCATCTCTTGCATGATTTGCTTAAAGCGCTGTGCATTTTCACTAAAGACCAGCGCATTAATGGTTTTAGTGCCATCCAGTTGCGCCAGCGCGCGGCACGCTTCAACATCGCCCAGATGCGATGCCAACAGCAGTTTCCCTTGTGGCGATTCAACTCCCAGCGCTGCTTTTGCGCCCTCAGCAAAGACCACATCGCGATCCAGACGAAGTTCACCGCGCCAGCTCGCCACTTTATCGAGCATGGCATTGCCAAAGCGCAGGAAATGCTGATAGCTATTGAGGTGCGAAGGCTCTGGCAGACCGCGACTGGCAAGCTGCGCTTTAACGCGGCCAATCCACCCTTGCGAAGCGTGGCGTGCGGATGTGGCCGTTAGCCAGTAAACCGCCACCACCGGTCTGAGCAACAGTGAAAATGCACGGCGTCCAAGGAATCGCCAGACGGTCAGCATGATCCGCATTCCCCATAGCCCTTTCACTTCCCGCTGCTTTGCCCAGTGTGAGTGGCGGCGACGAAACAGCAGCGAAGGGATACGCGGCAACATGCCGAAAAACAGACGCGTATGCATCAGTGAAATACGAATATTGTCTTTCAGGGCGTCAAAGTGTGACAGGCCATCCAGCGGGTAGGTCACGCGTGTCGGCACAAAGTAACTGGTATTGCCCTGCCAGTAGAGACGCACCATCACTTCGGTATCAAAATCCATTCGCTGACCGAGTCTGGCGCGTTTTGCCAACTGCAGGGTCGGTGCGACGGGATAGACGCGAAACCCGCACATGCTGTCTTTGAGTTGCAGTGAGAGTGTTTCGATCCACACCCAGATATGGGTAACCCAACGGCCATACAGACGTGAACGCGGAATAGAACTGTCATAGATGGGCTGACCAGATATCAGCGCGTCCGGGTGCTGTTTTGACAGCGTCAGCAGTGCCGGAATATCTTCAATGGCATGCTGCCCGTCGGCATCAACCTGTACCGCGTGGGTAAAGCCCGCCTGTTCCGCTGCCTCCAGGCCGCGAATGACGGCAACACCTTTTCCGACGTTCCGTGTGAGGCGGATCAAGGTTAACGTGGGATGACTGGCGGTGAGATCATCAAGGATCCGGCGGGTATCGTCGTCACTACCATCGTCAACAACAATGCACGGCAGTTGAAACGGCGCAAGACGAGCTAGTACGCGCGCCATCATCGCCCCGTGGTTGTAACAAGGGATCACCACGCAAGGGGAGTAGGTTAGCGACATAAACGGATCTTCCCACTGCTTGCGGTATGGCGCGCCTGGCCATCATGACGTTGATAGCAGAAAGTCAGCGTCTGTTTTTCTTCCTGCCAGGTCAGTGTCAGCGTCAGCGTGTTTCCTGGAACCAACGGCGACTGAAACTTAACGTTCTGGATGCTGTGAAAATGAAACCCCGGCGCAAGTAGCTCGCTGGCGTAGTGCATCACCCAGTCGAGTTGTGCGACGCCAGGCAGGAGCGGCTGAACGTTGAAATGCCCCTGAAACCAGAACAGCCCTGGGTCAAGGTACAGGACAACACTGATCTGCTCTGGCGATGTCTGATGACGTTCAATTTCACGGGGTTTCATAAAATAACTCCTGTAATTGCGCATAGACACGCTTGTTCATAGTGTTGACCGGGATTTCATCAATAACACGCCAGTAGCGAGGTATCGCGACAGGCTCAAGCCAGGGAATGAGTGCACGTCGCCACGACAGTTCCAGCGCCTCGCCATTGTTGTTTCGCCAGGTCTGGCGCAGGGCATCATTTAGCACCAGCAACACGCCAATACTCTGTCGGCCCCCACGCGATACAGGGAGCGCTGCGGCATCAACAATGCCGTCCAGCGCCATCAGACGACGTTCAATCTCACTTAATGAAATACGTTTTTCTTCGATTTTCACTACCCGGCCACGACGTCCACGCAGGTGAAACTGTCCGTTTTCTTCAAAATGCAAAATATCATCAATCAATAACCCGGCTTTTTCGTCAATCATCGGCGATATGACACGAAACGCGTCGCCTTCTGCAGTAATGCTCACGTCAGGGAAAGGCAGCCAGGGGGTGCCATCCTGTAACCGACGGCGCCAGGCGAGAACCCCCGTTTCCGTACTGCCATAGATTTCATCGGGCCAGATGCCAAACCAGCTTTGTACATCCATCACTTCCTTCCATGGCAGCATACCGCCTGCTGAGAGGACCATGGTGACGGGAGGTGGCGCCAACTGGCGATCCAGGCGCTTAAGAAACGCCGGACTGCTGACGAAAAGATAAGTATGCTGAGAGGACACCGCGCTGAGTTGTTCCGCGTAAAAAATCATTGCCGCATGTAGCGTCAGACCGAGCGACATTGGCAGAAAAATACGAAACGTTAAACCGTACAGATGTTGTGGGAGGACGGAGGCAACGACTCTACAACCCTCCAGCCGTTTGGCAAAGCGTGTGGCAAGAAGCCGGGCTTCCTGATCGAGCGAGGCAATGCTTTTTACCACCCGCTTTGGCTGGCCGGTAGAACCGGAGGTAAAGAGCTCGATAACCTGACAGTCATTGATAGTGGGTAATGTTGCAGCCAGTGGCAGCACTATTTTTGCCGAATTGACCACCAGAAGCGTGCCTTGCCAACCCAGTGTTTTATCGCTTAAAACCCCATTGAAGAGGGCGCGCTGTTCTTCCAGCAATGAGACACGGCAGTGACCAGGCACAACCGGTGTTTTTCCTGCGCTCAGCGTTGCCAGTAGCGCGACAATAAACAGATAGCTATTTTCAAAGCATAGCGCCCAGCGCTCGCCATCCTGTTGTTGCAGCGCATTGACCACCCGCGAGACATCATAACGAAGCTGCCCCAGCGTCCAGGTATGCTCACCAAGCCAGGCCACGGGCGTATCGTCCGGACGAGTCGTGCTAAGCCACTGCGCGAGGGGAAGGGTCTGATTCATGGTTTTTCTCGTTTCATTAACCGGCTACGTACCAACCACTCACCCCCCATTAGCGCACCGATCAGCAAATAGGAAATCATGCCGTTCCATGCAGCCCATAGCGACATATCGCCATACATTGCTGTAAACAGGGCGATCCCCCCGTTGATGATGAAAAACAGGCACCACACCTGGGTAACGCGGCGGGTATACTGTATGCCTTCGGGAGGAAGATGGGGATCGTGCAGACGAGCCAGACGTTCGACCAGTGGCATTGCCGTCCACAGCGATCCGCCAAAGACAGTGAGCATCACGATATTTACGACGACCGGGTAAAACAGCAGAAGCTGATGGGTTTTGAGCAGGATGCTGGCGATACACAGCACAATTCCCGCCAACGCCACGCTTTGCATAACAAAGCGCATCGGCCCGGCTTTTTGCCGTACCTGACGTAAGCGTAACACCAGCATAACCGCCATCAATGGCAGCAACCACTGCAGGCTGTTATACCTCAGGCCAAACCAAATAATAAATGGCCAGGCCAGCAGTAACACTCCAGTCGTTGCACCTATTCCCGGCAATGCTTTGAAACCGCGCACCGTGAATCAGGCTTCTTTCAATAGACGTTCTACCGCTTCGACAACATCCTGCACCGTGCGAACCGCTTTGAACTCTTCCGGTTTGATTTTTTTGCCGGTTTTTTTCTGTAATTGCACGATCATGTCGACGGCATCAATGCTGTCCAGCTCAAGATCTTCGTACAGGCGGGCCTCAGGTTTGATGTCGTCAGGATCGATTTCAAACAGTTTGGTCAGAAGCGCGGAGACTTCCTGATAGATAGCACGTTGTTCTGTCATAGAGGACTCGTTCTCAGGCGCGTTGTGAATGAATGAAAGAGGCCAGCGTTGCCACGGAGTAGAAATGCTGTCGCATTTCTTCACTCTCGGCTGAAAGCACTATGCCATATTGATTTTTCACCGCCAGACCAAGCTCAAGCGCGTCAATAGAATCCAGACCCAACCCATCCCCGAATAATGCTGCATCGGTGTTGATATCTTCTGCCGTCAACTCATCAAGATTTAACGTGTTGATAATAAGATTTTTAATTTCGAGATAAAGCGCTTGCATCATTAAGTCCTGCTATAGATATTTCAACTGATTGTAATTGCTGTAAAAGATGCCGGTTTAGCTGCCTTGCCGCCAGCGCCGGTTCTTGTGTTTCAGCTTCATAAAAACGATCAATACGGACGCGTTCGCCAACTTTTATGGTAAACAGCGGCCTGGACGGTGGGGCGTCGTACCATTTGCTCTGCTTACTCAGAAAATGTTCGGTGCAATGAATGGTAACGATACGCAAATCTTTGGCGCAACGGACGGCGATATTGGCCGCACCGCGCTGTAACGTCATCTTTTCACCTGGACGAGTACGTGTCCCTTCCGGGAAAATCAAAATGGTATCGCCACGGTCAAGACGCTGTTGACTCTGCGATAGCAGCGTCTCTGACTGGCTGTTAATTAGGTAGTCGGCCGCGCGTATGGGACCGCTCACAAACGGGTTTTTCAGCAAGGCGCTTTTTACCAGGCAGTCTGTTTCCGGCATCACCGACGCGATCATGACATAGTCGATAAGCGACGGATGGTTGGCGACCACAAGACAGCCGCTTTCCTGTTGTAAGATTTCTTCACCTTCAATCCGGTAATCGAGGACACCCACGAATCTGACAACGGCCAGAAAAAAGCGAAAGCAGGCTGAAATACTGCGTCGGGCGTAACGTCGCCGGGTCTGTTTGTCACGAATGACCAGCGACAAAAGATTAAACCAGATAACAGAGAGCAATACGCCCCCAAGACCGAACAGAGCGAAACAAAAGCCGGTCATTGGTATCCGCCACAGGCGGTTTAATAGGGCAGCGAGGCGTGTCATAGACGGCTCCATTGCCACTGAACTTTTTCTCCGCTAATGGTAAAGGCAGGGACGTCGCACAGGTAGTGCTGCAAAAATTGCATGCTTTGGGGCAACGGATGCTCTTCGCCATCACTTCCGCTTTGTGTGGCACATAGCAGTTCGTCGCCAGCCTCAAAGACCAGCGCGACAGCGTAAGCCCAGGTTGGCATTTTCTCGGGCAGATGCGGGTGATAAAAGACCGGCAGATGCCCATCGAAATCCACCATCAGCACCCGTTTGAACCCTGCCTGCAGGAGTGCGGTAACCTCGCAAAGCCCCTGTTGAAAGGTGTCCATGCCAGCAGATAAAGAGGAAGAGACAATGGGTTGTTTCGCCGCGATAGTCAGATTACCCACGGAAGAGTTATGCACCGACATCGCAAAATCGGTTGGCGAAACATCCTGCTTATTGGCCAGGGCTTCCAGAATGCGGTAGTTACGTTCAAGCTCACCGTGACGACTGGTATAGAGTACCGCATCAATGCTGTGGCGACGTAACATAGACAAGCCACATTCTACGGCGAGCTTACTGCCTGAACTTAATCGTCTTGCCGTCATCATTGGCAGTTCTGTCAGTTTGGCCTGTGGCGCGTCAGGGTTTATGGCGTGGGGCTGCCGTGACCATTGTTGCCACTCGGCTACTTCACTTAATCCAGGCGCTCGGGCCTGCCAGTCGATCAGATTCAGGGCTAATTTCATCAACGCGCTTCCGCGATAAAACGATAGACCTGGCGCCGCGATTCACGGCCGCCAGACAAGGTAAATATTAACATTTTTCGCAGATCAATAAGGTGTGCCCAGCGCCGAGATTATCCACGCGTTGCGCCACCTTAAAACCTGCTACTTCAAGGAAATAGTAAAATTTTTCAACACTATAGAAGCGGCTATTACCGTTCGCCATACAGGTAAAATAAAGCGATGTTGCATTCAGGCTAAACGACGCGGCTTCAAATCGCTGTGCATCCCAGAAAAGCTCAAGGATGTAAAGTTGTGCTCCTGGCTTCATAGCGGCTGAGATTCGCCCCAGTATGTCAATGATTTGCTCAGGGGAGAAACAATCCAGGAACTGACTCATCCACCAGATGTCAGCCTCAGCAGGCAGCGATGCCTCGCTGAGCATATCAACCTCGTGGAAGTGGATACGATGCGATAAATCTGCGTTTTCAATATTCTGGCGAGCCAATGCTATCTGCTGCGGTAAATCAAGAATGGTGACTATGATATCATCATCATATTCGCAGCAACGTAACGCCCATTTTCCAGTGTTGCCGCCGACATCATAAAGTATTGCAGGATGATGTGCGAAAACATACGGCAGCACGGCATTGAATGCGCCGTCGGAATAATAGTGATCGAAAGCAAACCAGCTTTTACGGACTGGCGATGGTAATTGCGAAAGCACCGGGTAGATGGTTTCCGCGTCGCTAAACACTTTAAGTCCTGCGGGTTTCGTTTCTTTTAAAGACCGATCTAAAAAGAATAAGCCCTGATAACAGACGTCCTGAGTAAAATCCATATTCACACGAGTCATTGAATCATGAAGAAGATAATGACCCACTTTCGACAGGTAATAACGTCCCTCTTTGCAAATGACAATTCTTCCGCTCAGTCCCATATCCAGTAACACACTAATGGCATATTCGCTGAGGCTGACATGGGTTGTTATTTCTTCGATTGTCGCCCCCGCTTTTCCCTGTTTATCAAGGTAAGTCAGCACGTTGGCATTACGTAAACAACGTGCGGTTTGAAACAACATTGGCGCAAAAGCAATACGCTGCGCTTCTGTGATGGCATCCAATGCGCTGAGAGTGTCCTTTGTATACATCACTTACCTGTCCGAGGTGAAAATAGGGCAATTGGACCAGTGGCCTGGTCCAACTGAATGTCTTCTTAATGTGCTGATATTGCGGAAAGATTAACCTGAATGTCTTTATCCAGATTATTCACCCAGCGATTGTAGTTTTTGTGGATTTTACCGTTTGCGGCTTGCAGATTGAGGCTGCTGTCATAATTGATGGTATAGCCTGTTGCAGTGTAGTTAATGCGAACTTCTGCAACGTGATCGCGGTTCTGCTGGCGAGCTTTAATAACCCCCGGACCCGCTTCATTCATAATCCATTGGCGCTGTACGCCTGCTTTAAAGATTGCGCTTTTTACTTGCTCAGCAGTATGGCCAGTGCCGACAGTTGTGCGGACGTTTTCAATCGGTGCGGTACGCGCGCAGCCAGCCAGGGCACCCACAACAACCAGTGCGGTAAACCACTTACCCACTTTCTTCATAAGAACTCCATTCAAAATAAGCTATTAAATTAGTGTGATTACTAATTGATATTCTGGATAACTATCAGGTTTTAGCGAAATAATGCCAGATACATGAACTTACAAAAACGACAATTCTTTTCATATTCTAAACAAACTGTTTTGCAGTTCATAGCGCTTCAGGCAACGGTTTCAGAAAAAATAAAGTATTTTTAGTCTGTTACTGGGATGTGTATAAAGCGTAAAAAGAGACATTACACGCGCTAGGGCGTCTTTAAATTGAGCGTAAAACTAAGAGGCATAATTTCATTTTCCCTAACCCAATTTTTTGTTCGAAAATACCGAAATAAAAGATGCGGAAAGAGAGCCGGAGATGATAATCGGGAATGGCAATTGATCTTTATTCAATACGGTTAAGAAGAATTGAAGCGCCGACTCAACCTGTTGACACAGTTACCATTCGGGGCAGGGCAAGGGATGGAAACATCAGGCAAAGACTGCCAGGTGTTCCAGCAAAATGGAGCAGCCGATGCCGATCAGCACTATGCCGCCCATCACTTCGGCCCACTTACCCATCGCGGCACCCAGAAAACGGCCCAGCAGCATCCCTGTCGTGGCCATAATGGTGGTGGCAAGACCTATCAGCAAGGCGGTGGTGACAATGTTCACCTCCAGAAAAGCCAGCCCCACGCCGACAGCCATAGCGTCCAGGCTGGTGGCGATAGCGGTGGTGACCAGTAACCAAAAGCCGTGCCGTCTGGGCGCATTTATCGGTTCCTGTCCGTCTTTTTTCATCCCCTCAGCTACCATACGCACGCCGAGCAGCATCAGCAGAGCAAAGGCAATCCAGTGATCCCAGCGCATAACGTATTGGCTGGCGGCCAGGCCAATCCCCCAGCCAATCACCGGAGTGATGGCTTCGACCACGCCAAAGATGATGCCAGTGCGCAGCGCTTCTCTCAGAGGCGGGCGATAAAGTGCCGCCCCTTTACCGATGGATGCCGCGAAGGCATCCATAGACATCCCAAATGCCAGAATGAGGAGTGCGTAGAAACTCATGTGCGTACCTTTCAATACCCGTTTGTGTCGAAACGGGTCAAATGCATCAAATATCAGAGAGTGTCATGCTGCCATGTAAATATCATAAATGCAAAAAATATCTTATAAATCAATTATATATAGTATTGGCTATGTTTTATTGCACTGGCTATGTTTGGTTTTATAGTTGCAGAATGAAGGCGTTGCGCTGGGCTGATGTGACGAAAGCTCGTGGTGTCGTGCCGCTGCATTTATGTGGATGTATTCTGGGTGTGAATGTTTCTTTCTTGCCTCCCGGCAAAAAACGTTGAACAATGCATGCAAGGTGATGGCGTTCCACCTTACCCAACCGCTTCCCAGCGAAGCTGATGACGCCTGGTATGACTCTTTTAATGGAGGCATGTCGGGCGCTTATCTTTTTCTCTCCTGCATGCCTCGGACACTTTTATTGTTGTTGAGGAAAACATGCTGAAATCTTTCATGGCCGTCATTATCGGTGGTTCGGCTGGCTGCGTGATCCGCTGGCTGCTCTCAGTGCGCCTGAATGCGCTCTTTCCGAATCTACCGCCCGGCACGTTGCTGGTGAACCTGACTGGCGGGTTTATTATTGGCGGGGCGTTGGCGTTCTTCACGCGACAGCCACATCTGGATCCGACCTGGCGATTACTGATTACCACCGGGCTGTGCGGGGGAATGACCACGTTTTCAACATTTTCGCTGGAAATTTTTTCCCAGCTACAGGTAGGCAATTATCTGTGGGCCATCACGTCGGTGATGGTGCATGTGTTTGGCTCATTGCTGATGACCGCCCTGGGTTTCTTGGTCATCAACATGCTGTAAAAAAGCCCGCAGGTTTACGCCTGCGGGCCTTGTATGAATCACTATGGGTTAACGCACCATGCAGGGACGTTTGTTGTCGAACGTCCAGCCGGGGATAAGGTACTGCATCCCCATTGCATCGTCGCGCGCGCCCAGACCGTGTTTCTGATACAGCTCGTGCGCCTTCATCACCTGATCCATATCCACTTCCACGCCCAGACCCGGCGTTGTCGGCACCTGCACCATCCCGCCTTTAATCTCAAACGGCTCTCGGGTCAGACGCTGGTTGCCTTCCTGCCAGATCCAGTGGGTGTCGATGGCGGTGATTTTACCCGGCGCCGCTGCCGCCACGTGGGTGAACATCGCCAGCGAGATGTCGAAGTGGTTGTTGGAGTGGGAGCCCCAGGTCAGGCCGAACTCATGGCACATCTGCGCCACACGCACGGAGCCCTGCATGGTCCAGAAGTGCGGGTCCGCCAGCGGGATATCCACCGACTGCAGCGACAGCGTGTGCCCCATCTGACGCCAGTCGGTGGCAATCATGTTGGTGGCGGTCGGCAGGCCGGTGGCACGGCGGAACTCCGCCATCACTTCACGCCCGGAGAAGCCCTGCTCCGCGCCACACGGGTCTTCCGCATAGGCCAGCGAGCCTTTCAGGTACTTACCGATTTTGATGGCTTCGTTCAGGGACCAGGCGCCGTTCGGGTCGAGGGTGACGTGGGCCTGCGGGAAGCGCTTCGCCAGGGCGACAATGGATTCCGCTTCTTCTTCGCCGGCCAGTACGCCGCCTTTCAGTTTGAAGTCATTGAAGCCGTATTTTTCATACGCGGCTTCCGCCAGACGCACCACGGCATCCGGGGTCATCGCCTCGTCATGACGCAGGCGGTACCAGTCGCATTTGTCATCCGGCTGGCTCTGATAGGGCAGCGGCGTCGCCTTACGGTTGCCGACGAAGAACAGGTAGCCGAGCATTTCCACTTCGCTGCGCTGCTGGCCGTCACCGAGCAGGGAGGCGACGTTGACGCCCAGGTGTTTGCCCAGCAGGTCGAGCAT
>NZ_JBEULY010000012.1:0-139232 GCF_040578655.1 Phytobacter sp. RSE-02 | reverse complement strand
TGTTAGGCCTGCCGCCAGCGTTCAATCTGAGCCATGATCAAACTCTTCAATTTAAAAGTTTGATGCTCGTAGAATTAAACTTCGTAATGAATTACGTGTTCACTCTATGAGACTTGGTATTCATTTATCGTCCGAGGACGTTAAGAATCCATGTCACTTTGAGTGCCCACACAGATTGTCTGATAAATTGTTAAAGAGCAGTGCCGCTTCGTTTTTCGCTGCGGCGCGGGGTGTGCATATTACGCTTTCCCGCTGCAGAGTCAAGTATTTATTTTTACTCTTCTCTGCGGAATTCTCACCGGCATTCGCCTGAGAACCCTGCTGACCCGGCGGCTTGCTTGCCGTTGTTCCGTGTCAGTGGAGGCGCATTATAGGGAGTTCTCAGGAAGTGACAAGCCCTAATTTTAAAAAATTTTTCAACCGTCTCTTTTTTGCTCAAAAGGCCATTAAAGCGCGAGTTTTTCGAGCGTCCCGAAGCCATAGCGCTGTAAGACGGGCAATAAAAGAACAGTTTCTGGCGTGACGGCCATGCAATACGCCAGATTTGCATCTGCTGATTTAGCATCAGGCGCCTCATGCTCAAGCAACCAGGCCGTACGACGCGCTATAGCCGCACCCGAATCCACCAGCCGCGTTCCCTCCGGAAGCACCTGCAACAGCTCATGCTGCAATAAAGGGAAATGCGTACATCCAAGCACCACGGTATCCGGCGGCTCAGGCATCCGCAGCCACGGGCGTAAAATGCGTTTGAGTTCATCCAACGGAACGGGCTTACCGTGCAGCTTCGCTTCCGCAAGCTCAACCATCTCCGCTGAACCCAGCAATTCAATTTTGCATTCGTTAGCGAAGCGCTTAATGAGTTCGTGGGTATAAGGACGCTTTACGGTTGCACGTGTGGCCAGTAACCCCACCACACCATTCGCCGTTAAGCGTGCAGCGGGTTTGATCGCGGGAACCACTCCAACAAC
Source organism: Phytobacter sp. RSE-02 (assembly GCF_040578655.1). Taxonomy (NCBI): domain Bacteria; kingdom Pseudomonadati; phylum Pseudomonadota; class Gammaproteobacteria; order Enterobacterales; family Enterobacteriaceae; genus Phytobacter; species Phytobacter sp. RSE-02. Next base: position 138,264 of record NZ_JBEULY010000012.1, on the reverse strand, counting down.
CGGGAAAGCGAATTTCTCACGTAGCGCAGGTAAAGAAACGGTGCTGGCGGTATTACAGGCAATGACGGCAAGTGCCAGGGGATATTGAGCCTGAACGGCAGTGACGATTTCGACAACACGTTCGACAATGAACTCTTCGCTCTTTTCACCATAAGGAAAGGCGACATTATCGAACGCGTAAATGTAATGCAGGTCCGGCAGGAGATGCCGGACCTCATCATAAACAGATAACCCACCTACGCCAGAATCAAACACCAGCACGGTGGGCCGCAGTTTAGAAGGTGTAGCTGCCAGACAAGGTGTATTCTCGTCCTGCAGTTTGGTAGCCATAAGCTGTCTCGTAATCTTTATCGAACAGGTTAGCTATTTTACCACGAACTGTCAGATGTGAGGTCATCGGATATGACAATCCAATGTCCCAGACGCTTACACCGCCCAGCTTAACGGGATGGGAAGTATAAGTAGTTGCGTCATAGGCGTTGTCATAGCGTTGCCCCAGGTATTGATACGCCACATTCCAGCCAAGGTCATAAATCTGCCCGGTCAGTTCGTACTTAACCTGCTGCTTCGCACGGCGAGCAAGCACCTTATTGGTTTCGTCATCACGCGGATCGATATATTGCAGCGTCAAATGGTGATCGACAGGACCTGTCGTCACGTTTCCGGTCCACTCCAGACCTTTGATCGTTGCCGATTTTACGTTGTAATAAGCGCTGTTATCGTAATCAATCAGGTTATTGATTTCATAGCGATACGTAGACAGACGCCAGTCCAGCGGCCCCGTCAGCCCTTCAAGCCCTGCTTCCCATTGCTTCGACTCTTCCGGTTTCAGATTCGGGTTGGAAGCAATGCCAAACCGCTCCGCGCCAAACTGCTGGCCAAGCGATGGCGCCAGGAATCCGGTCCCGTAAGAAAGCGTCACACGGTAATCATCAACGAACTCCCAACCCGCTGCTGTCTGCCAGGTACCATGCCAACCGAACTGTTCGTCATGGTCTTCACGCCCGGATGCTTCCAGGGTTACCTTGTCGATTTGCTGCTGGCCGGTCAAATAGAGCCCGGTGGTGTCACGCTTATAGATATCCGTACTGGATGTGCCGCTGGATTGCAGTTTCTCTTGTTTCCAGTCAACGCCACCGCTAACGGAACCATGTCCCACCTCGACGTTGTTACCCCACTGGATGTAACGCTGTTCCATATTGTCCAGGCTTGCGCTCGCTGCATAGCGACCATCCTGCGCATTGTAATTATAATTTTTAAGGTGCTGATAATTGGCAATTAGCTGAGATGAGTAGATGCCGGAATGATAATTGAGGCCGGTATCCCATGATTGGGTATAGTTCTGGCTTTCATCGCCACCACCTGCGTAACCACCACTGCCCTGGTCATAGTCAGTATTGGAGCTGTAGCCATAGCCGCGGAAGAAACCTGAGACGCTATCGTTAAACTTATGCTGAACACCGCCCCAGAACAGTTTATTGCGATAACCGTCGCGATCGCTGTCATCCGCATAGGTTGAGTCCGGCTGAACGTTGAAACCTTTGGTCGTCTGATACGCACCAGCAGCAGTGATCATCGTATCGCCAAAGCGTTGATTTATCGCGCCGTCATAGTTCTGGTAACCGTTGGTCCCCATCCCTGCGTTAATCTGCGCGCGCTCATCGTCACTCATCGTAATGATGTTAACCACGCCACCGATGGCACCGGATCCATAAACCGCAGAGCGTGGCCCACGGATGTATTCAATACGTTGTACCAGCGAGACCGGGATCTGACCAATATCGATTGCATTGCCAATACCGGCACGCGCCATCGGTACACCGTCAATCAGCACCAGTACATGACGCGCTTCGGTACCGCGAACAAAAAGCGAGGAGCTCTGCCCTATTCCACCGTACTGGGCAATATCCACCCCCGGCAGACGACGCATCACATCGTTAAGATCTTTTGACTGCCAGCGTTGAATATCTTCACGCGTCACCACATCGGTGGGTGCCAGTACGGTATTCACCGGTTGTTGAAAACGGTTTGCTGTTACCACCAGAGTGTCCGGGTTGCCATCCTGCGCCCAGCCGGAAAAAGCTGTGACGGAGAGCGCCGTCAGCAGCGAAGCTTTTTTAATCATTGTGAGAGCATCCACAAAATAATAAGGATGCCGCAGGTGTCATCAATAGCTCGCGATGATGGCACCAAATGCGACGTAATTCCGGCAGGTCTTCGGGCTAGGAGGTACAACAAGATGATGACTTCCCACATATATATGCAGTGTCTGCTTTCGCTATCATCCCACACATCCTTACCGCTGCGCGTCAGCTCCAGATTTACACTGGATTCCCTTTTAACTCACAGGACCGGAACAGGGATGCTACATTCAGAAACATATAGATGTCCAGACTGCTATGCCGGGAAGTGAAAAAACATCCGGGACTGGACATCCCCTGAGCAATCCCTACAATCCCCGCGTTATTCTTAATCATTCAGGAAACACAATGACACCCGAACACCTGCCAACAGAACAGTACGAAGCCCAGTTGGCTGAGAAAGTCGTACGTCTGCAAGCCATGATGACGCCTTTTTCCGCGCCCGTTCCGGAGGTGTTCCGCTCACCGGTCAGCCATTACCGCATGCGCGCCGAATTCCGTATCTGGCACGACGGTGACGATCTCTACCACATTATCTTTGATCAACAGACGAAAAGCCGAATCCGTGTCGATAGCTTCCCGGCGGCAAGCGAGCTGATCAATCAGTTAATGAAAGAGCTGATGAAAGGCCTGCGCGACAATAAGGTGCTGCGCCACAAGCTATTCCAGATTGATTACCTGACCACCATGAGCAACCAGGCCGTTGTCTCCCTGCTGTATCACAAAAAGCTGGAAGACGAATGGCGTGAAGAGGCTATGCGTCTGCGTGATGCTTTACGTGCTAAAAACCTGAATGTGCATCTGATCGGGCGCGCCACCAAAACTAAAATCGAGCTGGATCAGGATTATATCGACGAACGTCTGCCGGTCGCCGGGAAAGAGATGATTTATCGCCAGGTTGAAAACAGCTTCACACAACCTAACGCGGCGATGAATATTCAGATGCTCGAGTGGGCGCTGGGCGCGACGAAAGGTTCAACAGGCGATCTGCTGGAGCTCTACTGTGGCAACGGCAATTTCTCCCTGGCACTTGCACGTAATTTTGACCGCGTTCTGGCCACAGAAATCGCCAAGCCTTCGGTTGCGGCCGCGCAATACAATATCGCAGCGAATCATATTGATAACGTGCAAATCATTCGAATGTCGGCAGAAGAGTTTACCCAGGCGATGAACGGTGTACGTGACTTCAACCGCTTGCAGGGTATCGATTTGAAAGGCTATCAGTGCGAAACGATTTTTGTCGATCCACCGCGTAGCGGACTGGATGCCGAGACAGAAAAGATGGTGCAGGCCTATCCGCGCATTCTTTATATCTCCTGTAACCCGCAGACGCTGTGTAAGAACCTGGAAACTCTGAGCCAGACGCACCGCGTTGAACGCCTTGCGTTGTTCGATCAGTTCCCTTACACGCACCATATGGAGTGCGGCGTATTGCTCACGGCGAAGTAAAAAAAAGCGCATCAGCTCAAGGGCCGGATGCGCTTTATTTATTTGGATTACAGTTCCGACTTACGGTTACGCATACGATAACCAATCCAGAAAACCAGGATCACGGACAATACCGCAGGCAGGAAATTAGAGCCGATAGCCGGATATTCCGCCCGTACCACGGTGCTGTAAAGTAACACGCCCAGAATAAAGCAAGCCGCTGCCAGACCCGGTAACCCGACCGGCATGGTTCGGTTTTGATAACGCTGATGCAGGCAGTACACCGTGAGCACCAGTGAGATAATCGGGAAAACGGAGAAAGGCACGATCGAGCTAAAAATCGCTGCAAATGCGCCGTTAATCGATAAGCCAGCGATCAGTGCCAGCAACAACGTACCTTTATCCTGGACAGATTGTTTCATTACTTATCCTTCACTCGTCGGTTTGATGCGCCATTTTTTCTTGTTCACGGCGATACCAGTAATACGCGCCTTTGGAGATCATCCTCAGTTGCAATACCAGTCGCTCTTCTAATTGCCTGCGTTGCTCAACGCCGATATCCAGTGCTTCGGCACCCGCGCTGAAAACAATAGTGACCATTGCCTCGGCCTGCGCTTCGGTGAACGCACGCGGCATATGGTTTTCGAGTTCAAGATAATCGGCAAGTTCCGCAATAAAGTGCTGGATTTCACGTGCTACCGCAGCGCGGAATGCCGCTGAGGTGCCGGAACGTTCACGTAGCAGCAGACGAAATGCGTTCGGATTGTTGCCGATAAATTCCATAAAGGTCGAAACGGACGTTCGAATAACGCTGCCGCCTTTTGCGATACGCTGTCGCGCCTGACGCATCAACTGGCGCAGCATTAAGCCGCTCTCATCGACCATAGTCAGTCCAAGCTCATCCACATCGCGGAAATGGCGATAAAAGGACGTCGGGGCGATGCCCGCTTCACGCGCAACTTCGCGCAAACTCAGGCTGGCAAAACTACGCTCAGCGCTAAGCTGGCTAAATGCCGCCTCCACCAGCGAACGCCGGGTTTTTTCTTTTTGTTGCGCTCTAACGCCCATCACGATGCTTGAATCCCTCCGCAGACCTGCTGGCACTATACCAGAGAATAAAACTAATCGGATTGTACTGGATTGTGAATGATTGTTTACGAGCTCTTTCTGCTTTGCTGCATGAAAAAAGCACAACGATAATTGGGTTATGCCGCTAACGATGTTACTATTATGTTGTTTTTATGTATAAGAACAGGTAAGCCCTCCCATGCCACATTCCTACGATTACGACGCAATAGTTATAGGCTCCGGTCCCGGCGGCGAAGGCGCTGCTATGGGGCTGGTTAAACAAGGTGCCCGGATAGCGGTGATTGAGCGCTATCACAACGTGGGCGGAGGATGTACCCACTGGGGAACCATCCCCTCGAAAGCCCTTCGCCACGCGGTCAGCCGTATTATCGAATTTAACCAAAACCCTTTATATAGCGACCACACCCGCCTTCTTCGTTCCTCTTTCGCCGACATTCTCAACCATGCGGATAGCGTGATTAACCAACAAACGCAGATGCGGCAAGGCTTTTATGAGCGTAATCGCTGCGAGATCTTGCAGGGTAACGCCCATTTTATTGACCCACACACAGTTTCGCTGGAGTGTCCGGACGGCTCAGTAGAAACCCTCACCGCCGAGAAGTTCGTGATAGCCTGTGGCTCCCGCCCCTATCGCCCGGCCGATGTGGACTTCTCTCATCCGCGCATTTACGACAGCGACTCGATTCTGAATATGCACCATGAACCTCGCCACGTAATTATCTACGGTGCGGGGGTGATCGGCTGCGAATATGCTTCGATCTTCCGGGGAATGAATGTCAAAGTCGATCTAATCAACACCCGCGATCGCCTGCTGGCTTTCCTCGATCAGGAAATGTCGGACTCCCTTTCCTACCATTTCTGGAACAGTGGCGTCGTTATCCGCCATAACGAAGAGTACGAGCAGATCGAGGGAATGGATGATGGTGTGATTATGCACCTGAAATCTGGCAAGAAAGTGAAAGCAGACTGCCTGCTCTATGCGAACGGACGCACCGGCAACACCGACAGTTTACAACTGGAAAATATTGGTCTGGATGCTGATGGTCGTGGTCAGTTGAAAGTTAACAGTATGTACCAGACAGCGTTGCCGCATATTTATGCGGTGGGTGATGTGATCGGTTATCCAAGCCTTGCCTCAGCTGCGTATGATCAGGGGCGTATTGCCGCACAGGCGATGGTGAAAGGTGAAGCGACAGCGCACCTGGTTGAAGACATTCCAACCGGCATTTACACCATTCCGGAAATTAGCTCTGTGGGCAAAACCGAGCAGCAGCTAACGGCAATGAAAGTACCTTATGAAGTGGGCCGGGCACAGTTTAAACATCTGGCGCGCGCGCAGATTGTGGGTATGAACGTTGGCACGCTGAAAATCCTGTTCCATCGCGAAACCAAAGAGATTTTAGGAATTCACTGCTTTGGGGAACGTGCGGCCGAAATCATTCATATCGGCCAGGCGATTATGGAGCAGAAAGGTGGCGGTAACACGATCGAGTACTTTGTTAATACCACCTTTAACTACCCGACCATGGCGGAAGCCTATCGGGTAGCTGCGCTAAATGGCTTAAACCGCCTGTTTTAACGCACTGTCGAAATGGCCATCCATCGCACCACGGATGGCCTCTGCCAGCTGCTCATAGCGGCTACGCAGCGGTGAACCCGGACGATAGACCAGACCAATAGTACGACGCGGCTCCGGTTTAATACAGGGCAGATACACCACACCATCCCGCACACGCTCACGCGGTACCGCCAGCGCCGGTAGCAACGTAATACCGCTGCCCGCAGCCACCATATTACGCAGTGTCTCCAGACTGGTCGCCCGGAAGTGAGTGTCTTCATCTGCACCCGCTTCAAAGCAGAAGCCCATCGCCTGATCGCGCAGGCAGTGTCCATCTTCCAGCATCAGCAGCTTTTCACCCGCCAGATCGGACATCGGGACGCGGTCGCGATTCGCCCAGGGGTGGTCCTGATAAATCGCCAGCATCATGGGTTCGTCGAAAAGCGGCACCTCAATAAAGGCTTCACTTTCTTTCACCAACGCCAGGATTGCACAATCGAGCTTGCCGCTATCCAGTTGCGCCAGAAGCTGATGCGTCTGCGCCTCATGCAGATACATTTCCAGTTTCGGGAATGTCTGGTGCAGCATAGGGATAATATGCGGAAGCAGATAGGGTCCAACGGTAGGGATTAAGCCAATATGCAGCGGGCCGGACATCGTCTCCCCCTGCTGGCTTGCCATCTCCTTGAGCACTTTGACCTCACGCAGCACGGTACGTGCCTGATCCACCAGCAGCAAACCGGCCTGAGTGAACAAGACTTTGCGGCTGGTACGCTCCAGCAGCATAACGCCAAGCTCGTCTTCCAGTTTACGAATTTGCCCGCTCAGTGTTGGTTGGCTGACGTGGCAGGAATCCGCTGCGCGGCGAAAATGGCGGTGTTCGGCTAACGCCACCAGATATTCAAGATCACGAATATTCATTATTCATCCTCCGTCGCCACGATAGTTCATGGCGATAGATAGAATAGCAACGAACGATTATCCCTATCAAGCATTCTGTTCAATAATTAGCTCAAGAAACGCAGCGGGAGACATTACCCTTGATGCCACTGCAACGTTCTCTCTGAACAACTAAAGCCAACGTGAACATTTGCGGACCCCGTGGTCCGCTTTTTTTTTGCGTAAAAAAGCCCGGGATAAAAGCAAAATGGCAACCGAAGTTGCCATTTTTAGTGTTTGCTCCCTCTCCCTGTGGGAGAGGGCCGGGGTGAGGGCACCAGCCCGCACAAATCAAACCAACCGATTTTTCGCATCCGCAATGGCCTGAGCGACCTGTTTCGGTGACACGCCGCCTTTTGCGGCGCGTTTGTCCAGGCAAGATTGCAGCGACAAAATCGGATAGACATCATCGGCAATCACCGCGCTAAACTTCTGCAAATCCGCCAGCGCCAGCTCTTCCAGCGGTTTGCCCTGACCGATTGCTTCCACTACTGCTTCACCAACAATATGGTGCGCCTCACGGAATGGCACGCCTTTGGCAACCAGATAATCTGCCAGCTCAGTCGCGTTCGCATAACCCTGCTGTGCCGCCTCCTGGCAACGCGGACGTTTCACCTGAATGCCATCCAGCACCAGCGCCGCCATGTGCAGACAGTCAAGCCAGGTATCGAGCGCATCGAACAGCCCTTCTTTATCTTCCTGCATATCTTTGTTGTAGGCCAGCGGCAGACCTTTCAGGGTCATCATCATGCCGGTCAACGCACCCTGCACACGACCACATTTACCGCGGATCAGCTCCAGCGCATCCGGGTTTTTCTTCTGCGGCATCAGGGAGGAGCCGGAAGTAACGCGATCGGACAGTTCAACAAACCCGGCTTCACCGGTGTTGAAGAAAATCAGGTCTTCGGCGAAACGGGAGAGATGGACCATACCAATAGAGGCGTCGGAGAGCAGTTCCAGCACGTGGTCACGGTCAGAAACGGTGTCCAGGCTGTTGCGGGTCGCGGACGCAAAGCCCAGCCAGCCAGCCAACTGCTCACGATCGATTTCATAAGCGGTGCCTGCGAGCGCGCCGCAGCCCAGCGGACTCACATCGAGGCGCTTAAGCGTATCCTGTAAGCGGCTTTCATCACGCGCCAGCATTTCTACATAAGCCAGGCACCAGTGGGCAAAAGTGACCGGCTGCGCACGTTGCAGGTGGGTATAACCCGGCATGACTGCATCCTGGTTATTTCCCGCAGTTTCCACCAGCGCGCTTTGCAACTGACGGTTTGCGGTCAGCAGCTCAGCCACCGTGTCTTTGCACCACAGTTTGAGGTCGGTCGCGACCTGATCGTTACGGCTACGCCCGGTGTGCAGCTTTTTACCCAACTGGCCGACTTTATCGATCAGTTTACCTTCCACCCAGCTATGGATATCTTCGGCATCACTTTCGAGGATCTGCTGCGGATTCGCGCGCACCTCTTCGAGCAGGATATTCAGCGCCTCTTCCAGTTGTAGCTGCTCATCGTTGGTTAATACACCCACGGTGACCAACGCTTTGGACCAGGCCACAGAGCCAACGATATCCTGCTCCGCCAGGCGATAGTCAAAGCGCAAAGAGTCGTTGAACTGTTTGAACCGTTGATCTGCTGCCTGAGTAAAACGCCCACCCCAAAGTGCCATAACATGCTTCCTTAAATTCGTTTAGTGTTGCCTGTCTCTCACCCTCTCCTCTCAGGAGAGGGTTCAGGGAAAATTTTAAGCCAGAATACGTGTACCGATCGGTGTACCGTTAAACAGCGCCGGTAGCTGATCCGCATGCCGCCAGGAGGCGATATCCACCGGGCGATTTAGCGTACGCGCAGCATCCAGCGCCGCATTCACTTTCACAATCATGCCATCGGTGATGATGCCCTGGGCGATTAACTGCTCCGCTTTCGCCGCCGTCATCTCGGCAATACGCTGGCCTTTACCATCCAGAATACCGCTCACATCAGAGAGCAGAATCAGGTCTGCGCCCAGTGTTGCCGCCAGTGCCGTCGCCGCCTGATCTGCGTTGACGTTCATCAGTTCGCCTTCATCCGTCACGCCGATAGAGCTGATCACCGGCAGGAAGCCACCTTCCAGCAGCGTGTTAATCAGCTTCGGCGAACCCGGTTGCGCCAGACCGACATGGCCCAGTTCTTCATCCAGTTTCGTCACTTTCACGCTGTCACCATCGCCAAGGTACAGGCCGACAGAGGCAATCTGATGTTTCTTCGCCCAGGCCAGCAAGGTTTTGTTCGCCGTCCCGGCCAGTGCGCCGGTAATAATGTCGATTTGATCGGCCGGGGTCACGCGCAGACCATTTTTCTTTTTCACAGGTAAGTTGAGCTGTTTCATCAGCTCATCCACCACGCAGCCGCCGCCGTGGACAATCACTAGCGGGCGCTGGTGCGACTCGCGGTAATTCACCAGCGCGGTAAACAGACGCTCCAGCGCTTCTTCACTATCCAGCAGTACGCCGCCGAGTTTAATAATTAATGGATTCATCATCAGGCCTGCACTCAATTAGATAAGAGACTGGGTTTCAGCGTAGCCGAAACGAATATTGGCACACTGCACTGCTTGCGCAGCCGCGCCTTTTAATAAGTTATCTTCGGTGGCCACGACAATCAGGTGTTGGTCCTTCACGGCAAAACCAATATCACAGAACGGCAGGCCAACCACATTTTTTAGCGCCGGAACGCCTTTGTCGTACAGGCGCACCAGCGGTTTATCGCCATAAGCCTGTTGGAAAATCTCCGCGATCTGCGCCTGTGTTACGCCAGGGTTCAGACGGCAGGTAATGGTTTCCAGAATGCCGCGCGGGAAATTGCCCAGATGCGGAGTAAAAATAACCTCAGCGCCCAGATGGGTAGTGATTTCCGGGTGATGGCGATGATTGAACACGCCATACGGCTGCAGGCTGACTTCACAGAAACTGTTCGAGATAGCAGCTTTACGACCTGCGCCACTCACGCCGCTGGTCGCATTAATTACCGGCCACTGGTTGAGATCCAGCACGCCCGCATCAATCAGCGGTTTAAGGGAGAGTTGCGCTGCCGTTGGGTAGCAGCCCGGCATGGCTATCAGATTCGCCTCTTTCAGCGCATCCGCACTCCACTCCGCCAGGCCATACACTGCCTGTGCGAGCAGGTCCGGATGCTGATGAGTGAAGCCATAGAATTTTTCATAGAACGCGGGGTCGTTAACACGAAACGCACCAGACAGGTCGAAAACCACGCAGCCCGCTGCGAGGAATTGCGGCGCCAGGTCGTGGCTCACTTCATGCGCCGTCGCCAGAAACACGACATCCACACCTTGTGTGAACTCACTGATATCCGACATCGGCTGCAACGGCAGGTCGACAATGCCTTTCAACTGCGGATGTAAATCAGAGACCAATTTTCCTGCATCATTACTTTGCGCTGAAACCGTCAAAGCGGTTATGTTCATATGAGGATGGCGATTTACATAGGTCACTAGCTCTGCGCCGGCGTAACCGCTGGCACCCACAATTAATGTGTTCAACATCGGGGCAGTCTACCTTCTTAGTACGTCATGTTTGCCAGGGAGTGATTCGGCATCAATCCCACGTCGCGCTGTAAAGGCGCCGGATGGGTTCCTTTACGCTCAGCATTAATGTATTTTTATTCACTATTAATGCATGAATATTGATACTATCACGAACTCAGGTATGTCAACAATGAAAATGAATTTGCCACCATTTATCGAGATTTACCGCGCCCTGATTGGCACTCCGTCTATCAGCGCAACGGAAGAAGCCCTTGATCAAAGCAATGCTTCTTTAATCAATCTGCTTGCTGGATGGTTTGGCGACCTCGGGTTCAAGGTTGAAGTGCAACCCGTCCCCGGCACACGCAACAAGTTTAATCTATTAGCCAGCATCGGTGAGGGTGCAGGCGGCCTTCTGTTGACCGGCCATACCGATACCGTTCCCTTTGATGATGGTCGCTGGACGCGCGATCCGTTCACCCTGACCGAGCATGATAATAAGCTCTACGGCCTGGGCACCGCCGACATGAAAGGCTTCTTCGCCTTCATTCTTGATGCGCTGCGTGATGTTGATGTGACGAAACTGAAAAAGCCGCTCTACATTCTGGCGACTGCCGATGAAGAGACCAGCATGGCAGGCGCGCGTTACTTTGCCGAAAATACACAGTTGCGACCAGATTGCGCCATCATCGGCGAGCCGACCTCACTGCAACCGGTCCGCGCGCATAAAGGCCATATCTCCAGCGCCATTCGCATACTGGGGCAATCGGGCCACTCAAGCGATCCCGCACGCGGGGTGAACGCCATTGAATTGATGCATGATGCCATCGGCCATATTCTGCAACTGCGCGATAATCTGAAAGAGCGTTTCCACTACGATGCGTTCACCGTGCCCTATCCGACACTGAACCTCGGTAGCATCCACGGCGGTGACGCCTCCAACCGTATTTGCGCCTGCTGTGAGTTGCATATGGACATCCGCCCGCTTCCGGGTATGACTCTCGACGATCTGAACGGCCTGCTCAATGACGCGCTCGAACCAGTAAGCAGCCGCTGGCCAGGTCGTCTGACGGTTTCTGAACTTCATCCGCCGATCCCGGGTTATGAATGCCCGCAGGACCATCAACTGGTTGACGTGGTCGAAAAACTGTTGGGTGTAGAAACAGAAGTGGTGAACTACTGCACCGAAGCGCCGTTTATCCAGACGCTGTGCCCGACGTTGGTATTGGGGCCAGGATCAATCAATCAGGCTCATCAGCCCGATGAATATCTTGAGACCCGCTTTATTAAACCCACCCGTGAGTTAATTACGCAGGTGGTTCATCACTTCTGCTGGCATTGATTTGTCACCACCTCACTCCGATTAACCACATTCGGAGTGAGGATAAAATAGAGTGACGTTGTTCACAATTCCATAAGCAACGCTTATTAGCCGCGAAGCGAATTAAATTTCGTAAATTCACGCCATTTATTCGTTTGCTGAACCGATTTCGCCGCAATTGACGTCGTGGGTTTTACGTGGCTTTATAAAAGGCGGTGTCTGATATCTATCCGTTTCACGTTGCAGGACGGTGGATATAACAAAATAAAATGAGATGGGGTGTCTGGGTTAACATGAACGAACAATATTCCGCTTTGCGTAGTAATGTCAGTATGCTCGGCAAGCTGCTGGGGGATACCATCAAGGATGCGTTGGGAGAGAACATTCTTGATAAGGTCGAAACAATCCGTAAGCTGTCCAAATCTTCACGTGCTGGTAATGAAGCGAGTCGTCAGGAGCTGCTCAATACGCTGCAGAACCTGTCCAATGATGAACTGTTGCCGGTTGCCCGCGCATTCAGCCAGTTTCTGAACCTTGCCAACACCGCTGAGCAATACCACAGCATTTCGCCAAAAGGCGAAGCTGCAAGCAACCCGGAAGTGATTGCTCGTACTCTGCGTAAACTGAAAGACCAACCCGATCTCAACGAAGCGACCATCAAGCAAGCCGTCGAATCGCTGTCGCTGGAGCTGGTGCTGACCGCCCACCCGACAGAGATCACCCGCCGTACGCTGATCCATAAAATGGTGGAAGTGAACAACTGCTTAAAGCAGTTGGATAATACCGATATAGCCGATTATGAGCGCCATCAACTGATGCGCCGCCTGCGCCAGCTTATTGCGCAGTCCTGGCATACCGATGAAATCCGTAAACACCGTCCCAGCCCGGTCGATGAAGCCAAATGGGGCTTTGCGGTGGTGGAAAACAGCCTGTGGGAAGGTGTGCCTAACTATCTTCGCGAGCTCAACGAACAGCTTGAAGAGAACCTGAATTACAAGTTACCGGTCGATTTCGTACCGGTACGCTTTACCTCCTGGATGGGCGGCGACCGCGACGGCAACCCGAACGTCACCGCAGACATTACCCGTCACGTCCTGTTGCTGAGCCGCTGGAAGGCGACTGACCTGTTCCTGAAAGATATTCAGTTGCTGATCTCTGAACTCTCGATGGTCGAATGTACCGACGAGCTTCGCGAGCTGGCCGGTGCCGAAGGCGCGCAGGAGCCGTATCGTTACCTGATGAAAAAACTGCGCGGCCAGTTGATGGCAACGCAGGCCTGGCTGGAAGCCCGCCTGAAAGGCCAACGACTGCCGAAACCAGAAGGTCTGCTGAGCCAGAACGAACAGCTATGGGAACCGCTATATGCCTGTTACAAATCGCTGCAGGCATGCGGCATGGGCATCATCGCTAATGGCGAACTTCTCGATACCCTGCGCCGCGTGAAATGTTTTGGCGTGCCGCTGGTGCGTATTGATGTACGTCAGGAGAGCACCCGCCACACCGAAGCGCTGGGCGAGCTGACCCGTTACCTGGGTATCGGCGATTATGAAAGCTGGTCCGAAGCCGATAAACAGGCTTTCCTGATCCGCGAACTGAACTCCAAGCGTCCTCTGCTACCGCGTAACTGGGAGCCGAGCAATGAAACCCTTGAGGTTCTCCGGACCTGCAAAGCGATCGTTGATGCCCCGAAAGGATCGGTAGCCGCCTACGTGATCTCCATGGCGAAGACCCCATCCGACGTGCTGGGTGTTCACCTGCTGCTGAAAGAAGCCGGTATCGACTATGCCCTACCGGTTGCACCGCTGTTTGAAACACTCGACGACCTGAATAATGCCAACGATGTGATGACACAGTTGCTGAATATCGACTGGTATCGCGGCTTTATTCAGGGCAAACAGATGGTCATGATTGGCTATTCCGACTCCGCAAAAGACGCGGGCGTGATGGCCGCATCCTGGGCGCAATATCAGGCACAGGACGCGCTTATCAAAACCTGCGAGAAAGCGGGCATTGAACTGACGCTGTTCCACGGCCGTGGCGGCTCGATTGGTCGTGGCGGTGCCCCGGCCCATGCGGCGCTGCTTTCACAACCGCCGGGAAGCCTGAAAGGCGGCCTGCGCGTGACCGAACAGGGTGAGATGATCCGCTTCAAATACGGTCTGCCGGAAGTGACCATCAGCAGCCTGTCGCTGTACACCAGCGCCATTCTGGAAGCCAACCTGCTGCCTCCGCCGGAGCCGAAAGAATCCTGGTGTCACATCATGGACGAGCTGTCAGATATCTCCTGCGATCTGTATCGTGGCTACGTGCGTGAAAACAAGGACTTCGTGCCGTACTTCCGCTCTGCAACGCCAGAGCAGGAACTGGGCAAACTGCCGCTCGGTTCACGCCCGGCCAAGCGCCGTCCAACTGGCGGCGTAGAATCATTGCGTGCCATTCCGTGGATTTTCGCCTGGACGCAAAACCGCCTGATGTTACCAGCCTGGCTGGGTGCGGGCGCGGCACTGCAAAAAGTGGTAGAAGACGGCAAACAGAGCGAGCTGGAAGCCATGTGTCGCGACTGGCCGTTCTTCTCAACCCGTCTTGGTATGCTGGAAATGGTTTTCTCCAAAGCGGATCTGTGGCTGGCGGAATACTACGACCAGCGTCTGGTGAAACCAGAACTGTGGGCACTGGGCAGCGAGCTGCGTAAACTGCTCGAAGCCGATATCAACGTGGTTCTGGCGATCGCCAACGACTCCCATTTGATGGCCGACCTGCCATGGATTGCTGAGTCTATTCAACTTCGTAATATTTACACCGACCCGCTGAACGTGCTGCAGGCTGAGCTGCTGCACCGTTCCCGTAAAGCGGAAGAGGAAGATAAAGAGCCGGATCGCCGCGTAGAGCAGGCGCTGATGGTCACCATCGCAGGCGTAGCGGCAGGTATGCGTAATACCGGCTAACCCTCACAGCCTGGCGTAAAAGGTCACACATCGTGTGGCCTTTTTTTATGCCGCCAGTTAAGGTTGGGCGGTTCGCGCGCACGGAAAAGGAAACCATGAATTACGACGTCAGCCATCTGCTTACCCGCCTGATTAGCGGCCAGACACCTCTGCGGCACATCTGTTTTGCCACCGCCGCTGGTCCTGCACCCGCCTCAGCGTTACAGGTGGATTTCCCGCGTCTGGAAATTGTGCTGGAAGGAACGCTGACAGATATAGGCATCAATGGAGAGATGTCATTGATGAGCGAACAGGATGTGCTTTACATCCCCGCTGGCGGCTGGAATGCTCCGCAATGGCAGAAGCCTGTCACTATGCTGAGCGTACTGTTCGGTAAACAACAACTCGGTTTCAGCGTCACTCACTGGGATGGCGCGGAGTTACATAACCTGGCCAAACAACATGTCGCGCGCCGGGGTCCTCGTATTGGTTCATTCCTTCTGCAAACCTTGCACGAGATGCAAATGCAGCCCCAGGAGCAGCAAACGGCCAGGCTGATTGTCGCCAGCCTGCTGAGCCATTGCCGGGATCTGCTGGGCAGCCAGATCCAGACCGCATCACGCAGCCAGGCTCTCTTTGAAGCCATTCGCGATTATATTGACGAACACTACGCCTTGCCCCTCACTCGTGAATCGGTGGCGCAGGCGTTTTATATCTCGCCGAATTACCTCTCACACCTGTTTCAGAAAACGGGCGCCATCGGCTTTAACGAATACCTGAACCATACGCGGCTGGAACATGCCAAAACGCTGCTGAAGGGTTACGATCTGAAGGTCAAGGAGGTGGCGCACACCTGTGGGTTTGTCGACAGCAACTACTTCTGCCGCCTGTTTCGCAAAAATACGGAGCGTTCGCCGTCAGAGTATCGTCGGCAGTATCACAGCCAGTTAACGGAAAAGAAGACTACTCCAGAATAAGATGGGTATGCTGCGGCGCTGAAAGGAGTTTACGCACCGCGCTCATCACCCGCTGAGGTTCCCGCAAAAAAGCGCTAATGCCCGACTGGACGTAGCGGCTTTGGGAAAATCGTTCCACACCTGCCAGTTCGATATCGGTTATCAGCAATACCGCATCGGCGCGGCTGATATCCTCTTCCGTCAGGCGATTTTCAGTTCCCAGCGCCCCCTGGGTTTCAATCTTAATATTCCACTTCTCCTGCTGGCAGAGCTTTTCCAGCCGTTCGGCAGCCATATAGGTATGCGCCACGCCGCTCACGCAAGCGGTCACTGCCACCAGATGTCGTACAGGTGCGACTGCCATGTTAACCCCCTGTGGTTACCTGAAATCCGGCGCATTCTGCTATTTCACACAATGCCGCCACCTCTTGCGCCGACGGGGCAGGGACATCCTTCATCAACCACGGCTGCCCCAGCAGACGATATTTCGGTTCGCCGTACTGATGAAACGGTAGCAGGTGTACCTGCTTTATGCCTAATGATGTCAACAACGTCAGCGCGCGCTGTAAGTTCTCTATGCTGAGGGTAAAGCCTGGAATCAACGGCAGACGAGGGATCACATGGATCCCCTCACTGACTAATAGCCGTAAATTCTCCAGCACGCGCGGCAGATTCATATTGACCACCTCGCGCGCCTGAACGGCATCCATTATTTTGAGATCGAACAATACCTCATCGCACGCCTTTGCCAGCGGCAACAGGCGGCTGGCCGGAGCGTCACCTGCGGTTTCAATGGCGCACTGAATCCCCAGCCGCCTCATGCGCTGTAAAAAACGGGTGGCGAAAGGCGCCTGCATCAGCACTTCACCGCCGGAGAGCGTCACCCCACCGCCGGAGGTGCGGAAGAAGATATCATCCTTCAGCACCTCACGTTCCAGCTCATCCAGCGTGATATCGCGACCAATATGCTCAAACGCGCCGGAAGGACATTCGTCGGCATCGCGCAGACAGGGCGCGCAGTGCAGGCATTTGCTCTCCCGCCGCACCGTTTCAATACGTGGGGAGACAGATTCAGGATTGGCGCACCACGGGCAGGTATGCGGGCAGCCTTTAAAAAAGACCACCGTGCGAATCCCCTGTCCGTCATTCAGTGAATAACGCTGAATGTTGAAGATACGCGCGACCTCATCGCCACGCGACTCCATCACCTCATAACTGATGCGCGGTGCGGCGAATGATGTCATCCTGAATCTCCTTCGACAGCTCGACAAAGAAGGCGCTGTAGCCCGCCACGCGTACCACCAGTCCGGCGAAATCCTGCGGACGCTGCTGCGCTTCGCGCAATGTTTCGGCATTCACCACGTTAAACTGGATGTGTTGCAGCTTGAGTTGGGTAAACGCACGCAGAAAATCCGCCAGCTTGCGTAAGCCCGCCTCCCCTTCAAGGGTTGCAGGGGTAAACTTCACGTTCAGCAAGGTGCCGTTCGACAGCAGCGTGTTATCCAGTTTACTCACCGATTTCAGTACCGCCGTCGGCCCCTGCATATCCTGGCCCAACATCGGCGACAGGCCGCCGTCCGCCAGTTGCTCCCCGGCGAAACGACCGTCCGGCGTCGCCCCCACCACTGACCCCAGCGGCACGTGCGCAGAGACGGTGTAGGAACCCGGCGTAAATTGCCCGCCGCGCGGGTTCTGGTATTTCTCCACCTCTTTGCAGTAATGGCGCAGCAGTTCAGCGCTGATGTTATCCACATCATCAATATCGTTGCCGTATTTTTCGAAGCGATTGATCAGCCTGGCGCGAATTTTCTCGCCTTCCGGGGTGGCGAAGTTGCCTTTTAATACCGACAGCAACTCGTCAAAACTTAAGCGCTGCTGCTCAAACACCAGTCCGTTAAGCGCATGCAGGGAATCGCTCAGGTTGGCGATGCCAATGCCCTGCACGCCAGAGAAGTTATAGCGCGCGCCGCCATCGGTAATATCACGTCCCTTGTCCAGACAGTCGCTGATAAACGAAGAGAGCAGCGGCACCGGCGCCCAGTCGCGGTGGCCGATATCGCAGATATTGCTGCCCTCCACCATCAGCGTAATGTAGTGGCTGATTTTGGCGCGAATATGCGCCAGCAGTTCTTCATACGTCAGCGCGCTGTTGCCTTCGTTTTCGTAGAGGCTGATTTCCATCACTTTCAACAGATTGAACATGGCGATGTCGTGCAGGCCGTAGGTTCTGCCGGGAATCGACAGCTCCACGCAGCCCACCACCGCGTAATCACGCGCATCTTCCAGCGAAACGCCACGGTTCAGGAACGCAGGCACGACCACTTCATCATTAAAGATCTGCGGGATACCGGTGCCGAGGCGGATCGTCTCCGCCGTCTTCATCAGAAAGGGCGTATCAATCAGCGCGTTGGTGCGCACGCCAAGGTTCGGCTGCGGCAACTGCACACTCTGATAAGCATCAAGGCAGAGGAACGAAAGCACGTTCACCGCGCTGCGTCCATTCTCCGTCAGCCCGCCGAGCAGCGCGGTATATCCCGTCGGAAATCCGGCGAAATAGCGCGCGCTGCTGGTGGAACGCAGCAACACGATGTCATTGCATTTCACCCACAGTGATTCAAGGATCTCTTTTAAGAATGCCGGGTCTTCGCCCTGGGTCAGCGAGGCCTGGTAAAACGGCAGCATATACTGGTCAAAACGTCCCAGTGAGAGCGAACTGGCGTTGGATTCATATTGCAAAATGATATTCATGTACCAGAACAACTGGCACGCCTGCCAGAAGGTCTGCGGCCTGTGCTGCATGTTATGACGGGAGTTCGCGGCAATAGTCAGCAATTCCTGACGGCGCTGCGCATCCAGGCAGCTTTCCGCCATTTTCTCCGCCAACAGAGCGTAACGCAGAATGTGCCGTTGCGATGCTTCAAGCAGCAACAGCGCGGCCTGATAAAAATGGTTATCCGGCTGCTGTTGGCAGTGCTGGCGCATCTGCGCCGCCAGTTCGCCCAGCCCGTGGTTCAGCAGGCGCGGGTAGTCAATAATGATATGCCCCTGCCCTTTATCCGTCTGGTTAACGCTAAAAATCTGGGTGCTGACGGCAGCCTTGACCTCATCGGTCATCTGCCCGTTGATGAAGTCTTTCATCGACCGTTTTTCCCAGTACGGGAACAGCACGTCGCGATAGAGGCGTTTATCCTCTTCGCTGATGTCAAAGCGATCCTGCGGACGCGTCGGGAACTGATCCAGCTCTTTAAGCAGCCAGTAAGGATCCATTTCCGGCGACATAATACCCGCGCGCGGCTTAACGGTACGGTTTCCGGCAATCAATTCCTCATCACGAATCGAAATTTCAACATGCTCAAGGATATACGCGGTCGCTTTAGCCCGACGCAGAATAACCGGTTCTCCCTCCGTCTGCTGATGGCTGGCGGTGTAAAGCTGCGCGCGCTCAAGCGAAATTTCACGGTGGTTCTGAAACAGAGCGGTTTTGAGGCGTTGAATACGGTTGGTCATGAGGAACTCCTGTGGGTACGATTGCCGGATGGCGGCGTGAACGCCTTATCGGCCTACGGCATTGGCATCGTAGGCCGGTCGCCATCCGGCAAACAAATGGTTACGCGGTTTGCGCCAGATGCGAAGCAATCTTGTTCATAATGGCGTCGGCGCGTTTCACCGCATCGCTGATGTTGACGCGGACGATAGTCTTACCCGCAAAACGCTCCTCAAACTTGATACCGATATCTTTGGTCAGAATCACCATATCGGCATCCGCCACGTCCGCTGCGGTCAGTTCGTTCTCCAGGCCAATTGAACCCTGAGTCTCAACCTTAACTTCCCAGCCTTTGGCTTTGGCTGCGCTTTCCAGCGCTTCGGCTGCCATATAGGTGTGCGCAACGCCAGAAGGACATGCGGTTACTGCAATAATCTTAGTCATGGCTCATTCCTCACTTAATTCATTTCAAAATCCAAATCCAGGTCGTCTTCTTTCTCGTCAACCTGGGACACTTTCTTCCGCGCCAGACTTTTCAGCACGTTCACGCAGACCGCTGTCACCACCGCGCCGACGGCAACGGCCGCAACATAACCCAGCTTTCCTTCCACAACCGGCAGAACAATTAAGCCGCCCCAACCGGCATAACACTGTGCGCCAAACAGCGCGGCCGTTACCGCGCCACAGGCAGAGCCAACCATAATGGAGGGGATCACGCGCAGCGGATCGGCGGCAGCAAAAGGAATCGCCCCTTCGGTTACGCCAACGCAGCCCATCACCAGCGCGGCTTTACCTGCTTCACGCTCTTCTGAAGAGAAATTTTTACGACCAATCAGCGTCGCCAGCCCTAAGCCAAGCGGCGGAACACAGATACCAACAGCGGCGATTGCCACCACGGTGTAAACCCCTTGCGACACGCAAATCAGCATGAATGCATAGGCGACTTTGTTAACGGGACCGCCCATATCAAAAGCCAGCATGAGTCCTAAAATAACGGCCAGTACCACAATGCTGCCCTGCTGCATCCCTTGCAGCCATGCGGTCAGGCTGGTGGTCAACGCGCCGACCGGCTCACCCAGCCCCCACATCATGATGCCTGCGGTAATAAAGGTGCCGATGATAGGAATAACAAAGATGGGCATCACCGAGCGCAGCACTTTATGCACGGGGATCTTTTTCAGATAGTGCACCACAATGCCGCCGATAATCCCGGCGATCAGCGCGCCAAAGAACCCGGCGCCGAAGCTGTTGCCTACCCATGCGCCAATTGCACAAGGCGCCAGCGCAGAGCGCTCGGCAATCGAATAGCCGATATACGCGGCAAGGAAAGGCACCATTAGCGTCAGCCCTGCGACGCCAATATCAAAAAGTTTCTTGAGATTAGGGTCTGTCGCGGCATCGGGTACAGCGCCTTTGCCATACAGCATCACGGAGACCGCCAGTAAAATACCGCCTGCCACCACAAAGGGGATCATATGCGAAACCCCGGTCATCAAGTGCTGACGGGTGTTTTTCAGGATCTGCACCAACTCTTTCATAAGTCGCTCCCGGGCCAGTGAAAGCCCATATCCATAATGTTGATGCGGGAAACAATAGGCAATCCGATAAGGTGCAGACAGTGGATAAAAAGGCCATTTACTGGATTTTTGTAATATCAGTACAAAAATGCGATCCGCCTCATAACTTAGTTAATCTCGGAATTTATATGACATGCATTGACTTGTGAGTTATCTCTCACTTTGAGGGTTACATTACATTTGTCCAGTTTTTGGCAGATTTGTCGCGTGGCACCTTCAGTGGTTGGCCTTTTATCCTGTAGCAAGTAATCGTTATGGGAGAGAGGCTATGGCCCTGGTTGTGGAATTTACCTGTGAGCTGCCCAATGGCGTCCATGCACGTCCGGCAAGCCACGTTGAGACGCTTTGCAACACCTTTACCTCACAGATTGAGTGGCTTAATCTGCGCACCGACCGGAAGGGTAATGCGAAGAGCGCGCTGGCACTCATTGGCACCGACACGCTGGCAGGCGACAGTTGTCAGTTACTGATTTCTGGGGCCGACGAACAGGCAGCCCATCAGCGCCTGAGCCAGTGGCTACGTGATGAATTTCCGCACTGCGATGCGCCGCTGGCGGAGGTTAAAAGCAGTGAACTGGCCCCCCTTCCGGCCTCACTAACAAACCTGAATCCGCAGATTTTCCGCGCCCGCAGCGTATGCACCGGCAGCGCAGGCGGCGTTCTGACGCGGCTCTCCTCACTGGATCTCGACGCGCTGGGTTCCCTGCCACCCGCTAAAGATGCGGAAACAGAACAATCCGCACTGGATAATGGTCTGACGCTATTAATCAAGAATATTGAGTTCCGCCTGCTCGACAGCGGCGGCGCCACCAGCGCTATTCTGGAAGCTCACCGCTCGCTGGCGGGTGACGCTTCACTGCGTCAGCATCTGCTGGCAGGTGTTTCCCGTGGGTTAAGCTGCGCTCAGGCGATTGTCGAAAGCGCCAGCCACTTCTGCGAGGAATTCGCCCGTTCCAGCAGCAGCTATTTACAGGAGCGCGCGCTGGATGTTCGTGATGTCTGCTTCCAGCTCTTACAGCAAATCTATGGCGAACAGCGCTTTCCGGCGCCGGGAAAACTCACCCAACCCGCGGTCTGTATGGCGGATGAACTCACGCCAAGCCAGTTCCTCGAATTGGACAAAACCTTTCTCAAAGGCCTGCTGTTAAAAAGCGGCGGCACCACCTCGCACACGGTTATTCTCGCCCGTTCATTCAACATTCCCACACTGGTTGGCGTAGAGATTGAAACCTTAACGCCGTGGCTACAGCAGACGGTTTACATCGACGGCAACGCAGGCGCG
Organism: Phytobacter sp. RSE-02; assembly: GCF_040578655.1. Taxonomy (NCBI): domain Bacteria; kingdom Pseudomonadati; phylum Pseudomonadota; class Gammaproteobacteria; order Enterobacterales; family Enterobacteriaceae; genus Phytobacter; species Phytobacter sp. RSE-02. The sequence goes on along the minus strand of NZ_JBEULY010000012.1, from coordinate 116,046 downwards.
ATCATCGTTGCGCCCGATGAACCCGTTGCCCGTTACTATCAGCAGGAGGCCCGTGTCCAGGAAGCCCTGCGTGAGCAGCAGCGTATCTGGCTGACCCAGGAAGCGCGCACGGCTGACGGCATCCGCATGGAAGTTGCCGCCAATATCGCCCACTCCGTGGAAGCACAGGCGGCCTTTGGCAATGGCGCGGAAGCCGTTGGCCTGTTCCGTACCGAAATGCTGTATATGGACCGCGCCTGCGCGCCGGATGAGAATGAGCTGTACAACATTTTTTGTCAGGCGCTGGAGTCCGCCCAGGGACGCAACATTATTGTGCGCACCATGGATATCGGCGGCGATAAGCCCGTTGACTACCTGAATATTCCTGCCGAAGCCAACCCGTTCCTCGGCTATCGCGCGGTGCGTATCTATGAAGAGTACGCCACGCTGTTTACCACCCAGCTACGTTCGATCCTCCGTGCGTCAGCACACGGCAAGCTGAAAATTATGATCCCGATGATCTCCTCAATGGAAGAGATCCTGTGGGTCAAAGAGAAGCTGGCGGAGGCCAAACAGCAGCTACGTAATGAACACATTCCGTTTGATGAAAAGATCCCGCTCGGCATCATGCTGGAAGTGCCATCAGTCATGTTTATTATCGATCAGTGCTGCGAAGAAATTGATTTCTTTAGTATTGGCAGTAACGACCTGACGCAGTATTTGCTGGCGGTCGATCGCGACAACGCCAAAGTCACGCGTCATTACAACAGCCTGAACCCTGCTTTCCTGCGTGCGCTGGATTACGCGGTGCAGGCGGTGCACCGTCAGGGCAAATGGATTGGCCTGTGCGGCGAACTTGGCGCGAAAGGGTCTGTGCTCCCGCTGCTGGTCGGTCTGGGACTGGACGAGATCAGCATGAGCGCGCCGTCAATTCCCGCCGCCAAAGCGCGGATGGCGCAACTTGACAGCCGCGCCTGCCGCCAGTTGCTGAATCAGGCAATGGCCTGCCGCACCTCGCTGGAGGTGGAGCATCTGCTGGCGCAGTTCCGCATGACCCAGCAAGACGCGCCGCTGGTTACCGCCCAGTGCATCACCCTGAACAGCGACTGGCGCAGCAAAGAAGAGGTGATCAAAGGGATGACCGACAACCTGCTGCTGGCAAGCCGTTGTCGCTACCCGCGCAAGCTGGAAGCCGATCTGTGGGCGCGCGAGGCGGTTTTCTCCACTGGATTAGGCTTTAGCTTCGCTATTCCGCACAGCAAATCTGAACATATTGAGCAGTCCACCATCAGTGTGGCGCGCCTGAAAGCGCCGGTACGCTGGGGCGATGACGATGCGCAATTCATCATCATGCTGACGCTCAACAAACACGCCGCAGGCGACCAGCATATGCGTATTTTCTCACGCCTGGCCCGCCGCATTATGCACGAAGAATTCCGCAACGCGCTGGTCAACGCCGCTTCTGCCGACGCTATCGCCAGCCTGCTGCAACACGAACTTGAACTTTAAGAGGACGCATCATGGAACTGTATCTGGACACCGCCAATGTGAAAGAAGTCGAACGTCTGGCGCGCATCTTCCCCATCGCGGGCGTGACCACTAACCCAAGCATTGTTGCTGCGGGTAAAGAATCCATCTGGGATGTGTTACCACGCCTGCAAAAGGCTATCGGGCCGCAAGGCATTCTGTTCGCCCAGACCATGAGCCGCGACGCGCAGGGGATGGTGGAAGAAGCCAGACGCCTGAGCAATGCCGTACCCGACATCGTTGTCAAAATCCCGGTAACCTCCGAAGGCCTCGCCGCCATTAAGCTTCTGAAAAAAGAAGGCATTCCGACACTCGGCACTGCTGTTTACAGCGCGGCACAAGGGTTGCTTGCCGCCCTGGCTGGCGCGAAATATGTGGCGCCTTACGTCAACCGTGTCGACGCTCAGGGCGGAGACGGTATTCGCACCGTGCAAGAACTGCAAAGCCTGCTGGAACAACATGCCCCGGAAAGCAAAGTGCTGGCAGCCAGCTTCAAAACCCCTCGCCAGGCGCTCGATTGCCTGCTGGCAGGTTGCGAAGCGATCACGCTTCCCCTGGATGTAGCGCAACAAATGCTCGATACCCCTGCGGTAGAGTCAGCAATAGAGAAGTTTGAGCAGGACTGGAATAACGCATTTGGCAATCTCAACCTGTAACCGGGCGTCAGGGTCACGGTACGTGACCCGCATCGCCAATGGAGGAAATATATGGACCGCATTATTCAATCCCCAGGTAAGTATATTCAGGGTGCAGACGTTATCACCCGTCTCGGTGAGTATCTCAAACCACTGGCAGCAAGCTGGCTGGTGGTGGGAGACAAATTTGTTTTAGGTTTTGCCCAGGAGGCGTTGCAAAAAAGCCTGGCCGATGCCGGACTGGCCTGCGAAGTAGTGCCTTTCGGCGGCGAATGTTCACAAAATGAGATAGACCGTCTGCATGCTATCGCGGAAAGCGCACATTGCGGTGCCGTGCTCGGTATTGGCGGCGGTAAAACGCTGGATACCGCGAAAGCGCTGGCGCACTTTATGGGCGTACCTGTTGCCATCGCGCCGACTATCGCCTCCACCGACGCGCCGTGCAGCGCGCTTTCCGTCATCTATACCGACGCCGGTGAATTTGACCGTTATCTCCTGCTGCCCAATAACCCGGACCGCGTCATTGTCGACACCAAAATTGTGGCTGGCGCACCGGCTCGTTTACTGGCTGCGGGTATCGGTGATGCGCTGGCAACGTGGTTTGAGGCTCGCGCCTGTTCGCGCAGCGGTGCCACGACCATGGCAGGTGGTCAGTGCACTCAGGCTGCATTAGCGCTGGCGGAGCTTTGCTACAACACGCTGCTTGAAGAGGGCGAAAAAGCGATGCTGGCCGCAGAACAGCACGTGGTCACCCCGGCGCTGGAGCGCGTTATTGAAGCCAATACCTATCTGAGCGGCGTGGGTTTTGAAAGCGGCGGTCTGGCAGCGGCACACGCGGTGCATAACGGCCTGACGGCGATTCCAGACGCGCACCATTACTACCACGGCGAGAAAGTCGCTTTTGGTACGCTGACACAACTGGTTCTGGAAAACGCGCCAGCGGAAGAAATTGAAACCGTCGCCGCGCTTACTCACGCCGTTGGGTTGCCTGTTACGCTGGCACAGTTGGATATTACCGAAGACATTCCTGCAAAAATGCGCATCGTGGCAGAAGCGGCCTGTGCCGAAGGCGAAACCATCCATAACATGCCGGGTGGGGCAACAGCAGATCAGGTGTACGCCGCGCTCCTGGTCGCCGACCAGTACGGTCAGCGCTTCCTTCAAGAGTGGGAATAACCCATTAACACTCCCGGCAGTGTCCGGGAGTGTTTCTTTATGTTCCTTTCTAGTGATATTGTCACTGCAGTTTATGTGCTTTATAGTGCGTTTTTCCTCTTAGCGAACCCGCACCATGCAATCATCAGACAGAAGAATGCGCATCTATGCCATTCTGCAGCAGGACAAAAAGGTCGTGGTCAATGACCTGGCGGAGAAGTTTGGCGTCACCAAAATGACCATTCGCCGCGACCTTTCCTTCTTCGAAAAGCAGGGCATTGTGAAAACCAGCTACGGCGGCGCGTATCTGACAAGCGGTGCCAGCGTGGAACCCAGTTTTCAGCTCAAATCCGTACAGATGGTTGATGATAAGCACCTGATTGGACAAAAAGCGGCTGAACGGGTGGAAGATGGTGATACGATCATTATCGACTGCGGCACCACAGCGCTGGCGTTTGCTCAATGTCTTTTTGATAAAAAAATCATGGTGATCACCAACTCCGTGCCGGTGGTTAACCTGCTCAAGGGCCGCAGCAACATCAAATTGATTGTCGCACCCGGCGAGTATGAAGATGACACCCAGGGAATGGTCTCTTTTAGCACGGCTGAGTTCTTCAGTACGCTGCATGCCGACAAAGTGTTTCTTAGCACTCAGGGCATCAACGAACAAGGGGAACTGACGGTCCCCAAAATCACTGATGCCCATGTGAAGCGTGCGCTGGCGCGTGCCGGACGGCAAAAATTCCTGCTGGCCGATAAAAGTAAATTCGGCCAGACCTTCCTTGCCGGGCATGGCCAACTGAGCGATTTTGATGTCGTCATCAGCCAAAGCGGTATTTCTGCCGACGTCCTGACCCTTCTTAACGGCCACTGTGCTGAACTCATCCTTGCCGATAGCGTCGAATAACCCTCCGCGCCCTTCACGGGCGCTTGTGCTTTTTTGTGCCTTTAAATGTTCTATTTGGATTCTTTTGTGACAAAAGGAACATAATAGATCATTTTGTGGTTGACAAAAGCACACCTCAGGCATGAAATGCAATAAAACCATTTCACCAGTGAGGGAATTTATGAACGGATTGCTCAGCTTCAAACCCACCAACAATGATTGCGACTTTGCGCGTATCGCCAAAAAACAGGATCAGATGTTCCATCGCGTGGCGACCCTCTGCCCGGAACGTGCCGAAATCATTACCGACGCCTTCAAACGCTCAGAAGGGAAATCGATCGTTATTCGCCGCGCCCTCGCGCTGGCCGACATTCTGGAAAAAATGACGATCTACATTGAGCCGGACATGCTGATCGTCGGTAACCAGGCCAGTGCAAACTTCGCCGCGCCAGTCTTCCCGGAATTTTCCTTCAACTGGGTTATCGACGAGCTGGACGAATTCGACAAACGCTCCGGTGACAGCTTCCAGGTTTCAGAAGAGACCAAAGCGCGCCTGCGCGTGTTGCAAGATTACTGGCAGGGTAAAACTCACCAGGATGAGGTGCTGGCAAACCTGCCGCAAATTAACCGACTGGCGGAGAAACAGGGCGTTCTGCACCGTGGCGGCATCAGCATGTCTGGTGACGGTCACATCATCCCCAATCATGATTTCGTGCTGGAAGTCGGCTACGGCGGCATGCGCGATATCGCCAGACAGCATCTGGCCGAAGATAAAGACCTGACCGAAGAACAGACCGACTTCTACCACGCCGTTATCATCACCATGGAAGCGGCGCTGAACTACTGCAAGCGCTTCTCTGTACTGGCAAAAGAAGAAGCCGGGAAAACCACCGACGCCAAACGCCGCGAAGAGCTGCTGGCAATGAGCGACATGTTCGCCCATCTGATGGAGGGCAAAGCGCAGAGCTTCTACGAAGCCGTGGAAGCGGTCTATCTGACCCACCTGCTGATGATGATCGAAAGTAACGGTCACTCCTTCTCCTTCGGCCGTTTTGACCAGTACGTCTGGCCGTACTACGAAGCAGACATTAACGCCGGCAAAATCAGCAAAGAGAAGGCGCTGGAGATCCTGACCCACTTCTTCATCATGACCAACAGCCTGAACAAAGTACGTCCGTGGGGCCACACCCAGTACAGCGGCGGCTACCCGCTCTACTCCAACCTGATGGTGGGGGGCATGAAGCCGGACGGTACTGACGGCACCAACGATCTCTCTTATCTGTCGCTGGAAGCCATGGCGCTGACCGGTCTGCCGGAGCCAAACCTGAGTGTGCGTTTCTCCAGGGACACCCCGCATTCACTGATGCAGGACGCTGCAAAATTGATCCGTAAAGGCTTTGGCATGCCGTCTATCTTCTGCGACGAAGTGGTGATCCCGGCGATGATGACCCTTGGTCTGACGGAAGAAGTGGCGCGCGAATATGCCTCAATGGGCTGTGTGGAAACCGCCATTCCGGGCCGCTGGGGGCATCGCGCCACCGGCATGACCTATGTGAACTTCGGCAAAATCCTTGAGCTGGTCATGAACAACGGCTGCGATCCGGCGACCGGCGTCCAATTGGTCAAAATAAACGGCAAAGAGGGGCGCGAGATCAATTATGAGTCTTATGACGAAGTCTGGGCCGCATGGAACCAGTTGCTGGAGTTCTACTCCGATCTGGCGGTGGACTGCGATCTGGTATGCGATCGCGCTCTGAAATATCACGATGCCGATGCCTTTGCCTCTGCGACCATTAACTGCTCGCTGGAGCGTGGTAAAACCCTGAAAAACGGCGGTGCGGAATATGACTTTGTCAGTTCCTCCAACATCGGACCTTCCGTGGTGGGCGACAGCCTCGCCGCAGTGAAAAAACTGGTCTTTGATGACAAGGTACTGACGCTCAAACAACTGCGTGACGCGATGGACAGTAACTTCGAAGGCATTGAAGGCGCCCGCGTGCGTAAGCTGTGCCGCAACGCACCGAAGTTCGGTAACGATATCGACTATGTCGACCATATTGTCGCCGACGTATTCGAGTCCTACCTGAAACTGCTGCCGAAATACAAAACCGATCGCTACGGTAAAGGACCGAAGGGCTGTGGCTATACCATGTCCACGTCCAATATTACCTCTTACGTACCGAACGGTTTTGATGTAGGGGCAACGCCGGATGGTCGTCTGGCAACTCTGCCGCTAAACGAAGGCGCGTCTCCGTGCCTCGGTGCGGATAAAGAAGGCCCGACCGCAGTGATTAACTCCGTTTCGAAACTGCCAAACCAGAAAATCGCTGGCGGTCAGTTGCTGAATATGAAATTCACCCCGAGCGCGCTGGAAGGCGACGAAAACCTGGAGAAATTCACCGCCTTCATGGAGGCCAGCCGCGAGAAAAATATCTTCCATAACCAGTTCAATATTATCGATTCAAATATTTTGCGGGCGGCGAAAGCACACCCGGAAGATTATCCGAACCTGATGGTTCGCGTGGCCGGTTATTGTGCGCTGTTCTCAACGCTGATGCCGGAAGCGCAGGATGCGATTATCGCCCGTACAGAACTGGCCTGGTAAGGCGGAGAGCACCATGAAAACAGGTTTGATATCCCACATTCAGCGCTACTCGACCAAAGATGGTCCGGGGATACGCAGTACCGTATTCATGCAGCAGTGTAATTTGCGCTGTCAGTGGTGTGCGAATCCGGAAACCATCAAGCCTGGCTTTAACGTGTTCTGGTTTAAAGAACGTTGCCGTCAGTGCGGTTCCTGTGTGCAGGCGGCAGCGAATAACGCCATTACCTTTGCCGCACCTGGCGAGGGGGTGAATATTGATCGTAAGCAGTGTAGCAACCTGCTCGAGATGGTCGATATTTGCCCTTACGACGCCTACGAAAAAGTCGGTAAAGAGATGACCTCCCGCGAACTGGCAGATCTGCTGTTACGCGATAAAGCCTTTTACGATGAAAGCCACGGCGGCGTGACCTTCTCCGGTGGTGAACCCGCACTGCAGGCGGAATTTATCACGCAGACCGCACAGCATCTAAAAGCAGCAGGTGTTCATCTTTGTCTCGACACTGCCGGTAACATACGCCGTGACAAGCTGCTGCCCCTGGTGGACACGGTGGATATGGTTTCTTACGACTTTAAAGCGTTCGACCCGGAAATTCACCTTGCCTGTACGGGGGTGGATAACCGGTTGATCCTGGAAAACGCAAAAGCGATCGCCGCCACAGGAAAGCCCATTCTGGCGCGCATGGTGATCGTCCCGACGCGTAACGATCAGCCGGAAGATATCCGCAAGCGGCTTGATTTTATCCACAGCCTCGGCAGCGCCGTACAGCAGGTGGATATTCTGGAGTATCACATTTATGGCATCGGCAAATATGAAAAGCTCGGTATGCCTTACCTTCTTCATGATCTCCCGCCCATCCAGCGGGACATGATCGCTCAGATAAAACAGTACGCCGAAGATATTGGCCTCAAGGCTACCATCGGCGGTTAAGGAAAACAGATGCTGAACTTTACCCTGACGGATAACTACGCTGAAATGAGCACGCTGGCGGCAAAACGTGTCGCGCAGGCGCTGGAGCGTAAACCGGATTTAGTGATGGCGCTGCCCACCGGCGGCACGCCAATCGGCTTATTACAAGAGATGAGCCGCATGGCTCGCGACAACGAAGCGGATTTTTCGCGGGCGTATTCGTTCAATATTGATGAATACATCCCGCTGACCAAAGACGATCCACAGAGCTATTACTGGTTCCTGGAAAATTACTTTTACCAGCATGCCAACCTGCCTGTTGAAAACCGCTTTGTGCCCGATGTGCTGGCCGCCGATCTGGCGGTTGAATGCGCCCGCTATGAACGCGTGATTCAGGACCACGGCAATTTCGATCTCGCAGTCCTCGGTATCGGCCATGACGGACATATCGGTTTTAACGAACCCCACAGTACACATAGCCCGATGTGCCACGTTATCGATCTGAATGACGAGACCATCGAAGCCAACGCCCGTTTCTTCGAACGCCGTGAAGATGTGCCACGCCAGGCCATTACCCTTGGCATGGGGACTATCCTCAAAAGCAAAGAGATTGTGCTGATTGCCAACGGCGAGTCAAAAGCGCACGTCATGAAACAGCTCTATGAATGCACGGCAATTGACCCGCTTTTCCCGGCATCTTTTTTGTTATTGCATCCCGATGTCACCATTATCTGTGACCGGGAAGCCGCTTCACTTATTCCTTCTCTGAGGTGACACCATGATCATCCAAAGCGAGCGTGTCTGGCTTTCCGGCGGCTTTTATCCGGCAACGATTCACATAGAGAATGGCCGTATCAGCAATGTCGTCATGGGCCTGTCTGACAACGCCAACTTCGATTTTGCTAAGCGCCGTATTATCCCCGGCCTTATCGACAGCCACGCTCACGGCGGATGGGATTACGATACCAACGAGAATAATCCCGAAGGCTTGCGCCGCTGGGCGGCTAACCTCCCGGCAGAAGGGGTCACGGCTTTTTGCCCCACCACGGTGACAGACGACGATGCCACACTGGTCGCTGCGTTGGAGAATATTTCCCGCGTGATGGACGAAGGTTATGCGGGCGCGGAGATCCTCGGTATTCATTTCGAGGGTCCCTTTCTGTGCCAGAAATACCGCGGCGCACAGCCAGAAAAACAGATTCGCCCGGCCAGCGTGGCAGAGTTCCAGGCTTTCGAAAAGGCGGCGCGTAATCGCATTGTCGCCATTACCCTGGCGCCAGAAAACGATAAAGGCCTCGCCCTGACCCGTTACTGCGCGCAACGGGGGATCGCCGTCAACATGGGTCACTCCGATGCCTCGTTTGAGCAGGTGCTGGAAGCAGTCGCCAACGGTGCGAAAAACGTTACCCACGTCTATAACGGCATGGCGAAATATGTAAATCGCGAACCGGGGCTGCTCGGTGCTGCTTTTCGCCTGGACGGTCTGTACGGGGAAGTGATCGCCGATGGTATCTTCGTGAGCCTTGTGTCTGCCTCCCATCTGTACCGGGTGAAGAATGACGACGACGTTATTATGATCAGCGACTCCATGAAATCGAAGGGATGCCCGCCAGGACGTTATATGTTTGGCGGCGAATCGATGATTTTAGGTGAAGATGGCGCCACGCGACGTGAGAATGGCGTGCTGGTTGGCAGCACGCTGCATCTGAATCGCGGTTTATACAATATGGTCGAAGGCGCGATGGTGCCGTTTTGCGCAGCGCTGAAATCCTGCACGATCAACCCGGCGCGGCTGCTGGGGCTTGACGGACACAAAGGAAAACTGCAGCGCGGCTATGACGCCGATATTGTGGTGCTGGAGGATAACTATGATGTGCACACCACATTCTGTTGTGGCGAGGTGGCATATAGCGTCGCCGGATGATGCGCTCACCCGGCATTTACGCTGGCTTATACCGCCGGGCGAACGCCCAGTGTGTGGCAGATGGCGTAGCTCATTTCCGCGCGGTTCAGGGTATAAAAGTGGAAGTCTTTAACCCCTTCGCGGCTGAGGATTTTTACCATGTCCATGGCGATGCTGGCGCCAACCAGCTTACGCGTTTCGGCATCGTCATCCAGTCCTTCAAACATTTGTGACATCCACGCCGGAATACGCACGTTGGTCATATCGGCAAACTTTTTCGCCTGTTTAAAGTTAGTGACTGGCAGGATCCCCGGAATAATTTCAACGTCAATGCCCGTCGACGCACAGCGGTCGCGGAAACGCAGATAGCTTTCTACGTCAAAGAAGAACTGGGTGATGGCACGGTTAGCGCCCGCCTCAACCTTGCGTCGCAGATTAAGTAAATCTGCCTGTGCGCTTTTTGCTTCCGGATGCACTTCCGGGTAAGCAGCAACGGAGATATCAAAATCCGCCACCTCTTTAAGCAAGGTCACCAGGTCGGCAGCATACATATCCGGCTTACCGCTACCCGGTGGCAGATCGCCACGCAGCGCCACGATATGGCGAATACCGTTATCCCAATAATCTTTTGCGATAGCACGCAGTTCATCACGGGTTGCATCGATACAGGTCAGGTGCGGTACTGCTTCCAGGCCGGTACGATCTTTAATGCCTTTGATAATGCTATGGGTGCGGTCGCGCTCGCCGGAGTTGGCGCCGTAGGTGACGGAGACAAATTTCGGCTTGAGGCTGCTCAGACGATCAATGGAGTTCCATAAGGTCTGTTCCATTTCACTGGTGCGCGGCGGAAAAAATTCAAATGAAACATTAATCTGACCGTGCACTTCAGCCAGGCTCTGATTCAGGGCTTCCCGCTGGTTGGCGTGAAAAAAGCTCATACCTTACCTCATCAATCGCGTGTTGTTATTTATTGCGCTACGAACATCTATCCGTTTAGACGTCCAGATGTAAAAATGACGGAAAAGCGGACGGGCGTCAACAGGAAAATCATCATAATGCGTGAGGAATGTTCAGCGAAGATGAAAAAAGTTCATGGCGGTATGGGGTGAGTGCGCGCTGATGCCCTCACCCCAACCCTCTCACACAGCGAGAGGGAGAAAACCTACGGACTACAGCAACTGTGCCAGACGGTTGATATCCGACTGAATTGCGCCGGCAGTGACATCACGACCGGCTCCCGGCCCACGGATCACCAGCGGGTTATCGCGATACCAGCGGCTTTCGATGGCAAACACATTGTCGCAAGGCAGCAGTGCCGCCAGCGGATGTTCCGGACGCACCGCTTCCACACCCACACGCGCTTTGCCGTTGGCATCAAAACGTGCCACATAACGCAGCACCAGTCCCATCTCGCGAGCGGCTTCCAGACGCTGCGTCATTTGCTCATTCAGCTCGTCGCCATTCTCAAAGAAGTGGTCGATAGACTCTTCTTCACAGCTCGTCGGCACCAGGGACTCCACACGCACGTGGTCTGGTTCGATGTTATAGCCTGCCTCACGCGCCAGAATGACCAGCTTACGCATCACATCTTTACCGGAGAGATCGACGCGCGGGTCGGGCTCGGTCAATCCCTGCTGCCAGGCCTGATCGACCAGGTCGGTAAACGGCACGGTGCCATCAAATTGCAGGAACAACCAGGAGAGCGTACCGGAGAAGATACCACTGATGGCCAGAATACTGTCGCCGCTGTCGATAAGATCGCGCACCGTATGGTTTACCGGCAACCCGGCCCCGACGGTGGCGTTATACAACCAGCGACGTCCGGTTTTTTCAAATGCGTCGTGGATCTGGCGGTATTTATTACTGCTGCTGGCACCTGCCAGTTTATTGGCACTGATCACATGAAAACCGTGGCTGGCAAAATCCAGATACTGATCGGCAAGCTGCGGGCTCGCGGTGACATCCAGCACCACCAGATCATCGTACGGGTGCGCACGCATCCACAGAAATAACGCCTCTTCCTCCTGCTCGACCGCCTCATCATTGAAGAAGGCCAGCGCCCGGCTGGCGTCGAGACCATCGTAATTCAACAAGCTGCGGCGGCTATCCACCACCCCTGCGAGAACAAATTCGAACCCGGTACGGGCAGACAGCGCACTCTGTTCGCGGGCAAACAGTTCCAGCCAGCGAGAACCAATATTGCCTTTACCAAACAACATCAGGCCAATGCGTTTTTCCGCGCGGAACAGTGACTGATGCAGCCCCTGAATCAGGCTTTCCGTTGGCCCCACACGCAGCACGGCAACAAGGCTGATACCCTCATCTGACTGCCAGACAAATTCCACGGCCTGGCCTTTCAATTGCTGCCAGAAACGGTGGCTATGCAACGGATTACGGCAAACGCCCGCCCCGACCAACGCCACCAGCGCCAGCCCCTGACGTAAACGCAACTCGCCCGGCAGACCGGCTTCGTCGAGCAGTTTAAAGACGCTATCCACCACTTCCGAGGTGTAGCAGAGTTGCAGCAAATTACGGTCAGCGTGCGCGCCTGTCGCCAGCGGACGAACCTGAGCACGCTTGAGGATCACCTCAATATCACGTTGCGCCAGTTTGAAATCTTGCCCGGCAGGCACCTGAAACTCAATCAGGCAGACATCATCATGACTGGTGACGATGCGGGCACCCGTGCCCGATGCCAGCACGCGCTCAATACGCGTGGAACCCTGCTCCGGGTTATAGCTACAACGCAACTGCAAATCGATATTACTGCCGGATACCGGCTGTAAGGTTCGGGCGTGGAGTACAGGTGCTGCCAGACGGGCCAGCTCGCTGGCTTCATCCAGACGCAGCAGAGGCAGCAGGCAGGCATCTTTCACTTTACGCGGGTCGGCGCTGTACACCCCGGCCACATCGCTCCAGATCGTCACGCGGGTAACACCGGCTAATGCGCCAATTTGCGTTGCCGAATAGTCAGAACCATTACGCCCCAACAGCACGGTTTCGCCCGCCTCGTTACGGCTGATAAAGCCCGTCACAACGATACGTTTATCCGGGTGCTGCGCCAGCAGTTGCTGGAACAGCGGCCAGGAGGCGCCTTCGTTGACCTGCGGCTGTGCCGCACGCTCCGCGCGCAGAAACTCGCGCGCATCAAGCCATGCCGACGCTTGCCCTTGCTGATTCAGTACGGCAGACATCAGACGCGCAGACCACACTTCCCCATGCCCCACTACTTCGGCGTAGACCGCATCGGTAATGCCACCGTCCAGCAGCCCGGCCAGGCGCTCGAGGTCACGAATAAACTCGCTAATCAGGCCATCAGCCACCTCCGGTGACAACAACCCGGCAATCAGCTCGCTCTGGTAACGACGTAACGACTGTTGAACCTGATGCGCAGAGAGACGATCGGTCTGGCTCAATTTAAGCCAGCTAATCAACTGGTTAGTGGTACTGCCTGCTGCCGAAACGACCATCAAATCGCCCGGTTGCGAATATTCCGCCATGATCCCCGCGACGCGCAGGTAACATTTCACATCAGCCAGACTGCTCCCACCAAACTTATGCAGTTGACGAACCTTCGCCCCTGCCTGCGCATTCACACTCATGTTTATCCCTCAGCTGCGACCCGGAAGCCATTTTCCAGGTCGGCAATCAAATCTTCACCATCTTCAATGCCGGTTGAGATACGCAGTAACGTCTCTGAAATCCCGGCGGCAGCACGTGCTTCCGGCGCCATGCCCGCGTGTGTCATGGTGGCAGCGTGGGAAATTAAGCTTTCAACCCCACCTAAAGATTCCGCCAGCGTAAATAATGACAAACCGCTTAAGAAGCGACGCAGTGTTTGCTCATCGCCATCCAGTTCGAAACTCAACATTGCGCCAAAGCCTTTCTGCTGGCGCGCAGCAATCTCGTGCCCCTGATTTTCCGGCAGCGACGGGTGATAAAGTTTTTTCACCAGCGGCTGCTTTTTCAGAAACTCAACGATCGCCTGGGCGTTACGCTGCGCCACTTCCATACGTGGAGACAGTGTTCGCAGGCCACGCAACAGCAGGTAGCTGTCGAAGGCACTACCGGTGACGCCGATATTATTCGCCCACCATGCCAGTTCTGTGACAGTTTCCGGGTCTTTGGCAATCACCACGCCCGCGACAACATCTGAGTGGCCATTCAAGTATTTAGTACATGAATGCAATACCAAATCAGCGCCCAACGCCAGCGGGTTTTGCAACGCCGGACTCAGGAAAGTGTTATCCACCACGCTGACCGCACCTGCCTCACGCGCGAGCTGACAGATTTTCGCAATATCCACGACGCGCAACAATGGGTTGCTCGGACTTTCCACCAGCACCAGCTTTGGTTTTTGCGCCAGCGCCGATTTTAATGCCTGCTCATCATTCTGATCGACAAACAAAACCTTATAGCAGCCGCGTTTTGCCAGACTGTCGAAGAGGCGGTAGCTGCCACCATAACAGTCATGCGGCGCAACCAGCAGGTCGCCCGGTTTCAGGAAAACCGTGGTCACCAGATGAATCGCCGACATACCGGTGTTGGTCATCACGGCACCCGCACCGCCTTCCAGCTCTGCCAGGGCACGCTGCACGACATCGCGCGTCGGGTTACCGCGGCGTGAATAGTCATGGGCTCGAGGCTCATTAAATCCGGTGAAATTATAGGTGCTGGAGAGGTGGATGGGTGGAACAACGCAACCGTACTGCTCGTCATCGTTCAATCCGCTACGCACTGCGATGGTGGCCTGTTTACGCGTCATGGTGAAGGCTTCCTGGCTTAATGGATGAAAAGTCAGGCACCAGAGTAAACATAAGAATAATAGACGTCAATACATCTGGACATCTAAACTTCTTTGCGTATAGATTGAGCAAAATCGCAATAGCCGTTAAAATTATATGCTTTAGTGAAGTGACGCAGAGCGATACACCGTGTCACGGTACTGACTCTACGGTAAACTACGCGAGATTATGGTCCGGGCGCTGCGTTGATCAGGTTCTGACCTTTTATTAATGACTGAGAGGATTAAAGGTATCTCATGGCTGAATGGAGCGGCGAATATATCAGCCCGTACGCTGAGCACGGTAAGAAGAGTGAACAGGTAAAAAAAATTACGGTTTCCATTCCTCTGAAGGTGTTAAAAATCCTCACCGATGAGCGCACCCGTCGTCAGGTTAACAACCTGCGTCATGCCACCAACAGCGAACTGCTGTGTGAGGCATTCCTGCATGCGTTTACCGGCCAACCTTTGCCCAACGATGAAGACCTGCGTAAAGAGCGCAGCGATGAAATCCCGGAGGAGGCAAAAGTAATTATGCGCGAATTGGGTATCGACCCCGATACGTGGGAGTACTGATTTAAAAAGGCGGCTCATGGATTGAATCGCCTTTTTTGTCTCGAACAAGGATGTAAGTCATGACAAAGAAGTTTGTCCTCTTGCTGCTCGCGGTGATGGTTTTCCCGGTTCTGGCTTATGAACCGCAGACGGGCGATATCATCTTTCAGATGTCTCGCTCGTCGCAAAGTAAAGCTATCCAGCAAGCCACTCATTCGCGCTTTAGCCACACTGGCATGATCGTGCTGCGTAACAATGTCCCCTATGTTTTTGAAGCCATCGGCCCGGTGGTCTATACGCCACTGCAAAAATTCATCAACCGTGGGGAAAAAGGGCACTACATCATCCGTCGCGTGAAAGGTGGGCTTTCCATTGCACAGCAGCAAAAACTGGCGCAGACGGCAACGCGCTACCTCGGTAAACCCTATGACCTGGCATTTTCATGGACCGATGAGCGCCAGTATTGCTCCGAAGTGGTGTGGAAGGTGTATAACCGTGCTCTGGGGATACAGCCGGGTAAGCTGCAGAAACTTAAAGAGTTCGATCTGAACTCCCCGGTCGTGCGCGCCAAACTCAACGAGCGTTACGGGCGTAACATTCCGCTGAACGAAACAGTGATCTCGCCACAAGCGTTATTTGACGCCCCGCAACTGGAAACCGTCGCAAAAAAATGGCCACTGTTTTCCGGGTAACAAATCATGAAAAACCTGTTCATCGCATGGATGTGCTTTTTGCTCTACGGTTGCACCACTTTTCCACAGGCCGTCAGGCCTGAGGCGAACGCATCGCCCTCCGGCACGGAAATCTATATCGTCAGCCACGGTTGGCATACAGGGATTATCACCCCAGCCCATGAGGTCAATGTCGTTCTGCCACAGCTTAAAACGCGGTTTGCACAGGCGAAGTGGTATGAAATCGGCTGGGGTGACAAAGGTTTTTACCAGTCAGAGCAGATAACCACGAAGCTTACGCTGCAGGCTATGTTCTGGTCATCTGGCGCGGTTATGCACGTCGTAGCCTTTTCTGATACGCCAGAACGCTATTTTTCCGGGAGCGTGATAAAAGCATTAAGCCTCACCGCAGGTCAACGTGACAGCCTGATGCGTTACCTTGGCCGCAGCTTTGCCCGTGATGAAACCGGTAAACTCATTCCATTAAAAAAAGGCATATACGGCGATAGCCAGTTTTATGCCGCAAATGGGCGCTACAGCATACTCAATACCTGCAATAAATGGACAGCCAGGGGGCTGGAAAGCGCAGGAATGACGCTGGATACGTCGCTTACGTTAACGGCGGGAAGCGTTATACGCGCAGTGGAGAACCACAGAGCATGCCTGAATGAGCACTGCTATCCCCAGTAATGGAGCAGAGACAAACAAAAAGGCAGAAGAAATCTTCTGCCTTTTTGTTTGTCTGTCTGTTGCGCTGGCTGAATCAGAAGCGGGTCACTTCCGGGTGAACCTCTGCCAGAGAAGTGAAGTAAGACACAACGACATTTTTGAGTGCATTCAGCATATTGATTGTCCTTTCACGCGTTGTTGATAACCTCTTTCGCAGTGAAAAGCATATGCCTGTTTACCCTCATCGGCAATATTTTTGTGACACACATCACAAAAATATTGCTCAAATGATCACCTATATGACTGAGGCGTGAGATTGCGCTTCACGTGCCTTCTGGCGATTGATATAGCCAATATCGTTGTTGCCCCATAGCTGGTCATAAGGCATACCCGCCAGCATTTCCACAGTCTTACGCGCTTGTGGGGTGATGGATTCCGGCGTCAGGCGGCCCGCACTACGCATTTTTGCCGTCTCTTCGCGCAGAACGCTGTGCGTGGACAAGTTCAGGCGGAAGCGCAACGACACCAGGAAACCGATCGACAGCACCAGCACGGTACCGATACTCAGAATCATCAGGATGGTATGGCTCACTCCCGGCACCTGCGTACTCTGCCCGGAAACAAAACCGGACATCTGCATCACAATACCCACCAGCATCACGGCGCCAGCCTGAGAGGCTTTACGCGTTAACGTCATGATCCCGGCAAAGATGCCCTCACGACGCTGACCTGTCACCACCTCGTCCACATCGGCGATATAGGTATAGATGTTCCACGGAATATAGTTGATGCCGCCACGCCCTAACCCGGCAACACCAGAAATAAACAACAGCAGCGACATGTTATCGCTCTGTCCAGCCAACGACAGCAGGGCAAACGAAACCGCAGCCAGACCAAACAGCACCACAACAATACGGTAAGACGGCGCAGCGCCGAAACGAATACAGAGCGGGATCATCCCCATGACCGCGATAAATTGCAGAATCGCCATGGTTCCCATCAGGCTGGAGGCCAGTGTCGGGCTCTGCATCAACACAAACACCACATAGTAGGTGAAGACCGCGTTGAAGACGTCCTGGGCAATATACCCGCCAAGATACATGCCCAGATGCTGACGAAAAATACGGATACGGAAGGTGGAACTCAGCTCAATGATCAGACGACTCAGGCTTTGCCCAAGCGTCAGTTTCGGTTTCGCCGCTTCCGCTTCTTCATCACGCGGGCGCTCCCAGGTGAAGGTCCACACCAGCGTCAGGACGATCGCGCAAATCACCGCGAACACGATACTGGCATAGAAGAAGGAGACGGCATTGTCTTTGCCGAAATGGCTTAACAGAATGCCCGGCAGGAATGCGGCAAGAATGGCGGAAAGCTGCGCCAGCGCGATACGCGCCCCGGAAAACTTGGTTTTCTGTTTGAAGTCATCAGTCATCTCCGGTACCAGCGTTTCGTAAGGCACCAGAATCATGGTGTACACCACATCAAACAGCAGGTATGTGAATAAATAGTACCAGTAGTTCATGTGGCCAACCCACATCAGCGTATAGGAAAATACGCAGGGAATACCGAGCAGAATAAAGAACTTACGACGGCCAAAGCGTTTACCGAACCAGGTATTGCCAAAGTTATCGGTCAAATAACCCATCAGCGGGCTGACAACGGCATCCAGCACCCTGGCCATGGCGAAAATGAAGGTCGCCTCAATCGGCGTTAAGCCACAAAACGTTGTATAAAAATAAAGTAACCATGCGGCGGTCAGTGCTGTTGTACCTGCGCCCAAAAAATCTCCGGAGCCGTACGCCAGATAATTCACTAAACCAATTTTGCGTGTAGACATTGTTTAACCCAATCCTTAGCGAAATATAAAATTCCGACTTAAAAATTGCGAGCGGATACGGCGGCAATATATATTGCCGCCGCATTATTCAGACACAGAAAGAAAGGTAATTAGAAGTTATAACCGATACCGACACGATAACGCGTCTGGCGATCATCTGTCGTTGCCGTTTTATAACCAGAAGACACATTACCTACTTCAACAAATGGCACCCAGGAACCAAATTTATAGGCAATACGGCCGTTATATTCGTAATCACGCTTGGTATTGTTATAGAGATTTTCAGACTCAGCAAATTTATAAATACCGTTTAGCTCAAACATCCAGTTCCCGGTATTATAACCAATCCACGCTTCCGGGCGGTTAACGCGACGATCATCGCGACCTTCTGCGTTACGACGAGTGTATTCGAAACGGTAACGGAAGGCGGTCCACCAGTTGTCGTTGATATTGTACTGAACACGCACAAACGGCTTATAAATGGTTTGGTTCTCGTCCGTTTCGATGGCAATACCAGGCAACCAGACCAGGTTGCTCCAGGTAAACTGGTAGTTGGCTGTATATTCTATCCCGTTCGTTTCCATATTATTTAGCGGCTTTTTCGCATCCGCATCATCAGAACGGGAAATACCTTCTAAGGCCACCCCAAAGCCGCTGGCAAAACGTTGTGACATATATACACGATCATAGTTACGCCCGTCATCGTAATATTCATGACGATAGTCTACGTAACCCGCATGGGCTGTTCCTGCCAGTACCGGCAGTAATAACAACGCATATTTCAACTTCATGGAAATTCCTCTTTGACGTAAATTTCAATAAAAGAAAAGCGTGTAGCTATGGATTCGCAGGCCAGCGTAACGAGTGAAAGACAGCTACAAATTAAAAATGTCCTAATAACGTGAGGAATTGTATTTTAGTGTAAATGTACAAACCTTTGAGTTTTTGCCAGCATTCCGTTTAAGTGGCAAAAAAGCAAAGATATGTCGGCTTGATGTCACCAACTGAAACATTGAATTTTTAAAAAAGAAACGCCGTGCCAAATCAAAAGAACTGGCGTTGCGAAAAATTGCAGTAAGGAGTGAAAAGCAAGAGGGTGTTACACAGAAGGGCCGGAATTCAGGGACAAAAAAAGCGCCTTGCGGCGCTTTTTTCATCTGGCAACTTATTTGCTGCCCGGGATGCTGAAGCGTTTGTTGAAACGCTCAACACGACCACCGGTATCAACAACACGTTGTTTACCAGTAAAGAACGGGTGGCAGTTGCCGCACACGTCCAGGTTCAGGTCGTGACCCACGGTAGAGTGGGTTTTGATCACATTACCGCAAGAACAGGTTGCAGTAATAGCTACATAATTCGGGTGAATACCTTTTTTCATGGGAAACCTCAGTTTAAGGCCGCGTCGCTCTTCCAGCCCTAACGCCAGACACCACGCGAGTTAATGTATTAGTGGATCTCTGGCACGTGAATACGCACCAAAGGCGGCGAATCATACAGAAATTAACCAACGTATGCAAACTGATCCGCGCTCCACCTATAACAATGTGTATACTATCCCGCCAGTTTTCAAGCCAGGATCCTGAGATGCCCGTCGCCCATGTAGCGCTACCCGTACCGTTGCCCCGCACCTTTGACTACCTGCTTCCCGATAGCATGGTCGCCAGCGCGGGCTGCCGGGTACGCGTGCCCTTTGGCACCCAGCAACGGGTGGGGATTGTGGTCTCCGTCGGTGAGACCAGCGAATTGCCCCTCAATGAGCTGAAAAGCGTGCTTGAAGTGCTGGACAGTGCTCCTGTCTTTTCCATCCCGGTTTGGCGGCTTCTGCTCTGGGCGGCGGATTATTATCACCACGCCATTGGCGATGTGCTTTTCAACGCTATTCCTGTACCGCTACGCCAGGGTAAACCCGCCAGTGCCGCAGTACAGTGGTTCTGGTTTGCCACCGAGCAAGGGCAGGCGGTCGATCTTAATAGCCTTAAACGTTCGCCAAAGCAGCAACAGGCGCTGGCAGCCCTGCGCCAGGGGCGCATCTGGCGTCATCAGGTTGCTGAGCTTGAGTTCAATGACGCCGCGCTACAGTCACTGCGTACCAAAGGGCTGGCAGAGCTCAACAGTGAGGAGCCCGCGCATCATGACTGGCGGCATGGCTTTTCCGTCTGCGGCGAGCGTCTGCGTCTTAACACTGAACAGGCAACCGCGGTGGGGGCCATTCACAGCGCGGCGGACCAGTTCTCGGCCTGGCTGCTGGCGGGAGTAACCGGTTCTGGCAAAACAGAAGTTTATCTCAGCGTGCTGGAAAATGTGCTGGCACAAGGGAAACAGGCGCTGGTGATGGTGCCGGAAATCGGCCTGACGCCGCAGACCATCGCCCGTTTTCGCGAACGCTTTTCTGCCCCGGTCGAAGTATTGCATTCCGGACTCAATGACAGTGAACGCCTGTCGGCCTGGTTAAAAGCCAAAAACGGCGAAGCGGCGATTGTCATTGGCACACGTTCGTCACTGTTTACCCCGTTTAAAAATTTGGGCGTTATCGTGATCGATGAAGAACACGACAGCTCTTATAAACAACAGGAAGGCTGGCGCTACCATGCGCGCGACCTGGCCGTCTATCGCGCCCACAGCGAGCAGATTCCGATCATACTCGGCTCGGCGACACCCGCCCTGGAGACGCTCCACAACGTGCGGGCGCGGAAATATAAGATGCTGCGCCTGACGCGCCGCGCCGGCAACGCCCGCCCCGCCATGCAGCATGTTCTGGACCTGAAAGGCCAGGCGCTACAGGCAGGACTCTCCCCTGCTCTTGTGAATCGCATGCGCCAGCATTTGCAGGCAGGCAATCAGGTCATCTTGTTCCTGAACCGTCGAGGCTTCGCGCCGGCACTGCTGTGCCATGATTGTGGCTGGATTGCCGAGTGTCCACGCTGCGATCATTATTACACGTTGCACCAGGCCCAGCAGCATCTACGCTGCCACCATTGCGACAGCCAGCGCCAGGTGCCACGGCAATGCCCTTCCTGCGGTTCAACCCATCTGATGCCCGTTGGACTGGGCACAGAACAACTGGAGCAGGCGCTTGCCCCGCTTTTTCCGGGGGTGCCGCTGTCGCGTATCGACCGGGACACCACCAGCCGTAAAGGTGCGCTCGAGCAACACCTGGCGGAAGTACATCGCGGCGGCGCGCGTATTCTTATCGGCACGCAGATGCTGGCGAAAGGGCACCATTTCCCGGATGTCACGCTGGTTGCCCTGTTGGATGTCGACGGTGCGCTCTTCTCCGCTGACTTCCGCGCCGCTGAGCGCTTTGCGCAGCTTTATACCCAGGTCTCCGGGCGTGCCGGGCGCGCGGGGAAACAGGGTGAAGTGGTACTGCAAACTCACCATCCGGAACACCCTTTATTGCAGACACTTCTGCATAAAGGCTACGACACCTTCGCGGAGCAGGCACTGGCGGAACGTCAGACGCTCCAGCTTCCCCCCTGGACCAGCCATGTGCTCATCCGTGCGGAAGATCATAACAACCAACAGGCGCCGCTGTTCCTGCAACAGCTAAAAAATCTGCTGCAATCCAGCCCGCTGGCAGACCAGCACCTCTGGGTGCTTGGCCCGGTTCCGGCACTGTCTCCCAAACGCGCTGGGCGCTGGCGCTGGCAGCTCCTGCTACAACATCCTTCCCGCGTGCGCCTGCAAGAAATTGTCAGCGGCACGCTTACGCTTATCAACACCTTACCAGAAGCCCGCAAAGTGAAGTGGATGCTGGATGTGGACCCTATTGAGGGCTAAGGTTGCGAGGCACCTCGAAAAATTCAACTTTCATCACATTTTTAATGAAAATTCTGTAACCGATTAGATTAACTATCTGATAAAAATGTGTCTGCGCCTGCGCCGCGCATGCGAGGAGAAGAAGGTGAAGACCAGGAATCAGGTTGCAGCCGCGACCATGAAAGATGTTGCCGTTAAAGCGAAGGTATCCACGGCAACGGTGTCCCGTGCGTTAATGAACCCGGATAAAGTGTCGCAGGCTACCCGCAATCGGGTTGAGCAGGCGGCAATGGAAGTGGGTTATTTGCCGCAGTCGATGGGACGTAACGTTAAACGTAATGAATCCCGGACGATCCTGGTGATCGTGCCGGATATTTGCGATCCGTTTTTTAGTGAAATTATCCGTGGCATCGAAGTCACTGCCGCAGAAAATGGCTATCTGGTATTGATCGGCGATTGTGCTCATCAGAATCAGCAAGAAAAAACCTTTATCGATTTAATCATCACTAAGCAGATAGATGGCATGTTGCTGCTCGGTTCGCGCTTGCCTTTTGATGCCAGCATCGAAGAACAACGTAACCTGCCGCCAATGGTGATGGCGAATGAATTTGCCCCGGAACTGGAACTGCCCACAGTACATATCGACAACCTCACCGCCGCCTTTAATGCCGTGAATTACCTGCGCGAACAGGGGCATCAATACATTGGTTGCATCGCCGGTCCGGAAGAGATGCCGCTGTGCCACTATCGCCTGCAGGGCTATGTACAGGCGCTGCGTCGCTCCGGCATTACCGTTGACCCGCACTATATTGCCCGTGGCGACTTTACCTTTGCCGCCGGTAGCGAGGCGCTGGAACGGTTACTCTCGCTGCCGAAGCCGCCCACTGCGGTATTCTGTCATAGCGACGTCATGGCGCTCGGCGCATTGTCTTATGCGAAGCGCCGTGGTCTGAAAGTGCCGAATGATTTGTCTATTATTGGTTTCGATAACATCTCGCTGGCGGAATTCTGCGATCCTCCGCTCACCACCGTCGCCCAGCCGCGTTTCGATATCGGTCGCGAAGCAATGCTGTTATTACTTGAACAGTTACAAGGGCATACGGTAAGCAGCGGCTCCCGATTACTGGATTGCGAATTGGTCATTCGTGGGTCAACTAAGGCGTTGACTTAACGTAAATGCGTTATCGGAATCCCTCTTCTGGTCAAAAGCCCGTCGCTTAAGTAACATGACGGGCTGACAAACGAAATAAATACAGCGAAACGATAGTGGCACAACGAGATTATGTACGCCGCAGCCAGTCGGCTCCTTCGCGGCAAAAAAAGAGTAGCTCAAGGAAGAAGCAACGTAGCGTATCCGCTGTCTCGCCCGCAATGGTCGCGATTGCCGCCGCAGTACTGGTAGCTTTTATCGGTGGCCTTTACTTTATTACCCACCACAAGAAAGAAGAATCTGAAACGCTGCAAAGCCAGAAGGTTGCAGGCAATGGTCTGCCGCCAAAACCGGAAGAGCGCTGGCGTTATATTAAAGAGCTGGAAAGTCGTCAGCCAGGCGTACGTGCGCCTACCGAGCCATCTGCGGGTGGCGAAGTGGAAAAACCGGAGCAACTGACCAATGAGCAACGTCAGTTACTGGCGCAAATGCAGGCGGATATGCGCCAGCAGCCTACGCAGTTAAACGAAGTGCCGTGGAACGAGCAGACGCAGGAGCAGCGCCAGCAAACGCTGCAACGCCAGCGTCAGGCGCAGCAACAGGTACAGCAGCAGATGCAACAACAGCAGTGGAGCAACGTGCAGGTTGAGCAACCGACACGGACGCCGCCACGGGTAACGGAGCAACCACGCACGGCGCAAACCGCGCCGGTGCAGGCACCGAAGCAAACGCCTCAGCAAAAGCCATCTGCCGCCAGCCAGCAGCCATACCAGGATCTGCTGCAAACGCCAGCACATACCACGGCGGCCGCGCCGAAAACGCAGCAGGCCGCTCCGGTGACGCATGAAGAAGCACCGAAGCAAACGGCCGAGAAAAAAGACGAACGCCGCTGGATGGTACAGTGTGGTTCGTTCAAAGGTGCTGACCAGGCAGAGACCGTTCGTGCCCAGCTCGCCTTTGAAGGGTTTGACTCGCGCATCACCAGCAATAACGGCTGGAATCGCGTGGTTATCGGCCCGGTTAAAGGCAAAGATAACGCAGATGGCACCATTAGCCGTCTGAAACTGGCCGGTCACACAAACTGCATCCGTCTCGCCGCCGGGGGTTGAAACCCCCAAAATCTCCCCCATCTATACTTGCATTCTGCCCCGTATCACTACGGGGCTTGTATTCTGCATTCGTAACCAGGGGGTCTGCTCGTGACAACAATAGTAAGCGTACGCCGTAACGGCCATGTCGTTATCGCTGGTGATGGCCAGGCGACACTGGGCAACACCGTTATGAAAGGCAACGTGAAGAAAGTTCGCCGTCTGTACAACGACAAAGTCATCGCAGGCTTTGCCGGGGGCACGGCTGACGCCTTCACCTTGTTTGAACTCTTTGAACGTAAGCTGGAAATGCACCAGGGCCATCTGGTGAAAGCGGCGGTGGAACTGGCCAAAGACTGGCGTACCGATCGCATGCTGCGCAAGCTGGAAGCGTTACTGGCGGTGGCCGATGAAACGGCCTCACTGATCATCACCGGTAACGGTGACGTTGTGCAGCCAGAAAATGACCTGATTGCCATTGGCTCTGGCGGCCCATATGCCCAGGCTGCTGCCCGTGCGCTGCTGGAAAACACCGACCTCAGCGCGCGCGATATCGCCGAGAAAGCGCTGAATATCGCCGGTGATATCTGCATCTACACTAACCACTTCCACACCATCGAAGAATTGACCACCAAGGCGTAAGGATTCCTCATGTCTGAAATGACCCCACGCGAAATTGTCAGCGAACTGGACAAACACATTATCGGTCAGGATGCGGCGAAGCGTTCCGTGGCGATTGCCCTGCGTAACCGCTGGCGTCGTATGCAGCTTGATGAAGAGCTGCGCCATGAAGTGACCCCGAAAAACATTCTGATGATCGGGCCGACCGGTGTCGGTAAAACCGAAATTGCCCGCCGTCTGGCGAAACTGGCAAACGCGCCGTTTATCAAAGTTGAAGCAACCAAATTCACCGAAGTGGGTTATGTCGGTAAAGAAGTGGATTCCATTATCCGCGATCTTACCGATGCCGCCGTGAAAATGGTCCGCATGCAGTCCATCGAGAAAAACCGCTATCGCGCCGAAGAGATGGCGGAAGAGCGTATTCTGGACGTACTGATCCCCCCGGCAAAAAACAACTGGGGCCAGCCGGAAACCGTCGCTGAGCCGTCTGCTGCACGTCAGTCTTTCCGCAAAAAACTGCGTGAAGGCCAGCTCGACGACAAAGAAATTGAAATCAATCTGGCCGCGTCACCGATGGGCGTAGAGATCATGGCGCCTCCGGGAATGGAAGAGATGACCAGCCAGCTCCAGTCCATGTTTCAGAATCTGGGCGGGCAAAAACAGAAGCCGCGTAAGCTGAAAATCAAAGATGCAATGAAACTGCTGATTGAAGAAGAAGCGGCAAAACTGGTGAATCCGGAAGAGCTGAAACAAGATGCAATCGACGCGGTTGAGCAGCACGGTATCGTCTTCATCGACGAAATCGACAAAATCTGTAAGCGCGGCGGTAACACATCCGGCCCGGATGTTTCCCGCGAAGGTGTTCAGCGCGACCTGCTGCCGCTGGTAGAGGGGTGTACCGTTTCTACCAAGCACGGCATGGTGAAAACTGACCACATCCTGTTTATCGCCTCCGGCGCATTCCAGGTGGCCAGCCCGTCTGACCTGATCCCAGAACTGCAGGGTCGTCTGCCTATTCGCGTTGAACTGAAAGCGCTGACCACGCAAGACTTTGAACGCATTCTGACCGAGCCAAACGCATCGGTTACCGTGCAGTACAAAGCATTGATGGCAACAGAAGGCGTCAATATCGATTTCACTGACGACGGGATTAAACGCATCGCGCAAGCGGCCTGGCAGGTGAACGAGACCACCGAAAACATCGGTGCGCGCCGTCTGCACACCGTTCTGGAACGTCTCATGGAAGATATTTCCTATGATGCCAGCGACCTGAATGGCGAAACTATCATCATCGACGCCGACTATGTGAGTAAGCACCTTGATGCTTTAGTGGCAGATGAAGATCTGAGCCGTTTTATCTTATAATCGCAGCCACAACGTTTTCATCATTTCCGATGGGGGCTTATGCCCCCATTTTTTATTACTGGCTGGTGACTATGACTGACGCACAACCTTTGAGCCGCACCCAGGCCTGGCTGGAAAGCCTGCGCCCAAAAACACTGCCGCTGGCGTTTGCCGCTATCGTGGTAGGGACGACGCTGGCCTGGTGGCAGGGTTTCTTCGATCCGCTGGTTGCCATACTGGCATTAAGCACCGCCGGATTGCTGCAAATCCTTTCCAATCTCGCCAACGACTATGGCGATGCGGTCAAAGGCAGCGATAAACCCGACCGTATTGGTCCGTTGCGCGGTATGCAAAAAGGGGCGATTTCGCTTGAGCAGATGAAGCGTGCGCTGATCATTGTCATTGGCCTGAGCTGCATTTCCGGCCTGCTGTTGCTGCTGGCCGCCTCACAAACCCTGACGGATTTCATCGGCTTTGTGGTGCTTGGCGCGCTGTCTATCATCGCCGCTATCACCTACACCATCGGCAAACGACCTTACGGCTATATCGGCCTTGGCGATGTTTCGGTACTGATTTTCTTTGGCTGGCTGAGCGTAATGGGAAGCTGGTATCTGCAAACGCATATGCTGATCCCTGCGATTATCTTACCCGCTACGGCGTGTGGCCTGCTGGCGACTGCAGTGCTGAATATCAACAACCTGCGTGATATCGACAGCGATCGCGCCAATGGCAAAATCACGCTCGTGGTGCGCTTAGGGCCGGTGAACGCGCGCCGCTACCATGCAGGTCTGCTGGCCGGCGCCCTTCTCTGTCTGGCGCTGTTTAACCTGCTGTCACTGCATAGCGTATGGGGTTGGCTGTTCATCCTTGCCGCGCCGTTGCTGTTAAAACAGGCGCGTTTTGTGATGCGTGAGCGGGATCCGAAAGCCATGCCGCCGATGCTCGAACGTACTGTAAAAGGGGCTTTACTGACTAACCTTTTGTTTGTGATTGGGATTATGCTGAGTCAGACGCATTTTTAACTGACAAAAGTCAATTAACAATTGATGATTTTGCCAACAATGCGTGATGCGCGATATACTGACAACTCTCGCAGCAACTGAACGTTAAGCCTATGAAATACGATACGTCTGAGCTCTGTGACATCTACCAGGAAGATGTCAACGTCGTGGAACCGCTGTTCTCCAATTTTGGTGGACGGTCGTCGTTCGGCGGTCAAATCATCACGGTGAAATGTTTCGAGGATAACGGGTTGCTGTACGATCTGCTCGAAGAAAATGGCCGTGGTCGTGTACTGCTGGTTGATGGCGGTGGTTCTGTGCGTCGTGCGTTAATTGATGCGGACCTGGCGCGCATCGCTCTGCAAAACGAGTGGGAAGGGATTGTGGTCTACGGCGCGGTGCGCCAGGTGGATGATCTGGAAGAACTGGACATTGGCATTCAGGCCATTGCCGCGATTCCGGTGGGTGCCGCTGGAGAAGGCATCGGCGAAAGCGACATTCGCGTCAATTTCGGCGGCGTGACTTTCTTTTCCGGCGACCATCTCTATGCCGACAACACCGGGATAATCCTTTCCGAAGATCCACTGGATATCGAGTGATCAAAAAAGGCACCGCAAGGTGCCTTTTTTATGCGCTGTACCGCTCTGGAAAAGAAAGCCAGAGCAGCTACGCGAAAGATTTCATGTTGTAACAAGCCGGCAACTGAGCGAATCCCCGGGAACACAGACAACGACGTGCCAGGGGAAAGTGAGCGCAGCCAACGCCGCTACGGCACGAAAGATGACGCGTAATCAGACTTCTTCCATACGGCCCAGCAGTGCCTGCAGACGTTCCTGCCAGCCATGCTGCTGTTCTTTCAACTGGTTGTTTTCACGGGCCAGTTCTTCGCGATCATGCTGCGCGGACTGTACTTCCTGGGACAGACTGTTGTTCTTCTCTTTCAGCTCTTCGATTTCCATCTGCAGCAGCGTGATGGTATCAATCGCCTGCTGTACTTTCGCTTCCAGCTTCTCGAATACTTCTAATGACATCGTCATACCTCTCCTGAATTGCAAGGCGTTGATGGGTATATACCACTCGGGTAAATCCGCGTTCCGTGAACGGCGACGCCTTAATGTATTTAGCGCACGGTCTTAGTACCCGATTGTATGAAGCCCTTTAGCCCCTGTCCAGCGACAACCCGCGCAGATCGCGCTTTGCAACACTTTTCAGCCTAAACCTGGTGCATTTGCGGTCCGCTTCAATAAATTGTTAAATTGAGGGTTACAAAAATGATTCAGCTCACACTTCTCCCTCCTTCGCAAACGCGCCTCATCGCGCGAAAACGCTCATTTTATTGACGCAGTACACACATTTTGATTTCGATATTTCTCGTTTTTGCTCGTTAACGATAAATTAACAGTATGTCTACACGGCATCTTGGAGTCTTCTCCCTCCATGCAAACTATAACCATTAAACTCTTTGCAGGATCCGATTATGAGTCAAACCTCAACCTTAAAAGGTCAGTGCATCGCCGAGTTTCTCGGCACCGGGTTGTTGATTTTCTTCGGTGTGGGCTGCGTTGCGGCACTTAAAGTAGCAGGTGCCAGCTTCGGACAGTGGGAAATCAGTATCATTTGGGGTCTGGGCGTGGCGATGGCCATCTACCTGACCGCAGGGGTTTCCGGCGCACACCTTAACCCGGCTGTGACCATTGCATTGTGGCTGTTTGCCTGCTTCGACGGGCGCAAAGTTGTACCCTTTATTGCTTCTCAATTTGCCGGCGCATTCTGCGCGGCCGCACTTGTTTACGGGCTTTATTACAATCTTTTCTTCGATTTCGAACAAACTCACCATATGGTGCGTGGCAGCGTCGAAAGTCTCGATCTGGCAGGCATCTTTTCAACCTACCCTAACCCGCACATCAATTTCTTCCAGGCCTTTGCTGTTGAGATGGTGATTACCGCCGTTCTGATGGGCGTCATCATGGCGCTGGGCGACGATGGCAACGGGATCCCGCGTGGCCCGCTGGCTCCGCTGCTGATTGGCCTGCTGATTGCGGTTATTGGTGCCTCTATGGGTCCGCTGACCGGGTTTGCGATGAACCCTGCTCGTGATATCGGACCGAAAGCGTTCGCCTGGCTGGCAGGCTGGGGCAATGTCGCCTTTACCGGTGGGAAAGATATTCCTTACTTCCTCGTACCGCTGTTTGGGCCTATTGTCGGCGCATCACTGGGTGCCTTCGGTTATCGTAAACTGATTGGCCGTAATTTACCGTGTGACGTTTGTGCTGTGGAAGATGACAAAGACGCCACCACGACTTCACAACAAAAAGCTCCGCTGTAATGTGACTACGGGACATAAATCATGACTGAAAAGAAATATATCGTTGCGCTGGACCAGGGTACCACCAGCTCCCGCGCCGTCGTAATGGATCATGACGCCAACATCATCAGCGTTTCGCAGCGCGAATTCGAACAAATTTATCCTAAGCCAGGCTGGGTTGAGCATGACCCAATGGAAATCTGGGCAACGCAAAGCTCCACGCTGGTAGAAGTGCTGGCTAAAGCGGATATCAACTCAGATGAAATCGCCGCGATTGGTATCACCAACCAACGTGAAACGACCATCGTCTGGGAGCGCGAAACCGGTAAACCTATTTATAACGCCATTGTCTGGCAGTGCCGCCGTACATCAGAAATCTGTGAGCAGCTCAAACGTGATGGCATGGAAGAATACGTGCGTAACGCAACAGGTCTGGTGGTTGACCCGTATTTCTCCGGCACCAAAGTGAAGTGGATTCTCGATCATGTTGAAGGCTCTCGCGAACGTGCGAAGCGTGGCGAGCTGCTGTTCGGTACCGTCGATACCTGGCTTATCTGGAAAATGACCCAGGGCCGCGTACACGTTACTGACTACACCAACGCCTCCCGTACCATGCTGTTCAACATCAATACCCTGGAGTGGGACGACAAGATGCTGGATGCGCTGGATATCCCGCGCGCCATGCTGCCGGAAGTGCGTAAATCGTCCGAAGTCTATGGCCAGACCAACATCGGAGGTAAAGGCGGTACACGTATTCCTATCGCCGGGATCGCCGGTGACCAGCAGGCAGCGCTGTTCGGTCAGTTGTGCGTCAAAGAAGGGATGGCGAAGAACACCTACGGTACTGGCTGCTTTATGCTGATGAACACTGGCGAAAAAGCGGTGAAATCAGAAAATGGTCTGCTGACGACCATCGCATGCGGACCGAGTGGCGAAGTGAATTACGCGCTGGAAGGTGCGGTATTCATGGCAGGTGCGTCCATCCAGTGGCTGCGCGACGAGATGAAACTGATCAGCGATGCGTTTGACTCGGAATATTTCGCGACCAAAGTGAAAGACACCAACGGCGTCTACGTAGTGCCTGCCTTTACCGGCCTGGGCGCACCGTACTGGGACCCGTATGCACGTGGCGCGATTTTCGGTCTGACCCGTGGCGTAAACTCAAACCACATCATTCGCGCCACGCTGGAATCTATTGCCTACCAGACGCGTGATGTACTGGAAGCCATGCAGGCTGACTCCGGCATTCGTCTGCACGCCCTGCGTGTGGATGGCGGTGCGGTAGCCAACAACTTCCTGATGCAGTTCCAGTCGGACATTCTGGGCACCCGCGTGGAGCGTCCGGAAGTGCGTGAAGTTACGGCGCTGGGCGCAGCTTACCTGGCGGGTCTGGCAGTTGGCTTCTGGCAAAACCTGGACGAACTGCAGGAAAAAGCGGTCATTGAGCGCGAATTCCGTCCGGGCATCGAAACCACCGAACGTAACTACCGTTACGAGGGCTGGAAAAAAGCGGTGAAACGCGCGCTGGCATGGGAAGAGCGCGACGAGTAATCTCCCCCAACCCTCTCCCTTTAGGGCTGAGGAATCCCCACAAAAATGCGAGCACGATCGGTCCCCTCTCCTCTTTGGGGAGAGGGTTAGGGTGAGGGGGAAAATGCGGCTCTGATGGTCATTTCGTTCACCTTATGTTCCTTGCTTTTCTGTCGCGACAGAACCCGTGAACGTGCCAGGGTGGCTCACCGCCACCACCCTGGCGACCCGGGCTCCCGGCCAGGAAAATCGCCGCTGGCGCGGTCCATGATGCTTATGTCGTCTGACTTTCGGGTCGGGGACCAGCCTGCGTCCTTGCAGGCTATCCCCTCCGCCCGCTTCCCTGCGGGCGGCCCCGGTCAGCCGCAACGCCTCATCGATTTTCAGCCGGACCCTGTCATCGCTGTCACTGTTTTATTCTTATTAAGCGGCGTTGTCGCTGTAAAACGTAAGATTACTGGGGATTCCTCAGCCCTTTAGGGGGAGAGGGTGAAAACCTGCCCCGCACGCTCGCTCACCTTCTGCTCCAAAAATCACACTGGTTCGCCCCTCTTTCCTTTGGAGAGAGTGCCAGGGCGAGGGGACCAGACCGCGCCCGGACCTGCTCTGTGTGTTAAACTTCGCGCAATTTCTTTCACTTCACGAGTTTGCTATGAGACGAGAACTTGCCATTGAATTTTCCCGCGTGACCGAAGCAGCGGCGCTGGCTGGCTATAAGTGGCTGGGTCGCGGCGACAAAAATACCGCCGACGGTGCTGCCGTTCACGCCATGCGCATCATGCTTAACCAGGTCAATATCGCCGGGACCATTGTGATTGGCGAAGGGGAAATCGACGAAGCCCCAATGCTCTATATCGGTGAAAAAGTCGGTACCGGTAAAGGCGACGCGGTGGATATCGCCGTTGACCCGATTGAAGGCACCCGTATGACCGCCATGGGCCAGGCCAACGCTCTGGCAGTACTGGCTGTGGGTGATCAAGGCTGCTTCCTCAATGCGCCGGATATGTACATGGAAAAACTGATTGTCGGCCCAGGCGCGAAAGGCACTATCGACCTGAACCTGCCACTTGCCGATAACCTGCGTAATGTTGCTCATGCGCTCGGTAAACCGCTCAGTGAGCTGACGGTGACGATTCTGGCCAAACCTCGCCACGACGCCACCATCGCTGAAATGCAGAAGCTTGGTGTCCGCGTTTTCGCTATTCCGGACGGCGATGTTGCGGCCTCCATTCTGACCTGTATGCCGGACAGTGAAGTCGATGTCCTCTACGGTATTGGCGGTGCGCCGGAAGGTGTCGTCTCAGCCGCCGTCATCCGCGCGCTTGATGGCGATATGAATGGCCGCTTGCTGGCACGTCATCACGTGAAAGGCGACAACGAAGAGAACCGTCGTATCGGGGAAATCGAGCTGGCACGCTGCCAGGCGATGGGCATTGAGGCCGATAAAGTACTGCGTCTGGATGAAATGGCACGCAGCGACAACGTGATTTTCTCCGCAACCGGAATTACCAAAGGCGACCTGCTGGACGGCATTAGCCGTAAAGGCAACATCGCCATCACCGAAACCCTGCTGATTCGCGGGAAATCGCGTACCATTCGCCGTATCCAGTCCATTCACTACCTGGATCGCAAAGACCCGGACGTGCAGACGCACATTCTGTAAGATTATTTATCAGGGAGAGCTTTCCGGCCCATCCGGGCTGGAAATCCTCCCCATTCACGACGAAGATAAGGCAATGATTCTGAACAGGAGAAAATCATGGCCGACTGGGTTACAGGAAAAGTCGTAAAAGTCGAGTTCTGGACCGACGCGTTGTTCAGCCTGACCGTTCATGCCCCCGTTCATCCCTTCACTGCCGGACAATTTGCCAAACTGGGCCTCGAAATCGATGGCGAACGGGTACAGCGTGCCTATTCCTACGTCAACGCCCCAGGCAGCCCCGACCTGGAATTTTATCTGGTCACCGTCCCTGAGGGTAAACTCAGCCCGCGCCTGGCTGCCTTACAGCCCGACGATGAGGTATTGATCGTCAGCGAGGCGGCAGGCTTCTTTGTTCTTGAAGAGGTGCCGGACTGTGACACGCTGTGGATGTTGGCGACCGGGACCGCGATTGGGCCTTATTTGTCTATCCTGCAGGAAGGAAAGGACCTGGATCGCTTCAAAAATCTGGTGCTGGTGCATGCGGTGCGTTATGCCGCGGATTTAAGCTATCTGCCGCTGATGCTTGAACTGCAGAAACGCTATGAAGGCAAATTGCGGATTCAAACGGTGGTCAGCCGGGAAACCGTGCCCGGATCGCTCACAGGACGTGTCCCTGCGCTGATTGAGAACGGCGCACTGGAAGCGGCGGTGGGATTGCCGATGAACAGCGACACCAGCCACGTCATGCTCTGCGGCAACCCGCAGATGGTGCGCGACACCCAGCAGTTACTGAAAGAGACCCGGCAGATGGCGAAACACCTGCGCCGCCGCCCGGGCCACATTACCGCCGAACACTACTGGTGATCAGCGGAACTGTACTTCAAGCGTATCTTTGCCGAACTTGTTCTCGCCCTGGGTGCCAATAAACGCGCCCAGGTCGATGAGCATTGTCACCATAATCAGCACCGGCACGAAACGGCCAACAACCCATTGCCATGTACCGCCCAGTATCTCCCAGTGCCCTGCCAGCAGCATCCAGGCAAGAATAAATAACAACGACCAACTGCCAGACTTATTACGGTCATGCAGTCGTTTCACAATCACACACGCGGTTGGCCAGAGCAGGCAAACCAGCATAAACGCGGCATTTTGGCTGGCCAGGAGTTCAAAACTGACCGCGTAAAACAACGCCGCCATCGCCAGCACCCAGATAACGGTCCAGATCCAGAAATCACGACGACCAATGCGGCCTTTAAATGAGAACAACCACTGCTGAATACCCATGTAAGGTTCCTTTAATTGTAGTGCTGCGTAGTTTACCCTGGTCGCGTGAGTTTTTGACAAGCCAGACTGTTATCGTTTTAATCGTGAGCAAAGAGAAGTGAGGACGATGTTAATGAAAACCTGGTGGCTCCTGTTTACGGCGCTCTTCATCAATCACTATGCCATCGCAGAGGATACGCCACCTGCGGCGGCGGCCCCGTATCTGCTGCCGGGTGCTCCCACCTTCGAACAATCCATCAGCCAGTTCAGGGAAAAATTCAACGAAGATAATCCCGACCTGCAGCTCAATGAATTTCGCGCTGTCGATTCGCGAGGTGATACTGAACGCCTGACCCGCGCCGCGACCAAAATTAACGACAACTTGTATGCCTCCACGGCGCTGGAACGCGGCACGTTGAAAATTAAATCCATGCAGATGACCTGGCTACCGGTCCGGGGGCCAGAGCAAAAGGCGGCCAAAGCGAAAGCCCAGGAGTATATGGCGGCGCTGATTCGCGCGTTCTCACCGACGCTGACCAAAGCGCAAAGTCTGCAAAAGCTGCAAAAATTACTGAACAACGGCAAAAACAAGCTCTGGTATGCCGAAACGGAAGGGGCTATCCGTTATGTTGTTGCAGATGACGGCGAAAAGGGGCTGACCTTCGCTGTTGAACCGATTAAGCTGGCGCTATCTGAAAGCCTGGAAGGCGACAATAAATGACAAAAAGCAAAGCCTTTCCCATGACGAATCTCTATACTGTTTCACAGACCAAACTGCCCTGACGGGCAGACATCTTACTTAAATTCGCTCTTATAGCGTGGAGAATTCAAATGCGACATCCTTTAGTGATGGGTAACTGGAAACTGAACGGCAGCCGCCACATGGTAAACGAACTGGTAGCTAACCTGCGTAAAGAGCTGGCTGGTGTGACAGGTTGTGGCGTTGCTATCGCTCCGCCGACTATGTACCTGGATCTGGCTAAGCAAGCCGCTGCAGGCAGCCACATCATTCTGGGCGCTCAGAACGTCGACGTTAACCTGTCTGGCGCATTCACCGGCGAAACCTCCGCTGAAATGCTCAAAGATATCGGCGCGCAGTACATCATTATCGGCCACTCCGAGCGTCGTACTTACCACGCAGAATCTGACGAACTCATTGCTAAAAAATTCGCCGTTCTGAAAGAACAAGGTCTGATTCCGGTTCTGTGCATCGGTGAAACCGAAGCAGAAAACGAAGCGGGCAAAACCGAAGAAGTGTGTGCACGTCAGATCGACGCAGTTCTGAAAACTCAGGGCGCAGCGGCATTCGAAGGCGCGGTCATCGCTTACGAACCCGTATGGGCAATCGGCACCGGCAAATCCGCGACGCCGGCTCAGGCTCAGGCGGTTCACAAATTCATCCGTGACCACATTGCTAAAGCAGACGCGAAAGTGGCTGAGCAGGTTATCATCCAGTACGGCGGTTCCGTTAACGCGGCTAACGCTGCTGAGCTGTTCACCCAGCCGGATATCGACGGCGCGCTGGTTGGCGGTGCATCCCTGAAAGCTGACGCTTTCGCGGTGATCGTTAAAGCGGCAGAAGCAGCAAAAGCGTAATTCGCTTGCCCCTGTGAGCACTCACTTCCTGTTAAGGCGGGGAGTGTTCACGTTATCTCTCCCCTCAGGGGGAGAGATACACTCTTAATTTGGTTACCGCCCCG
This sequence comes from Phytobacter sp. RSE-02, assembly GCF_040578655.1. Classification (NCBI taxonomy): domain Bacteria; kingdom Pseudomonadati; phylum Pseudomonadota; class Gammaproteobacteria; order Enterobacterales; family Enterobacteriaceae; genus Phytobacter; species Phytobacter sp. RSE-02. Next base: position 80,531 of record NZ_JBEULY010000012.1, on the reverse strand, counting down.
GCTTTATCGATGCGGGCATCCAGAATCTATGCAGGTTATTGTCCTAACTGGGTCGTATAATTACTTTCCACCCAGCGATACCCGTTCCCCTCACGCTTTACATGGCCAAACCCCGGAAAAGAAATATGTGCGGCGGCGACCCAATACCCCTGCTCCGCAGCCTGTTTGAGCACACGCTCCCGCGTTTTAATGGCCTGCTGGCGATTGACGTCAAAGTGTATGGCCACGTGCGGATCGGGCATTTGTACCGCCTTGGCGTGGATAATATCGCCCCATAAAACCAGTGTCTGACCTTCACTTTCCACACGATACAGTACGCTGCCCGGCGTATGACCCGCGGTAGATTCCGCACGGATCCCCTCCATGAGAGCTGCAGGCGCCTGGAATGTTTTTAGCCGCCCGGCATTGATGACCGGACGAAGCGTCTTTTCACTTTCAGCAAAAGTGTGTGCTTCACCTGGCTCCACCTTATTGACGTTTGACGGGTTAAGCCAGAAGTCGACATCGCGTTTGTCCACATACACGTCAGCATTCGCAAAGGCAGGTTTGCCGGCACGTGACACACCGCCAGAGTGATCGGCATGAATATGGGTCAGCAATACATCATCAATGGATTCAGCCGGATACCCTGCTGCGGCAAGGTTTTCCAGCAGATGCCCGCCCTGACTACCGAATAGCTCACCGGCGCCGGTATCCACTAAAATACGTTTTTTGCCATCGTCGATGACATAGGCGTTAATCGAGGTTTCTGCCTGCGGCGTCATTGCTTCGCCAGCCATCGCCTGGCGTAATTTTTCCGGTGAGATGTTCGTCAGCAGTTTATTCAGGGGGACCGTCACCGTGCCGTCGGATACGGCGGTAACCCGCAGCTTGCCCAGTTTCATGCGATAGTAACCGGGAGCCTGTTCATCCAGCGCACTCGTCTGCCCGGCAGCCAGAAGCTGGCTGGAAAAGAGAAGTGTCGCCACCAGCGCCAGTATCATTTTCATAAAATTGCCTCATCACAGTGTCATTTAACCGTGCTCAGCAGTATCCTCAGCAACCCAGTATCACTCAAATTGATTAATATAATGTTCACTATCAGAGAAAATGATTTTCATCGTATCGATCTGAATTTGTTGACGGTACTGTTAGTCCTGCAGCGGGAAGGCAGCGTGTCACGTACCGCTGAAAAACTGCATCTGGGGCAACCGGCGGTCAGTAATGCGCTGGCCAGGTTGCGTGACATGTTCGACGATCCCCTGTTTGTGCGTACCGCAGGAGGCATGGTACCGACGCCGCGTGCCGAAGCGCTTATTGCCTCACTCGGCCCCCTGATGGAACAGATGCAGTATGTTCTTTTTCAACCACCGTCATTTACCCCGGCGAAGGCAAGCCATGTGTTTCGTCTGGGGATGAGCGACTGGGTGGAGCGCTGGCTGATGCCGGAATTACAGGCATACATGACACGCGAAGCGCCGGGAATCACCTTGCAGGTGACGGCCAGCGATCCGTTCCGGGATGGTGAGCAAGTGATCCAAAGGGAGATAGACCTGGCGATTTCGGTTGGTCAGAGCACCGCCGCCACGTTGAGGCGTGAACATCTCCGTTCACTCAACTTTTGTACGTTCTGGCACCCCGATCAGCTTTCGCTGGAAGCACCGCTGACGGTAAGTGATTACGTGGAGCATGACCACGTACTGGTTTCCTATCGCGGTGCGGCATGGAGCGCCGTCGACGAACAGTTAGCATTGCAGGGGAAATCACGAAGGGTGCGTTACGTTACGCCGCATTTTTCTTCTCTGCCGCCGCTGCTGAAACGCATACCCGCTTTAGCGACCGTCCCTTCCGGGCTGGCTGCCGACTGGATTTCCCATTACGGTTTACGCTGTAGCCCCGTTCCGGTTGAGACGCCGGAAATTGCCCTCTCGCTGCTGTGGCATAAATGCTGTGATAACGATATGCCGCTGAACTGGCTAAGAACGGTATTACACAAGGTCATAAACGCACTGCCGTAATTCACCTCGTCTTTGTACTGACTTGATTGCCCCCACAAAGGCCAGTGTGAGGGGCAGATCGCGCCAGAACTACAATTTCCCCAGCACACTAAACCACGCATAATCCAGCGGCAGCAGCACCAGATACGTTGCCACCGCCAGGGCAATACACAACAACATCCCTGCCCGCGCCGGCACTTTGCCTAATGCCATGGCCACTACGATCGGTGACGCCTGATACGGCAGCAGTGGAGTGGAATAGCCCAGCACCTGAATCATAATCACCGACAGTAGCGGGAAGCCCGTTGCATCGGAAAAACTCTGCGCCAGCGTGGTGAAAAGCGCAGGTACACCATTCGCCGTCATAATGAAGTTGAGCGCGGTCGTGGTGCCGGTGAGCGCCAGGAAGCTGGTAAAAGGATGCGCCGGATCCAGCGGCATGATGTGCAGCAGCGCATTCCCTACCGCCGCCCCAATCCCTGTTTGCGTGACCGTAATGGCCAGCCCAAGGATCCCGGCGACATAAATACAAGTGCGGATATTTACCCCACTGGAAAACTCATCACCATTAATAAACCCAACGCGCGGCAGCAGAGTAATACAGGCGGCAGCCAGCCCCGTCCAGGCCGGGCCAATGCCGTGCCAGCTCTCCGTGACCCACATCGTTAAGACCACCGCCAGCAGCCAGGCAAGGCGCTTCTCCTCCCGGCTCATGGGTTCCGACGGCGTAAGGTCTTTTGGCGCATGCGGCTGCCCGGGGAAAAGCCAGCAGATAAGACCAATCAGGATGAGGCCTTTCAGAATGCCCAGCACCGGCGTATGCAGCAGCAGATACGGCAGATAATTGAGATGAATACCGTAGGATCCTTCCGCCGCCCCGCTCATCACCAGATTGGGCACATTGGCGGGTAAAATCGTCGCCGACAACTGGAAGGTGCCAAACCCCACCGCCAGCGCAAGGCCATACCAGGAGCGCGTTCCTTCGTTGATGCCCGCACGCGCCGCCATCGCCGCCACAATCGGCATCAGTAGAGCAATACGTCCCATGTTCGACGGCATAACAAACGCCAGCGCATAGCTCAGCAATACAACGCTTGCGACCATTTGCAACCACGAATCGGTTAGCCTGGCCGATAGCGCCCGCGCGGCCCGGTCGGCCAGCCCCGTTTTCCGAATGGCGACCCCCAGGACAAAACCGCTAAATACCAGCCAGAAAGCGGAGGAGGCAAAACCGCCGAAAATGACATCCGGCGGCGCAATCTTCGCCACCATCGCAGCGGCAAAAAACAGCAGCGCCGTGATGAATTCCGGTAGCAGCGAGGTAGCCCACAGCACGATAGTGAGACCAATAATAATGGAAGGCAGAAACAGAGGGTGAGTAAACCAGAGCGACATACCTGTCTCCTGTAGAATTTATCGGCAAGTCTACGGCGACAGGCTTGCCTGGTAAACGCCAAAACTGGTGGGGCTATTTCAGGATATTACATTGATGATCCTGAATTTCCTCGGCGGAACCACGGTTAAAGGCGAGCAGATTACGCTCCGTCGCCAGCAGCACAAAGGAGCCATCAGCCTGCTGTATCATCGCCATGCCGTAGCGCCCCATATGTTCACGCGCTGTCGGCACCTCTTCCGCCAGCATTAAAAACGGGCTTCGCTGTACCAGTTCAGCTTCCGTTACGCGGCGCGCCAGATAAGGATGCCCAAGAATGCCGCCCGGAAAGGCCAGCCACTGACTACTGATACGCGAGGCTTGCTGATCAAGCTTCACACGCACGTCTTCGCGCAGGCAAGAAATATGGATATGGAAATGGTTCTGGGTACGGCCGACGCGAGAGTTAATTGTCAGCGACAGGGCATTATCCGGGAGTGGGGTTCCCCGCGTTTTACCGAGCACGCCGCGTGATTGCCAGGCCTGCCAGAGAAAATTGGGTGTGTGGGATTTTAATAACAGCGGGCTTTCAATACCGTTGATACGGTACGTTGGCATCAGCAGATACTGTAATGGCCCGTTGCGGTCTTTAAGCAACACATAACCACTGTCGAGATTGACCTGCGCACAGGGCGCGGGTAGATGGTTGTTCCGCTGATTCGGCACACATTGCTCAAGCACGATATGGCGCAATACGTCCCGTTTACTGCTGTTCCACCAGTATTCGCCACCCACCAAGGCCGCAACCACCGCAATCAACAACGCTATGCCAAACAGGCGCACTGTTTTCATCGATCTCTCCTTACAGGGAGGAACAGGAAGCATAGCGCAGAGATCGGTTGGGATAAAACGAAAACGGCCCTGTTAAGGGCCGCTGGAGGATTAAGGTTAGCGTTTGCTGATTTCGTCGAACTTGCCGCCGTTGGAGAAGTGCTCTTTCTGCGCTTTCGTCCAGCCGCCAAAGACATCGTCAATGGTGAACAATTTCAGTTTCGGGAATTCGTTTGCGTATTTTGCCGCCACGTCTTTGTCACGAGGACGGTAGAAGTTCTTCGCCGCTATCTCCTGCCCTTCCGGGGAGTAGAGATATTTCAGGTAAGCTTCTGCCACTTTCTGCGTGCCTTTCTTCTCGACAACTTTATCGACAACAGACACGGTTGGCTCTGCAAGAATGGATTCACTTGGCGTCACGATTTCAAACTTGTCTTTACCCAGCTCGTTCGTTGCCAGCAGCGCTTCGTTTTCCCAGGCAATCAGCACATCGCCGATACCACGTTCTACGAAGGTATTGGTCGCGCCGCGCGCACCGGAGTCCAGCACTTCGACGTTTTTATACAGCGCTTTCACGAACTCCTGCGCTTTAGCCTGATCGCCACCGTTCTGATGCAGGGCATAACCCCACGCAGCCAGATAGTTCCAGCGTGCGCCGCCAGAGCTTTTCGGGTTCGGGGTAATGACCGACACGCCCGGTTTGATTAAATCATTCCAGTCATGAATCTGTTTTGGGTTGCCTTTACGCACCAGGAAAACGATGGTGGAGGTGTAAGGTGCGGAGTTATCCGGCAGGCGTTTGATCCAGTTTTTGTCGATGCTGCCACGCTCGGCAATCGCATCGACATCATACGCCAGCGCCAGGGTCACGACATCGGCATCAAGACCGTTGATAACCGAGGTTGCCTGTTTGCCTGAGCCGCCGTGTGACTGACGAATCGTGACGTTATCGCCCGTTTCCTGTTTCCAGTGGGCGCTGAACGCTTTGTTGTATTGCTCGTACAATTCACGCGTTGGATCATACGAAACGTTTAATAACTGAATATCCTTTGCCAGAACGCTGCCGGATGCCAGCAGCAAAGTTAACCCCACGCCCCATTTATTCATCGCCCACTCTCTCAGGTTATCTATTTTGATGTGCTCAGCCTGCCAGAAAGCAGACCAATGATTAAAGAATAAAAAAAGATTGGCTATAACTTTAGGAAATAACAGAAGGCAAAGAAACGCCCTCTCACGGGAGGGCGTTTAAGGTAATCAGTACAGTTTCTTAGCGCAGTCCAGCCAGTCGCCTTTGAACGGACGCTTCATATTCTCGATAGCGTCGATGATGTCATGATGAACCATCTTCTCGTTCTGGATACCGACACAACGGCCACCGTGGCCCTGCAGCAGCAGTTCAATTGCGTAAGCGCCCATGCGGGAAGCGAGAATACGGTCGTAAGGAACCGGGGAACCGCCGCGTTGAATATGACCCAGAACGGTCGCACGGGTTTCGCGCTGCGTTTCGGCTTCGATATATTTTGCCAGTTCATCGATATCACAGATGTGCTCGGTGATAGCCACGATCGCGTGTTTTTTACCTTTCGCGATGCCCGCTTTGATTTCAGCGACCAGATCTTCACGGCTGAATTCAACTTCCGGCAGAACGATAAATTCGCAACCACCAGCAATAGCCGCCGCCAGCGTCAGGTCGCCACAGTAGCGGCCCATCACTTCAACGATGGAAATACGCTGGTGAGAAGAAGAGGTGTCACGCAGACGGTCGATAGCTTCTACCACGGTATGCAGCGCGGTGAAGTAACCGATGGTGTAGTCAGTACCGGCAACATCGTTGTCGATAGTGCCTGGCAGGCCGATGCATGGAAAGCCCATTTCTGTCAGACGTTTCGCCCCCATATAGGAACCGTCACCGCCGATAACGACCAGCGCATCAATGCCGCGCTTTTTCATGTTCTCAATAGCCACGGCGCGGACATGTTCTTCACGGAACTCCGGGAAACGGGCAGAACCAAGGAATGTACCGCCACGGTTAATCATGTCAGACACGCTATAGCGGTCGAGTTGAATCATGCGGTCTTCGTACAGGCCGAGATAACCATCGTAAATACCCGCTACTTCCAGACCTTCAGTCAATGCTGCACGGACCACGCCACGAATTGCTGCGTTCATGCCCGGCGCATCACCGCCACTTGTCAACACACCGATTTTCTTAATCATGACTACCTCTGAACTTAGGAATGCAAAAATAATGTTCTGTTGGCCAAAAAACTCCGCGAGGGAGTAAACATCTATGCTGCAATATTATATCAACTGCCGCTTGCTGAATTGATTCAGGTCAGACCATATGGCGGTAATTTATACACAAAAATCGGGTCTGACTCACTTCTTTTACAACGAAATACGACAGCCTTAATCCGCTTATCGTCCTTGAGGTACTACTGAGCAGGGATCCTGGTGAATAATCACATCCGATCCCGGAAAACGCTGGAGAATGGCCTGCTCTACATGTTCAGCCACAATATGCGCCTGAACCAGTGGAAGGTTATCGTCCATTTCCAAATGTATTTGAATAAAGCGGGTCGGCCCTGACTGCCGCGTGCGAAGATCGTGCGCGCCGCTTACGCCTGGCCAGGAAGTGACAATATCGAAAATTTCCTGCCGTTCGGCATCGGGTAATGCCCGATCCAGTAAAGACTGAACCGCGTCATAACCCATATGCAGCGCGCTGTACAAAATATATCCACCAATCCCCAGTGCGAAGAGGGCATCCGCCCGATGCCAGCCGTACCATGACAGCCCCAGGGCGATGAGAATTGCACCGTTCATCATAACATCAGACTGATAATGAAGCATATCTGCCCGCACCGCCTGGCTTTGAGTTTTTCGCACAACCCAACGCTGAAAAGTGACGAGTATCACAGTACAGACCAACGCGATCACCGTCACCACAACCCCAATACCGGGCGCACGCATCGGTTCAGGGTTCGCCAGATGCTGAATGCCGGTTAAAAACAGGAATAATGCTGAACCTGAAATAAACATGCTTTGTGCCAGCGCCGCCAGCGATTCCGCTTTCCCGTGTCCAAAAGTATGCTCGTCGTCCGCAGGTTGCAGTGAGTAGCGCACCACCAGCAAATTAGTCAGCGATGCGGCAATATCCACCAGCGAGTCCACCAGTGCGGCCAGGATACTAACCGACCCGGTGTACCACCATGCAAAAATTTTAATGACCAATAATGACGACGCCATGATCGTCGCAGCGATAGCTGCGCGACTGACCAGGCGCCCATAAGATTCAATCATAAATGCTCCCACGCTGTTCTGTGCGTAGTATAACGAAAGGCAACTTAATCGGAGGAAAATCAGGTGGCTGAATTCGGAGCAAAAAAAACCCCCTCATCATGAGGGGGAAGACAGGGATGGTGTCTATGGCAAGGAAAACAGGGTTCATTACTACTGACTACTGGGAACGCTGGGTGCTACTACTCAATACTCTCAACGGTGAACTTTGCTGCATCTGCGTCATTTCACGCAGTTGAATCATCCGTTGCTGATGTTTCTGGTTCAAAACCGCTTGCTGATCAGGAGTGAGCAGGTGATACATCTGGTTGCGGACTTTCGCCATTTCAACCTGACGACTTATCTGCTCCTGCGCCATTTTCTCGGCCTGAACGCGCACAGCGTTTTCATCAAAATTTTCTGCGGTGACAAGGCGATGCATTGTCTCCATTTCGCTAACATTAACAGGGGGCTTGTCGTGCCTTGCCTGCTGCATCAGATCTCGCATCTGTTGACGCTGATGTTCGGTTAAATGTATGCCGTCGAACATATGGCTCTGACTGGAACGCTGCGCGAATCCCTCAGTCGGGTGCCAGTTATCGCCTGTTACGACTTCAGCAGCCTGGCTAAAAGCACTTAGCGCCAGTGTTGAGGCCATGACGGCAGCGGTAACTTTGCGCATCATTTGCTCCCAAGAACTTTCTATGTCGCGAATCAACGATAATGAGTCTACGATTCAGGCTGCAAACATGCGTCAGGGGGTGTAAAACAACGTAAAGTCATGGATTAGCGAGCCTTGATGACGTAATTTCTGCCTCGGAGGTATTTAAACAATGAATAAAATTCTTTTAGTAGATGATGACCGAGAGCTTACATCCCTGTTAAAAGAGCTGCTCGACATGGAAGGTTTTAATGTGCTGGTTGCCCACGACGGGGAACAGGCGCTCAACCTCCTTGATGACAGCATCGATTTGCTTTTGCTCGACGTCATGATGCCGAAGAAAAACGGTATTGATACCCTTAAAGAGCTACGCCAGACACACCAGACTCCCGTCATTATGTTGACTGCACGCGGCAGCGAACTGGATCGCGTACTCGGCCTTGAGCTGGGCGCGGACGACTATCTGCCAAAACCGTTTAACGACCGCGAACTGGTCGCGCGTATCCGTGCGATTTTGCGCCGTTCCCACTGGAGCGAACAGCAGCAGAATACGGACAACGGTTCGCCGACGCTGGAAGTCGACGGCCTGAGCCTCAACCCAGGTCGTCAGGAAGCCAGTTTCGATGGTCAATCGCTGGAGCTGACCGGTACCGAATTCACCCTGCTCTATCTGCTGGCACAGCATTTGGGCCAGGTGGTTTCCCGTGAACATTTAAGCCAGGAAGTGCTGGGTAAACGCTTAACGCCGTTTGACCGCGCGATTGATATGCACATCTCTAACCTGCGCCGTAAGTTACCGGACCGCAAAGATGGTCATCCGTGGTTTAAAACCTTACGAGGCCGGGGCTACTTGATGGTATCCGCTTCATGATAGGAAGTTTGACCGCCCGCATCTTCGCCATTTTCTGGTTAACGCTGGCACTGGTGCTGATGCTGGTCCTGATGGTTCCAAAGCTTGATTCCCGCCAGATGACGGAGTTGCTTGATAGCGAACAACGTCAGGGCGTGATGATTGAACAGCACGTTGAAGCGGAACTGGCCAATGATCCACCCAACGATTTGATGTGGTGGCGCAGGTTGTTTCGCGCAATCGACAAATGGGCCCCTCCGGGGCAACGTTTGTTGCTGGTGACCAGCGAAGGGCGCGTGATTGGCGCCGAACGCAATGAAATGCAAATTATCCGCAACTTTATTGGTCAGGCGGATAATTCAGATCACCCGCAAAAGAAAAAATATGGTCGGGTAGAGCTGGTAGGGCCTTTTTCCGTTCGCGACGGTGAGGACAATTACCAGCTCTATCTTATTCGACCTGCCAGTAGTTCTCAGTCTGACTTTATCAACCTGTTGTTTGACCGCCCTCTTCTGTTGCTGATTGTCACAATGCTTATCAGCTCGCCGCTGCTGCTGTGGCTGGCGTGGAGCCTGGCAAAACCCGCGCGTAAGCTGAAAAACGCGGCAGATGAAGTGGCACAGGGCAATTTGCGACAGCATCCTGAGCTGGAAGCCGGGCCGCAAGAATTCCTCGCTGCGGGCACCAGTTTTAACCAGATGGTCATGGCGCTGGAGCGCATGATGACCGCCCAGCAACGGCTCCTGTCCGATATTTCCCACGAACTACGGACACCGTTAACGCGGCTACAGCTCGGCACCGCGCTGTTGCGTCGTCGCAGCGGCGAGAGCAAAGAGCTGGAACGTATCGAAACGGAAGCACAGCGGCTGGACAGTATGATCAACGACCTGTTAGTCATGTCGCGTAATCAGCAGAAAAACGCGCTGGTCAGCGAAACGGTCAAAGCCAATCAGTTGTGGAATGAGGTGCTCGATAACGCCGCATTCGAAGCGGAACAGATGGGTAAATCCCTGACGGTGAATTTCCCGCCTGGCCCGTGGCCGCTGTACGGCAACCCGAACGCACTGGAAAGCGCGCTGGAAAATATCGTCCGTAACGCCCTGCGTTATTCGCACACCAAAATTGAAGTGAATTTCTCGGTCGATAAAGACGGCATCACCATTAACGTGGACGATGACGGCCCGGGCGTCAGCCCGGAAGACCGCGAGCAAATCTTCCGCCCGTTCTACCGTACCGATGAAGCGCGCGATCGCGCGTCCGGCGGGACAGGTTTAGGGCTGGCAATTGTTGAAACCGCTATGCAGCAGCATCGCGGTTGGGTGAAAGCCGACGACAGCCCACTCGGCGGTTTACGCCTGACGTTATGGATCCCGCTGTATAAACGTGCCTGAGCATTTCCCCTCGCCCTACCGGGCGGGGGGAAACGGCTACTTACCCCGCAAACGCCGGGCGTTGTCTTCGATTTTCCCGCTACTTCGCCGATTTTGCATCGTTCTTGTCCAACTGGCCGAAAGCCCGGCGGCAGACATCAACCGCCGATATTGCTCATCATCAAACGGCATATGCCAGGCGATTGCGGCGGCATCGAGGACGCTCACATCGCTGTTACGTGATACCAGTTCCAGCGGCGCATCGGCGCTCACTTTACCGCCAGTAATGACCCGATAAAGCCAGCCTACACGCCCACTCGCCTGCATCTGCGAAGACATGTCGCTAATGGAGAAGTGAAAGTTAAGTTTGAAACAGGGCGAGCGCGGCTGCGTCACCTGAATGAGCGCATTTCCCCAACGAAAAATATCACCAATAAAGACATTTCTTTCCGTCAGCCCTTCGGTCGAGAGGTTCTCGCCAAACGCCGGGGCGAAGAAAAGCGCCGCCTGTTCGGGAAACATCGTCTTCCAGTGAGCGTAGTGTTCGCGGGGATAATGACAAAGCGCCCGGTCCGGGCCGCCGTGGTAGGACGTCTCCGCCTGCTCATCACCGACTAACCCCAGCTCCGTTAAGATCATCTCGCCTTCCACCTGCAACTTGGCAATTGCACTGGGTCTGCTGTTCTTATAATCCTTTATTTTTCCTGTAAAAACATTCACCGGATGCTGCATTTCCTCTCTCCCGGGCTCACCCATCATCGGCGTATTAGACCACACTTTTTAGCAATAAATCGTGCAGAAATGCGACACCGATACGCCTGCGTTTTATATGAACGTGCTATGAATTAAGAGAAGTGAAACGCAATTTCATATTCAAGGAGACAGTGACGTGAAGAAGAAAAATGAATTTTATGGCGTCTGGTGCCCGTCCATTACGCCCATGACACCTGCCGGTAAAATCGACCTGAACGGATTGGAACAGCATATTTCACGCCTGACCGACGCCAGAATTGACGTGGTGTTGCTGATGGGCAGTATCGGCGAATTTGCCTCTTTCACCCTTGATGAACGGCTCATGCTTATCCGCGAAGTACGCGGTATGACTCCCGGCACCCTGGTCGCTAACGTTTCCTCAACGTGCCTGAATGATGTGGAGTGGATGGCGGATGAAGCCTTCCGCACGGGCTACGATGCCGTTATGGTGCTGCCCCCTTATTACTATGGACAAACGTCTGCACAACTGCTGAGCTACTTCCGCCACCTGGGGCAACGGCTGAGCGGCAAATGGTTTGCCTATAATTTCCCGGCCAGGACCGGCTGCGATCTGACGCCGGAAATCGTCGCCACCCTGGCAGCGGAATTCCCACACTTCGCTGGCATAAAAGACACGGTCGATTGCCAGTCGCATACGCGCAACATCATTCTGGCAACCGAGAAAATCCGTGATGATTTCGCCGTGCTGTCGGGGTATGACGAATACTTCATCCCCAATCTTCTCGCAGGCGGCGCGGGGGTTATCTCTGGCCTCAATAACGTAATGCCGGAACTGTTTGTCAGGGCTCGGGATGCGTGGAAGCAAAACGATTTGGCTACGCTACATGAAGCCCAGCGCGAGACAGGCAAATTCATGTCGATTTACACGATTGGCGAGGATTTCGTTACCACTATCAAAACCGTAGTGGCACGGAAATTTGGCTATTGCGGCGCAACGTCCCGCAATTTTGGCGGCGAACTCACGCCAGCGCAGTGTGCGAAGGTTGATGAGGTTTTCGGTATCGGCCATTAAAAAACCGGCCTGAAAAGGCCGGTTTCTCTTTTAAACCGCAGCGCTATTTTACCGCACCGCGCAAATCCGCTACCGCAGCATGCCCTTTTACTTTTCGTGACCAGAGAGAAGTCAGAATCGGCACCAGAATAGAGGTCACAATTACCGATGTCGCCACCAGCGCGGTCGCGGCAGGCGCCATTGCTTTAAAATCGGGCACCATCTCGGCAATCAATACCGGTGTGGCCACCGCCGCACCGGCGGAGCTGGAGGCAGCAAGCCCAGCGGTACCGTCCCCACCACCCAGAACTTTATCGGCAATAATCAACGGGATGCCGGTAATCACAATCACCGCCAGCCCAAGCAGAATACCGAGCAGGCCGGTCTGGGCGATAACGCTTAAATCAATGGTGTTGCCAAGCGCAAAGGCAAAGAAGGGGATCAGCGTCTGCACCGCGCGGGTAAAAAATTCCCGTAATTCGGGGTCGAGGTTACCCAGCCCGAAGCCAATCAGGAAGGGCAGCACCGCGCCGACAAATACGTGCGGTTCAAAAGAAGCGATACCCGCCGTTCCCAGAATCACCATCGTCATCAGCGGGCCAGACTCAAGGGACATCAACACAAACGCCCCGGCCTCTTCCTTGGTGCCGTACTGTTGCATGATGGAGGCGTACAGACCGCCATTGGTCATATCCATCGAGGCCACCAGCGCCAGCGTCGACAACCCGGCAAAGAAGCCCGCTTCTACACCGTGAGCAGGAATCAAATGCGAGGTTACCGCCGCAACCACCCAGGCCACCGCGATTTTGGTCACCACCAGTGTGCCCGACTTACGCAGCACCGTCCCGGTCGCGCTGAGCTTAATCGACGCGCCCATGCAGAAAAACCACACCGCCAGAATCGGTACAGTACCGGTGATCATGCCATTCGTGAAGGAGCCAAAGTACTTCCCGGCCCCCGGTGAAAACGTATGGCACAGCGCCCCAAGGAACAGAGGAACCAGCATCATCCCACCCGGGATTTTTTCTATTGCACGTTTGATTTGCATATCGCCACCTGTAAAAACAGTGAGTTTTGTGCGCCATCACCCCCTCTGATCGGGCGTTTCCAGCGCTGATGGCAAAATGTTAGAGCGTCGTCACACTCAGAAAAGTGATCCCCCATACAAAATCAAAACAATATTTCATTTTTATTGGATATATGTTTCTTTTTATTTCAAAACCTGACCAGCAGGCATAAAAAAACCCCCGCTGACGATGCCAGCAGGGGCCTGGTTTGCCCGTAAGAACGGGCTAAATAAAATTATTCCTTCGCAGCGAAACGTGCCGCCGCTTCATCCCAGTTCACCACGTTCCAGAACTCTTTGATGTAGTCCGGGCGGCGGTTCTGGAATTTCAGGTAGTAAGCGTGTTCCCACACGTCCAGGCCCACGATCGGGAAGCCGGATGCGCCGGAAATCGCTTCACCCATCAGCGGGGAGTCCTGGTTAGCAGTAGACACCACAGCCAGTTTGTCGCCTTTCAGCACCAGCCACGCCCAACCAGAACCAAAGCGGGTAGCCGCTGCTTTTTCGAATTCAGCTTTGAAGTTGTCAACGGAACCGAAGTCACGTTCGATAGCCGCTTTCAGGTCGCCCTGCAGGGTGGTGCCTTTTTTCAGGCCTTTCCAGAAGAAGCTGTGGTTAGCATGGCCGCCCGCGTTGTTACGCAGTACGGTTTTTTTGTCAGCCGGCAGTTGGTCCAGTTTGGTGATCAGCTCTTCAGCAGACAGACTGGCGAATTCTGGCAGGCTTTCCAGCGCTGCGTTCGCATTGTTTACATAAGTCTGGTGGTGTTTAGTGTGATGGATTTCCATCGTCTGCTTGTCGAAATGAGGTTCAAGTGCATCGTACGCGTAAGGCAGGGATGGCAGTGTATAGCTCATACTAATCTCCATTATTGTCGGGCGGCAGGTATGTTAACGCCGCGTAATCAGTTGGTTCATTATAGTTAGTTAAATGATATTGAAAATGTTTATCAATGCCGTAGTTTTAATATGGTTATAACATTCTGTTATGAACCCGTGGCGACAAGAGGCATAGCGCAGCGACTGACGAAAAAAGATCGCCCAACGCTACACACAAATGAAGTGGCTGGTTAACTGGCCATCATAAAAACGGTGGAGCATCAAAGCGGGGGGATCATTCACCGGCGGCACCGTTTCTCCGCCAAACCACGCAGGATTCGCCGGGCAGATGGAACCGCAAATGTAAGCGGGTACGCCCGCCAGTTGGCTGCCGATAGGCCGATGTACGTGCCCTGTCGCAATGGCCAGCGTGCGGCCAGGATAGCGGGTGAGCAACGTGGCCAATTCGTGCGAACCACGGCACATAATCTGATCCATGGTGGGAATACCGCTCAGAAACAGGTGGTGATGGAGAAAAAGCAGAGCCGGCATCGCCTCGTCACCCGCCAGTTGGCGTTCGAGCCACGGCAGATGTTCCACCACGCTGCCCTCTGCCTGCCCTTTCAGGGTGGTATCAATGCCGATAAGGCGTAACCCTTTCACTCCGACGGAAAAATGCAGGGCTTCCGGCGTCCAGACGTCACTTTCCCAGCAGGCCCGCATCATGGCAGGGTTATCGGCATTCCCCGGCAGCAGAAATACCGACCAGGGCTGGCCTTTTAGCAACGAGGCGATGGCGGCATATCCGGCAAACCAGTCATCATCAACAAGATCGCCCGTGACCACCAGCGCGTCAGGTTGAATAAATTCCAGCCATTCCAGCACGCGGGCAAGCCGGGCCAGATTGTCGTTATCCGGCGCGGCGTGAATATCAGTAAGCTGAGCAACAATCATGAGAACGTCCTGTGTTATCGCAGAACAGGCCCTTCCTAAGCCGCTTCGTTATGACGCTGTCGCCACTGGCTGGGCGTCATGCCGGTTTCGCGGGTAAAAACGACCGAGAAATAGTTACTGTCTTCAAAGCCACAGCGCGTAGACACTTCACCAATCAGCAATTCCGTGTGCTGCAATAGATACTGTGCATGGCAAATACGCAACTGACGCAGGTAATTATTGATGGTCATCCCGGTTTGCGCGCGAAATTGTTGGCGCAGGGCACGCTCACTGCACTGCTCCTGATCGCAGAAGCGCTCCAGCATGAAAGTGCGATTAAGGCTGCCCGTAAGCGCGGTAATCAACTTATCGAGCAGGGCTTCGCTATGGGTGGCGGCCAGGTTGTCGACCGCAAAACGATGACGTGTGAGCGTCATCACCAGTTGAGCGAAGAGCACCTCGGCCATATTGTTTGCCAGCGCATCGGCTTTGCTACTCTCTTGCTCCAGTTGGGTAATGACCTGTCTTGCCTGGGCCATGCCGGTGCTCCCCAGACGCCAGTGCGGCGTCCACTCTTCGCCGCTCAGCCCCGGAATATGTCCCGCCCAGTCGAGATTAAGGGTCAGACGGTCCGGACAGTAGATGATATTTTGCAGCACCAAATCGTTGACGGAGGCGTAGGAGTGTTTGTCTTCCGCGCGGATATAAAACAGATCGCCACGGGTAATGCGGTAGGGACGGTCATTGAGGATATGCAAACCGTTGCCGCGCCAGACCAGCACCAGTTCGCAAAACTCGTGAGTATGTTCGGCAAATACATTTTGCGGATAGCGGTCCGCTACCGCCACCGCCTGCCCCGCCCGGGGAAAAAAATCCGCTTTACGAAGAATTAACTGGCTTCCCACAACATCACCTCGGCCGAAGACAACCGATAACTATTAGCTAATTTTCGGCGAAAAATCGGTGATAGCCTTCTCGTTACCGCTATTGCAGTTGCACATCGCGCCCCTGGCGAATATCGCGCGGGGACCAGTCGAATTCCCGGCGAAACAGGGTAGAAAAGTGGTTACTGTCGCCGAAACCGCAGCGAAAGGCGATATCTGTAACGCTATCATCGCTGTGGCGCAGCATATGGCGCGCCTTAATCAGACGCAGCCGGTTGAGATAACGCTGCGGCGTCAGGCCGGTATATTGCTTTAGTTGACGGTGCAATGTGCGCAGCGACAGGGTGAACTGATCCGCCAGCGACTCCCAGCAGACCTCTTCGGCAAAGTGATCTTCAAGCCAGGAGATCAGTTGGTTGAGGCGTGCATCATTACTCATCGCCCCTTCCGCCAGGCTGCTTTTACGCAGCAGAACCAGCAACTGCATAAACAGGATTTCACGGTTGGCTGTGGTCGCCATGTCCATCTCCTCACCCACTGCTTCCATCTGGCCGATGATCTCACGTACCTGTTGCAGTACGCACTGATTGACGCGCCAGTGCGACGGATAGTGACCGTCTTGCTCCTGCGGCAGCAGCGCGTTCAACCCCGCCAGAAACGTAAACGCATCCGGCGAACGATAGAGCACATTGGTCAGGCACAGATTGTCAGTATGTTCATATAGGTGTCTGTCGTGGTCGCGGACAAAGCAGACGGTTCCCCCACTGATGGTATAGGACTGCCCATTAAAAACATGGATGCCGGTACCGTGTTCAACAATCACAATTTCGTGAAAATCATGATGATGTTCCGGAAACGCAGCCTGCGGCAGACGCGGCTCAATAGCGACAGGCGTTGTGCCAGAAGGAAAGAAATCCACGCTGTGTAATACGGTCATGATTGCCTCACATACCAATGAGAAGTGTTCTCAAAATAGTAATTAAGCACGGCAATTCGCACCTTGAATTTTTGACCGTAAAACAGGTAAAGCCTGTCAGATTTTCAAGAAAGGGTCGGAAAGTTCAGGAATTGTCGCCCTGGTCACACCCCGCAAACCACACGGGTTTATCAGAAACTGTGAACTGCCTCACTTTCATCTTTGCTTTCTTGCCAGCCACTTCCTGGGGATGTCATTAACAAGAAGGTTACCGCGAGGTCCTTTTTTTAGACTGGGGGCAATAACTCTCACAAGGACCCCATCATGACATTTCGCCATTGTGTCGCCGTTGATTTAGGCGCCTCCAGCGGGCGTGTAATGCTGGCCTGCTACGCGACAGAACAGCGAACGCTCACGCTGCGTGAAGTTCATCGCTTCGCCAACTACCTGGAAAAAAATAACGGTTTCGACTGCTGGGATATCGATACCCTGGAAGATGAAATTCGCCTGGGTCTGGAAAAAGCCTGTGCGCAGGGTGTCACCATCGACAGTATCGGTATCGACACCTGGGGTGTGGATTATGTTTTGATCGACAAACAGGGTAAGCGTGTTGGCTTACCGGTCTCTTACCGCGACCTTCGCACGGATGGCATCATGGCCACTGCCTTTGAGCAGCCTGGCAAAGCCGATATTTACCGTCGCAGCGGCATTCAGTTTTTACCCTTTAACACGCTTTATCAGTTGCGCGCGCTGGCCCAGCAACAGCCGGAAATCGTGGCCGCTGCCGACCATGCGCTGCTGATACCCGACTATTTCAGTTTTCGTCTGACCGGCAATCTGAACTGGGAATACACCAACGCCACCACCACGCAACTGGTGAACATCGACAGCGATAACTGGGATACCACGCTGCTCAACTGGGCGGGCGTGCCCGCCTGCTGGTTCGGTACACCGACCCACCCGGGCAATGTGATTGGCCACTGGCAAAGCCCGCAGGGTACCAATATTCCGGTGGTTGCAGTCGCCAGCCACGATACCGCCAGCGCGGTCATCGCTTCACCGCTGAAAAATGCCAGTGCCGCCTATCTCTCTTCCGGCACCTGGTCGCTGATGGGCTTTGAAAGTACCACGCCCTACACCAGCGACGAGGCACTGGCCGCCAATATCACCAACGAAGGCGGGGCGGAAGGGCGCTATCGCGTGCTGAAAAACATCATGGGGCTGTGGCTGCTGCAACGCGTTCTGAAAGAGCGCGACATTACCGATTTGCCCGCCCTGATCGCCGGCGCTCGCGCGCTGCCCTCCTGTCGTTTCGTGATTAACCCAAACGACGCGCGTTTTATCAATCCGCAGAACATGTGCGAAGAGATCCAGGCCGCCTGTCGGGAAAGCAACCAGCCGGTACCGCAGAGCGACGCCGAACTGGCCCGCTGCATTTTCGACAGCCTGGCGCTGCTGTATGCAGACATTCTCGGTGAACTGGCGGACCTGCGTGGTCAGCCCTTTACCCAGTTGCATATCGTTGGCGGCGGCTGCCAGAACCAGCTCTTAAACCAGCTCTGTGCCGATGCCTGCGGCCTGCCCGTCATCGCAGGCCCGATTGAAGCCTCCACGCTGGGCAATATCGGCGTACAACTCATGACGCTGAACGAACTGAGCAGTGTCGACACTTTCCGTGAC
The DNA here is from genome assembly GCF_040578655.1 of Phytobacter sp. RSE-02. NCBI lineage: Bacteria > Pseudomonadati > Pseudomonadota > Gammaproteobacteria > Enterobacterales > Enterobacteriaceae > Phytobacter > Phytobacter sp. RSE-02. Next base: position 62,130 of record NZ_JBEULY010000012.1, on the reverse strand, counting down.
GTGGTTGCCGCGAGTTACGCGCTGACCACCTTTACACCCAATCCTGACAATGAAATTGCCCGCAACGTCGTGCGGTTTCAGCAGAAACGACAGACAAAGGAGCTTTGCGCATGACCACTCAACTTGAACACGCCTGGGAACTCGCTAAACAGCGCTTTGCCGCTGTAGGCATTGATGTCGAAGAGGCCCTGCGCCAGCTCGACAGGCTGCCGGTTTCCATGCACTGCTGGCAGGGCGACGATGTCGCCGGTTTTGAAAACCCGGAAGGCGCGCTCACCGGCGGTATCCAGGCGACCGGCAACTATCCGGGCAAAGCACGCAACCCTCAGGAGTTGCGTGCCGATCTGGAGCAGGCCCTGAGCCTGATCCCCGGTCCGAAGCGCCTTAACTTGCACGCGATGTACCACGAAGCGGGTCCATCGGTCAGTCGCGACGCGATCAAGCCTGAGCACTTCAAAAACTGGGTCGAGTGGGCAAAAGCCAACAAACTGGGGCTGGATTTCAACCCGTCCTGTTTTTCACACCCGATGAGCGCAGACGGTTTCACCCTCTCTCACGCGAACGATGACATTCGTCAGTTCTGGATTGACCACGTGAAAGCCAGCCGCCGCATCTCGGCGTACTTTGGCGAGCAACTGGGCACGCCATCGGTAATGAATATCTGGGTACCGGACGGCATGAAAGATGTCACCGTTGATCGCCTGGCGCCGCGCAAACGTCTGATGGACGCGCTGGATGAAGCGCTGAGCGAGAAGTTCGATCTGGCGCATCACATCGACGCCGTTGAAAGCAAACTGTTCGGCATCGGCGCTGAAAGCTACACCGTGGGCTCAAACGAGTTCTATATGGGTTACGCCACCAGCCGCCAGACTGCTCTGTGTCTGGATGCGGGGCACTTCCACCCGACCGAAGTCATTTCCGACAAGATTTCCGCCGCCATGCTGTATGTGCCACGTCTACTGCTGCACGTCAGCCGCCCGGTGCGCTGGGACAGCGACCATGTGGTGCTGCTGGATGATGAAACGCAGGCCATCGCCAGCGAGATCATTCGCCACAACCTGTTTGACCGCGTGCACATCGGCCTGGATTTCTTCGACGCTTCTATCAACCGTATCGCCGCATGGGTAATTGGCACCCGCAACATGAAAAAAGCCCTGCTGCGCGCCCTGCTGGAGCCAACCGAACAGTTGCGTCAACTGGAAGCCGATGGCGATTACACCGCCCGTCTGGCGCTGCTGGAAGAGCAGAAATGCTTACCGTGGCAGGCCGTGTGGGAAATGTATTGTCAGCGTCACGACACCCCGGCCGGTAGCCAGTGGCTGGAGAGCGTGCGGGCGTATGAGAAAGATGTATTGAGTCTACGCGGGTAAACCCTCACCCCGACCCTCTCCCTAAAAGGGAGAGGGAGAAAACCGAACAGTTCCCTCACCCCTTTGGGCAGAGAGGGAGAAAACCAAACAGTTCCCTCGCCCCTTTGGGGAGAGGGTTAGGGTGAGGGGAGAACCCCGCACCGAATTAAAGGAACCATAAGACTATGCAGAACATTATTAACGCCTGGTTCACTCAGGGCATGATCAAAGCCACCAGCGATGCCTGGCTGAAAGGCTGGGACGAACGCAACGGCGGCAACCTGACGCTGCGTCTGGACGCGGCTGATATTGCCCCGTACGAAGCCGATTTCCACGCCGAACCGCGCTATATCGCGCTCAGTCAGCCAATGCCGTTACTGGCGAACACCGCGTTTATCGTCACCGGTTCCGGCAAATTCTTCCGTAACGTCCAGCTCGACCCGGCCGCTAACCTCGGCGTGGTCAAAGTGGACAGCGACGGCGCGGGCTACCACATCCTGTGGGGGCTGACGAACGACGCGGTGCCAACCTCTGAGCTGCCGGCGCACTTCCTGTCACACTGTGAACGCATCAAAGCTACCAACGGCAAAGATCGTGTCATCATGCATTGCCATGCCACGAACCTGATCGCGCTGACCTATGTACTGGAAAACACAACCGATCTTATTACCCGCAAGCTGTGGGAAGGCAGTACCGAGTGTCTGGTGGTCTTCCCGGATGGCGTCGGCATTCTGCCGTGGATGGTGCCGGGTACTGATGAAATCGGCCAGGCTACCGCAAAAGAGATGAGCAAGCATTCGCTGGTGCTGTGGCCGTTCCACGGCGTCTTCGGCAGCGGCCCCAATCTTGATGAAACCTTTGGTCTCATCGATACCGCGGAGAAATCCGCAGAAGTGCTGGTAAAAGTCTATTCCATGGGGGGCATGAAACAGACCATCACCCGGGAAGAGTTGATCGCGCTGGGTAAACGCTTTGGCGTCACCCCGCTGGCCAGTGCGTTAGAGCTGTACCAATAAGAACGTCCTATAACCCCTTCGGGCAACGATCCGAAGGGGAAACTCTGTTACCTGCAAACAATCTATTCCCTATGGATTTCGCAGTGCAGGAAGGCGGCGTCGCAGCGAATCCCCAGGAGCTTACAAGAGTAAGTGGCTGGGGTTCGTGAGAACGCCAACGCACCTGCAATGTGAAAGACGACGGGAATCTAACTCAGTGGAGTAAAAGCAATGAAAATTAAAGCAAGCTTGATCCTCACCGTTGCCGCCCTGGCGTTGTCCGGTTCCGCATTAGCAGAAGTCAAAATCGCTCTCGTGGCGAAATCATTGGGAAATGGTTTTTTTGAAGCAGCAAACACAGGCGCGCAGGAAGCCGCCAAAGAGTTAGGCGATGTAAAAGTCATCTATACCGGCCCAACCACCACCACCGCAGAAGCACAGATCGAAGTGCTTAACGGCCTGATCGCTCAGGGCGTGGATGCGATCGCGATTTCCGCCAACGATCCCGATGCCGTGGTGCCGGTACTGAAAAAAGCCATGCAGCGTGGCATCAAAGTAGTCTCCTGGGATTCCGGCGTGGCAAAAGCGGGTCGTCAGATCCACCTGAACCCGTCCAATAACGCCCTGATTGGTGAAACCAACGTCAAACTGGCCGTTGATGCGTTAAAAGCGCTAAATGTGGAGAAAGGGGATGTGGCTATTCTGAGCGCCACCCCGACCTCTACCAACCAGAATATCTGGATTGAAGAGATGAAAAAGGTGCTGCCGAAGTACCCGTCCGTCAATCTGGTAACCGTTGCCTATGGCGACGATCTGTCTGATAAGAGCTACCGCGAAGCGGTAGGTCTGCTGAAATCGTATCCGGATCTGAAAGTGATTGTCTCCCCGTCATCGGTGGGCATCGTGGCCGCCGCGCAGGCGGTGAAAGACCAGGGCAAAATCGGCAAAGTGTACGTAACGGGTCTGGGCCTGCCGTCTGAAATGGCGGGTGCAGTCAAATCCGGGGCAACGAAAAGCTTCGCTATCTGGAACCCGATCGATCTGGGCTATGCCGCAACTTATCTGGCAGACGATCTGGTGAAAGGGACAGCGACGAAAACCGAGGCCAATATGGGCAAGCTCGGCAAAGTGAAGCTGGATGCTGACGGCAACGGCGCAATGGCAGAGCCGTTCGTCTACGACGCCAGCAACATTGATAAGTTCTCGAAAATTTTCTAATCCCAATACCCTCACCCCGGCCTTCTCCCTGGAAGGGAGAGGGGGTGTTTGTCCCCTCGCCCCTTTGGGGAGAGGGTTAGGGTGAGGGGGAATTTTATGGAGAACATCATGACGGCATCCACACCCCTGCTGTCGCTCAAAGGCATCACCAAGGTTTTCCCTGGTGTGCGTGCCCTTGAGAACGTACAGCTCGACCTCTGGCCCGGCAAAGTCACCGCGCTTATCGGTGAAAATGGCGCGGGCAAGTCCACGCTGGTCAAAGTCATGACCGGTATTTACCAGCCTGAAGAGGGCGAAATTCTCTACAAAGCTATTCCCATCCAGCTTCCGACCCCGGAATCAGCGCATAAGGTGGGGATTACCGCCATACACCAGGAAACCGTGCTGTTCGACGAACTGTCCGTCACGGAGAATATTTTCGTTGGTCAGTACATCTATAAAGGCCTGCTGAAAAAACTCGACTGGCCTGCCATGCACCAGAAAGCGCGGGATATTCTGACCCGCCTGGAAGTGCAGATTGATCCGCGCGCCACGCTCAAGACGCTGAGTATCGCCCAGCGCCATATGGTGGCGATTGCCCGTGCGCTGTCGTTTGAAGCGCAGGTGGTCATCCTCGACGAACCGACCGCCGCCCTCTCACAGCACGAGATTCTGGAGTTTTATCAAATCGTTGAGCGCTTAAAACAAGAGGGCAAAGCCATTCTGTTTATCTCGCACAAGTTTGATGAAATCTTCGAACTGGCGGATCACTACACCATTCTGCGCGACGGCGTATGGATCGGCTCCGGCGCCATGCAGGAGATCACCGAAGAACGGATGGTGGCGATGATGGTAGGGCGTTCCATTACCCAGACCTACCCGAAAGTGTCCTGCGAGATGGGCGAAACGGTGCTGGAAGTCAAAGACCTCTGCCACCCGACCGAATTTGCCCATATTGATTTCTCTTTGCGTAAAGGGGAGATCCTCGGCTTCTACGGTCTGGTGGGCGCCGGTCGTACCGAACTGATGCAGGCGCTTTCCGGCGTCTCGCGCCCGTCTTCGGGCGAGATAGTCCTGAACGGCAAAGCGGTCCATTTCAAGCAGCCCGCCGATGCCATTCAGGCCGGGATTGTCTGTGTGCCGGAAGAGCGGCAAAAGCAGGGGGCGATTATTGAATTGCCTATCGCCCAGAACATCAGCCTGCCGCAGCTTGGCAAACTCAACCCCAATGGCGTGCTCAACGACGCCAAAGAGTGGGCGCTGGCGGACGAATACGCCAAACGACTGCAGGTGAAAGCCTTTAGCTGGAAACAGGCGGTCGAAACCCTCTCTGGCGGTAACCAACAGAAGGTGGTGATCGGCAAATGGCTCGCCACCCACCCGGACGTGATCATCCTCGACGAACCGACCAAAGGCATCGACATCGGCTCGAAAGCGGCGGTGCACCAGTTTATGTCCGAACTGGTCTCCCACGGGCTGGCGGTGATTATGGTCTCCTCGGAACTGCCGGAAGTGATGGGCATGGCCGACCGAATCATCGTGATGCACGAAGGGCTCATGGTCGCTGAATATCAGGCCGGGGAAGCCACGGCGGAAACCATCGTCAGCGCTGCCAGCGGCGCCGGTAAGGAGGCAGCATAATGTGGCAACAACTCCTGAAACACCGCGAGGCCCTGCTGGGCGGGGTTATCGTGCTGATGGTGCTCGCCATCGGCAGCCGCGTGCCGTCGTTTATCGGCCCCGGCAACCTGGTGGAGATGTTTAACGACACCTCCATTCTTATCATCCTTGCGCTTGGGCAGATGATGGTTCTGCTGACCAAAGGCATTGATTTGTCAATGGCAGCCAACCTCGCGCTGACCGGGATGATCGTCGCGCTGCTCAACTTCCACCATCCGGATATTCCGGTCTGGGCGCTGCTAATTCTGGCCACCGCGCTCGGTCTGGTGATGGGCATCATCAACGGCCTGCTGGTCTGGAAGATGGGGATTCCGGCGATTGTGGTAACGCTCGGCACAATGAGCATCTATCGCGGCATCATCTTTTTGCTCTCTGACGGCGGCTGGATTAACTCCCACCAGATGAGCGCCGATTTCCTCGGTCTGCCGCGCTCGTCGCTGCTCGGGTTGCCGTTACTGAGCTGGTGCGCCATCGCCGCGCTGTTTGTGGTGGGTTACTTCCTGCGCTACAGCCGGACAGGGCGCGCACTCTACACCGCAGGCGGCAACGCCACGGCGGCGTATTACACCGGGATCAACGCCGGGAAAATGCAGTTCGTCAGTTTCTGTCTGTCCGGTGCGCTGGCGGGGTTCTGTGGTTATTTGTGGATTTCCCGCTTCGCCGTGGCGTATGTCGATGTGGCTAACGGTTTTGAACTGCAGGTCGTGGCAGCCTGTGTGATTGGCGGCATCAGCACCATGGGCGGCACAGGCCGCGTGCTGGGATGTTTGTTGGGCGCGCTGTTCCTTGGCGTTATCAACAATGCGCTACCGGTCATCGGTATTTCCCCCTTCTGGCAGATGGCGATTTCCGGTTCGGTGATTGTCATTGCGGTTCTGCTCAATGAACGTGGCAACAAGCGTAAAGGGCGTTTAATCCTGCGCGATGCGGCCCTGGCCCGACAAAAACTGGCGGTGAAATCATGACAAAAATGCTGACTTCCGACGCCATGAAAAGCGTTCCCACCGCCACCCCGTTCTGGCAGCGTCTGATGTGCTGGGAAGGCTTTTTGCTGGCGGTGACCCTCGCGGTGTTTATCGCTAACGCCCTGGCGTCACCCTATTTCCTTAATATCTGGAACTTGTCCGACGCGACCTTCAACTTCACGGAAAAAGCGATCATCGTGTTGCCAATGGCGATGCTGATTATCGCCCGTGAGATTGACCTGTCGGTGGCCTCCACCATGGCGCTCAGCTCAACGGTAATGGGCTTTTGCGCCGCCGCAGGTATGGATACCGCACTGCTGGTCTGCGTGGGACTGGGCGTGGGGTTGCTGTGCGGCTTGTTCAATGGCTTCCTGGTGACGCGTTTTAACCTCTCCTCCATCGTTATCACCATCGGCACCATGAGTCTGTACCGCGGCATCACTTACATCCTGCTCGGCGATCAGGCGCTCAATGCGTATCCGGAGAGTTTCGCCTGGTTCGGCCAGGGCTATGTCTTCGGCGCGCTGTCCTTCGAGTTTGCGCTGTTTATTGTGCTTGCCGCAGTTTTCGCCTTTGTCTTGCATCGCACCAACTTTGGTCGCCGCACTTACGCCATCGGCAATAACCCAACCGGTGCGTGGTATTCCGGTATCAATGTGAAACGCCACAACCTGATTCTGTTCGCACTGGTGGGCCTGATGGCAGGTCTGGCGTCTGTGCTGCTCACTTCGCGTCTGGGCAGTACCCGCCCAACGATTGCCATGGGCTGGGAACTGGCGGTGGTAACGATGGCGGTGCTGGGCGGCGTCAATATTCTTGGTGGTTCCGGCAGCATGGTGGGCGTGGTGATTGCCGCCTTCCTGATGGGGCTGGTGACCTTTGGTCTGAGCCTGCTCAATGTACCGGGGATTGTGATGTCGATTATCGTCGGCGCGATGCTGATCGTGGTGATTTCACTGCCGATTATTTACCGCCGGATCATGCAGCGCAGGCGCATTTAATTTGCCCCTCACCCCTGCCCTCTCCCCAAAGGGGAGAGGGTGAAAACCGCGCTGAGCCGTTGTTTAGCTCCCGTGCACTGGGCCGCACCGGACAGTCCCCTCGCCCCTTTGGGGAGAGGGTGAAAACCGCGCTGAGCCGTTGTTTAGCTCCCGTGTACTGGGCCGCACCGGACAGTCCCCTCGCCCCTTTGGGGAGAGGGTGAAAACCGCGCGGAGCCGTTGTTTGGCTCCCGTGCGCTGGGTCGCACCGGACAGTCCCCTCGCCCCTTTGGGGAGAGGGTGAAAACCGCGCGGAGCCGTTGTTTGGCTCCCGTGCGCTGGGCCGCACCGGACAGTCCCCTCGCCCCTTTGGGGAGAGGGTGAAAACCGCGCGGAGCCGTTGTTTGGCTCCCGTGTACTGGGCCGCACCGGACAGTCCCCTCGCCCCTTTGGGGAGAGGGTTAGGGTGAGGGGAACAGGATTTCCCAAAATCAATGTTAAGGAGAATATGATGAGCTTTATGTTAGCCCTTCCCAAAATCAGCCTGCATGGCGCGGGCGCAATCGGCGATATGGTCAACCTGGTCGCAGGCAAACAGTGGGGTAAAGCGCTGATTGTCACCGACGGCCAACTGGTCAAACTCGGCCTGCTCGATAGCCTGTTTGCGGCGCTGAAAGCGCACCAGATGGCGTATCACCTGTTCGATGAGGTTTTCCCGAACCCGACCGAAGAATTGGTGCAAAAAGGCTATGCGGCATACAAAGCCGCGGGCTGCGATTACGTTATCGCCTTCGGCGGCGGTAGCCCGATAGACACCGCGAAAGCCGTGAAAATCCTCACCGCCAACCCAGGTCCGTCCACCGCCTATTCCGGCGTGGGCAAAGTGAAAAACGCGGGCGTCCCCCTGGTGGCCATCAACACCACCGCCGGAACCGCCGCTGAGATGACCAGCAACGCGGTTATCATCGACTCCGCCCGCCAGGTGAAAGAGGTCATCATCGACCCGAATATCATCCCGGATATTGCCGTGGACGATGCCAGCGTGATGCTGGAAATCCCGGCCTCTGTCACTGCCGCAACCGGTATGGACGCCCTGACCCACGCGGTCGAAGCCTTTGTCTCCATTGGTGCCCATCCACTGACAGACGCCAATGCGCTGGAAGCCATTCGCCTGATCAACCTGTGGCTACCGAAAGCCGTCGATGATGGCCACAACCTGGAAGCACGCGAACAAATGGCCTTTGGCCAGTACCTGGCGGGGATGGCATTTAACAGTGCCGGTCTTGGCCTGGTGCATGCCCTCGCCCACCAGCCGGGTGCAACTCACAACCTGCCGCATGGCGTCTGTAACGCCATCCTGCTGCCGATCATCGAAAACTTTAACCGCCCGAATGCCGTGGCACGTTTCGCGCGCGTCGCGCAGGCAATGGGGGTTGAGACCCGTGGCATGAGCGACGAAGCGGCGAGCATGGCGGCTATTCAGGCGATTCGCGATCTCAGCGCGCGCGTAGGTATTCCGTCTGGTTTCAGTAAACTGGGCGTCACCAAAGAGGATATCGAAGGCTGGCTGGACAAAGCGCTGGCAGACCCCTGCGCGCCGTGCAACCCACGCACCGCAAGCCGCGACGAAGTCCGCGAGCTCTACCTGGAGGCATTATGATCCGCAAGGCCTTTGTGATGCAGGTTAACCCCGATGCACACGAAGAGTATGAACGTCGCCATAGCCCTATCTGGCCCGAGCTGGAGGCGGTGCTGAAAGCACATGGCGCGCACCATTACGCGATTTATCTCGATAAAGAACGTAACTTGTTGTTCGCGACGGTAGAAATTGAGTCCGAAGAGCGCTGGAACGCGGTGGCCAATACCGACGTGTGCCAGCGCTGGTGGAAGCACATGCGCGATGTGATGCCCTCCAACCCGGACAACAGCCCGGTAAGCGCAGAGCTTAAAGAGGTGTTTTACCTGGCGTAAAACGTAATAGCTCCTCGCAGGGGGAGCTATTATGCGAAACAGTCGTTTTGTAGGCCGCCGGCAAATGCGTTCAGGAAGGGTCAAGCGAATAAAAAAAGCCCGGCGGTTACCCGTCAGGCTTCTCATTTCTCCTGTATCAATCCGTTGTTAACGAATCGGTTTACGCACAAAGAAGCCGTAGAAACAGGCGCCCATAAACAACAGACAACCGCCAAGAATAAAGACATTGGTGAACTGACCGGTCACATCCAGAATGATACCGGTGACGATCGGTGCCAGCGCGGCTCCGAGGAAACCACCAAAGTTCTGAATAGCCCCTAACGAAGCCACCTGCCCTTTCGGCGCCATATCCGTCGCCAGCGTCCAGATAACACCGGAAGGCATCTGTGAACAGAAATAGCCCAGCGTCAGCAATGTAATCGCGGTTGTGGTATCGCTCACGAACGGAATCGGCATCACGAAGCAGGCCGCCATCCCGGCCCCTAAGACGATCGGAACCTTACGCGCCGTCACCGCAGAAACGCCTCTGCGCACCAGGCGGTCAGACAGCGTACCGCCACATAACACCCCGAGTATCCCGGCGAAGAAAGGCACCGAGGCGATCAGGCCAGTTTGTTTCAGGCTAAAGCCAAGGGATTTTTCCAGGTATCCCGGCAACCAGGTCAGGTAGACCCAAATGGTGAACATAATGCAGAAGTTACCGGCAATCATGCACCAGGTCGTCTTGTTGCGAAATAACGTGCCCCAGTTCCCTTTTGGTTCGTCCGATGCGGCGGTAGTCACCTGCCCGGTGTGGATCTGCATCGCTTCACGCGCATCAGGATCGCGATAAAATTTCAGCCAGGCCAGAATCAACGGCAGACCTAACAACCCTACGGCGATAAACATGCCTCGCCAGCCCACCCACAGCAGCAGTATGGTCAGCAGCGGCGGCGCAATCGCATTCGCAATTTGCGAGCCGGTGTTGATGATAGAGGTAGGCAGACCGCGCTCTTTTTCCGAGAACCAGCTCTGGGTAATTTTAATGCCGGAGGTGAAGAACGGTGATTCCGCAATCCCCAGCAGCATACGCAGGCCATAGAAGAAGCTATAGGTATTAACAAATCCCATCAGGAAGGTCACTGCCGACCACATCCCCAGCGCGCCGGTAAACATCTTTTTCGGACCAAAGCGGTCAACCAGCCAACCGGCAGGCAGATTTGCCAGCGCGTATGGCCACAAAAACGCAGAGAGCAGCAGTCCCATTTGGGTCGCAGAAAAACCAAACTCTTGTGAAATCGTCGTGTTGGCGATACTGAGGTTGGCGCGATCCAGATAGTTCACCACCGCCGCCAGCAACAGAATGAAGATGATGCCCCAGCGGCGACGCGAAAGTTCAGGTGCCTTAACAACGGATTCAGCGGGAGATTGCACAGTACTCATACCGTTTCCTCCAGAAGTTCACGGTGAATTTTGATAACCGCTTTACGCAGATGGCATGGCGCATCGCCAGGCTGGTGGGCGCACGGGCGGTGGATGTCATCAGGGAAAAAAATGGCAAACATACCCGGGGTCAGCGTCACCGGGTTTTCATCCTCATTAACCTGCCAGAACAGAATGTCCTGTTCAGGCGTACGGTCTTCCACGACGCTATGTTTACCGCTACTCACCGAGCTCACTCCCATCACTTCATGGCCGGAAATGAGGTACTGAATATCGATAAACTGGCGGTGTGATTCCGGACGCGCATCGCTGAATGGCACGCTGTCCATCTCCTGCAACAGGCAGAAAAGTTTTCCCGGAATAATGTCGATTTTCCCCGGCTTCTCATGTCGAAAATCGTGCTGCGCGATAAATTCCAGCGCCCGGCGAAAGACCGGATGATACGCACTGGCCTGGGCAGGCCAGGTCTGAAGGCTGGTCACAATCATGACAGTCTCTCCGCATTAGCGCGCAAGGCGCGTCTGCCAAAGCTCAGTGCCTGCACGGATTTGATCGAGGATCACCGTCAGCCCCCAGAATTTCGCCAGCACATCATCTTTGTTTACCCGGCAGGTCACATCGTCAAACGTCCCCAGACGCTGGTGATAGATTTTGGCGTTTTTGGGGTAGCCAAGGGTCTCGGTTACGGCGCCCAGCGAGAGGAAAATCGCCAGTTCGTCGGCAAGTGCGCGCTGCGTTTTGCCGTTATGCCACAGCCAGCTATACAGCTCTGGATGGAAGTTAGTGAACACACCGCTGAACCCCTGCGAACCCGCCAGAATGGCAGGCCAGGCGATGGCGGCATTGGCATTGATAACATTCAGCGGGGTGCCCTGCGCCAGTTTGACGCGGCGTTCGACGGTCGGCAGATCGCAGCTCACATCTTTCAGTACCACAAAACGACCACTGTTGGCGCACCAGCTAAATTCATCATCCGTCAGCAGACGACGATACGGCGCCGGGCATTCATAAAGCCCCAGCGGCAGTTCTTTTGGCAGGGCGTCGAGCAGCGTATTCAGGGTGGCAAAAAAGGTCTCGCTCCCCTCGTTGCGCGGATCAAGATGGTTAGTGACCAGTACCAGCGCATCAATGTTGGTCTGCGCCATCGCCAGCAACTCTTCTTTCTGCGCGGCGATATCATCGCTGATATGGCCGGAGGCGATCACCGGAATACGTCCATCAACGTGCTGCACCACAAAGCGGGCGAGCTCTACACGCTCTTGCAAGGAAAGGAACTGCATTTCGCTGGACTGGCAAACGGCAAACAGCGCGTCGACGCCTTTCTCCAGATACCAGTCGATCAGTTTCGCCAGCGCCGGGTAGTCAATCTGCTCATCGGCCGTGAAAGGGGTCAACATGACCGGAACAATACCGTTAATGGTTTTCATTTTCTCGTCCTGAATTAGTTGTGAGTACGGAGTCGTGTTGTTGCCTGTTCGAAGTCAGGCATATTGGATGCGCCCTCCAGCTCAACGGCGAGAGAGGCAAATGCAGAGGCCCAGGTCGCGGCCTGAACCAGACTGTTTCCGGCGGCAAGTGACGCTGCCAGCGCACCATTAAACGCATCGCCGGCACCGGTGGTATCGACGGTAACGGCAGGGAAAGCGCGAATATGGCTAAATTGTTTGTTATCCAGTAACAATGCGCCGCGTGATCCCATCGTAATGAGGACTTTTTTCACCCCCATTCCGGCAATAATTAATGCCGCTTCTTTTGCGGTATCGATATCGCGAACCTCAACGCCGGATAATAAAGACGCCTCGGTTTCATTAGGAGTAATGACATCAACAAACGGCAAGCATGAAATTATCTCATCAGAGCACGGCGCCGGATTAAGAATGACTGTCTTACCAAGCTCATGGGCAATTTGAATTAATGCCACAGTAGCATCAAGGTTATTTTCCAGTTGCACCAACAGTACATCCGATGAAGATAATTCAGAAGAAATAGCCTGAACTTCACTGTGCGTAATGGTTTTATTGGCACCCGAATAAATGGCAATCATATTCTCGCCATTTTCCTGCGAGACATAAATAATTGCATTACCGGTAGGCTCACTGTCGGATTGATACAAGGTATAAGAGTGAATTTCGGACGCATTTAAATGGTCGGCAGCAAGTTGGCTAAACTGGTCTTTACCCACTTTCGCCGCAAAATGCACTTTTGCCCCGGCCTTACTTGCCGCCGTGGCCTGATTGGCGCCTTTACCGCCCGGCCCCAGGCTGCTGGCCAGGGCCAGCAAGGACTCGCCACCGCGTGGGAAGCGCTCCACTCGCGCAACAATATCGACATTAAATGAACCGAAAACACAGACCTTACCCTGCATGGTTTTTCCTTTTTGTTGATGATCGTTCTGCGGTTTACGGTGGTCTATTTGCTGGAGTAAAACTTCAAATCCCGGCCCTGTCTCGGAGATCAATTCTGCCTGCAAACTTCGCCGCAAAATAATTGCCCCGCCGTGGCACCGTTTCACCAGCCCCATTTCCGCCAAAATATTTAAATCACTGCGTATCGTTTCTTTAGACACGCCATAAAGCGTGGAAAAATAATTAACATTCCCACGTTCATTTTCATTCAAATATTGCCAGATACGATGTCTTCGTTCTTCAAGAAACATAATAAACCCCGAAATCACAATAGAAGTATACGAACCGCATACCGTTTTAAGAGTGACATCAATCTCATGTTTCCAGGCAAAACGGAACCAAACAAAAATGGCAGGATAAAAAGCGGAAAGCTGTATTTTCAGGCGTTATTCGTACTATTAATGAGGGTGAATTAGAGAGAAGCAGGCGATAAATGACCTGCGTGTCAGCAAAACACGCAGGGATAACTTAATTCTGTTCCGCCACCAGGATAGCCTGGGTATCCGGCTCCAGCGCCTTAAAAATATGTGGCAGATCCGCCGGGTAACAGATGTAGTCACCTTCACTTAATTCTTCTGGCGCTTCCGTCAGCCCCACCATCGCCCGACCACGGGTCACGATAATGTGCTCAACTGAACCGGGCGGATGCGGCTGCGAAATACGGTCAGCCCCGGGTTGAGTATCAAGAAAATAGATATCGCGTCGCGCCCCCGGCGGGCAGGTTGCAAGCAGTGTCGCCTGGTAATGCGCCAGTTCGGCGACCACTTTCGTCCCCTCGCCACGGCGAATGACCTGTGTTTTGGCGGCTTGCGGCTCCAGAAGGCGGGCAAAGGGGATATCCAGCGCCACGCACAGAGACCACAGAGTCTCAATACTCGGGTTGCCGTTGCCGGCCTCAAGCTGGGAAAGTGTGGATTTGGCAATTCCGGCACGGCGGGCAATTTCCGCCAGTGAAAGCCCGGTTCGCAGGCGTTCTCGTACCAGACTTTTGGCGATCACGCTAATAGGCTGTGTCATTACACGGCTCCAGTGTTCTATAAAATGAACGAATCGTTCTTCTTGAAAAACGAACCCGATGTGTTCATTATAATGAATATTCGTTCGATATAGCCAAAAAATTGTATGTTCAAACACAACTTCTCAAATCTTACAGGCGATACGATCAGAGCCATTTTGCTGGTCTGTCTGGCGGTTGGCGTGGTCGGCATCTCCTACGGTTCACTGGCGATGGCCTACGGTTTTCCGCTGTGGGTTCCCCTTGCCCTTTCCACGCTGGTTTTGGCTGGCGCCTCCGAATTCATGTTTATCGGCATTGTCGCCAGCGGCGGCAATCCGCTGGCGGCGGCGCTTGCCGGGTTGCTGGTGAATGCCCGCCATCTTCCCTTTGGCGTCACGGTGCGCGACCTGGTGGGCACGCGGGCGAAGGCTTTCTTCGGCTGTCACATTATGAATGATGAAAGTGTCGTGTTTGGCCTGGCACAACCGACGCCGGAACAGCGTAAAGCCGCCTACTGGCTGTGCGGGACGGGCGTCGCCCTGCTTTGGCCGCTTGGCGTTATTGTTGGCGCTGGGGTTGGGAAACTGCTACCCGCCCCGGAAACCATCGGGCTGGATGCGGTCTTCCCGGCTATCCTGCTGGCGCTGGTGCTGCCGGCACTGAAAAAGAAAACCACACTGATTCGCGCTGCCAGCGGAGCCGTTCTCTCCCTTGCCGCCGTGCCTTTTGCCCCTGTGGGCTTGCCGGTGCTGTTTTCTTTATTTGGCCTGCTTACGAGGAAGAAATAATGGCGAATACCACGCTGGTCATTATCGGTATTGCGGTGCTGTCGGTGGGTACTTACCTGATGCGTTTTGGCGGCGCCCGGCTTGGCAATAAACTGGCGCTGTCGGAACGCGCCCAGGCACTGTTATCCGATGCGGCGACCACGTTACTGTTCGCCGTGGCGCTGGCGGCAACGCTGTATGAAGGCGAACATTTCGCCGGTATGGCCCGCGTGCTGGGAGTGATGTTTGCCCTGTTTCTCGCCTGGCGCAAAATGCCGCTTATCGTGGTGATCCTCTCTGCCGCCGTGGTCACCGCGCTGTTGCGCCTGGCAGGAGTGGCATAAAAAACCGTTGCGAGTCCCGTCACACTCTGATTAAAACAGAGTTTCATTTTCCTGCATGTCGGTAGAAAGTAAACAGTGTTCAATCACTTTATTAGTGTCTAGTGTCGAAAACAAATCGACACTGGGCGCTGCTGGCATTTGTGGGGCGCTGAGATGGCACTGTCTGCCAAAGAAAAACTCTTCCAGAATATTTTAACGCACTATGCGAATCATACGGCGGGATTTACCGCTCAGGACTGTGCTGACTTCATGCACGTGAATCGCAGCGTCATCAGCCACTACCTCAATCGGCTGTGTGACGACGGGAAATTACAGAAAGATAATACCCGCCCGGTACGCTTTTTTGTGAACGATGCAGCCGCCACCCAACCCCATCGTCCGATGCCAGTGTCGAAAAGCAGTGATGCCTTCAGTCGACTGATTGGCGCACAGGGAAGTCTCGAAGAGATCGTGTCGTTGTGTCGTTCGGCAGTGGATTACCCCAAAAGCGGTCTACCCATTTTGCTTTCCGGTGAGAGTGGTGTCGGCAAAAGCCATCTGGCGTCGCTTATCTGGCAGTACGCACTGGAGCGCGGCGTGATTTCTACCGATAAGCCATTTATTGAACTCAACTGCGCGGATTACGCCAATAACCCGGAACTGCTGTCAGCCACGCTGTTCGGTTACACGCGCGGGGCTTTTACCGGCGCAGACCGGGAAAAGCGTGGCGCGTTTGATGAAGCAGACGGCGGCTTTTTATTTCTGGATGAGGTGCATCGTCTCTCAGCGGAAAATCAGGAGAAGCTCTTTCTGTTTATGGATAAGGGCTACTTTTACCGTCTTGGCGATAACCGCACGCGCCACCCTGCCACGCTGCGCTTTATCTTCGCCACCACGGAAAATATCGACACCGTGTTATTAAACACCTTCCGGCGGCGCATCCCGGTACGCGTTACGTTACCCAACTACATTTCCCGCCCACTCACCGAGCGCGTGGCGCAGGTCGAACATTTCCTGCAAGCAGAAGCAGCCAGCCTGAGTCGTGATATCCACCTGGACACGCAGTTAATGCACCAACTGGTGATGTCCCCGGTGCGCGGCAATATTGGCGAGTTAAAGAATCAGATCAAAGTGATGGCCGCCAGCGCCTGGAGCGAGCAGCAGCAAAGTCCCTTTATCACCTTGCAGACGTCGCGCCCCAGCGGTGAGGTGCTGGTGATTGCGGCGAAAGGAAAATCCGCAGCGCTGGATATCGCCACCCTGCTCCCGAAAGCGATGCGCGATGACGTTATCTTTCGCGAGTTTTGCCACAGCGGCAATGTGATGCTGTTAAACCGTAAACTGGAGCAACTGCTGACTACCGTGCATGGCGTCATCGCTCAGGACAGCGTGTTTACGGGCTATATCTGGCAAAATACGATGCATGCCATCAACGAACTGGAAACGCAGACCGGCGTGGAGTGTGGCCAGGAACTTCGCAAGGCCATCTGGCTTTGCCTGATCTGGGCGCTACACGTCACGCACGATGAAGCGCAAACCGCAGAGTTGCAGGCTGCCACAGACTATGTCTCCTGCAAGGCGCGTCTGCTGGCGGAAAGCTGCGTCACTCTGCTCAACAAACACGTGACCGACAGACCTCTGCCCATTCTTTTGCCGCTGCTGAGCTGTGCTCTTAATAAGTTAGCGGGCGAAGACGATGCCATTCAGGGCGTTATCGTGTCGCACGGGCGTTCAACCGCTTCCAGCATCGCCGGTATCGCCAACCAGTTGACCGGTGGGTATTACTTCAACGCGTTTGATATGCCGTGGGCCACGTCAACGCGCGATATTATCGATTTGCTGATTGCCCATCTGGCGGCCCTGAAACAAGGGGCGGGGCTCATTATTCTGGTCGATATGGGCTCGCTAAAAGAGATCTATGAAGAGATCAAACTCCATCTGCACGGCGAGCTGCTGGTTATTAATAACGTCAGCACGGCCATGGCGCTGGATATCGCCGGGAAAATACAAAGCCAACTGCCGATGGAAGAAATTATCGAGGGCGTAAAAGGGGCCTATGAAATCGAGACCCGCTATTACGCAGGCGTACTTCCCGGCAATAAAATCATCATCTCCTGCATCTCGGGGGAAGGGATATCGCGCAAGCTGAAAGATATTTTAAGCCGCTACCTGGCCCGGGAAGAGATCGACATCGTCACCATGGAATACGACGATCTGAAATGGAAAATTGCCCGAGCTGACCCGGCCCTGAACGGCACAAGACTTATCATCACCACTACCGATCTGGAGGCAGGCTATATTCCGCTGCTGAGTGTCGAACAGCTAATTAAAGAAAAAACGCAGGTGCTACGCCGCGACTATTTTACGGACCTGGTAGTAGAAGACAGCCTCGAACCGATGGTGGAAGAAGTGGTGAAACTGTTTACCGTCGAAGGCGTTGCCAGCCGTCTGAATTTCCTCAATCCGGTGATCATCATCGACGAAGTTGAATCGGTCATTAAGCAATACGAGTCCTTTTATAAAATCCATTTCGAGAGTTATCTGCGCATCAATCTCTTTATGCACATCGCCCTGATGATTGAGCGCGTGATGGTCAATACCGGCATGCGTCATCGGGATGACGTCGAATTAGCGCTGGAGCAACAAGCGTTTGTAGCCGTCCACGACACCTTCTTCCAGGCCCTGAACCGTAAATACCATCTCGCCGTGCCGCTCACCGAAGTGCTGATGATTTATGAAATTATGGAGCCGTGGATCACCACCGACGCCGTTTAGGTCAGTTCGTCGCCCGGATAAGCAAAGCACCCGGGCGACACGCGCATTTTCCCTTTCGACGCTAGCCAAAAGCACTGCTTTCAACAGTAATTCCAGCGTCCAAAAATTATTAAAAAACCATTTAAAACAACAAATTAAATTTCTGGCACACCGCTTGCAAAATATTCCCCGCACCCAGAAAAAATGAAGGAATACCTGATGCGAGAGATTTATATCGCAAGTCATGGCCGCTATGCCGAAGGCATTATTTCCGGCCTGAATTTATTAATTGGCGAAGACCACGGCGTCATCCCCATTTGCGCCTATTGCGGGGAGATTGGGTCAACAGCAGAACTTGGCCACCATTTTGAGACTATCGCCAGCGAAGCCGCACGCCGCGGCAATGAGCTGGTGCTGTTTACCGATATGCAGGGCGGCAGCGTCAACAATACTGCGGTGCAATTGATGGTGAAATATCCGCATATGCATGTCATCAGCGGCGCGAACCTGATCATGCTGATGGAATTTTGTATGTCAGAACATGCGCGGACAGAAGACCGCCTGCAGGATGCGATTCGGGCGGCAAGGGACGCCATGCAATACATGAACGTTGTGCCAGAGATCATGGCGGCGCGCCAGGCGACGCTTGCCGCTCACCGGGACAATGCGGACGATTTCTTTGCGATGGAGAGCAACCTATGAGCGTCATCCTGGAAAGGCTGGACTGCCGCTACTTCGCACCACAGCCCGCACTGGACAAAGCCTGGCTCAATGACGCAATCGCTGATGTGCTCAGCAGCATTGATGCCATGCTGCCGCGCTTTAGCCAGACGTTCCCGTCGGCCAGCGCGCAAGGCGGCTTCTATCCCCCCGTTGAGAAAGTGGACTGGACGGAAGGCTTCTGGACTGGCCTGTTGTGGCTCGCCTGGGAACTCACGGGAGAAGAGAAATACCGTCGCGTCGCAGAGGGTTTTCTCGATAACTTTGAAGAGCGCCTGGATAAGCAGATTAAAGTCGATACCCACGACCTCGGTTTTTTGTATCTGCTTTCCTGCGTGAATAGCTGGCGGCTCACCGGTAACACCCGAGCACGCGCCCTGGCGCTGCGGGCGGCGGACCTGCTTTATCGGCGTTTCAACAGCACGGCGGGCGTTATTCAGGCGTGGGGGGATTTAAACGACCCGGCGCGCCAGGGGCGAATGATTATCGACTGTAATCTCAACGTTCCCCTGCTCTTTTGGGCCGCTAATGAAACCGGAAATACCGACTGGCGCGACGCGGCCACACGCCACCTGGCCCAGGCAGCCCGTTATCTGGTGCGCGAAGATGCCTCGACGTTCCATACGTTCTATATGGATATCTCGAACGGCGAACCACTGCGCGGCGATACCCATCAGGGGTTCAGCGACAGTTCATGCTGGGCACGCGGCCAGGCGTGGGGCATCTACGGTTTTGCGCTGGGTTTTCAACACACGGGCAACCCTGCGCTGTCAGAGCTCTCCCGCAAGCTGACGCATTATTTCCTTAATCGTCTGCCGGAAGATGGTGTGTGCTACTGGGATTTAATCTTCACCGCCCAGGACCACGCGTACCGGGACACCTCAGCCGCTGCGATTGCCGTTTGCGGTATGGCGGAACTGCTTAAACACCTGCCGCTGACCGATTCGCTGCGTCCGGCTTACCTCAATGCTATCAGCCTGATGATGCGTCACCTTCAGGCTCATTACTTTGCGCATAACGAAGACGGCCTCTTGCGCGAAGGCGTTTACAACTTTGGCCGTGATATGGGCATCAACGTACCGAATCTTTGGGGCGACTACTTCTGGTTTGAAGCCCTGGTACGCCTTTCCCGCGTCTGGACACCCTACTGGTAAAACAAAAACAGGAGTACGTAATGATTTCGCTAATAAGAATTGATGACCGATTAATCCACGGCCAGGTCGCGGTTGTCTGGACCAAGCATCTGGGTGTTAACCGCATTCTGGTTGCCAACGATCAGATTGTGAATAACGAAGTCCAGAAGATGTCCCTGCGCATGGCCGCACCGGATACGGCGAAATGCGCCATCATGGCGGTGAGCGATGCAGGTGATGTTCTGAATGACCCACGTTCAGAGGCGATGAAAATTATGGTTATCGTAAATAACGCCGCTGATGCCCGCCGTCTGATCGAGCAGGTACCGGCGATCAAAGCGCTTAACGTTGCCAATTATGGGCGCATCACCGACAACCTGGCGGCGAAAACCCGCATCAGCGATACCGTCTACGTCACCCCGGAAGATGTCACGGATTTCCACGCCATCGCCGAACGCGGTGTGCAGGTGGACTACCAGGTTTTACCGTCTCATCCGGTCAAAAACCTGATTGAAATGCTGAACCACGCCGGTTAAGAGAGGCCGCTATGTTAACGTCAGCCATACTCGTTGCCCTTGTTATGTTCTTCGCCAAGACCGCCGACCATACCCTCGGCCAGCCGCTTGTGGAGCGCCCACTGATTTGCGGTGCGCTGGTGGGGCTGGTGTTGGGGGATTTTCAGCAGGGGATCATCATTGGTGCCACTCTGGAACTGATTTTCCTGGGTACCATCACGATTGGCGGCTCTGTGCCTGCCGATCTGGCGGTCGGTTCCGTTCTGGCAACCGCCTTCACTATCCTCACCAAAGCCGAGCCGCCTGTCGCCGTCGCGCTCGCACTGCCGATCAGCCTGTTGGCCGTTTTTGTCTACCAGGTTCTCAAGCTGGTCTACACCGGTCTGGTGGAAAAATATGATGCGCTGCTGGAAGAGGGGCGCGATCGCGCCGCGCTGGGACTGGTGCTCGGTATGACCTTCTTCTATGGCGTACCCTTCGCCGTGATCGCCTTCTTTGGCGTGCTTTTCGGCACCGATGTAATCCGCAGCCTGGTGGAAAGCATTCCCGATACTGTTATGCGCGGCATGACGGCGGTGGGCGGCGTGCTGCCTGCGCTGGGTTTCGCCATCCTGCTCAAGGCCCTGTGGAACCGCAATATTGCCGCGTTCTTCTTTATCGGCTTCGCAATGACCGCCTACCTCAAGCTGCCGATCATCGGCATCGCCATTATTGCCGCCTCCGTTGCCGTGTACCTGTGCCTGAACGAGTTCAATCAGCTAAAAGCCAACAAACAGAAAGCCGCGACCACCGCGCCCGCGTCTGTTGATGATAAGGATGGGTTCTTCAATGACTGATATTCACATGAAAAACGTCGCCGCCCGCGATGATGATAAAAGCGAGAAAAAGCTGTTTCGTCAGCTCTTTATTCGCCAGTTCCCCCTGTTGGGCACGATGAACTTTACCCGTATGGAAGGGCTAAGCTATGGCTGGGCGCTGGCGCCGATGCTGAAAAAGATTTATCCGGATCCGCACCGCTATATGGAAGCGTTAAAACGCAACAGCCAGTTCTTCAACACCAACCAGCATCTGGCACCGTTTATCATGGGCCTGACGCTGTCGATGGAAAAAGAGAACGCGGCGAACCCTAACTTTGATACGTCCAGCATTAACGGTATCAAAGTCGCCTTGATGGGGCCGTTTGCAGGCGTGGGTGACTCCTTCTTTTATGGCGTTCTGCGCATTATCGCCACCGGTATCGCCATCGGCCTGGCGTCTCAGGGCAACCCGCTCGGGCCATTGCTGTTCCTGCTGATTTATAACATTCCAAGCTACCTGATTCGCTATTACGGCGGGGTGATGGGCTACCGGCTGGGGTCGAAATATATTGCCGAAGCGACACAGTCTGGGTTGTTAAGTTGCGTCACCAAAGCCTCGGCGATAATGGGGCTAATGATGGTCGGGGCAATGAGCGCCAGCATGGTGAAATTTACCACCACCTTTAAAACGACCATCGCCGGGCAGCCCTTCGTGCTGCAGGATATTCTCGACAAAATTTGCGTTGGGCTTATTCCCCTGCTGTTGGTACTGGTGTGCCTGCGTATGCTCAATAAAAAGGTCAGCCCAAATAAGATTCTTATATTCCTGATTATATTTGGCTTCGCTGCCGCAGGTATCGGCATTATTTAATTTACGTGCCCCTCTTGAGAAAAGAGGGGCATAACAGGACTGATAATGACGTTATACGCCGCCTGTTTTACCAACCAACCAGAAAAATTTAATCAGGTTTTCTCCGCAGGGCGCTTACAACAACTCTCCAACTGGTGTCAGTTTTATCCGCAGACGATCACCGAGCAAAATATTTCAGCACGACTTCCT
Source organism: Phytobacter sp. RSE-02 (assembly GCF_040578655.1). Taxonomy (NCBI): domain Bacteria; kingdom Pseudomonadati; phylum Pseudomonadota; class Gammaproteobacteria; order Enterobacterales; family Enterobacteriaceae; genus Phytobacter; species Phytobacter sp. RSE-02. The sequence continues at coordinate 40,100 of NZ_JBEULY010000012.1, read as the reverse complement.
GAGCTTGCAAAAACTGAGGTGATATTTTCGAGTTGGGGCATGTTTCCCCTTAATGAATCCCAGCTTGATGCCCTGCCAAATTTAAAAGTTCTGTTTTATGCCGCCGGGAAAACGGATGCTTTCGCCAGTACACTTATTAAACGCGGCATTATCGTCGTCAGCGCCTGGCGCGCTAATGCCGTACCGGTGGCGGAATTTTGTCTCGCACAGATCTTACTGGCCTGCAAAGGGTATTTTCGTAATCAGCGAGAATACCAGACACCCGCAGATTTTACGCCGTTACACTATCAGCACCCCGCGCCCGGTGTCTATGATGAGCGCGTCGCATTAATTGGTGCAGGGGCTATTTCACAGACACTGGCCCAGCTTCTTCACCCCTTTGCACTGGAGGTGATCACTGTTCCTTCCCACGCCGGGAAGCGAACCTTAAGTCTGGAAGCCGCCTTTGAAACCGCGCTGGTGGTAAGTAACCATTTACCCAATCGCGATGACAACAAACACATTCTCAATGGCGATTTATTTCGCCGAATGCGCCCCGGCGCGGTGTTTATTAATACCGGCAGAGGGATGCAGGTTAACGAGGCAGAGCTTATCACTGTCATGCAGCAACGCCCCGATCTGACTGCCTTACTGGATGTGACGTCCCCGGAGCCACCAGCTTTCAACTCACCGCTCTATCAGCTACCCAATATTCTACTGACCAGCCATATTGCTGGCGCACTAAATAATGAAACGCGCAGGCTTGGCGATCTTATTATCGCTGAATTTAAACGCTGGATGGACAATGAACCGCTACAGCATCGGGTAATATTTTAATTTCCAACACCCCTAAGAATAGCCTTAATTTATGTGAGCACGGTCAAAGCTAGTGTTTAGCAATTTCCAACATTCTTTATTGTGTCTAACGCTAACAAAAAGCACCCAGATAAATTATCGAAATTTCATAAGGTTAATATTTGGCACGTGACTTGCACTTATATTTTCAACCATCAACACAATCGAGGCACAGATAAATAATAACGACTCACGCCGCACCCGTATTTTAAATTTAAAAATAACGCTACAGATGCGCGTTAAGACCATGCTTGTTAATAAATAAATGGACAAACCATGAAAAAATCAACTTATTTTACCATTGCCTTACCGCTAACCTTATTTACCATGAACGCTTTCTCTGCCGCCACCTGGGTAGATAATCGTTACGCGCATACCACTGCCTCTGAGAAAAACCAGTATAAAATTGGCGCAGGACATATTTTTGATAACGGTGCCGGTATTCTGGTTTCGGCGATGTACGATTTAGGTCAAAATTTTGATCAGATGCGCAGTACCTTTCAGGAATATGAAGGGTGGTATCCTGTTCCGTTGAACGATAAATGGACGCTCACGCCGGGTGGACTGTCCGATATCGACAGTAACGGCACGAAAATCGCCCCGTATTTAGGCCTGGATTATAAAGTCAGCAAAGTTTTCAGTATTGGCAGTCGCTACCGTTATAACCACATGACCCACAAAGAGCATGATTACAACGGCAACATGAACTACAACGATAGCCATCAGTTTGACCTGTTCTTCAACTACCAGGCCACGGATAAACTCTGGTTACAGTTAAACCCGGAGTTTTTCGTCAACGCCAACGATTTCAACGCCTCAAATGGACAGAAAACCCACTGGGAACCGAGCATTGTGGCGCGCTATCGGCTGGATAAAAACTGGATGCCGTATGCCGAAGTGGCCTGGCTGGACCAGGATCAGAACCATGACGACCAGGTTCGATTCCGTATCGGTATCCGCTATTACATCAACTAAACGCATTATCCGCCGGGGCAGGCATGCTGCCCCGGTTTTTTTATGCCTCGCGCACCACGATGTGCGAAAACAGCGCCATCCCCTGCGTCTCACTCCCCTGCCCACAGGCATAAAGGCCAAATCTGGCCCCAACCCATTTCCCCGCCCCTGCAGAGAAACCCGGAGTTACTTCCCGCCACGCTTCACCGGCAACGCGGTAGCAAAAACGGCTGATACCATCGTAATCAACATGGAAACCTAGTTCAGGGTTCCCTGACATGTCGTCGCAAATGGGCAACACGGATTCACTCAGTTCCCCCCTATCGCTGTTCCAGCCATGGCGCAACCATAACCGCACGCCAGAGGCTTCACGTACCAGGCACAGCGCGGCAAAACGCTCGCCATAGATAATCAGGCCCGCTTCATCCCCCAACTGGCTGAACCGGTTCTCCAGTGAAAGGGTGACCACAAAGCGTTCAGCGGGAAATTTTTGCAACAGCATCTGCGGCAAGGTATAGAGGCTACCGGTATGGGGCGCACAGCGCAGCGCCAGGCCCGCTGTGCTGGCCTCAAGCCACTGCGACTGAGGGTTAGCCTGCCACTGCCATTGCAGGCCCGGCTTACCTTCGGGGAAGTCATCGCTGGTTTGTGGTGAGCAAGGCATTACCGGTAAGGAAGGCCGGGGATGAAGGATGACGGGCTGCCCTTTGCCCGCATTGCCCAGCGGTTCACCGATGGCGGGCCAGCCATCTTCCTGCCAGCGCAGGGGCTGCAAATGCACGACCCGGCCATAGACGCCCTTGTCCTGAAAATGGAAAAACCAGTGTTCCCCATTCTCCAGCGCTACCCATGCCCCCTGGTGTGGGCCATTAATCGCCGTATCGCCCTGATGCAACACATCCCGGTGCTGCCACGGACCCGAAAGCTGTGCGGCGCGTAATACCGTTTGCCAGCCGCGTTTAACGCCGCCCGCGGGCGCAAAAATCCAGTATTCATTGGCATGTTTATAGAGCTTTGGCCCTTCCAGCGTCGGGTGTGAGGACGTGCCATCGAAAATAATCCGTCCGTCATCAAGCAGGCGGGAAGCATCCGGTGCCATTTCAATCAGTTGCAGCTTATTTTTAATGCCGCAGCGACTATACGCAAAAGCATGCACCAGCCACGCCCTTCCATCTTCGTCCCAGAACGGGCAGGGATCAATCCAGCCAGGCGCTTTTTTCAGGCAGCGCGGCGTGCTCCATTCGCCAAGCGGGTCACGGGTATGGGTAACAAAAATACCGTCATCCGGCAGGCTGTAGAAAATCCAGAACTGCCCATCGTGATAGCGAATTGACGGTGCCCAGACCCCCTTCCCGTGCTGGACAGCATCATATTCTGGTGACGGGAGCCGCTTAACGGCATGGTTAACGATGCGCCAGTGAATCAGGTCGCGTGAGTGGAGTATCGGTAAAGCGGGGAGCTGATTAAAGCTGGATGAAACCATCCAGAAATCATTTTCTACCCGAATAACATCAGGATCGGCGTAATCGGCGTGAATAACAGGGTTTTGATAGTGTAACGGCATGCTATGGCTCCTTTTTATCTGTCGAAGCCGCTGCAATAATCACGCCACCAATTTTTTATGATTATTTTCAATATATTAAAAACGGAAAGACACAAAAAAAGCGCCAGATGGCGCTCTTTCGACGGTAGCGGTTATTTTCCCCTCAGGCCCGCAAATGCTCGCCCATCCAGGCAAACAGGCGGGTGTACCCCTCTTCACTTCCCTGTTCAAAGCGAAACACCGGGCCGAGCGCCATCGGTTCGGCTTTGGCGGCCAGTACCGCCAGCTCCGGCAGGTACTCTTCGCCAGGATGACCAACCCGACGCTCGCCAAGACGCTGTGCATAACGCGCGACGGCCACGTCAGGGGCGACCGCGTTCCAGACTTCGAGGATCCGTGTCACCCCGGCCTTCTCCAGATACTCAACCAGCTTCTCCTTCGGCTGAAAACCAAACCAGGCGTCGACAAGAAACGGGCAGCCTGCTGGCGCATTACGAATAATTGACCAGATGACGTCATAGGCCGCGCAGCCCAGCTTGCGGTTAAACGCCCGGTCTATTTCACTAAACTGCGCCATAAATGGCTCTTTGATGCCATCGATGGTCAGAACCGGCAGCGAAAACCGTTCCGACAACTGACGTGTTACAGTGGTTTTGCCCGATGCCGGTACACCGTTGACCAGTACGACCGTTTTTATTTGCGTAGTCATAGCAGCGCTACCACCTCCTCCCTTGTCCGTGCCGCCCGGAGCGCCGCCATCGTGTCATCACTGTCCAGCAGATGCACAATGGCGCGAATACCTTCTTCGATGTGCGCATTGCTGTCGCGCGCCCCGAACATAATAACAATATCCGCCGCTTCACTTTCGCCAAAGCGAATCGGTTCCTGCAACAATACCAGGCTAAAGCAGTCACGCTTTACCCCGCATTCCGGGCGTGCATGCGGCATGGCGATGCCCTCATCAAAGACATAGTACGCGCCATGCTCCAGCGTGCTGTCGATCACTGCCTCGCCGTAGCGTGCCTCCAGATAGCCCCCGTCAATCAGCGGGCGGGCGGCAAGCCGAATCACCTGCCGCCAGTCTTTTTCCGTTACGCCAACCTGAATCGCATCCGCTTCAATAAGAAGATCTTTAATCGTCATCTGTTCTCCCTAAATATTACGCCGAATAATATTGCGCAACTCGTCGATACGAATAAAGAGAGAATCCACTTCATGGCGATATTGTTTACTTTTAACAAAGACATTTAATGCCCGGTTATATAGCAGCATTAATTGTTTTTGAACATCGCTATTTCGCGGATCCTCCGCCAGATTACCTTCGAGTGCTTTTATATCGACAGCCAGCAATTGTGCCTGCTTGTTATATTCTTCCAGCGTCGTATCATCTTTTTTCCACAACGACTTCAATGATTCAAACATGGCTCACTCCCGCCCCGACGTGTGCCGGAGCACCAGGGTTATGGAATAAAATTAACGTGGTAATGGAGGATTATTTAAATAAATTCATTTTCTCGACCAGCACCTGGGTGACGGCGTCGTTCGCCGGAATCAAAAACTTCCGCACGCTGTCGTTCACCTTTCCTTTTTCAAAGGTCGATTTGCACTGGCCAACCCATTGCACATTCATCTCCGTGCCGACATTCACTTTATTGATCCCTTCGGTCACGGCTTTGCGCATATCCTCGTCGCTCACACCGGTCCCGCCATGCAGCACTAGCGGCGTCCCTGTGGCGGCGCTTATCTCCTGCAAACGCTGATGCTGGATCTGCGCCTTACCGGTATATAGCCCATGTACCGTGCCGACCGAAACCGCCAGCATGTCCACGCGGGTTTCCTCGACAAAACGCTTCGCGTCTTCCACGGTGGTGAAGCAGATATCCTCTTCGGCAACGGCTTTACCGTCTTCCGAACCGCCAATTGCGCCTAATTCGGCTTCGACCGAAATATCGCGTGGTCGCGCCATCTCCACCACAATACGGGTCCTGGCAATATTCTCATCAATATCCAGATGCGAACCGTCATACATTATTGAACTGAATCCGGCATCAATCGCCGTTTGAATCGCGTTAATATCCGAACAGTGATCCAGGTGCAAACAGGTAGGCACATTTTCACTTGCTGATAATGAGCGCACGGAATCAACCAGTAATTGATATCCCAGATATTGCGCCGTTCCGGTTGATATCTGAATCATTAACGGGCTGTTCGTTTGCTTTGCCGCTTTAAAAAAAGCAGGCAGCATTTCCAGACAGTGTAAATTAAAGGAACCGACAGCTTTAAATTGACGTGCTTTGGCAATTTCTAACAACGCAGTGAAATTATGCAGACTCATGGACTTTCTCCCCTTTTGGTTTAGCTGAGTTGCCATTAACGAACCAGGCAAGGAACGCGACAAAGACAATAAACAGACCGACAAACAGCCAGTTATTCTGGAAGGCATGCCCCAGCACCAGACCAGAGCTGATGACATCAGAGTCACTGAACGTCACCCCGGTGAAACCGTAACTTTCCAGCATTGGCACCAGGATGGCGGGCAGGAAGGTAATAAACAGACCGTGGACAACGCCGCCGATAACCGCGCCACGACGCCCACCCAGTGCGTTACCAAAGACGCCCGCCGTGCCGCCCGCAAAGAAGTTGGTCAGCAGTCCTGGCAGAATCATCGCCAGACCAAACATCGGAAAGACCAACATGCCAATAATCGAACCAACGGTAGTGGCCAGGAAGCCGACAATGACCGCGTTCGGGGCGTAGGGAAACAGCACCGGGCAATCGAGCGCCGGTTTGGCGTCCGGGACGATGCGCATGGCGATACCACGGAAAGCGGGCACCAGTTCGTTCAACAGCAGACGAACACCGCTGTAAAGAACGAATACCCCGGCCACAAACTGGATGGATTGCATGAAGGCGTACATCAGGAAGTTCACGCCATGGGAGAACTGAGAGATGTATTCCGGCCCCGCAGCCACGGCCGGGATCAGGTACATCGGTACCATCACCACCGCCATGGCCAGATAGGTATCCTGCAGGAATTTAAAGTTATCCGGCAGTTGCAGATCTTCCGTTGAGCGGGAGCCTTTACCGACCACTTTCGCCACTGCTGCCTGCACCAGGTAGCCGATGGTGCAGAAGTGCCCCAGCGCCACATCATCAGAACCGGTAATGCGTCTGACCACCGGTTGTGCCAGCGCAGGCATCAGTACCGCCATCGCGCCGCCAAAGATACCGCCCGTGAGGATCAGTGGCAGCCCGGTCAGACCGGCTTTATAGCCAATAACCGCCCCGATGGTTGCCATCCACAGCAATGCTTGTCCGGTAAGGAAGATGTATTTCAGCGGTGTCAGGCGGGCAATGATGATATTGACTGCGAAAATCACCATCAGCGTCAGCGCCACTTCTGAACCCAGTTCGCGGTTCGCCAGCCCGGCGATGGCCGCCACATCGGTGATGTAGCCTTTCATCCCGAAACCGTGGGTGAAAATATCATTCAGGAAGGTCAATGTGACGACAATGATATTGATACCGGCCATCATGATTAAAAAACCGAGCAGCGTTTTAAATGTCCCTTCGGCAATTTTTCCCGGTGATTTCTTTTGTAAGATCAAACCGAGCATGGCGATAAAGGCAATTAATATTGACGCCTGCCCGAGTAGATCTTTGACGATAAACTCAATGAAGCTATTCATGGTCAGTTACCTTCATGTTATGCATTTTTAAGAATGCGATAATCTTCTGCTCGATTTCCTCTTTGTCGGTCAATTTATTAAGCACAACGACACGGCTGATTTCTTCTTCACTGGCATCCGCCGTTAAAATGTCGGCAAAGACTTTTTGCGTCAAAATCATATCGGACTTAAATGCACCAGCTTCAGAAACGGTTGTGTGTTCAACTTTTGCCGGAATTTCTAATTTTTTCAGCACCGCTTTCGCGCTCATTTCGATCGCAAAGCTGGAGCCGAGGCCGCAGCCACATACACAAAGAACTTTAAGCATGTAAATCTCCTCAAATAATATTGAGTTGTTTGGCCAGTTTGTAATGATGTCCTTCTGTGTCTACCAGACGTTTTTTCATACTAATAAGATCAATAGGGATAGGTTTATTACTCGAATTGATAATAATGGCTTTATTCTTCATACCAGATTGAATACAACGAACCACTTCACTGGCCATGATAGTGCCCTGATAAATCTCCTCGCAGGTAGGGTCACCGTTACGTAAACCATAACCAATAATCGTTTTACGAATACGCACGCCAATTCGCGGTTCAAGCTGCTTGATCATGGTATCGATAGCCCCCTGAAAGCCCGGCGTGTACTCTCTGGTGTAACCTTCTGAACATAAAATAACGACACTGTTCTGGCTGGCAAGCCGGTCTGTAATGCGTTGAGATAACTCATCAATTGGGATCTGGCACTCCGGTATAAGGGCAATATCCGCATTGCTTTTTATCGCTGATTGCAGCGTCAACTCCCCACAGTATCCTCCCAGGACCTCTACCATAAAGACACGGCCGGGTAACGCCCGACCGGTATTCCTGAGTCGGGAAACTTCCTTAATAATTTGTTCGCAGGCGGTAGAAAAGCCAATGGAATAATCACTGCCATAGACATCGTTATCAATTGTCATGCCGACACCAAAGCAATTCACATCAAATTCGCTCAGCGTATTTAAAAATTGCAGCGATCCATCACCGCCCGCCATAACCAGTACATCAATACGTAGCGACCTTAATTTTTTTGCAATTATTTCATATTCGCTTCGTACTAATTTTCGGGTTGTGCGACCAGAGGTAATAATGGGTATAGAGGCAATAGAGAAATCCACCAAATCGCGCCAGGCGATTTCGTTATGCTTCTTTTCAAGTAAACCAGGTATCCCGCCATTGAACAGAGTAATGTCTGCCTGCATCAGTCTTGCGATCTGGAAAATAAAGTTATTTATTCCCGATACATCACCACCGCTAATGACCACACCGATTCTCATCGCAAATTCTCCGTTGGCTTCCCGTGGGAATATTTTTCCCTGACTTCAAGAGGTACATTTGCAATGAAAGTCACATTTTATCGATAATTTTCCGTCAACCAACCATTGACACATATGTTAAATGGCTTTTATTTGCGACTTTAATCACAAAAACACAGTGGGATTCAACTCACAGTATTTTTATTAATTCCTTTCCAATCATTGAGTTATAAAAGAAGGTAATTTGAAATATTTCGGAGAAATAAAACTGCGATTAAGGCTTTTAGAAGGATGGTAATTTTGTGATTGCAACCTCATTTTTTAACGTAAAAGAGGCATACGGGAGGAGGATTCAGAAAAGGGAGAGCAAAAACAGCGGGGAAATAACCTGTCCCCGCTCCGAAGAGTCAGGGACAGCGGCAATGCGGGAAAACTTATTTTGTCAGTTCAGCGGTCATATGAACCTGGTTACCGCTGAAAGCTTCGGTAATCTGGTATGAAGAGGCACCAGCCTGTTGTGCCTGAGCGGCAATTTTCGCTTCTGCACCAGACAGTGTAGAGTCAGTTGCGGTTACTGTCTGAGCAGCAAAAGAACCGAAAGAAGAAGCCAGAGCGATAACTGCGACAAAAGTTTTGATGCTTTTCATGATATAAACCCTTCTGAATGTTTGTTGGAATGAGGCGCTTCGCCTCGATGAAATAAATAATAGACCTTAATCCCATCAACAGACAGCGGAATGATTTGCATTTATCTTTCAAATTATCTGAACATAAAAGAGAGAGGAAAATGACCACAGACTGGCTCACCGCCTTGCAGCAATTTGGACGCATGCGCAGCATGTCGGCAATGGAGACTCTGCAACGGCAAGGGGAGCCACAACACCGTCTTTTTTGGCTACAGGAAGGGACTGCCCGGGCGGTATATCACTCCGCACAGGGCCAGGAAAAAGTGAAAGAATTCTATTTCGCCGGTGAATGCTGTTTTCTCTACCTGAGCTGGCTTACCGGATCGGTGGCGGATTACAGCCTGCAAATGTTGACCCCAGGCAGGCTTTGTGAAATCCCGCTGCGTCTGCTTGATAAACCCGAACACCTTGCTGCGCGGTTGGCTCTGCTCAGCCAACAGGTGGTCTACAAGGAAAAGAAAGAGCAGATGTTTTTGCTCAATAATCCCGAACAGCGCTGGCAATACGTACAGGCCAATTTTCCGGACTGGGAGCAACAGCTCACGCAAAAAGATCTCGCCAGCTACATTGGCATCTCCCCGGTGAGTTTGTCGCGAATTCGCGCACGTCTTAACAAAGGTTAATGACCGACACACCCGCCCGTCTTATGCTGCCCCCTCGTTCTCTCTGCGGGCAATGCGATGACCCCATTTTTCCTCTCACAGATCCTGGCGGGCCTGTCGTTTGGCCTGGATTTGCTGGCCTTTCAGTTTATCCGTCGACACTGTTCTCTGCTGACGCTCGCCTGTTCTACCAGCCTGCTGGCGTTCCATTTTTGGCTGCTCGGTGAAAACAGTGCCTGTGGATTGATGGCGCTGGCCGCCAGCCGATACCTGCTGGCAATCGTCACCACAAGCCAAAGAGTAAAAGGGGGATTTCTCTGTGCGTCGGTGCTATGCAGCGGACTGACCTGGCAACACCCGACAGATATTTTCCCACTAGCGGGCAGTTTACTCATGACGATTGCCGCATTTCAGCCAACGGCAGCGGGGTTACGGCTGATCACCCTGGGCGGCAGCCTGTGCTGGCTTATCAATAATGTTCTGGCGGGCTCGCCCATGGCGATAGTCATGGAAGGCACGTTTATGCTGAGTACGTTGGTTTCGTACTGGCGGCTAAAGCGAGGTGTGGCGGTGGGCGGGTAACACCAGAAACGAAAAAAGCGCCCGCAGGCGCTCTTTCGACAGTGTTACGCTTATTTGGTCAGTTCTGCGGTCATGTGCACGCGGTCACCGGTGAAAGCTTCGGTGATATGGTAAGAAGAGGCACCAGCCTGCTGAGCCTGAGCGGCGATTTTCGCTTCTGCACCGTCCATTGTGGAGGAGGTCGCGGTCACTGTCTGTGCAGCGAATGAACCGAAAGAAGAAGCCAGAGCGATAACTGCGACAAAATTTTTGATGCTTTTCATGATATAAACCCTTCTGAATGTTTGTTGAGGTGAGGCGTTTTGCCTCGATGAAATAAATACTAGACCTGAACCTCATCAACAAAAAGCGGAAGAATTTGCTCTCCACATTCAAAAAAACTGATTTATATCTTAACCCGGAATCAAACGCTGCGGATGGGTATAAATCGTTGCCCTGCCCGGCTTGCAAAAACCTACCAGCGTCAGGTTGCAGCGCTCAGCAACCTCAACGGCCAGCGTGGTCGCAGCGGAAACGGCGAACAGAATTTCCACGCCGCACATGGCGGATTTCTGCACCATTTCATAGCTCGCGCGGCTGGAGACCAGCGCTGCTCCCGTCTGCCAGGATGCCCCTTCATGGGCGCGATGACCAAGCAGCTTATCCAGCGCCACGTGACGCCCCACGTCCTCATGCCCACCCACAAGTTGCCCGGAAGGTAGCATCCAGGCGGCCGCATGGGTACAGCCCGTAAGTTTGCCAATCGGCTGGAAATCGGTGAGATGCGCCAGCGCCTGGTCCAAATTTGCCAGATCAAATGTCTGCGTAAACGGCAGTGGTGCGACGGGTTTGCCAATGTCGTTCAGTTGCTCAACGCCGCACACGCCACACCCTGTCCGCCCGGCCAGCGCGCGACGACGCTCTTTTAGACCCATAAACCGACGGCTGGAAAGCTCAATCTGCACTTCCAGACCATTGCAGGACGGCACCACCTCCATACCAAAAATTTCCTGGCGGGTTTCGATAATTCCTTCGGAGAGGGAAAAACCGACGGCAAACCACTCCAGGTCTTTGGGGGAGGCCATCATCACCACATGAGAAATGCCGTTATAAACCAGCGCAACGGGCACTTCCTCCGCTAACACATCGGGATGAGAATGTTGCAGATCATCGCGCTTCCAGAGTGCGACCTGGCGGGAACCTGTGATCTGAGTAGCAACTTCGTATTGTTCAGTATGGATTTTGTTCACGTTGTATTAACCGAATTAAAACAGGCGTAACCGCAATGTGGTATTCTGAGTCATACCCCTTTTGGGCCAGGGGATTTACAGCAATTTTGTACCTTTGCGGCGACGACCGCAAAGTAAAAAAAACCTCGTGACAATGTCGAAACAAGGAGCAAACCATGCAGGTCAGCAGAAGGCAGTTCTTTAAGATCTGCGCTGGCGGTATGGCAGGTACAACGGTAGCGGCGCTGGGCTTTGCCCCAGGCGTAGCACTGGCGGAGACGCGGCAATACAAATTACTGCGCACCCGTGAAACGCGAAATACCTGCACATACTGTTCTGTCGGCTGTGGGCTTTTAATGTATAGCCTCGGCGACGGCGCGAAAAACGCCAAAGCATCTATTTTCCATATCGAAGGCGACCCGGATCACCCGGTTAACCGTGGCGCGCTCTGCCCGAAAGGTGCAGGTCTGGTGGATTTTATTCATTCAGAAAGCCGCCTGAAATATCCAGAATACCGTGCGCCAGGCTCCGACAAATGGCAACAAATCACCTGGGATGACGCGTTTGATCGCATCGCAAAACTGATCAAAAAAGACCGCGATGCCAACTACATCGCGCAAAACGCCGAAGGCACTACCGTCAACCGTTGGCTCTCCACCGGTATGCTGTGCGCCTCCGCATCCAGTAACGAAACCGGTTATTTAACCCAGAAATTTACCCGCGCCCTCGGCATGCTCGCCGTGGATAACCAGGCGCGTGTCTGACACGGACCAACGGTAGCAAGTCTTGCTCCAACATTTGGTCGCGGTGCGATGACCAACCACTGGGTAGATATGAAAAACGCCAATCTCATCATCGTGATGGGAGGGAACGCTGCTGAAGCGCATCCGGTGGGATTCCGCTGGGCGATGGAAGCAAAAATCCATAATGGCGCCAAATTAATCGTTATCGATCCTCGATTTACGCGTACCGCTTCGGTCGCGGACTTTTACACGCCCATTCGTTCCGGGACGGATATCGCTTTCCTCTCCGGGGTTCTGCTGTATCTGCTGACAAATGAAAAATACAACCGCGAATACACCGAAGCCTACACCAACGCCAGCCTGATCGTGCGTGAGGACTTCGGCTTCGAAGATGGCCTTTTTACTGGCTATGACGCGGAAAAACGCAAATATGACCGTTCAAGCTGGAACTATGAGCTGGATGAACAGGGCTTCGCTAAACGCGATACCACCCTTACCCATCCGCGCTGCGTGTGGAATTTACTGAAACAACACGTTTCTCGCTATACGCCAGAGGTCGTGGAAAACATCTGCGGTACGCCAAAAGCGGACTTCCTGAAAGTCTGTGAATACATCGCGGAAACCAGCGCTCACGACAAAACAGCGTCGTTCCTGTACGCGCTGGGCTGGACGCAACACTCTGTTGGTGCGCAGAACATCCGTACCATGGCGATGATCCAATTGCTGCTCGGCAACATGGGGATGGCAGGCGGCGGTGTTAACGCCCTGCGCGGCCACTCCAATATTCAGGGGCTGACCGACTTAGGCCTGCTGTCGCAAAGCCTGCCGGGTTATATGACGCTGCCAAGCGAGAAACAGGCGGATCTGCAAACCTACCTGACGGCCAACACGCCAAAACCGTTGTTGCAGGGTCAGGTGAACTACTGGGGCAACTACTCGAAATTCTTCGTCTCAATGATGAAAGCCTTCTATGGCGAAAAAGCGACGAAAGAAAACAGTTGGGGCTTCGACTTGCTGCCGAAGTGGGATAAGAGTTACGACGTCCTGCAGTATTTCGACATGATGTTTAAAGGTCAGGTGAACGGTTATATCTGCCAGGGCTTCAACCCGGTCGCATCGTTCCCGAACAAAAACAAAGTTGTGGCGGCACTGTCGAAACTGAAATTCCTGGTGACCATCGACCCGCTAAACACGGAAACCTCCACGTTCTGGCAGAACCACGGTGAGTCGAACGACGTTGACTCATCAAAAATCCAGACCGAAGTGTTCCGTCTGCCCTGCACCTGCTTTGCCGAAGAGAACGGCTCCATCGTGAACTCCGGTCGCTGGCTGCAATGGCACTGGAAAGGCCAGGATGCGCCGGGGGAAGCGGTCACCGACGGTGAGATTCTGGCAGGCATCTTCCTGCGCCTGCGCAAAATGTACGCCGAAGAGGGCGGTGCCAACCCTGAACAGGTGCTAAGCATGACCTGGAACTACTCCACACCACACGAACCGGCTTCGGAAGAGGTGGCAATGGAGAGTAACGGCAAGGCGCTGGCGGATATTATCGATCCGGTTACCAATACGGTCCTCGTGAAAAAAGGTCAGCAGCTCAGTTCGTTCGCCCAGTTACGTGACGACGGTACCACCTCCAGTGGATGCTGGATTTTCGCCGGTAGCTGGACGCCGGATGGTAACCAGATGGCCAAACGCGATAATGCCGACCCGTCAGGCCTTGGCAATACGCTCGGCTGGGCATGGGCATGGCCGCTTAACCGTCGCATCCTGTATAACCGCGCCTCCGCTGACCCGCAGGGTAAACCGTGGGATCCGAAACGCCAGCTCCTGAAATGGGACGGGGCGAAATGGGGCGGCGCGGATATCCCGGACTACAGCACTGCAGCACCGGGCAGCGATGTGGGGCCGTTTATCATGCAGCCGGAAGGGATGGGCCGCCTGTTCGCTATCGATAAGATGGCGGAAGGGCCGTTCCCGGAACATTACGAGCCGTTTGAAACTCCGCTGGGCACTAACCCGCTGCACCCGAATGTGGTCTCTAACCCGGCCGCGCGCGTCTTTAAAGACGACATGGCCGCGATGGGTAAAGCGGATAAATTCCCATATGTCGGCACCACTTACCGTCTGACCGAACACTTCCACTACTGGACCAAGCACGCATTGCTGAACGCGATCGCACAGCCGGAGCAGTTTGTGGAAATCGGTGAAAAGCTGGCGGGCAAGCTGGGGATCGTGCAGGGCGATACCGTGAAAGTCTCCTCCAACCGCGGCTATATCAAAGCCAAGGCTGTTGTGACCAAGCGTATTCGCACACTGAACGTACACGGCAAAGAGGTGGATACCATCGGTATTCCCATTCACTGGGGTTATGAAGGCGTGGCGAAGAAAGGCTTTATCGCGAACACCCTTACCCCGTTTGTCGGTGACGCAAACACCCAGACGCCGGAGTTTAAGGCCTTCCTGGTGAATGTGGAAAAGGTATAGCGGAGACGAATTATGGCTTACCAATCTCAAGATATTATCCGTCGTTCCGCCACTAACGGTTTTACCCCCGCGCCACAGGCGCGGGATCACCAGCAGGAGGTGGCGAAGCTTATCGACGTCACCACCTGTATTGGATGTAAAGCCTGTCAGGTAGCCTGCTCGGAGTGGAACGATATTCGTGATGAAGTGGGACATAACGTCGGGGTTTACGATAACCCGGCGGACCTGACCGCTAAGTCATGGACAGTCATGCGTTTTTCCGAAGTGGAGCAGAACGATAAACTGGAATGGCTTATCCGCAAAGACGGCTGCATGCACTGTGCCGATCCGGGTTGTCTGAAGGCATGCCCCTCAGAAGGGGCTATCATTCAGTATGCCAACGGGATTGTCGACTTCCAGTCTGAACAGTGTATTGGCTGCGGCTACTGCATTGCAGGCTGCCCGTTCAACGTGCCGCGCCTGAACCCGGAAGACAACCGCGTCTACAAATGTACGCTGTGCGTAGACCGCGTTACTGTCGGTCAGGAACCGGCCTGCGTGAAAACGTGCCCAACCGGCGCTATCCACTTTGGTAGCAAAGAGGATATGAAAACGCTGGCAGGCGAACGCGTGGCGGAGCTGAAAACTCGGGGTTATGACAATGCGGGCCTGTACGATCCGGCCGGCGTTGGTGGTACACACGTCATGTACGTGCTGCACCACGCTGACAAGCCGAATCTGTATCACGGCCTGCCGGAAAACCCGGAAATCAGCGCAACCGTGAAATTCTGGAAAGGTATCTGGAAGCCGCTGGCCGCTGTGGGTTTTGCAGCGACATTTGCAGCCAGTATCTTCCACTACGTCGGTGTCGGTCCAAACCGCGCAGAGGAAGAAGACGACAATCTGCATGAAGAAAAAGACGAGGTGCGCAAATGAAAAGACGTGACACCATCGTGCGCTACACGGCGCCGGAACGCATCAACCATTGGGTCACCGCCTTCTGCTTCGTGCTGGCGGCGGTGAGCGGACTGGGATTCTTTTTCCCATCCTTTAACTGGCTGATGCACATTCTGGGTACGCCGCAGTTAGCGCGTATTCTGCACCCGTTTGTTGGGGTGGTGATGTTCGCGTCGTTCATCATCATGTTCTTCCGCTACTGGCATCACAACCTAATCAATCGGGATGATATCTTTTGGGCGAAGAATATTCGTAAGATCGTCGTCAACGAGGAAGTGGGTGATACCGGGCGCTATAACTTCGGCCAGAAATGTGTGTTCTGGGCGGCGATTCTCTTCCTGGTGTTGTTGCTGGTGAGCGGCATCATTATGTGGCGTCCGTACTTCGCACCCGTTTTCTCTATCCCGGTCATTCGAATCGCGATTATGGTTCATTCGTTTGCCGCAGTAGCGTTAATTGTGGTTATTATGGTGCATATCTACGCCGCACTATGGGTGAAGGGCACGATAACCGCCATGGTGGAAGGCTGGGTAACCAAAACGTGGGCGAAGAAACATCACCCGCGCTGGTACCGTGAAGTCCGCCAGAAAGAGGAAAAAACGACGGAATGAGTATTCGCATAATCCCGCAAGACGAGCTGGAGAAGAGCGAGAAACGCACGGCGGAAGTGATTCCGCCGTTATTATTCCCCAGACTGAAAAATCTCTATAACCGCCGGGCAGAACGCCTGCGCACGTTAGCAGAGCACAATCCGCTGGGTGATTACCTGCGTTTTGCCGCGCTGATCGCCCATGCCCAGGAGGTGGTGCTGTACGACCATCCGCTGGAAATCGATCTGACAGCACGTATCAAACAGGCCGCCGCTGAGGGCAAGCCGCCGCTGGATATCCATGTCCTGCCGCGCGATAAGCACTGGCACCGGCTGCTGCACTCCCTCATTGCCGAACTCAAACCGGAAATGAGTGGGCCTGCGCTGGCCGTCATTGAAAATCTGGAAAAATCCTCCGAACAGGAGCTGGAGCAGATGGCCAGCGCGCTGTTTGCGTCTGATTTTAGCGCGGTGAGCAGTGATAAAGCGCCGTTTATTTGGGCTGCGCTTTCTCTCTACTGGTCGCAAATGGCCAGCCTGATCCCCGGCAAAGCCCGTGCGGAATATGGCGAGCAGCGTCAGTTCTGCCCGGTATGCGGATCGATACCTGTTTCAAGCGTTGTGCATATCGGCACCACCCAGGGGTTGCGCTATCTGCACTGCAATCTTTGTGAAACCGAGTGGCACGTGGTGCGCGTTAAATGCAGCAACTGCGAGCAGACTCGCGACTTACACTACTGGTCGCTGGACAACGAGAAGGCGGCAATCAAAGCCGAAAGCTGTGGCGATTGCGGCACCTATCTGAAGATTCTGTATCAGGAAAAAGATCCGAATGTGGAGCCTGTTGCCGATGATTTAGCTTCACTGGTGCTCGATGCCCGCATGGAACAGGAAGGGTTCGCCCGCAGTTCCATCAATCCATTCCTCTTCCCCGGCGAAGGGGAGTAAGCGCCATTATCTGTGCCGGGTTGCCCATACGCCCGGCTACAGTTGATACGGTGTGATCACTCCCGCTACACCGGCAAAATCACGTGTATTTCGCGTCACCCATTCACAGCGATGAATCTGCGCTGTCGCCAGGATTATGGCGTCTGGCAGCGTCATGCCATATTCTTGCCGCAGTTTACCGCTCCGCTCTGCAATTTAACCTGTGCATGAATAAGGCGTCTTTCTGCCTGTATTTCATCTTTGCGAGACGCTTTCCAGATTCACTCGCCTCCTGAAAATCACCTTTCCCACCGACGTCAATCCAGGTTATAACACTGGATATATATACAGAATGGAGATGTGGTAATGGCACTGGAAATCGGAATTGCAGAGCTGGTCAGGGAGTTTATTGCCGCCGGGCGGCCATCCTCGCGAGATAAAAGTATTGATGAACGGAGGGCGGGCTATATCGCCAGCACCGTGCTGGCGGGCGAAACGGAAACCCGGGTAAACGTAGAAGATGTGCATCTCGACGGTATGGCGTTTCGCGTTATCTCCCCGCTTGAGGCAACCGGCCCATTGCCAACGCTTGTCTATTACCACGGCGGCTGCTTTATCAGCGGCGAGTTTGCCACCCATGACAACCAGTTGCGCCAGCTCGCTTTTCATAGCGGCTGTCGGGTGATTGCGGTGCAATATCGTCTGGCCCCGGAACATCCCTTTCCTGCCGCGCATGATGACGCATACAGAGGGGCCGAGATTATCTGGCAATACACCGATGAGCTGGGCGTAGATCGGCAAAAAGTCACCCTCGCAGGAGACAGCGCGGGTGGTCATCTGGCGCTGGTTACGGCACTTCGTCTTAAAGCAGCGCAGGCATGGCAACCCGCTCAATTGATCCTGATTTATCCCATGCTCGATGCCACCGCTTATTTTGAAAGCTATACCAGCAACGGCGAGGACTATGTGATTACCCGTGACGCGCTGCTGAGCGGCTACGAGCTATATCTCGGTGACACGGATCCCATGCATCCGGAAGCCAGCCCGCTCTGGCGCGATGATTTTAACGGTCTCCCTCCGGTGCATATTCTTACTGCCGAATATGACCCGCTCTGCGATGAAGGCGAAGCGTTGTTTCAACGGCTGACCGAGCAAGGGGTGGCATGTTCCTGCCAGCACCATCTTGGGGTGATTCACGGTTTCTTTCAGCTTGCTGGCATCAGCAAAACAGCTCGCGGGGCGATAAGGGATGTGGCATGGCGGTTGAGAGAGTTACCACATTGAGAACTTAATGAAGGTTTGCGTAGCGGCGAAAGTTCATTAACGCTGCAAGAGATAGCTGAAAGGAAGAAACACCCCTTAACGAAGCAAGGAAACACCATGTCCATCGTTGCGCCCGTCGAAAAACAATTTGCCGCTTATAACGCCCATGACATTGAGATGTTCGTGGCCTGTTTTAGCGAAGATTTTACCGCATGGCGTATGCCAGCCACATCCCCTTCCACCCGTGGTCGGGAAGCACTGCGCGCATTTTACAGCCAGCATCGTTTTAACAACCCGGCGCTGAGGGCAGAGTTGCTTAGCCGCACCGTGATGGGCAATAAGGTGTTCGATCACGAAAAAATCTATGGCATCGGCGAGCAGGTTATCGAGAATATGGCGGTGTATGAGATTCAGGATGGCTTGATTAAAACCGTGTGGTTTTACTTTGCCGAATAGCTTTATTTTGCCTGGGTTGAGCCCGGCGCTGGCGCCGGACTCGCTAATCACTCTTCTTCGTTGCCGCCTTCTTCATAAGCGCCATAAGGTTTAGCGGGTAACACGATATAAACCGCCTCAAACAAGGCACCCTGTTTATCGTCGCCAAACAGTTCAACCTGCAACTGAACACGCGCTTTACGCCCGCGAGCCAGTCTGTCGAGGTCACCGCTCAGAGAGCCGAGATCGGCAATCGCGCTCGGTTTACCCGTGATTGGGGTGCTGTAACGGATATGCGCATCGGCAAGAATAATCGTCCCGCCCAGATGCCGCTCGCGCAGCATCAACCAGATAAGCCCCCAGCCCGTTAGCGTCGCCAGCGAGAACAGGCTTCCGGCGAACAGCGTATGGTGCGGGTTCTGGTTGCCCGTCTCCGGCATGGTGGTGATAAATTTCTGACCGGTGTACTGCTGAATGCGCACACCCATCTTTTCGCTGAGTGGAATATGCTGATACCAGGCCTGCTGCAACTGCCCGCACCAGTCGCCGCGATGCAGAATATCATCCAGCGTCGCCACGGGTTTGATCATCAGGAAATGGCGCACCGGCGTGGTTTGCGGGGCGGTGATTTCGCCCTCATTGATAAAACCCAGTTTTGCGAAGAACTCTAGCGCATCTTCACGTGCGCTACAGGTCACCCGCTTCACACCTTCCTGACGCGCGACAGACTCCAGCGTCATCGCCATCAGCGTACCGAGCCCTTTATCCTGCACGGAGGGGTGGACGGCCATAAAACGGATCGAAGCCTCATTGTCAGCATTGATATATAACCGACCAACGGCAACGATTTTGCCTTCTTCATCCACAACCATTTGATGATGGGCCATGGCATCCCAGGCGTCACGTTCGGAGCCTTTCGGCTGATGCAATGGCTTGCGCAGCATCTCCCAACGGAACTGGTAGTAAAGCTCTAGCTCTTCTTCTGTTTGCGGTACGCGAAGGTGATACATAGCTGTATTCTCTCTTGTTACCCGTGGCAACTCCGCAAGCTGGCTCATACTTGCAACCAGAACGTTACGGGGCCGTCATTAACCAGCGATACCTGCATATCTGCGGCGAATCGTCCGGTCTGTGTTTCTATCTGCTGGCTACGGCAGCGACTGACGAAATAGTCATACAGCGCCTCCGCCTTTTCCGGCGCGGCCCCTCTGGAAAAGCCAGGACGCATGCCGCGTTCGGTATCCGCCGCCAGCGTAAATTGTGACACCACCAGCACGCTGCCGCCGGACTGCTGAACATTGAGGTTCATCTTGCCGTCAGCGTCACTGAAAATACGATACCCCAGTACGCGCTCGCACAGGCGGTTCGCTTTTTGCTCGTCATCTTCCCTTTCGACACCTAACAACACCAAAAGTCCCGGACCGATTTCACCCGTCACTTCACCCGCCACGGTAACGCTGGCCTGGGATACACGTTGTATCAATGCAATCATGGTTGGTCTTCTTCTTGTTCTGCGGCTTTTTTTAATCGTCGATATTCACCGAGAGTGACAGTTATTTCAGCGCCAAGCAAGACGATACACCATGTCCAGTAGACCCACAGAAACAAAATCGGGACCACCGCCAGCACGCCATAAATGAGCTGGTAAGAAGGAAATGTGGTGATATAAAGCGCAAACCCTTTTTTCCCCGCTTCAAACAATAGAGCGGCGACAAAAGCACCAATCACTGCATCACGGTTGGGCACGCGGGTGGTTGGTACAATGCTGTACAACAACCAAAAAGAGATCCACGACAAAATGAGCGGGAAAACGCGCAGCATATTATCTATCGCGCCATTGAGCCCACTGGCCCAGCGCAGAGAGAGCAAGTAAGAGCTTATCGCCAGGCTTGCCCCGGCAAGCAGCGGCCCCAGCGTCAAAATCATCCAGTAGACAGCAAAGGAGTATATCCGCGGACGCACGCGCGTACTGCGCCAGATAGAATTGAGGGCGCTGTCGATGGAGTACATCAACAGTAATGAGGTGACCACCAGCCCACATGCTCCAACGGCGGTCATTTTGCTTGAATTGGCAACGAACTGTTCGATATAGCGTTGAATCACATCGCCGGTAGTCGGAATAAAATTAGCAAAAACAAAGTGACGCAGTTGGATGCTAACCTCAGAAAACATCGGAAAAGCGGCAAATAACGCAAAGATAACGGCAATGAGTGGCACCAATGAAAGCAACGAAACATAGGCGAGATTTCCCGCCAGTGTTGTCATGTGGTCTTCATCAATACGCAGCCAGAGTAATTTCAGCCACGACCAAATGGGTCGCGTATGGTGTTTCGTTTTATGGCGAATAAATTTCAGCATAACTGCTTCGCAAAATAGTCAGGGAGGGTGTTCTTACCCGTCACCAGAATACTGGTGATCCCCAACTGGTTAGCCCCTTCTATATTATTGGCATTATCATCGAAAAAGACAGTATTATCAGCGCTATAGCCTTCCAGTTCGAGAACACGTTGGTAGATGCGTGCTTCCGGCTTACGCATCCCCATATCTTGCGAAAGATAAATATGGTCGGCGGCAGCCAAAATTTCCGGGTATTGATCCGGCCAGTACGTGGTATGAAGACTGTTGGTATTAGAGAGCACGACCACGCGGTGCCCCTGCTCACGCAGTTTTTGCATGATGCTGATAACGTCCTTACGCAGGGAGACAAAAACCGCCTGCCAGCCCGTTGCGAACTGCTCAAAGCTTAACGACATAGACATCTCTTCACAGAGCGCTTTGGCAAAATCTTCATCACTGATTTCACCCCGCTCATGAAGCTGGAACGTCTCGCCCATCGTGAAACTTTGTTTGAGCGTCGCAAGCGGCACGCGGCTAAAGTCACTCCATACGCCCAGCACCCGATTGAAGTCGATATCAACGATCACGTTACCCAAATCAAAGATATAGAGCATCTCTCTCTCCTTATTTTCCGTGGAAAGTTAACTGTAGCGGGAAAGTCAGAAGTTGAATAGTTTGCCCGCGCTGGCGGGCAACAGGATTGTGATGGGTAGAGGTTCCCGGACAGACGATGATGAAAAAAGCCTCCCCATTCATCAGGTGGTACGCACTCAGCAAAAGAAAAAGCCGCTGAGAGCAGCGGCTTTTTTCCGGCTGGCTATTACGCCCGCCCGGCATCACGTATCTGGTTAAAAAAGAAGATTAGTCTTCTTTAGAACCACGGTTAGCGCGACGACGATCGTTTTCCGTCAGGTGACGTTTACGAATACGGATAGAGGTCGGGGTAACTTCTACCAGTTCGTCATCATCGATGAACTCCAGAGCCTGCTCCAGGGTCATCTTAACCGGCGGAACCAGAACCGTTGCTTCGTCAGTACCGGACGCACGCATGTTGGTCAGTTTCTTACCGGTCAGGCAGTTTACAGTCAGGTCGTTAGAACGGCTGTGAATACCGATGATCTGACCTTCGTAAACTTCTGCGCCGTGGCCCAGGAACAGCTTACCGCGGTCCTGCAGGCTGAAAAGTGCAAACGCAACCGCTTTACCCTGACCGTTGGAGATCAGTACGCCGTTCTGACGCTGACCCACATCACCGGCACGAACGTCGTCGTAGTGGCTGAATGTGGAGTACAGCAGACCCGTACCAGAGGTCATGGTCATGAACTCAGAACGGAAGCCGATCAGGCCACGGCTTGGGATCACGTAGTCGAGACGTACGCGGCCTTTGCCATCTGGATTCATGTTTTTCAGGTCGCCTTTACGCTCACCCAGTGCCTGCATCACAGACCCCTGGTGCTGCTCTTCGACGTCCAGCGTTACGTTTTCGAACGGCTCTTGTTTACGGCCATCGATTTCGCGGAAGATAACTTTCGGACGGGAAACCGCCATCTCGAAACCTTCGCGACGCATGTTCTCGATCAGTACCGACAGGTGCAGCTCACCACGACCGGAAACGCGGAATGCATCAGCGTCTTCGGTTTCTTCTACGCGCAGCGCAACGTTGTGCACCAGCTCTTTGTTCAGGCGGTCAAGAATCTGACGAGAGGTAACGTACTTACCTTCTTTACCACAGAACGGGGAGGTGTTTACGCAGAAGAACATGGTTACGGTCGGCTCATCAACAGACAGTGCCGGCAGTGCTTCAACATTCTGCGTATCGCAGATGGTGTCGGAGATGTTCAGCTCGCCCAGACCGGTGATCGCGATGATATCGCCCGCTTCTGCGATATCGCTCTCGATACGCTCCAGACCCAGGTGGGTCAGAACTTTACCGACTTTACCGTTACGGGTTTTGCCTTCGCTATCAATGATAGTGACCTGCTGGTTCGGTTTCACTTTACCGCGTTTGATACGGCCGATACCGATGACGCCAACGTAGTTGTTGTAGTCCAACTGGGAGATTTGCATCTGCAGCGGGCCATCAAGGTCTACGTTTGGTGCCGGTACGCGATCAACGATGGTCTGATACAGCGGGGTCATGTCTTCCGCCATATCTTCGTGATCCAGACCCGCAATACCGTTCAGCGCAGAGGCGTAAACGATAGGGAAGTCCAGCTGTTCGTCGGTAGCGTCAAGGTTTACGAACAGGTCGAATACCTGATCGACAACCCAGTCAGGACGTGCGCCCGGACGGTCGACTTTGTTGATAACAACAATCGGTTTCAGGCCATGAGCAAAGGCTTTTTTGGTCACGAAGCGCGTCTGCGGCATCGGACCATCCATTGCATCAACGACCAACAGAACGGAATCTACCATGGACATGACACGTTCAACTTCACCACCGAAGTCGGCGTGCCCCGGGGTATCAACGATGTTGATACGGTAATCATTCCATTTGATAGCGGTGTTTTTAGCCAGGATGGTAATCCCACGCTCTTTCTCCAAATCGTTGGAGTCCATCACTCGCTCTTGAGTTTCGGCACGCGCATCAAACGTACCGGATTGCTGCAGCAGCTTATCAACCAGGGTAGTTTTACCATGGTCAACGTGCGCGATGATGGCGATGTTACGCAGATTTTCGATCACAACTTTGCCTCAGGCATTTAGAAATAGCGCGTTATTGTACACGGATTAATCGCACTACAAAACAGGATCACAAACATCCCCCGCAAACAAGTATTGCAGGGTTGCTTTGTGATCATTTTCACGAAGCGAAATCGGGCTGCTCAACTAAAATTGCACCAATTCGGTGCTCAATGTTCACATACAAGCACTGAATTGGTGCAACATAACCATTGTGGTGCAGCCCTTTTGCACTATGGTGCGCATAATAGCGCCTTTTTAGTGACATTTAAAAGTTGGCATAGATTTCGCTTTATCTTTTTCATGGCAACAACGACAGGTTAGCGCCGTAATTGTAGACCTCGTTACCACGACGACAATGATAAATCCGGGAGAGTTTAAGTATGTCCGCTGAACACGTTTTGACGATGCTGAACGAGCACGAAGTCAAGTTTGTTGATTTGCGCTTCACCGACACTAAAGGTAAAGAGCAGCACGTCACGATCCCAGCTCATCAGGTAAATGCTGACTTCTTTGAAGAAGGCAAAATGTTTGATGGCTCCTCGATTGGTGGCTGGAAAGGCATTAACGAATCTGACATGGTACTGATGCCGGACGCCTCTACCGCTGTCATTGACCCGTTCTACGAAGAACCGACTCTGATCATCCGTTGCGATATCCTCGAGCCGGGCACCATGCAGGGCTACGATCGCGACCCGCGCTCCATCGCAAAACGCGCTGAAGAATACCTGCGCGCAACAGGCATCGCAGACACCGTTCTGTTCGGGCCTGAGCCAGAGTTCTTCCTGTTCGACGACGTTCGTTTCGGCAGTTCTATTTCCGGTTCCCACGTTGCTATCGATGATATCGAAGGCGCATGGAACTCCTCCACCAAATACGAAGGCGGTAACAAAGGTCACCGTCCGGCTGTTAAAGGTGGTTACTTCCCGGTTCCGCCAGTGGACTCCGCACAAGACCTGCGCTCCACTATGTGTCTGGTAATGGAAGAAATGGGCCTGGTTGTTGAAGCTCATCACCACGAAGTTGCAACTGCTGGTCAGAACGAAGTGGCAACCCGCTTCAATACCATGACCAAAAAAGCAGACGAAATTCAGATCTACAAATATGTGGTTCACAACGTTGCGCACCGCTTCGGTAAAACCGCAACCTTTATGCCGAAACCGATGTTCGGCGATAACGGTTCCGGTATGCACTGCCACATGTCTCTGTCCAAGAACGGCGTAAACCTGTTCTCTGGCGACAAATATGCTGGTCTGTCTGAGCAGGCGCTGTACTACATCGGCGGCGTTATTAAACACGCTAAAGCGATCAACGCCCTGTCCAACCCGACCACCAACTCCTACAAACGTCTGGTCCCGGGTTACGAAGCACCGGTCATGCTGGCTTACTCTGCCCGTAACCGTTCAGCTTCCATCCGTATTCCGGTGGTTGCATCTCCGAAAGCGCGTCGTATTGAAGTGCGTTTCCCGGACCCGGCTGCTAACCCGTACCTGTGCTTCGCAGCGCTGCTGATGGCTGGTCTTGATGGCATCAAGAACAAAATCCATCCGGGCGAAGCGATGGACAAAAACCTGTATGACCTGCCAGCTGAAGAAGCGAAAGAAATCCCGCAGGTTGCAGGCTCTCTGGAAGAAGCACTGAACTGCCTGAACGAAGACCGCGAGTTCCTGACTGCGGGTGGCGTATTCACCGACGACGCAATTGATGCTTACATCGCTCTGCGTATCGAAGAAAACGACCGCGTACGCATGACGCCGCACCCGGTAGAGTTCGAGCTGTACTACAGCGTTTAATAATTTAAATCCGAGGGATTTCTTGTTACAGCAAGGCGGCGATTGAGTGAATCCCCGGGAGCATAGAGATCTATGTGATCGGGGTAAGCGAAGGAAGACAATGCCGCTGTAGCGAGAAAGACATAGGATATTTTGTTGCCGTGGAAACTTTCAGCCCATCCTAGATGGGCTTTTTTCTCCACCAACAACCTGAATTACCGCCTTATTTACTTATAAAACGCTATACTGCACTAAAATAGTGCATTCTTTGGGAGACTGCTGGATGGCAAGTGGCTCGTTGCCCGATGCTGGGCAGATCCTCAATTCTTTAATCAACAGCATTTTGCTGGTTGATGACGAGCTGGCGGTACATTACGCCAACCCGGCGGCACAACAACTTCTGGCGCAAAGTTCCCGTAAATTATTCGGTACGCCTTTGCCGGACCTGCTGAGTTATTTCTCGCTCAATATCGTCCTGATGCGGGAAAGTCTGGATGCCGGACAAGGCTTTACGGACAATGAAGTCACCCTCGTTATCGACGGACGTTCACATATTCTCTCGTTAACGGCGCAACGGTTGCCTGAGGGCCTCATCCTTCTGGAGATGGCACCGATGGACAATCAGCGACGCCTGAGCCAGGAACAGCTCCAGCACGCCCAGCAAGTGGCAGCGCGCGATCTGGTACGCGGCCTGGCGCATGAAATCAAAAACCCGCTCGGAGGCTTACGTGGCGCGGCGCAGCTATTAAGCAAAGCCCTGCCTGACCCTTCGTTGCTGGAATACACCAAAGTCATCATTGAGCAGGCCGACCGTCTGCGTAACCTGGTGGACCGACTGCTTGGGCCACAACAGCCCGGTATGCACGTAACAGAAAGCATTCATAAAGTCGCTGAACGTGTCGTGAAACTGGTGTCGATGGAATTACCCGAAAACGTCACCCTGGTGCGCGACTATGATCCTAGCCTGCCGGAGCTGGCACACGATCCCGACCAGATTGAACAGGTGCTACTGAACATTGTTCGCAACGCACTCCAGGCGCTGGGACCTGAGGGCGGCGAAATTATTCTGCGTACCCGCACCGCGTTTCAGCTCACGCTGCACGGCGTTCGCTATCGCCTTGCGGCACGTATTGATGTGGAAGATAACGGGCCTGGTATTCCGTCAAACCTGCAGGACACGCTGTTTTACCCAATGGTGAGCGGGCGTGAAGGCGGTACTGGCTTAGGGTTATCTATCGCACGAAGTTTGATTGATCAACACTCTGGCAAAATTGAATTCACCAGTTGGCCAGGCCATACCGAGTTCTCGGTGTTCCTGCCTATTCGGAAATAGAGGTGTTTATGCAACGAGGGATAGTCTGGATCGTTGATGACGATAGCTCCATCCGTTGGGTGCTTGAACGCGCGCTCACCGGGGCTGGCTTGAGCTGTACAACGTTTGAAAATGCAAATGAAGTGCTTGATGCGCTTACCACCAAAACGCCGGACGTACTGCTGTCAGATATTCGCATGCCCGGTATGGACGGTCTTGCCCTATTAAAGCAAATCAAACAGCGCCATCCGATGCTTCCGGTCATCATTATGACCGCGCATTCCGATCTGGATGCGGCAGTCAGCGCGTATCAGCAAGGGGCGTTTGATTACCTGCCAAAACCATTTGATATTGACGAAGCGGTGGCGCTGGTTGAGCGCGCCATCAGCCATTATCAGGAACAGCAGCAACCGCGTAATGTGCAGGTAAGTGGGCCAACCACCGATATTATTGGTGAAGCGCCAGCCATGCAGGATGTCTTTCGCATCATTGGCCGGCTGTCGCGCTCGTCTATTAGCGTATTGATTAACGGTGAGTCCGGTACCGGTAAAGAGCTGGTCGCCCACGCGCTGCATCGCCATAGTCCGCGGGTGAAAGCACCTTTTATTGCGCTGAACATGGCGGCCATCCCAAAAGATTTGATTGAATCCGAACTGTTTGGCCACGAGAAAGGGGCGTTTACCGGCGCCAATACCATTCGTCAGGGGCGTTTCGAACAGGCCGATGGCGGTACGCTGTTTCTCGATGAAATCGGTGATATGCCACTGGATGTACAGACCCGCTTGCTGCGCGTTCTAGCCGATGGACAGTTCTATCGTGTTGGTGGCTATGCGCCGGTGAAGGTCGATGTTCGGATCATCGCCGCAACGCACCAAAACCTGGAAATGCGGGTGCAGGAAGGAAAATTCCGCGAGGATTTATTCCACCGCCTGAACGTTATCCGCGTGCACCTTCCGCCGCTGCGTGAACGTCGCGAAGATATTCCCCGCCTGGCGCGCCATTTTCTTCAGGTCGCCGCACGCGAACTGGGTGTGGAAGCGAAGCAGTTGCATCCGGAAACTGAAGCGGCACTCACTCGCCTGGCCTGGCCGGGTAACGTGCGCCAACTGGAGAACACCTGCCGCTGGTTAACCGTGATGGCTGCCGGGCAGGAAGTCCTGATTCAGGATTTACCGGCTGAATTGTTTGAAACCACGATCCCGGAAAGCAGCACGGGACAGTCGCTGCCGGATAGCTGGGCAACGCTGTTGGCGCAATGGGCAGACAGAGCGCTACGTTCCGGTCATCAAAACCTGCTTTCCGAAGCACAACCAGAGATGGAACGGACCTTGTTGACCACTGCATTACGTCACACGCAGGGGCACAAACAAGAAGCAGCACGCTTGCTGGGTTGGGGACGTAACACCCTGACGCGTAAGCTGAAAGAGCTGGGGATGGAGTAGTCATACAGCTAAATGTAAAGATTGAATAGCGAGCGCAAATTGCTGCAATTTTGCGCTTTACTGTTCCGATGAGTTCAGTATGATCTTGCCCGTCCACGGGGAGGTCATCATGCTGGAATCACTCATCAATATCGTGTCGAGCAGCGCAGGCGTTAGTGCCGCTGCCAGCCATACGCCACAAGCCGCCGTCGCTGCCGTATTGTGCGCCGCGCTGTTTGGGCTATTTAGCTAAAGCGCCAGCAGGCGCTTCGCTTATCAGGTCACGGTCTGATATCCCCGGCCAGCACATCGCCGCCGGGGAAACCGTTTAAATCACTCTTGAGAACTGCTGCATCCGCGCTTTCTGGCGCAGGTACACGTCAAAGCACATGCAGATGTTGCGAATTAATAAACGCCCTTTCGCCGTTACTTCAATACCCTGCTCGTTAATCTCCACCAGCCCATCATTCGCCAGTGGTTTTAGCAGTTTCAGGTCTTCGGCAAAGTAGTCGTTAAAGCGCAAATCCCATTGATTCTCAATGCTGCTGAAATCGAGACGGAAGTGGCAAATAAGCGCTTTAATCACATCACGGCGAATACAGTCATCACGGGTCAGCGAGATTCCCCGCCACAAGGCATTGCCGGTTTCGTCCACCTGTTGGTAATACGCTTTTAACTCTTTCTGATTCTGCGCGTAACTGTCGCCAATCATACTGATGGCCGATACGCCCATCCCCAACAGATCGGTATCACCCTGGGTGGTGTAGCCCTGGAAGTTACGGTGGAGGACACCATCGCGCTGAGCCACCGCCAGTTCGTCATCGGGGCGGGCAAAGTGGTCCATGCCGATGAACTGATAACCCGCATCAGTCAGCGAGACAATGGTCTGCTGCAGGATATCCAGCTTTTGTTGAGCGGACGGCAGATCCGCGTCTTTGATTTTACGCTGGGCCGCAAACAGGGTGGGAAGATGTGCGTAGTTAAACACGCTCAGGCGGTCCGGGCTCAGCTCAGCCACCCGACTCAGGGTAAAAGCAAAACTTTCCGGTGTCTGTTTTGGCAAACCATAAATCAAATCAATATTGGTCGAGGTGAAGCCAATGTCGCGCGCACGTTTAATCAGCGCAAAGATGAAGGCCTCGTCTTGCTCACGGTTAACCAGCCGCTGGACCTCTTTATTAAAGTCCTGCACGCCCATGCTCAGGCGGTTAAAGCCCTCCGATCGTAAATGATCAAGGACATCCAGCTCAATTTCACGCGGATCAACTTCAATGGAGATTTCCGAATTGGCCTCGAATTGAAAATGACCACGCAGTAAGCTCATCAGGCGGCTAATTTGCACCTTATTCAGGTAGGTTGGCGTACCACCACCCCAGTGAAGCTGGCTGACACGACGGTCACTGAACAGCGGCGCACGGTGGATAATCTCTTGTTCCAGGGCATCCAGATATTGGTCAGCTTTATGCTGCTGGCGCGTAACAATCTTATTGCAGCCGCAGAAATAACAAAGCTTATGGCAAAACGGAATGTGCACATACAGTGACAACGGCCGCCCTGGATAACGTGCGACGGCACTACGGAAATTTTCTTCGCCATAGTCAGCGGAAAATTCCAGTGCGGTAGGGTATGACGTGTAGCGCGGCCCGGAATAGTTATATTTCTGGATAAGGGCCAGATCCCAGTCAATTCGTTGCTCAGACATGCTCACTCCTTCCGATAACGCCGCTGGCGGGTACGGCGGCCCGGCCTGACCTCATTTCGGGTCATAAGCCGGTTGCGCAGCCACAGTTTGCGCCGCGACAACCGCTGTAGTTTAACGAATAACCACACCAGATAACATATAACCGGAAGGGTTATAAGCAGGACAGTCAGGCCCATACCTGACCGTTAATTGCCGCCTTTGAGTAGGCGCATCATATCTTCCCGGCCTTCTTCCTCTTCTTCTTCGTCATCGTCGTAGGAGAGGCCCAGTTGCTGCATTAATTCATCAATGCGGTCAAGTTTAGCGTCAACCCAGCTTTGCTCTTCAGCGCTCAGGGTTTCGCCCTCTTCAAGTCGTTCCAGCAGCGCGTCCAGGCGCTCATCGTTCTCCAGCAGATCCAGTTCAGCTTGCGGTGAAAGCATAGGTTTCTCGCTCTTTGGTTTGTGCTGCTTTTTGACCTGGGGCTCAGTCGCACCCAGTGGAATCGGTTTCTTGCTGCCAATACGCGGATCGGCCTGAGAAGCGCCTTTTCCTGAGCCAGAAGACGCGCTCGCACCGCTTGCACGGCTGCCAGCCGCATTGCCACGGTGCTTTTTATCGCGCTTACGGTCACGCCCTTCCTGGTTGAGTTCTTCACGTGATTTACGGTGCGCTTTGCCAGGTGTTTTGCCGCGCGGAGTGGTTGAAGGTTTTTTCATGATAATCGGCTTAGATGGTTTTATTCAGTATAGAATTGCGGCGGAATCTAGCAGAAAGCAAGCAAAGAAAAAAGGCGACAGAGTAATCTGTCGCCTTTTTTTCTGACCCTCAACCCTCAATGGGTACAACATTCCCTGTTTGCTTACAACACACCCTGTTTTTCCCTTAGCATGTCACGTTCCGTGTTGTGGTCCTTTTATTCCCTTTTAAGACTGTCATCCGGACAGTTTCCTGGTCTTCGCCTCCTGGCGCTCCTGACCCCTCATCCTTAAGTCTTCATCCCGCAGGCTTCCTCGCCTTTACAAATACTTTACCTGCTTAATTTAAACTCACAAGTAACAAAACGCCCCAAAAACACAAATTCAGAAAATTCTCTAATAACAAAACCTTTTTATTCATTAACTTACATTTTTATGACCCTGCAATTTCTCTGAAAATTCGCATAAGCTTTATGGCAAATATCCTACAAACGACAGGGGTATTCTCTGGCAGATGTCCGTTGACGAGAAAAACAGTCTTTTACGTGGGTTCAGGTATAATCCCCCCATGCCCGAGATTACGGAGACGACCATTTTGACTAACTGGAACTACCAACAGACGCATTTTGTCACCAGTGCGCCTGATATTCGCCACTTACCCGCCGACACCGGTATAGAAGTGGCTTTTGCCGGCCGCTCCAATGCAGGGAAATCCAGCGCACTTAACACGCTGACAAATCAGAAAAGCCTGGCTCGTACATCCAAAACACCCGGACGTACGCAGCTGATTAACCTGTTCGAAGTGGCCGAAGGCAAACGCCTGGTGGACTTACCGGGTTATGGTTACGCAGAAGTGCCAGAAGAGATGAAACTCAAGTGGCAGCGTGCCTTAGGGGAATATCTTGAGAAGCGCCAGTGCCTGCAGGGTCTGGTTGTACTGATGGATATCCGTCATCCGCTTAAAGATCTCGATCAGCAGATGATCCAGTGGGCGGTCGAGAGCAATGTGCAGATTCTGGTGTTGTTGACGAAAGCAGACAAGCTCGCCAGCGGTGCACGTA
The DNA here is from genome assembly GCF_040578655.1 of Phytobacter sp. RSE-02. NCBI lineage: Bacteria > Pseudomonadati > Pseudomonadota > Gammaproteobacteria > Enterobacterales > Enterobacteriaceae > Phytobacter > Phytobacter sp. RSE-02. The sequence goes on along the minus strand of NZ_JBEULY010000012.1, from coordinate 8,384 downwards.
AGGCGCAGCTTAATATGGTGCGCGAAGCAGTGGTTGCCTTTAATGGTGACGTGCAGGTTGAAGCGTTTTCGTCATTGAAGAAGCAGGGCGTAGATAAATTGCGCGAGAAGCTGGATAACTGGTTTAACACCATTGCGCCGATTACCGAGCAATCCACCGAAGAATGACCCTTAAGCGCGGCATCCGTTCGCGCTTTTTCTTTCGCCCAATAAAAAACGCCCCAGTCATTTCTGACTGGGGCGGCTAAATATTCAGCCAAATCCGATTACGTGAAGTAAAAGGTCTGAAAGATAGAACATCTTACCTCTGTACCCTACGTGTTTAACTCTACTCCCTTTTCGTTTTCGCACAAAGCACTTTTTGTAGTTTTTTTTCAACCTTTACATAGGGAATTCTAATGATCGTCACAAAATGTACTGGTTATGTTGCTTACTTACAGAAAAAGAAGCTTATGTGACCAGTACTTAGTGCGCTTGATCCCAGTTTTGCCCACTGCCGACTTCCACCAGCAGCGGCACATCCAGTTTGGTACTGCTTTCCATCAACTCGTGGATCTTTTGCGATACCGCATCCACATCGTCTTTATGCACTTCAAATACCAGTTCATCGTGTACCTGCATGATCATTTTCACGCGCGGTTTTTCCGTTTGCAGCCACGCATCAACAGCGATCATTGCGCGTTTGATAATGTCTGCTGCCGTGCCCTGCATGGGCGCATTGATAGCCGCACGCTCTGCACCGGCCCGACGCGCTGCGTTGCTGGATTTGATGTCCGGCAGATAGAGACGACGCCCTTCCAGGGTTTCAACATAGCCCTGCTCTTTCGCCTGTGCGCGGGTGCGCTCCATATAATCCAGTACACCCGGATAGCGTTCGAAGTAGAGATCCATATACTTCTGCGACTCTTTACGCGGGATATTGAGCTGGCGGGATAAACCAAACGCGCTCATGCCATAAATCAGACCGAAGTTGATAGCTTTCGCGCTGCGTCGCTGTTCGTTCGACACACTTTCCAGCGGTAAACCAAACACTTCGGCCGCCGTTGCACGGTGGATATCCTTCCCTTCGGCAAAGGCAGAGAGCAGGCCTTTATCCCGCGACAGATGCGCCATAATGCGCAATTCTATTTGCGAGTAGTCAGCGGAAACAATGACGTAGTCTTTTGGCGCGATAAACGCCTGGCGAATACGTCGGCCTTCCTCATTGCGCACTGGAATGTTTTGTAAGTTGGGATCGGTGGAGGACAGACGCCCGGTCGCCGTGACGGCCTGGTGATAGGAAGTGTGTACCCGCCCGGTCTTTGGATTAATCATCAGCGGCAGCTTATCGGTGTAAGTCGATTTCAGTTTCGACAAACCACGGTGCTCAAGAATGACTTTGGGCAAAGGGTAATCCAGCGCCAGCTCTTCCAGAACTTCCTCGGAGGTTGACGGTGCGCCGCCCGGAGTCTTCTTCAGCGGTTTGATGCCCTGCTTTTCAAAGAGAATCGACTGCAGTTGTTTGGTTGAAGAAAGGTTAAAAGGCTCGCCTGCGATTTCATGGGCTTTCTTCTCTAATTCCGCCAGACGCAGGGCAATTTCTTCCGAATGTTTGTGCAGCACCGCAGGATCGATATTAACGCCATTACGCTCTATGCGGGAAAGCACCGGTACCAGAGGGATCTCTATGTTCTGGAAGATATTTAAAGGGCCAGCATTCTTTTGCAATTCCGGCCACATCTTCAGGTGCAGTTGCAGCGTGACGTCCGCATCTTCCGCAGCATAACGCCCGGCCTGCTCAAGATCGATCTGATTAAAGGTCAGTTGGTTTTTGCCTTTACCCGCAATCTCTTCAAATGTAATGGTTTTATGCTTTAACCAGCGATCAGACAGGCTGTCCATATCATGACGACCGGCGACGCTATCCAGCGTGTAGGATTCCAGCATGGTGTCAAAGGCAATGCCGCGCAGCTCAATGCCATAATTCTGCAAAATGCCACGGTCATATTTGAGGTTCTGACCTACTTTTTGGACCTTCTCATCTTCAAGCAGGTCTTTCAGTAATTCGAGCGCCCGATCGCGCGAAATCTGGGCTGGTGCATCCAGGTAATCATGCGCGACAGGAACATAAGCGGCTACACCAGGTTCGGTTGCAAACGAGAGCCCCACCAGATTAGCGCTGATGTTATCCAGACTGTCCGTTTCGGTATCGAAGGCAAACACTGAAGCTTTTTTGAGTTTCGCAATCCACTCGTTTAACACGTCCTCATCAAGGATGGTGACGTAGTTATCAAACGACAGGACCGCAGCAGACACTTCGGCCTCAGCTTCAACGACAACCGTCTCTTGCGGCTTCGTGGCCGGTTTAGCACCTTTTGCCTGGAGCCATTTACCGCCTTCCAGCTCCGTAATCCAGCGCTTAAATTCATATTTTTTAAATAGGTTGAGTAGCGTATCCGCTATCGGTTGTTGAACTTCCAACTGTTCGCAGGTCAGCTCCAGCTCAACATCCGTTTTAATGGTCGCCAGTTGATAAGAGAGGTAAGCCACCTCTTTATTTTGCTCCAGCTTCGCCGCCATATTTTTGGCGCCACGGAAAGAGAGTTCGGCAATCTTTTCCGGCTCGGCGTACAGCGTATCCAGGCCACCAAGCCCTTGTAATAACGCCTGTGCGGTTTTTTCGCCCACGCCCGGAACACCGGGAATGTTATCTGAAGAGTCGCCCATTAAAGCGAGGAAATCGATGATCAACCCCGGCGGCACGCCGTATTTGGTTACGACCTCTTCTGGCCCCAGGACAGTATTGGTCATGGTGTTGATAAGCGTAATGCCTGGCGTTACCAACTGAGCCATGTCTTTATCGCCGGTACTGATCAGGACCGGACGCCCTGCTTTTTCGGCTTCGCGCGCCAGCGTGCCAATAACATCGTCAGCCTCTACGCCCGAAACGGCCAGCAGCGGTAATCCCATCGCTTTGACCATTTCATGCAATGGCTCGATCTGCGCGCGCAGATCGTCCGGCATTGGCGGACGGTGAGATTTATAGTGCTCAAACAGTTCGTCACGGAACGTTTTGCCCTTCGCATCAAACACCACTGCGGCATGTGTCGGCTGATACTGCAGGATCAGACTGCGCAGCATATTCAGGACGCCGTACATAGCGCCAGTAGGCTCGCCTGCACTGTTAGTCAGCGGCGGAAACGCATGGTATGCGCGGTAGAGATAGGAAGAGCCGTCAACAAGGATAAGTGGGTTTTCTGGGATCTGAACCATGATGTCCGTGCCTGTTTATCAATTTATGGCTAAAGGATGCCACAGACGGGCGAAAACATCAGTTTTTCACCGCATTTGCCGAAAAAGATTTCACGATCTGCGGGATCGCTTCCTACGTCTTTCTGTGGATAAGTTTGTGAATTATTTCTTAAGGACTGGATTATTGTGCATTTTTTTCGATCGCAGAAAAGTAAGTATCCTTATTTTTCAATGCATTAAAAAAAGAGAAACGATCATTATTGCCTTTTGGCGACAATTTGCTCCATGTGGATATAAGAAAAAGTAATTTGATTTAGCACAACATCTTACGACCGCACACTAAGGCTAACCTTTACCCAATCATATGAGGTGTTTTCTGATAAGATCAGCGCCTTGCATGCGCCATGGTGTGCATGCTGTGATTAACCATTTGAATAAATTAACTATGTCGAGACTGCTCGCTGTATGCACTCTGGTATTGAGTGTCATACTCACCATCCTGGTGACTATATTCTGTTCTGTACCGATCATTATCGCCGGTATTATTAAGCTATTACTGCCGATTCCGGTACTGTGGCGCGCTATCTCTGCATTTTGTAATTTTATGATGTATTGCTGGTGTGAAGGACTGGCCTGGCTGCTGCATCTTAACCCGCATCTCCAGTGGGATATTGAAGGCCTGGAAGGGCTGAACAAAAAGAACTGGTACCTGCTTATCTGCAACCACCATAGCTGGGCAGATATCGTGGTGCTGTGCGTGCTTTTCCGCAAACATATCCCGATGAATAAGTACTTTCTTAAGCAACAGTTGGCCTGGGTTCCCTTTATTGGGCTGGCCTGCTGGGCGCTGGATATGCCGTTTATGCGTCGCTATTCGCGGGGTTACCTGATACGCCACCCCGAGCGTCGCGGTAAAGATGTAGAGACCACTCGCCGTTCCTGCGAGAAGTTTCGTCTCCATCCGACAACCATTGTGAATTTCGTTGAAGGTTCACGCTTTACCGATGAAAAACGTATCGAGACACGATCGGCATTCAATAACCTGCTCCCACCTAAAGCAGCAGGGATAGCGATGGCCCTCGGCGTTTTGGGCAAGCAATTCGATAAATTGCTTGATGTTACACTCTGCTATCCGGAAAACGACAAAAAACCGTTTTTTGATATGCTAAGCGGGAAGTTAACGCGCATTGTTGTTCGCGTAAATTTGTTATCGGTTAACGAAGATTTGCATGGCGACTACGTTAACGATAAGAACTTTAAGCGTGGTTTTCAGCAGTGGCTAAATGCGTTATGGAGCGAGAAAGACCAGCAAATTGACGCAATCAAACGTGGATATAACAACGCCGGTCAATGACCGGCGTTTATGGTACTACTTCTTCTCAACAAGGTATCGAACGGTGTCAGCATACTGCTGTACGAAGATATCCATGCTGCTGGTATCCATGCCTTGCATATTCAACTGATATTTGCCGTTAACATACATGGCCGGAACACCCTGTAACTGCAAGTCAGCAGCCGCTTTCTCTTGTTGAGCAACCAGTGATTTCACAACAAAGCTATTCCACGCCGCATCGTACTCTTCACCTTTAACGCCGGCTTTGATGAAGACATCACGGATATCAGCAACAGACTGAACGGTTTGCGTTTTCTGCACGGCCTCGAACATTGGTGCGGTGATTTTGTCTTCCACACCAAGAGCCATTGCAACAGCCCATGCCTGAGTCATCTCTTTGCCCAGCGGGCCAAGGAATTCAACATGGTATTTCGTCATTTTAGTGCCTTCCGGCAGCTTCTGTTTTACAGCATCCGCAACATGCCACACATGTTCAAAGTCGTAACAGTGCGGGCAATAGAATGAGAAAAACTCCAGGACTTGTGGTTCGCCAGCAATCGGTTTATCGAGCGTAATGTACTGTTTACCATCGGTAAATTGTGCTGCCGAAGCGCTAAAAGCCAGAATCATTCCTGCCAGCGCCAGCCAAATTTTCTTCATGATTAAATCTCTCCAGGATGTGTCACACATTAATAAATCGGCATTAATTGTAGAGGCGGTTCTTGCAATGCCTTTACCTGCCCAAGAAAAGTCGCAATCTGATCGCGCCAGTAATCCTCCCCAGTTAACCACGGGAAATTTTTGGGGAAAGCCGGATCATCCCAGCGACGGATAATCCACGCCAGATAGTAAACCAGGCGCATAGCGCGAAGCGGTTCAATAAGGCTCAATTCAGCCGTATCAAATTCGCAGAATTCTTCGTAGGCCTCGATAATCATCTCAAGCTGCATGCGCTGCTCGGCTTTATCGCCATGCAACAACATCCAGAGATCCTGAATCGCAGGGCCATTACGGGCGTCATCCAGATCCACAAACAGCGGGCCATCGCGCCAGAGTATATTCCCGGCATGACAGTCGCCATGTAAACGCAGATTGGTAAAACGATTATGCCAGTGCGCCATGACGGCTTCGATAAGCTGATCGGCGGCACGTAAGAAACTGTCTTTCAACGAGGCTGGGATAAGCGCGGAATCTTCAAAGACCTGACGAGGCTCAAGAAGATACTCCTTCACCCCCATATCCGGACGGTGGACGAATAGCGCCTTACGGCCGGTTTGATGCAGGCGACCAAGATAGCGGCCAACCCATTCCATTTGATCCAGATTATCCGCTTCGAACTGACGCCCCCCCACGCTCGGGAAAACCGCATAATAAAAACCCTGATGGGTCAGTAAGGTTTGATTGTCGAAGGCGAGCGGTGCGGCAACAGGAACTTCATCACCCAGAAGATCCAGCGCAAATCGATGTTCTTCCTGGATTTGTTCTGCGGACCAGCGTTCAGGACGGTAGAACTTCACCACATAACGGCGACGGTCTTCGTCCTGAAACTGGTAAACACGGTTCTCATAGCTGTTAAGAGGAGTAAGACCGGAGTCGACCCGAATTCCCCGCTCAAACAACGCATCCATGATCGTGTCAGGATGGAGAGTCTGGAAAGTAAAAGCGTTATGGTTCATCCCATTATCCGCAAATAAAGCCGAATGATTGAGGATATCATTTCACTGCGCTTTCGGTGGCTTCACTTACAAGCTTTTACTCTTTAATTACGCCACGCGCGCGGAGCAAAGCAGTTTTAAAATCTTCTTCGTAATCTTTCTTAATACCCGGAATTACCGCATCTTTATCTGAGTCACGCATTTTCAGGTGATAAATCAGAATGTCGTCACTTAAATCGGTAAGCTCTCCCTCATAACCTGATTCATTCGCCAGTTTCTGTAAAAATTGCATCAGACTTAATTCTGGTTCTTTCTGCCACGCAGGCTGGAGGAGTTCGATAACTTCATTCAGGCGTTTACATTTCATGGTGGTGCTCCTTACTCTTGGTACAGACACGTTATCAGGGTCAAACCCACAATAAAAGAGGCGATAAGGTTGATTAAAAAGGGTGTGGTAACAGGCGTGATACTCGCAGGCGGTAAAGCCTCGCGGATGGGAGGTCAGGATAAAGGATTACTGGCGCTAAAAGGAAAACCGTTGTGGGAATACGTCGCACACGCGATGGCGCCTCAGGTGGGGCACATTGTGATCAGTGCAAACCGTAATCTGGAAAGCTACCGGGCAAGCGGCTTACCCGTGTACCAGGATCAGATGGTTGATTTCCCCGGTCCACTGGCAGGTATGCTGTCTGTCATGCAGCAGTGTGAGAGCGAGTGGTTTCTGTTCTCTCCCTGCGACACACCTTACATTCCGGACAATCTGGTCGAGCGATTAAGTGCAGAGTGTAAGAACACAAATGCGGTATGGGTGCATGATGGTGAACGTGACCATCCAACTATTGCTCTGATAAACCGTATTAACGCGCCGCAACTGCAAGATTACCTTAACCGAGGAGAACGTCGGGTCATGGTTTTTATGCGTGAAGTCGGAGGACATTCCGTCGACTTTAGCGATGCAAAGGAAAGCTTTGTGAATGTGAATACACCAGAAGATCTGGCGCGCTGGTAGGAGAAAGTATGATACCCGCACTGGCTATTGCCGCCTGGAGTGGTACCGGGAAGACGACACTACTTAAAAAGCTAATTCCTGCATTATGCGAGCAAGGGATCCGCCCCGGTCTGATTAAGCATACCCATCATAACATGGATGTTGATAAGCCCGGGAAGGACAGTTACGAATTACGTAAAGCCGGTGCAGCACAAACGATTGTGGCCAGTTCGCAACGCTGGGCCTTAATGACCGAAACGCCGGATGAGCCGGAGCTGAATTTAGCGTATCTGGTTAGCCGAATGGATGCTTCTACGCTGGATCTGGTGCTCGTTGAGGGCTTTAAGCACGAAGCAGTCGCTAAGATCTTACTGTTTCGTCAGGGCTGCGGACACAGCGAAGAAGAACTTATTATCGATAAACATGTCATCGCTATCGCCAGTGATGTCCCGCTGACCGTGGATGTTCCGCTTTTAGATATCAATGATATAGCGCAGATTTCGTCATTTGTGATGCGCTGGTTAGGGCGATAAGGAAGGTTACCATCCGGAGGAAAAGTGTCTGGTAATAAATTTAAGCGCGGAAACGCAAAAAGCCCATCCGTGAGGATGGGCTTCTTACTTATTTGATGCCTGGCAGTTTATGAATCACGTTGTGATTCACCCTTCGGGCCGTTGCTGCGCAACGTTCAAAAGCGCTCGCTTTTGTCCTACTCTCTGTCGAGTAGCGAACTGCCCCGAAGACTGGTGCAGGTCTTTTAATTTGATGCCTGGCAGTTCCCTACTCTCACATGGGGAGACCCCACACTACCATCGGCGCTACGGCGTTTCACTTCTGAGTTCGGCATGGGGTCAGGTGGGACCACCGCGCTAAAGCCGCCAGGCAAATTCTTTGTGCTCGTCCTGTGTCTTTTGCGCTCATACTGCGTTGGCTGCTCTCGCGAGTGTCAGTCACATACTTTTGTATGCTCCTTCCATCGCCTCGTTTGCCGCCTTGTCTCAGCGCAAAATCCTTCGGACTCTGAATCTAAGCTGAATATTGTGTCTTCACAAATCCGCCAAAACATCTTCGGCGTTGTAAGGTTAAGCCTCACGGTTCATTAGTACCGGTTAGCTCAACGCATCGCTGCGCTTACACACCCGGCCTATCAACGTCGTCGTCTTCAACGTTCCTTTAGT
>NZ_JBEULY010000011.1:0-167637 GCF_040578655.1 Phytobacter sp. RSE-02 | reverse complement strand
TTAGAACGTCGTGAGACAGTTCGGTCCCTATCTGCCGTGGGCGCTGGAGAATTGAGGGGGGCTGCTCCTAGTACGAGAGGACCGGAGTGGACGCATCACTGGTGTTCGGGTTGTCATGCCAATGGCACTGCCCGGTAGCTACATGCGGAAGAGATAAGTGCTGAAAGCATCTAAGCACGAAACTTGCCCCGAGATGAGTTCTCCCTTGTCCTTTAAGGACACTAAAGGAACGTTGAAGACGACGACGTTGATAGGCCGGGTGTGTAAGCGCAGCGATGCGTTGAGCTAACCGGTACTAATGAACCGTGAGGCTTAACCTTACAACGCCGAAGATGTTTTGGCGGATTGAGACGATTTTCAGCTTAGATTCAGAGTTGAGTACGCAATAAAAGATTGCGTACTGAGCACAAAGAATTTGCCTGGCGGCTTTAGCGCGGTGGTCCCACCTGACCCCATGCCGAACTCAGAAGTGAAACGCCGTAGCGCCGATGGTAGTGTGGGGTCTCCCCATGTGAGAGTAGGGAACTGCCAGGCATCAAATTAAGCGTGCTGATATGGCTCAGTTGGTAGAGCGCACCCTTGGTAAGGGTGAGGTCCCCAGTTCGACTCTGGGTATCAGCACCAGTTTTAAGGTTAAAGTTCGGCGCTTAGAAAGAATTTGTCTGGCGGCTTTAGCGCGGTGGTCCCACCTGACCCCATGCCGAACTCAGAAGTGAAACGCCGTAGCGCCGATGGTAGTGTGGGGTCTCCCCATGTGAGAGTAGGGAACTGCCAGACATCAATTAAAACAAAAGGCTCAGTCGAAAGACTGGGCCTTTTGTTTTTGATATACGTTTATCAGCGCGTTTGCAGCTTCTTTTCCAGTACACCTACGGGAAGTGAATCAATAAAAAAGGCCATCCGTAGGGATGGCCTTTTGCATTTCTATAACAACTATCAGTGGATAACCTGAGACAGAAAAGCACGGGTGCGTTCAGACTTAGGATTAGCGAAAAACTCCTGCGGCGGCGCCTGTTCAACGATTTCACCACGATCCATAAAGATCACCCGGTCAGCAACGGTACGTGCAAATCCCATTTCGTGAGTCACACACAGCATTGTCATTCCCGATTCAGCCAGACCAATCATGGTATCCAGCACTTCTTTCACCATCTCAGGGTCAAGCGCAGAGGTTGGTTCATCAAAGAGCATAATTTTCGGTTTCATACAGAGTGAGCGGGCGATAGCCACACGCTGCTGCTGACCACCAGAAATTTGCCCCGGGAATTTATGGGCGTGCTCAGCAATACGAACGCGCTCTAAATAGTGCATTGCCAGCGCTTCAGCTTCCTTCTTCGGCATCTTCCGTACCCAGATCGGTGCCAGCGTACAGTTCTGCAGTACCGTCAGATGCGGGAAAAGGTTGAAGTGCTGAAATACCATCCCCACTTCCTGGCGAACCTTCTCGATATTACGAATATCTTCGTTTAACTCGATGCCATCCACTACGATACGACCCTGCTGATGCTCTTCCAGATGATTAATGCAACGAATAGTCGTGGATTTCCCTGAGCCGGAAGGGCCGCACAGAACGATGCGTTCCCCCTGCTTTACCTTAAGGTTAATATCTTTAAGTACGTGAAATTGCCCGTACCATTTATTCACATCTTCGAGCGTAATCATCGCATCGGCAGGTTGCATAGTAATTTGACTCATAATTTCCTCAATGCGCTGAACGCCCGGTATGGAAGCGCTTCTCCAGATGTTGGCTATAGCGCGACATGCTAAAACAGAAAATCCAGTAAACTAACGCAGCAAATACATAACCTTCGGTCGACATACCGAGCCAGGCGGGGTCAACCGTTGCCTGCTGGACGCTACTGAAAAGATCGAACAGGCCGATGATGATAACGAGGCTGGTATCTTTAAACAGCGCGATAATGGTATTCACCAGACCCGGAATAACCAGTTTCAATGCCTGCGGTAAAATCACCAGCCCTTGTGTTTTCCAGTATCCCAGCGCCAGTGACTCGGCAGCTTCGTATTGCCCTTTTGGCAGAGCCTGCAAGCCGCCACGCACGACTTCGGCGACGTAGGCGGACTGAAACAGAATCACCCCGACCAGCGCACGGATCAGCTTATCGATACTTGTGCCTTCCGCCATAAACAGCGGCAGCATGACCGAGGACATGAACAGTACAGTGATCAGCGGTACGCCACGCCAGAACTCGATAAAAATCACTGACAATACCCGCACGACCGGCATTTTTGAGCGACGCCCGAGCGCCAGCAATATGCCCAGAGGCAAAGCGCCAGCGATACCCACAGAGGCGATGATCAACGTCAGCGTTAACCCGCCCCACTGGCGCGTTTCCACGCGATCGAGTCCCAAAAAACCACCGTACATCAACCACCACACCACGATCGGATAGGCCACAGCCCAACAAGCGATATAGCGACCACGGCTAGGTAGCTTTTTCCAGAACATAGGTGCAATAGAAAGGAGTCCGACAATCAGGGCGAGGTTAATGCGCCAGCGTTGCTCATGCGGATAGAGGCCATACATGAACTGACCAAAACGCTCATGAATAAACACCCAACACGCACCCGCTTTGGTACAGTCTGCGCGCGTCGATCCTATCCAGTTCGCCTGAAAAAGAGCCCAGTTCAGTAGCGGTGGAATCAATTCCCACATCAGCCACAGGCAGAAGAGCGTCAGCAGTGCGTTCAGCCAGCTTGAAAATAAATTTTTCTTTATCCACAGCACAATACCGCTGCTTCCTGCACGGGTCTGGCGCGTAGATTGAGACAGAATAGCTTTTGTCATCAGAGGTCCTTAGCGCTCAATTAATGCGATGCGGCGGTTATAGATATTCATAAGCAACGAAATTGACAGACTGATAATCAGGTAAACCGACATGGTAATCGCGATCGTTTCGATGGCCTGGCCTGTCTGGTTCAACACCGTACCGGCGAACAACGACACCATATCCGGATAACCAATCGCGGCCGCCAGAGACGAGTTTTTTGCAATATTCAAATACTGGCTGGTCAGCGGTGGAATGATGACACGCAGTGCCTGTGGAATGATGACCTGACGTAACGTCACCGGGTTGGGCAAGCCAAGCGAACGTGCCGCTTCATGTTGACCGTAGGGAACAGATTGAATGCCTGAGCGGATAATCTCAGCAATGAATGCCGAGGTGTAAACCGACAGTGCAATCGTGAGTGCCGCCAGTTCCGGAATCAACACCATACCGCCCTGGAAGTTGAAACCGCGCAAGTGCGGGATGTCCCAGTGAAGCGCCGCGCCAAATACCCAATGAGCCAGCAACGGGAGCGCAATAATCAGCCCCAGTGCCGTTGGCCATGTGCGGCGCAATTGGCCGGTTTTAATCTGGTGCGCTTTGTTAAAGCGATACAGACCGATGCTGATGGCCAGTGCGATAACAATCGTGCCGATAAACGCCCATAGCCCTTCCCCCAGTTGAGGTGATGGGATATAGAGCCCCCTGTTACTGAGGAACAGCAAATCCATAGCGCCAATAGCCTGACGTGGGCCAGGTAAATTACGCAATACGGCGAAATACCAGAAGAAGATTTGCAGCAGCGGGGGAATATTACGGAACGTCTCGATATAAATCGTAGAGAGCTTACGTAACAGCCAGTTTTCTGAAAGACGGCAAAGCCCCAGAAAGAAGCCGATAAATGACGCAAAAACAATACACAGCGCTGATACCAATAAGGTATTCAGCAGGCCAACGAAGAAAACGCGGCCATAAGTGTCACCCTGTTCGTAGTCGATAAGGTGCTGAACAATGCCAAATCCGGCAGCACGATCAAGAAATGCAAAACCAGAAGTAATACCGCGGCTGTTCAGGTTAGTAACGGTATTGTGTATCAAATAGATCGCGATGCCGATAACAGCAAAAATAGCGATAATTTGAAACAGCCAGGCACGAACCGCAGGGTTTGAAAAGGAGAGTGTTCCTTTAACGGTTGGGCGGCGTTGGGACATAAGAAAACCTCGGTAACCATGACTCTGGAGTGGGCGCCGCATAGGCAGCGCCCGTTACAGCGCTTACGTCTTAACGTACTGGCGGAGCGTACTGAATACCGCCGTTGTTCCAGAGGTTATTCTGGCCGCGTTTGATTTTCAGCGCGCTGTCAGCACCGACGTTACGCTCGAAGATTTCAGAGTAGTTGCCCACTTTCTTGATGATGTTGTAGGCCCATTTGTTGTCGAGTTTCAGGTCTTTACCAAAATCACCTTCGGTACCCAGCAGGTGAGCCATATCTGGCGTTGCTGGTTTAGCCGCTTTCTCGTCAACGTTTTTCGAGTTGATGCCCATTTCTTCTGCGTTCAGCATGGCAAACAGCGTCCAGCGAACGATGGAGAACCAATCTTCATCACCGCGACGAACGACCGGGCCCAACGGCTCTTTGGAGATCACTTCCGGCAGGACGATCCATTCAGCCGGATTGCTCAGCTTGATACGCAGTGCGTACAACTGAGACTGGTCAGATGCCAGCGTATCGCAACGGCCTGACTCCAGCGCTTTTGCGGATTCATCAGAGCGGTCAAAGGTCACCGGCGTGTATTTCATATTATTGGATTTAAAGTAATCCGCCACGTTGAGCTCGGTATCGGTACCCGCCTGAATACATACGGTTGCGCCGTCCAGCTCTTTGGCGCTTTTCAGGCCTGCTTTGTTATGGGTCAGGAAGCCGATACCGTCGTAATAGGTTACGCCAGTAAAGGACATCCCCATACCAGCGTCGCGTGAAGAGGTCCAGGTGGTGTTACGGGAAAGGATATCTACCTCGCCGGATTGCAGTGCGGTGAAACGCTCTTTTGCGGTCAGCGGGGTGTATTTTACTTTCGTGTCATCGCCAAATACGGCAGCGGCAACGCCACGGCATACATCAACATCAATACCGGTGAATTTACCGTTAGCGTCCGCGTAAGAGAAGCCAGGAAGACCGTCACTGATACCGCACTGTACGAAGCCTTTCTTCTTAACGGCATCCAGAGTTGTGCCAGCATGGGCTTGATTTGCAACGGCAAACAGCACGCCGGCAGCTGCCAGGCTGGCAATCATCATCTTTTTCATAATGCATCCTGTGTGGCGAAAAATTATCGTTATATGAAGGCGTCCGGGAAACGCCTTAAACCTGTCTGTGGCTTTGGCCATACTCTTTAAAGCAAAGGTAGTGCCAGTTTTTGCGAACGCGGAAAAATGCGAGCCGCGAGCACAATATGGAGAGTGTAGACAGGAAAAAATAACCTCAACGCCCTGCTATGGTGCAAAATTCCAACCTGCGCCACAAAACAGAGCAAAAAACTTTCACTTAGCCGATTCTGCTAACAAATAAGTTTCATAGGGTAATATAAGCAAGAAAGCTAAACGCATTACTTTGTGAAACGCGTCACGAGCAGTGATGAAATAATTAAAAATGTGGTGGGAAATCAGGCAGGACTGCAGAATTATTTAAATGAGTTGCTCATTTTTGATGCTAAAAATTTACGCCAATTAAAAGAAATGCACTGTAATAAAGCAAAGCGCGGCATAACCGCGCTTTGGATAAATTACTTAGTTAACGCGACGATACCCAGCGTTAAGCCTGCCAGAGCCGCAGCCCCTCCCGCAATCGCACCTGCGGTTTCCCAGTTGTCCTGAGTCGTTCCTTTTACACAGGTATTGGTATGGACCAGACGCCCTTGATCGTCATACGTGGGGACGCAAGGTGAATCGTGCGCACAACCTGCCAGGGTAGCGGTAAGCAGAACAACGGAAATTAATCTTTTCATGATGTTACCTCTAATTAGTCCCGATCCCCGGTATCAAATAACGACACCAGCGCAGAATCGATACGCTATTTTAACATCGCGAAGATTAAGAATGCCCCGTTCAATAATCTCAAAGTATGAGCAGTGTAAACATCGTGAAGAGAATAACGATATTTCATCAAATAATGCAGAAAAAATGGAGGTGATGAAGAGATTATGCAGGGGGATAAGGAAATATAAAAGTTTAAAGTTCGTTATCTATTGTGAACCAATGATTTTAATAAAAATAATGGAAATGGCAATAACAAGGTAGACTAAAAACGCCGAGAGGCTAATAGATAAAAGGGTGCAAAATTAAACTCCCTTTTATCTACTCTATTGATATTTAACAAACAGGTTCCTGTTGGCACAAAGTATTTCCCTGAGCGCTGATAACCTCAGGCGTGACCGGGCGACCTAACAGATAACCTTGTAGCGTATTGCACCCCAGCGCAGTCAAAAAGGCCTGCTGTTCTGTGGTTTCAACCCCTTCCGCCACCACTTTCAGATTTAACGTTTTCGCCAGCGCGATGATAGCCGAGACGATGGTTGCATCGTCGCCATCGCTGTTGAGTTCTCTGACAAAAGCGCGATCAATTTTCAGTTCACACGCGGGAAGCCGCTTGAGATAAAGCAAGCTGGAATAGCCAGTGCCAAAGTCATCAATGGATGCCTGAACGCCTGCATCGGTAAGTTCCGTCAAGACGCGAACGCTCTCGTCAGGGTTCGTCATCGCTGTGGTCTCGGTGACCTCAAGTATTAGCGTGTCAGGTGGCACCTCATGCTTTTGCAGGCTATCCATGATGGTCTGAACCAGCGACGGCTGTTCAAATTGAAGTGTTGATAAGTTGACTGCCACGGACCAGTCAATATTCCCCTGTGTCCGCCATTCGCTTAACTGGCGACATGCTTCATCAATGACCCAGTTTCCGAGCGGGACAATCAGCCCCGTCTTCTCCGCTAACGGTAAAAAGACGTCCGGAGAGAGCATCCCTCGTTTTGGATGCTGCCAGCGGAGCAGGGCTTCAAAGCCAATGATTGGTCCCGCTGGCGCCTGAAATTTGGGCTGATAAACCAGGCGGAATTCTTTACGTTCCATAGCCAGCCACAGGTCGTTCATCAGTTGTAACTGCGTCTGGGCCAGGGTGTTCATGGACGGCTGGAAGAAGTGATAGCCGTTTCGCCCCATATGTTTAGTGTGATACATCGCCGCGTCGGCATTAAACATCAGCTCGCGCTCATTTTTACCATCGTGCGGATAGAGTGCGATGCCCACGCTCAGGGTGACCATCATGTCATAAGGGTCGATATTAAACGGCTTGTCGATAACGCGTACCAGCGAGCCTGCAAGCGTCGCTGCTTCATCCGGGGCACTCACCTCTGTCAGCAGGACGAATTCGTCACCACCCATACGAGCCAGCGTATATTGCCCCTTGAGCTGCTGCTTGAGACGATCAGCCACTGCAACCAGCAATTTATCGCCCACGTCGTGCCCATAGGCGTCGTTAACGGTTTTAAAGCCGTCCAGGTCCATAAACATCAGTGCGAAGAAAGAACCTTCACGTCTGGCTTTATTTATCGCCTGATCCAGACGGTCTTCCAGTAGCACGCGGTTAGGCAGGCGCGTTAGGGTATCGTGTAGCGCCAGTTGGGCCAGCTCGCGGTTCGCTTCTGCCAGTGACGAGGCCAACTGAGATGTCCGCGCCTGCAGGCGTGCATCCAGCATGGAAACAAGTAGGGTGATGCCGAGGATGGAAAATGCCACGACGCTTACCAGCACTGCCAGCCAGTTGCCGTTAACGCCATGGTGACTCATTGGCTCGTGGTTAGGGAATTGCGCGGCCATCATGCCGCTGTAGTGCATACCGGCAATGGCGAACCCCATTAAAATGGCCGCGCCAAAGCGCATTAAGGCCACCTGAGCGGCTTCATGACGGAGACGGAACGTCAGCCATAGCGCGGCAAAAGAAGCGGTTAATGCAATGACGACCGAGATGGCGACCCAGAACATATTCCAGACAATGGCGGGCTCCACTTTCAGTGCTGCCATGCCGGTATAGTGCATGGCAACGATCCCCATCCCCATCACAAAGGAACCGGGGAGAAGATGCAGCATGGTCAGTTCATTACCGCTGACTAACCAGAGTGCGAACAATGAGGCGCCGATGGCAATGAGCATGGAGATCGCCGTTAATAACGGGTCATAGCTCAGGTGCATTGAGATATCCATCGCCAGCATGCCGATAAAATGCATGGCCCAGATACCAATGCCCATTGCTACACCGCCGCCGGTCAACCACACCCATGATGAAGACCCTGAGCTGGTGGACACACGACCTGCCATATTTAGCGCAGTGTAGGAAGCCAGAATGGCAACAATAAAAGAAACAACAACCAGGATTTGGTCGTATTGGCTAACCAGCATGATGTCATCAACTCATTCACAAAAGTATTATGCGTAACTACACTTGAGAAGACAAAAAAGGTGGTGACATTATCATTGCAAGTGGATGACTCAAAACGGTTTCTCTGCTTGCACGAAGCAAGAGGCCGGGCGGGAAAACAGCTAATTTAAATCAGCACAGTTCACCAGCTTGAGAGGATTGACGGAATCCATGTTTCGGCATTTATCTACCTCTGTTGTCAGGAATTCGATCCACTGCATGATCAATGCATCCAGCAACAGGACAGAAAGGGCAAAAATAACCAGCCAAAAATACTTTCGAATCATCCCGCATATCCTTTTCGTGCAACCATTCGTTGGGAATATACACGAAAATGTTATCGGCAGGCGTTGAGGAAAGATAAGTTTTTTGGCGGAATTCCAGCGAAAAAAAAGCGCGTCCCCATGCCGGTCCGCGCCTTTTAACAAGCAGTCTCTGATAACTATCAGTTCATGCCGTATTTTTTCAGTTTCTTACGCAGCGTACCACGGTTGATACCCATCATCAGGGCAGCGCGGGTTTGATTGCCGCGGGTGTATTGCATCACCATGTCCAACAGTGGCTGTTCAACTTCAGCCAGTACCAGCTCATACAGATCATTAACATCCTGACCATTCAGTTGAGCAAAATAGTTCTTCAGTGCCTGTTTAACCGAGTCACGCAGGGGCTTTTGAGTTACCTGATCCTGAGAGTTAACGGTAGAAACGGTCAGTACGTCAGAATTTACGCGTTGTTCGAACATAGTTCTGTCAGCTCTTTATTTCATTACGCAAGATTTTCGAAGTATGCCTCCAACGCCTCCAGCTGTTCGCTGGCGTCCTCTATGGCGTTGAATGTGCGCCGAAACTGGTCATTTGGAGCGTGCTCCTGGAGATACCAGGAGACGTGTTTACGTGCAATTCGGTACCCTTTTGCCTGACCATAAAAGTCATGCAATTCCCGAACATGCGCGCAAAGCAAGCGCTTTACCTCTGCCAAAGGCAGTGGGGCGAGCAGCTCCCCAGTGTCCAGATAATGCTGGATTTCCCGAAAGATCCAGGGTCTTCCCTGAGCTGCACGTCCTATCATCAGGGCATCAGCCCCCGTATAGTCGAGTACAGCTCTGGCTTTAAGCGGGTCAGTGATGTCACCATTCGCGATAATCGGAATGGAAACCTTCTGCTTAACTGCCCGAATACTGTCGTACTCAGCGTCTCCATTGAACAAACAGGCGCGGGTGCGTCCATGAATGGTCAGAGCCTGAATGCCACAGTCTTCAGCCAGTTGGGCAATTTCTACGCAGTTACGGTGTTCCGGAGCCCAGCCAGTGCGAGTCTTAAGCGTGACGGGCACATCCACTGCTTTCACTACCGCGTTCAGGATAGACTTCACCAGATCCGGGTATTGCAGCAGGGCAGAGCCCGCAAGCTTGCGATTCACTTTCTTTGCCGGGCAGCCCATATTGATATCAATAATCTGGGCGCCGCTTTCCACGTTGATACGTGCGGCTTCCGCCATTTCTTCCGGGTCACTACCGGCAATTTGCACGGTACGAATACCGGGCTCATCGATATGCACCATCCGCAGCCTTGATTTGTCACTCTCCCAAACCTGAGGGTTGGAGGACATCATCTCGGATACCGTTAATCCGGCTCCCATCTCGTAGCACAACGTCCGAAACGGTCTGTCAGTAATGCCAGCCATTGGCGCTGCGATCAGTCGATTTCTGAGCTGGTGGTGTCCGATGCGCATGAGTTAAGAAATGACCATACTGTGACTGCAAGGCGGCGTATATTACGCATTTTTCGCACGAGATGAAAGGCCAAACTTTGACCAATCCACTGTCGCAGATCAATGAATCACAGCGAAAGGCGATAGGTGAAAATATTAATGATTTAAAATCATTGAGTTATATTAAAATGGCGAATTTGTGAACAAATATAAATTCGTCAAACTTCTCTGTTTTTCTTCACCATAACCCTGATTCAGCGGCATATCTTGCTGTTTTAATCGTCAAAAAAGAGGGTGAAAATGAGATCAGACTCCCATTTTCACCCTATGGAGCATTATGTTGCTGAATGCTTCGTGGCCTTATTGCCAGGTTACCGACTTACTTTTTCTGGCCGGTGATGCGGCACCATTCTTCTTTTTCCACCACAGCGTCGAGTGCGAAGGTATCGCGATAGGCTTCACAGACACTTTCAGCCTGGCTGGCGAGAATGCCGGAAAGGCCGAGCAGGCCACCTGAGACCGGCAGTACGCTGATAAGCGGGGCAAGCTCACGCAAAGGCCCTGCCAGAATGTTGGCGACCACCACGTCCGCCTGCATCGCGTCAGGCTGGTCTTGCGGCAGATACAGCTCCAGGCGCTCAGAAACGCCGTTACGCTCGGCATTGTCGCGGCTGGCCTGAATCGCCTGCGGGTCGATATCGATACCGATCGCCTTTGCCGCCCCCAGTTTCAGCGCGGCAATCGCCAGAATGCCGGAGCCGCAGCCAAAGTCGATCACCGTTTTACCCGCTAAATCCAGACCATCAAGCCACTGCAGACATAATGACGTGGTTGGGTGCGTGCCGGTACCGAACGCCAGGCCTGGATCGAGCATCACATTTACCGCGTTTTTGTCCGGCACATCGCGCCAGCTCGGGCAGATCCACAGACGTTCGCCAAAGCGCATCGGGTGGAAGTTATCCATCCACTCGCGCTCCCAGTCTTTATCTTCGAGCTGTTCAATTTTGTGTGCGAAACCTGCGCCGAGCAGCGGATGATTTTCCAGAATCGCGACGACTTCTTTCATGTCGGTTTCGGCATCGAACAGGCCAATAACGTCGGTATCACCCCACAGGCGCGTCTCGCCCGGCAGCGGCTCAAAGACCGGCGTGTCATGCGTGTCCTGAAAGGTGATGGAGACCGAACCGGCTTCCATCAGCGCGTCGCTCAGGTCTTCGGCGTTAGCGCCAGTTGTATTCAGTTTTAGTTGGATCCACGGCATGGCAAAACTCTTTATTTATCAGTAGAAATCGTAGCGGGTTGTGAAACAGGCTGACCGAAACGGTTGCCAACCACAAACGCCAGTAAACTTAATAGTAACGAAGGCACAATCGGATGGAAGCCCAGGTACTGGATCTTAAACGTAGCCAGCACGGCATACAGAACACCACCAACGAGCATTGCACTTAGCGCGCCTGCCGCATTTGCACGTTCCCAGTAAAGCCCCAGCACCAGCGGCCACAGGAATACAGCTTCCAGCCCACCAAACGCCAGCAGGTTCAGCCAAATAATCATCTCCGGTGGTCGCCAGGCAGCCAGCATCATTAAAATACCGAGCACCAGGGTGATGATCATAGAAATACGTTTCAGACGTTGCTCATTACGTAGCTGTTCCGGGCGCGTATTGAGCCAGAGATCTTTAATGATCGTAGCGGACGCCTGCAAAAGGTGCGCATTAACGTTCGACATAATTGCCGCCATAGGCGCGGCCAGGAACAGCCCGGCGGCAAACGGCGGCAGAACTTCAACCATTAGCGTTGGGATGACCAGGTCAGGCACTTTCAAATCAGGCAGCACCGCGCGTCCCAGTGCCCCGGCCAGATGCATACCCAGCATCAGTAACGTCACCACAATGGTACCGATGATAATGCCCCGATGTACGGCTTTACTGTCTTTATAGGAGATGCAGCGAACGGCGGTATGGGGGAGACCAATCACGCCGAAACAGACCAGAACCCAGAACGAAGCCATAAACGCGGGCGAAAGTATGTCATCCCCTCCCTGCGGCGTCACCAGCTTCGGATCGATATGCTGTAACTTATCTACGGCACTGTGTAAGCCGCCTGCGGCGTGTACCACACCGACCAGTAAGACGATAGTACCGACCAGCATCACCATACCTTGCATGGTGTCATTCAGTACGCTTGCGCGAAAACCGCCAAATGCCGTGTAGAGGGCGATACTGATCCCGAATATCAGCAGCCCGGATTCATACTGAATACCGGCCGCGGTTTCCAGCAAGCGAGCACCACCGATAAACTGCACGGCAATGGCACCCACAAACGCAACCAGCAGGCTGATACTGGCGACCCACACAACGGTGCGGCTTTGATAGCGCGCCAGCAGCATATCGTTCAGGGTAATCGCGTTGTAGCGGCGCGCAAGAATCGCAAATTTTTTGCCGAGTATGCCCAGCGATAGCCAGATGGTCGGTACCTGAATCATTGCCAGCAGTACCCAACCCAGCCCATATTTATAGGCTGCGCCCGGACCGCCAATAAACGAACTGGCGCTGATATAGGACGTGGTGAGCGTCATTGCCAGTACCAGTCCCCCCATCGAACGACTGCCAAGAAAATACTCGGTCAGGAATGTCCCGGACTTACGCTGACGCATGGCATAGACCGACAACCCTAAGACAATCAACATGTAGGCAATCAGAGGAATAATGACTTCAAGCCGCATCGTTATCCTCCAGTGAGATATCGCGGAAGATAAAGCGCACCATCGCCCAGCACAGCAGAATAAAAACCAGCGGCGTTAACAGGCAGGCCATTTCAAACCAGTGAGGTAATCCGGTAAACCCGACCGCTGAATCAGGTAAGTAAGCAGTCACTAACCAGGCGGCGAGGTAGAGGAGGGTCAGCCACAGCGCCCAGCGCGCTTCTTTGTGGGCCTGAACAAAACGTTTGTCCATTTTGTGTCCCATGTGGATAAAGAAAGCGGGGATTGTACCTTATGGATAGTCAGCGATCCCCTGAAATAAAAAAGGCCGGAAAATCCGGCCTTTTACATGACAAGTCACCCAGTCTTACTTTTCGTTCAGACCGAGTTTCTTCTCCAGGTAGTGGATGTTGGTGCCACCCTGCTGGAATTTTTCATCACTCATGATGCGCATCTGCAGATCCACGTTGGTTTTGATACCGTCAATGATCAGCTCCTGCAACGCATTTTTCATACGCGCAATTGCCACATCACGGTTCTCACCAAAGCAAATCAGCTTGCCGATCATTGAGTCATAGTACGGCGGTACGGTGTAACCGGCGTAGATATGTGATTCCCAGCGCACGCCAAAACCGCCTGGCGCATGGAAACGGGTAATTTTACCCGGGCTCGGCAGGAAGGTGTTCGGATCTTCGGCGTTGATACGGCACTCTACCGCATGGCCTTTCACCACAACTTCTTCCTGTTTGATGGACAGTGGCTGACCGGCAGCGATACGCAACTGCTCTTTGATCAGGTCCACGCCAGTGATCATTTCGGTCACCGGATGTTCCACCTGGATACGGGTGTTCATTTCGATGAAATAGAACTCGCCGTTTTCGAACAGGAACTCAAACGTACCTGCTCCACGGTAGCCGATATCCACACAGGCTTTGGAGCAACGCTCACCGATATAGCGGCGCAGTTCCGGAGTAATGCCCGGAGCCGGTGCTTCTTCGACAACTTTCTGGTGACGACGCTGCATGGAGCAGTCACGTTCAGCCAGATAAATGGCGTTCCCCTGGCCATCAGCCAGTACCTGGATCTCGATATGACGAGGATTTTCCAGGTATTTTTCCATGTACACCATGTCATTGTTGAACGCCGCTTTGGCCTCAGCTTTGGTCATGGCAATGGACTGTGCCAGTTCAGCGTCACCGCGAACGACACGCATACCGCGACCGCCGCCGCCGCCGGACGCCTTGATGATAACCGGGTAGCCAATGCGTTTGGCATGTGCGCGGTTGACATCCATATCGTCGCCCAGCGGGCCGTCGGAGCCCGGTACAGTCGGTACGCCCGCTTTCTTCATAGCGGTAATGGCAGACACTTTGTCGCCCATCAGGCGAATAGTGTCGGCTTTCGGGCCGATGAAGATAAAGCCGGACTGCTCAACCTGCTCGGCAAAGTTCGCGTTCTCGGAAAGGAAACCATAACCGGGGTGAATCGCCACCGCGCCAGTAATTTCCGCCGCGCTGATGATAGCCGGGATGTTCAGGTAGCTTTTTACGGACGGAGCCGGGCCAATACAGACCGTCTCATCCGCCAGGAGTACGTGTTTTAAATCGCGGTCCGCAGTCGAATGCACGGCGACAGTCTTGATACCCAGTTCTTTACAGGCACGAAGAATACGCAGTGCAATCTCGCCGCGGTTGGCGATGACAATTTTATCCAGCATGTGCGCCTCGTTATTCGATGACGACCAGCGGCTCGTCAAACTCTACCGGCTGGCCACTTTCAACCAGAATGGCTTTCACTACGCCCGCTTTGTCGGCTTCGATCTGGTTCATCATTTTCATGGCTTCAACGATGCACAGTGTATCGCCGACATTGACTTTCTGGCCGACTTCACAGAACGCTTTAGCGTCCGGGCTCGGCGTGCGGTAGAAGGTCCCGACCATCGGGGAACGTACGATGTGACCACTGATTTGCGCAGCCGCAGGTTCTGCTGCCGTAGCCGGAGCTGCGGGAGCGACTGCGCCAGAAAGCGCAGGGGCTGGCTGCTGCATAACCGGAGCCGCATAAGCTTGCTGCATCACCGGGAAGCCCGTGTTCACCGGTGCGCGGCTGATGCGTACAGACTCTTCGCCTTCAGAAATTTCCAGTTCAGCGATGCCTGATTCTTCAACCAGTTCGATCAGTTTTTTAATCTTACGAATATCCATGAGTGGGTTCCGTACTCTTGTTTAGTTTGATTGTGACAGGCGTGTTACCGCCGTCTGTAAAGCGTATGTACAACTGCCAGCATAAGGTCCGAAGACCACGCCAGTAGCGATTTCGGAGAGCCAGGAATGATGGCGAGATGGTTCGTGCGCATGCATATTGCTCAGAGTGAACTCAGTAAAGTCGAAGGGTGCCATAGGTTTCCGACTTGCGTGCTCCCGGCATGTTAAGATTGGGGCCGTTTAAAAGCAAAATGCGCAACTTGCCAGTCATCGTGCTGCTATCTCCTGCAATTTTCCGGTAAAAAACAAAATATACCTTCATTGCGTGGTTGTCACCTTTTTGGACCTTAAAAAGCCCTCTGGGGAAAACCAAAGTCGCACATTATAACTATTTCGTAGCATTTCGCAGCTAAATACTGGTCTTATCAGGGAAGATTATCAACCGCATTTGGTTTTATCCCTGCGATTGATAATGGAACTGCGGAGGAGTGCACATATCGAAACTTTAGCGCCACCACTGGCGGAACTTCTTGTATCGCCACGCTAATAGTCCGAATGCAGCGGCTGCATAAAGGAGCGGCAACGGCGATAATATCTTCACTGACCACAGGTAATGGATAGGGGCCAGGATCGCGACGAGATAGACGAAGTTATGCAATTGTTGCCATCGTTTACCCATTTTTCGCTGTGCCCACTGGGTAGATGTCGCTGCCAGGGCCAGCAGAATAAACCAGCTCACAATTCCTAACATTAAATAGGGGCGCGTTGTCAGCTCCCGGCCAAGCAGAACCAGATTGTTGATCCCCAGTTCCAGCAGTGCGTAACTGGTCAGATGCAATGTTGCCCAGGCAAAACACCATAATCCCAGTAAACGACGGGTGCGAATAAGCAACGGTTGTTTAGCGTAACGCGCCAGTGGCGCAACCAGCAAGCCTGCCAGTAAAAATTTCAGCGCCATTCTGCCGGTAAAATGCTGAATGTCTTTTGCCGGGTCGGCACTAAAATACCCCTGCGACGATGCCCAGAACAACCAGACAAACGGCAGAAAACCTGCCAGGTGCAGCAATACTTTAAGCCAGACAATCTGTTTTGCTGTTAAACGCACTCAAAAATTCTCCCGCAGATCCAAACCACGATAAAGGGACGCCACTTCATCCGCATAGCCGTTAAAGAGAAGCGTAGGCTGGCGTTTTACATCCAGTACGCCGCCGGATCCGATAAAGCGCTCGGTCGCCTGTGACCAGCGAGGATGGTCGACATGCGGATTTACATTGGCAAAAAAACCGTACTCATTTGGTGCCGCAAGGTTCCAGGTGGTGGGGGGACGTTCTTTCGTTAGCTTAATACTGACTATCGACTTAATGCCTTTAAAGCCGTATTTCCACGGGACGGTCAGGCGGATCGGCGCGCCATTTTGTGGCGGCAACGCTTTGCCATAAACGCCAACCGACAATAATGTGAGGGGGTGCATCGCTTCATCTATACGTAACCCTTCTACGTAAGGATATTCCAGACCGCCGCCAATGAAGCGATCCTTCTGACCGGGCATCTCATCGGGGGCATAGAGGGTTTGAAAAGCCACATATTTAGCGTTGCTGGTGGGCTCGACCAGCGACAGCAGCTTATGCAGCGGAAAGCCGGTCCATGGAATCACCATCGACCAGGCTTCAACACAACGCATGCGGTAGATGCGCTCTTCCAGTGGGAAACGCGTGGTAAGCGCGTCATAATCAAGCATAAGGGGTTTGGCTACTTCACCGTCAATTTTGAGCGTCCATGGATTGGTTTTCATGCTTCCCGCGTTAGCCGCGGGATCGGCTTTATCCAGCCCAAACTCATAAAAATTGTTATAGCCCGTCACTTTATCTTCCGGCGTTAATGTCAGCGTGTTTTGCCACTGAGCCGGTTTACTGAACTGGAGTGGTTTGCCGGGCTGGGCTTTAGGCCGATCATTTCCTTTAAACCAGTCAAGCAGATCGGCGCGCGCAGTGGGAGACAGGCTCAGGGCAGCGGCGCTAATGCCCAGCGTTTTCAGGATCTGGCGACGTCGCAACATAAAAACGGATTCGGCGGTGACATCGGATTCAGTAAGTTTTTTCTTGTGCATAAATTTCCCCCCTTTTTATTACTTGTAGCACGGCGAATATGGGGGCGGGGGATTATCACGAAAAATTGAAATCTGGCCGTTTACTGCCTGCAGGTGGCCTTTGCTCCCCTGGATGATTGGCAAATAAATTCTGAGGGCTATACTCGCATAGTTGTATGCAATACTGATTGCCAGAAGCGTCAGGCCTGCTAGTATGCCGGGCTCGTTTTTCAAGTTAGCGCTTACTTTGTTTTCAGGGTTTGCCGCGTCTCGTTCTTTTACACTACGGAGTTAACACAAGGATGCGATTAACGACGAAATTCTCAGCTTTTGTGACGCTACTAACGGGCCTGGCAATATTTGTCACCCTGTTTGGCTGCTCACTGAGCTTTTACAACGCCATTCAGTCGAAGGTGATTAACCGCGTTGAATCGGTTGCGGCGGTGGTCGATACCCGTTTGATTTTTATGTCTCCTTCGGCCATCTCATCCCATCTGGATGAACTTATGGTGCCAGTGGACATTGTGGGGATTGAGGTACGTCAGGGAAAGCAAACCGTTCTGCAGCACACCCGCAAAAGCAGTTATCGCCCCGCCGGTAGTAATTACCAGTATCGTGAATTAGAGATTAACTCCCTTAAAAATCCGGGCATGACCATCACGCTGGTCTATCAGGACCCGATGGCTAACTATTTCCGTTCTCTCTTAACCACCGTACCGCTGACGCTGGCGATCGGTTTTATGGTCCTGATTATTTTCCTCTCTGTACGCTGGCTGCGCCGACAGCTCTCGGGGCAGGAATTACTCGAACTTCGCTCCACCCGCATTCTTAATGGGGAGCGCGGGGCGCAGGCGCGCGGTTCTATTTATGAATGGCCATCCCGCGCCAGTAGCGCGCTGGATGTTCTGCTCTCAGAGATCCAGTTTGCCAGCGATCAGCGCAGTCATATCGATACGCTGATCCGCTCCTACGCCGCCCAGGATACCAAAACCGGGCTCAATAACCGTCTCTTCTTTGATAATCAACTGGCCACATTGCTTGAGGATCAGGAGAAAGTCGGCGCGCACGGCGTTGTCATGATGATCCGGTTACCCGATTTTGAATTACTGCGCGATAGCTGGGGGCGCCCGGCTGTCGAAGAGCATCTGTTTATGCTCATTAACCTGTTATCGACATTTATTATGCGTTATCCCGGCGCGCTGCTGGCGCGCTACCACCGCAGTGACTTTACCGTGCTGTTACCGCACCGCACATTAAAAGAAGCAGAAAGTATCGCCGGGCAGATTTTAAAGGCCGTGGATGGCCTGCAACCCAGCAAAATGCTCGATCGTGAAGATATGATGCACATTGGCATTTGCGCCTGGCGTAGCGGACAGTCAACAGAGCAGGTCATGGAGCATGCCGAAGCGGCGACCCGCAATGCGGTATTACAAGGGGGAAATAGCTGGTCGGTTTACGACGATACGCTGCCGGAGCAGGGGCGCGGCAACGTTCGCTGGCGCACGCTTATTGAGCAAATGCTTAGCCGTGGCGGCCCGCGGGTCTACCAGAAGCCAGCAGTGAATCGCGAAGGGATTGTTCACCATCGCGAATTGATGTGCCGCATCTATGATGGTGACCAGGAGGTTATTTCTGCGGAATATATGCCCATGGTGCTGCAGTTTGGTCTGTCTGAGGAGTATGACCGACTGCAAATTGGACGCCTCATTCCTTATCTGGGGTACTGGCCGGAAGAAACCCTCGCCATGCAGGTGACCGTGGAGTCGCTTATTCGACCTCGTTTTCAGCGTTGGCTGCGCGATACCTTGATGCAATGTGAAAAATCACAGCGTCGACGGATTATTTTTGAACTTGCCGAGGCTGATGTTTGTCAACATATCAGCCGGTTACAACCGGTGGTGCGGTTGATTAATGCGTTAGGCTCGCGAGTTGCTGTCACGCAGGCGGGTCTCACCCTGGTCAGTACCAGCTGGATTAAAGCGCTGGATGTTGAATTGCTAAAACTTCATCCTGGGATTGTCAGGAACATTGAGAAACGCACGGAAAATCAGCTACTGGTGCAAAGTCTCGTGGAAGCCTGCAAAGGTACGCATACGCGCGTTTTCGCCACTGGCGTTCGTTCCCGTGGCGAATGGCAGACGCTGATTGAACGTGGCGTTTCGGGTGGTCAGGGGGATTTTTTTGCTTCCTCCCAGCCGCTTGACACCAATGTGAAAAAATATTCGCAAAGATACTCGGTTTGAACTGCCGTTTAAGCCGTTTTCACGTAGAATAACGCGCGCTGTATCGTACGTATGGGGGTGTGCTTGCCTGCCCGCCAGATTGCCACAGCGCGAACGCTAGTTTTAACCTTTGACAGGTTACAAACGCAGGGCAAGGATTGCTCCCGCCATGGTTCATTCCTGAAGGAGTCAGGTTGTTTGTAACAAAGGAAACAAACTGCACTAATTTTCACCGTAGCAGA
Organism: Phytobacter sp. RSE-02; assembly: GCF_040578655.1. Lineage (NCBI taxonomy): Bacteria > Pseudomonadati > Pseudomonadota > Gammaproteobacteria > Enterobacterales > Enterobacteriaceae > Phytobacter > Phytobacter sp. RSE-02. Next base: position 148,217 of record NZ_JBEULY010000011.1, on the reverse strand, counting down.
TGATTTTTGCGCCTTGTCGCTGCTGCGTGTGGTTGGTAAAGTAAGCGGATTTTGTTTTCCGCCCCAGCTTTCAGGATTATCCCTTAGTATGTTGAAAAAATTTCGTGGCATGTTTTCCAATGACCTGTCCATTGACCTGGGTACCGCGAATACCCTGATTTATGTAAAAGGACAAGGCATCGTATTGAATGAGCCTTCCGTGGTAGCCATTCGCCAGGATCGTGCCGGTTCACCGAAAAGTGTAGCCGCGGTAGGTCATGAAGCTAAGCAGATGCTGGGCCGTACGCCGGGCAACATTGCTGCTATCCGCCCGATGAAAGATGGCGTGATCGCCGACTTCTTCGTGACAGAAAAGATGCTCCAGCACTTTATCAAACAGGTGCACAGCAACAGCTTTATGCGCCCAAGCCCGCGTGTTCTGGTGTGTGTGCCGGTTGGCGCGACCCAGGTAGAGCGTCGTGCGATCCGTGAATCCGCTCAGGGCGCCGGTGCGCGTGAAGTTTTCCTGATTGAAGAACCTATGGCTGCCGCAATCGGTGCAGGCCTGCCGGTTTCTGAGGCAACCGGTTCTATGGTTGTCGATATCGGTGGTGGTACCACAGAAGTGGCCGTTATCTCTCTGAACGGCGTGGTCTACTCCTCCTCTGTACGTATCGGTGGTGACCGTTTCGATGAAGCGATCATTAATTACGTTCGCCGTAACTACGGCTCTCTGATCGGTGAAGCGACCGCTGAGCGTATTAAGCACGAGATCGGTTCGGCTTACCCAGGTGACGAAGTCCGCGAAATCGAAGTTCGTGGCCGTAACCTGGCAGAAGGTGTTCCGCGTGGCTTCACGCTGAACTCTAACGAAATTCTGGAAGCACTGCAGGAACCTCTGACCGGTATTGTTAGCGCGGTGATGGTTGCACTGGAACAGTGCCCACCAGAACTGGCGTCCGATATTTCTGAGCGCGGTATGGTTCTGACCGGTGGTGGCGCGCTGCTGCGCAACCTTGACCGCCTGTTAATGGAAGAGACAGGTATTCCTGTCGTAGTTGCAGAAGATCCACTGACTTGCGTAGCGCGTGGCGGCGGCAAGGCGCTGGAAATGATCGATATGCACGGCGGCGATTTGTTCAGCGAAGAATAGTCTGATTCAGATTCGGGGCGAAGATATCGCCCTGGATTTGTCTGGCCTGAGAATACGCAAAGCCTATGAAGCCAATTTTTAGCCGTGGCCCGTCGCTACAGATTCGCCTTTTCCTGGCGGTGGTAGTGGCGCTCGGAGTTATTATTGCCGACAGCCGCCTCGGTACGTTCAGTCAAATTCGAACGTACATGGATACTGCCGTCAGTCCTTTCTACTTTATTTCCAATGGTCCTCGCGAATTATTAGATAGCGTTTCACAAACGATCTCGTCGCGCGATCAACTTGAGCTTGAAAATCGGGCATTGCGTCAGGAACTGCTGCTGAAAAACAGCGAGCTGCTGATGTTAGGGCAATATAAACAGGAGAACGCGCGACTGCGCGAGCTGCTGGGTTCGCCGCTGCGTCAGGACGAACAGAAAATGGTCACCCAGGTTATTTCAACGGTCAACGATCCGTATAGCGACCAGGTTGTTATTGACAAGGGCAGCGCTAACGGTGTCTATGAAGGCCAGCCGGTGATCAGCGATAAAGGCGTGGTAGGCCAGGTTGTCGCCGTAGCCAAACTGACCAGCCGGGTCCTGTTGATTTGTGATGCGACCCATGCACTGCCGATTCAGGTGCTGCGTAACGATATTCGCGTTATTGCCGCAGGCAATGGCTGTACCGACGATCTGCAACTGGAACATCTGCCAGCCAATACCGATATTCGGGTAGGGGATGTGCTGGTGACGTCCGGTCTCGGTGGGCGCTTCCCGGAAGGTTATCCTGTTGGGGTGGTCTCTTCCGTAAAACTCGACACGCAGCGGGCGTATACCGTTATCCAGGCGCGTCCTACCGCAGGCTTGCAGCGTTTGCGCTACTTGCTTTTGCTGTGGGGTGCCGATCGTAACGGCACGAATCCGATGACGCCGGAAGAAGTACACCGCGTGGCTAACGAACGTTTGATGCAGATGATGCCGCAAGTGTTGCCTGCCCCGGATGCGATGGGGCCGCCTGCGCCGATCCCTGCACCTGCAACCGGTATTGCCGGGCCGCCGTCACCGTCTCAAGGCTCCCGGGGAGGCCAATAGTGGCAAGTTACCGTAGCCAGGGGCGATGGGTTATCTGGCTCTCGTTTCTTATCGCATTGTTGCTTCAAATTATGCCCTGGCCGGATGACATTCTTGTCTACCGGCCAAACTGGGTGTTACTTATCCTGCTTTACTGGATTCTGGCGCTACCGCACCGCGTAAATGTCGGCACAGGTTTCGTTATGGGTGCCATACTGGATCTCATTAGCGGATCCACGCTTGGTGTACGTGCGTTGTCTCTGAGCATCATCGCCTATCTGGTCGCGCTTAAATTTCAACTGTTCCGTAACCTGGCGCTATGGCAACAGGCGCTGGTGGTGATGGTCTTGTCGCTGGCAACCGAAGTCATCGTCTTCTGGGCAGAGTTTTTGGTCATTAATGTCTCCTTCAAACCAGAAATTTTCTGGAGTAGCTTCGTTAATGGCGTGCTTTGGCCGTGGCTTTTCCTGCTTATGCGTAAAATTCGCCAGCAGTTTGCCGTGCAATAAAGGTTTTTATGACATCGATTTGGCTTGCCTCTGGTTCCCCGCGTCGTCAGGAACTGCTCACTCAACTGGGCGTGACCTTCGAGCGAATTACTCCCGGTATTGAAGAGCAACGTCGGGCGCAAGAAAGCGCCCAACATTATGTTGTGCGGCTGGCAAGGGAAAAGGCGCTCGCAGGTTTGGCGATGGTTTCTCGCGATTTACCCGTGCTGGGGGCTGACACCATTGTCATATTTAATGGTGAAGTGCTTGAAAAACCGAAAGACTCCTCGCATGCTGCTAAAATGCTGCGACAGCTCTCTGGTCAGACCCATCAGGTGATGACGGCCGTCGCGCTGGCGGACAACCAACACCTGCTGGATTGTCTGGTGACAACTGAGGTGACGTTCCGAACCCTTTCTGATGATGATATTGCTACCTATGTTGCCAGCGGTGAGCCGATGGACAAAGCCGGTGCGTACGGCATTCAGGGGCTGGGCGGCTGTTTTGTCAGAAAAATAAACGGGAGTTATCACGCTGTGGTGGGTTTACCGCTGGTAGAGACCTGGGAACTGTTGAGCAACTTTAACGCATTGCGCGAGGGAAGAGACAATCATGACGGCTGAATTGTTAGTCAACATTACGCCATCGGAAACACGCGTGGCCTATATCGATGGCGGTATCCTGCAAGAGATTCACATTGAACGTGAAGCGCGGCGCGGGATAGTAGGCAATATCTACAAGGGTCGGGTCAGTCGCGTACTGCCTGGTATGCAGGCGGCTTTTGTAGATATTGGTCTGGATAAGGCCGCGTTTCTTCACGCCTCGGACATTATGCCTCACACCGAATGTGTGGCGGGGGAAGAGCAGAAGAACTTCACCGTTCGCGATATCTCTGAGCTGGTGCGCCAGGGACAGGATCTGATGGTACAGGTGGTGAAAGATCCGCTGGGTACCAAAGGTGCTCGCCTGACCACAGACATCACTCTACCTTCTCGCTATCTGGTCTTCATGCCTGGCGCATCACACGTTGGGGTTTCTCAGCGTATCGAAAGCGAGGCTGAACGTGAGCGACTCAAGCAGGTCGTCTCTGAGTATTGCGATGAGCAGGGCGGATTCATCATTCGCACGGCGGCAGAAGGGGTGTGCAATGAGGATCTCGCCTCCGATGCAGCCTACCTCAAGCGGGTATGGACGAAAGTCATGGAGCGCAAAAAGCGTCAGCAGACCCGGTGCAAGCTCTACGGCGAACTGGCGCTGGCGCAGCGTGTGCTGCGAGATTTTGCCGATGCTCAACTTGACCGGATCCGCGTTGATTCACGTCTGACCTATGAGATGCTGCTGGAGTTCACCGCTGAATACATGCCGGAAATGACCAGCATGATTGAACATTACAGCGGTCGCCAGCCGATATTCGATCTCTATGACGTTGAGAATGAAATCCAGCGCGCGCTGGAAAGAAAAGTGGAATTGAAATCCGGTGGCTATTTGGTTATTGACCAGACCGAAGCGATGACGACGGTGGATATCAACACCGGGGCGTTCGTTGGCCACCGTAATCTCGATGACACCATTTTCAATACCAATATTGAAGCCACGCAGGCTATCGCTCGGCAACTGCGTTTACGTAACCTTGGCGGCATTATCATCATTGATTTCATTGATATGAATAACGATGATCATCGCCGCCGTGTCCTGCATTCACTGGAACAAGCCTTGAGCAAGGACCGTGTGAAGACCAGCATAAACGGTTTCTCTCAACTCGGTCTGGTTGAGATGACCCGTAAACGTACGCGTGAAAGCGTGGAACATGTTCTCTGTAATGAATGCCCAACCTGCCATGGACGAGGCACAGTAAAAACGGTGGAAACCGTCTGTTACGAAATCATGCGCGAGATTGTTCGCGTACACCATGCTTACGACTCGGATCGTTTCCTGGTCTATGCTTCTCCTGCTGTGGCGGAAACCCTGAAAGGGGAAGAGTCCCATGCGCTGGCTGAGGTCGAAATCTTTGTCGGTAAGCAAGTTAAAGTGCAAATTGAGCCGCTCTATAATCAGGAGCAGTTTGATGTGGTGATGATGTAAAAGACGATTACGTCCAGACGTTTGTTGACAAGGAGAGGTGCGTGAGGCGATTGCCGGGGATATTGCTGCTTACAGGTGCGACGCTGGTGGTGATAGTGGCGCTGCTGGTAAGTGGCTTGCGCCTCATCCTGCCCCATCTGGATAACTGGCGCCCTGAAATCCTGGCGAAAATTCAGGCACACACCGGTATTGTGGTCGATGCCAGTCAGTTGAACGCCAGTTGGGAAAATTTTGGCCCCATCCTCGACGTTCGTGACGTTAAAGCCACCCTCAATGACGGCGGCGATCTGTCCGCTAAACGCGTCACACTGGCGCTGGACGTCTGGCAAAGTCTGCTACAAATGCGCTGGCAGTTCCGCGATCTCACGTTTTATCAGTTGGCTGTGCGCACGAATACCCCGTTACAGCGCAATGATGATGGTAAAGCGATAGAAACTGACCGTATCCGCGATCTTTTCCTTCGCCAGTTCGATCACTTCGTTCTGCGCGACAGTCGCCTTAGCTTTTTGACCCTCTCCGGCCAGCGTGCCGAACTCGCGATCCCTCAATTGACCTGGCTTAATAGCGATGACCGACACCGCGCAGAAGGTCAGGTGAGCCTGTCCAGCCTGACCGGACAGCATGGCATTATGCAAGTGAGAATGGATCTTCGCGATGACAGGGGCATCCTCAATAACGGTCGGCTGTGGCTACAGGCGGACGACATCGACGTTAAGCCCTGGCTTAATAAATGGATGCAGGACAACGTTGCCCTGGAGAGCGCCCAATTCAGTCTCGAAGGCTGGATGACCCTCAATAAAGGTGTGGTGGAAAGTGGTGATGTCTGGCTTAAAAAAGGCGGAGCAAGCTGGCCTGGAGACAAAGATAATCACCAACTGTTGGTTGATAACCTGACGGCACACGTCTCGCGTCAGCAGCAGGGCTGGCAGTTTGATATTCCCACTACGCGCATCACAATGGATGGACACCCGTGGCCGCAAGGCTCGCTGGCCTTTGCGTGGGTGCCGGCCCAGGAAGCGGGTGGGGAAAAAAGTCAGCGTAGCGATGAATTACGCGTCCGTGCCAGTCGCCTCGATCTGGATGCGCTTGACGGTATGTTGCCGATTGCCGAAAAAATTTCGCCACAACTGGGGAAAGTGTGGCGAACAATGGCCCCGGAAGGGCTGCTGGAAAATCTGGCGCTGGATATTCCGCTACAGGCGACGGAAAAAACACGCTTCCAGGCAAACTGGAAAGACATCTCCTGGAAGCAGTGGGAGCTGCTGCCCGGCGTCGAGAACCTTTCCGGTACGTTGTCCGGTAGCGTTGAAAAGGGGCGCGTGACTGTCGACATGGAAAAGGCAAAAATGCCTTATGCCACGGTTTTCCGTGCGCCGCTGGAGATTGAGAAAGGGGTAGCGACCCTCGCCTGGCAAAACGATGAGCGTGGTCTGCAGATTGATGGGCATGATATCGACGTGCAGGCGAATGCGATTCACGCCAGGGGCGATTTCCGCTACTTGCAGCCTAAAGACGACGAGCCGTGGCTGGGTATTCTGGCAGGCATTAATGTTACCGATGGTGGCCAGGCATGGCGCTACTTCCCGGAAAACCTGATGGGCAAAGCGCTGGTGGATTACCTGAGCGCGGCGATTCAGGGCGGGCAGGCTGATAACGCGACGCTGGTCTACGGCGGCAACCCACAGTTATTTCCTTATAAGCATAATGAAGGGCAGTTTGAGGTGCTGGTGCCGTTACGTAACGCCACCTTTGCCTTCCAGCCAGACTGGCCAGCGCTGAAAAATTTCAATATTCAACTCGATTTCATTAATGACGGCCTGTGGATGAAGACGGATGAAGTGGCATTGGGCGGTGTTAAAGCCACAAACCTGACGGCTGTCATTCCGGATTACATTAAAGAGAAACTGCTCATTGATGCCGATATCAACGGGCCAGGGAAAGCGGTTGGGCCCTATTTTAAAGATACGCCGCTGAAAGATACGCTTTCTACAGCCCTTGATGAGCTCCAGTTGGATGGTGATGTGAGTGCTCGCTTACATCTTGATATTCCGCTGGATGGCGAGATAACGACCGCGAAAGGCGATGTCGTCCTCAACCACAATAATCTGTTCATCAAACCGCTTAACAGCACGGTGAAAGATTTGCGGGGCTCGTTCAGCTTTGTTAACGGTAATCTGAAAAGCGAGCCACTGCAGGCGATGTGGTTTAACCAGCCTGTGAACATTGATTTCACGACCACCGAAGGGGCGAAAGCCTATCAGGTGGCGGTCAATCTGAATGGCAACTGGCAACCGGCGAAAACGGGCGTCATGCCGCAGCAGCTTAGTGATGCGGTGAGCGGCAATGTGGGCTGGAAAGGCAAAGTGGACATCGAACTGCCGCACAGCGCCGGGGCGAAATATAACGTCAGTATCGACGGTGATTTGACGGATATCGCCAGTCGCCTGCCGCCGCCGCTTGATAAGCCTGCGGGCAAAGCCTTGCCGGTGAAGGTGAATGTTGAAGGCAATCTGCGCAGTTTCGATCTGACCGGCAGCGCAGGCAATAGCAACCATTTTAACAGTCGCTGGTTACTCAACCAGAAACTCACCCTAGACAGGGCAATCTGGACATCTGATAGCCGCACGCTGCCGCCACTGCCTGAGCAGGCCGGTCTTGAACTGAATCTGCCGCCAATGAATGGTGCGCAGTGGCTGGGTCTGCTGCGCCAGGGTGTTGCCAGTAACGTCAGCAACGCAACGTCTTTCCCGGCCAGTGTCACGCTGCGCACTCCGGCGCTCACTCTGGCAGGTCAGCAGTGGAACAACCTGAGCATTGTCTCGCAGCCACAGGCGTCAGGATCGGTTGTCGAGGCACAAGGGCGTGAAATCAACGGGACGTTTACCCTGCGCGATAACGCACCGTGGCAGGCTGCGATTCGCTACCTTTACTATAACCCGTCTGCGACGGCGTCGGATAACAACGATATCTCTTCGCCGTCGACGTTGCTGCGCGGCAAGACGCAGGTGGACTTCACCGGCTGGCCGGATCTGCAACTGCGTTGTGCTGAGTGCTGGTTGTGGGGACAAAAATATGGCCGTATTGAGGGCGATTTCGCGATCAACGGAGATACCCTGTCGCTGGCAAATGGTCTCATTGACAGCGGCTTTGCCCGTCTCACTGCCGATGGCGAGTGGGTCAACAAAATCGGCGGAGAACGTACCTCACTGAAAGGCACACTGCACGGTGACAAAATCGATTCGGCGATGAATTTCTTCGGGATTTCAACGCCTGTGCGCAATGCGCCGTTTGATGTGAACTATGATTTACACTGGCGTAGCGCGCCATGGCAGCCGCAGGAAGAGTCACTTAACGGTATTCTGCGCACCCGCCTCGGCAAAGGGGATATTACCGATATCAGTACCGGGCACGCCGGGCAACTGTTGCGCCTGTTTAGCGTCGATGCGTTGCTGCGCAAGCTTCGTTTCGATTTCAGCGACACGTTCAGCAGTGAAGGGTTCTATTTTGACTCTATCCGTAGCGCCGCCTGGATCAAAGATGGTGTTCTGCATACTGACGATACGTTGGTGGACGGCCTGGAAGCTGATATTGCGATGAAAGGGTCGGTGGATCTGGTACAGCGCCAGTTAGATGTCGAGGCAGTTGTCGCACCGGAAATCTCAGCAACGGTAGGCGTTGCGGCTGCCTTTGCCGTTAACCCGATTATCGGTGCTGCGGTGTTCGCCGCCAGTAAAGTTTTGGGGCCGCTGTGGAATAAAGTCTCCATTTTGCGTTATCGCATCACCGGTCCGGTAGACAAACCACAAATCAATGAAGTCTTACGCCAGCCGCGTACAGATAAAAAGCAATGATTTGACGGCGTCGGCGAATTGCCTCAAGCTCCTTATATCACACTTTTTTTATTGCCCGATGTGGCGGCAACGACGAGTAGCAAACGATGAGTCTGAACCTGGTAAGTGAACAATTGCTCGCAGCGAATGGCCTGAATCATCAGGATCTATTTTCCATCCTTGGTCAATTGACCGAGCGCCGACTCGACTACGGCGACCTCTATTTTCAGTCGAGCTATCACGAATCCTGGGTGCTGGAAGACAGTATCATCAAAGACGGGTCATACAATATCGACCAGGGCGTTGGTGTGCGTGCGGTAAGTGGTGAGAAAACCGGTTTTGCCTACGCTGACCAAATTAGTCTGCTGGCGTTGGAGCAGAGCGCGCAGGCGGCACGTACCATCGTGCGTGAGTCGGGCGATGGGCGCGTGCAAACGCTCGGCGCCGTTGAGCATCAGGGACTCTATGCCAGCATTGACCCGCTGCAAAGCATGAGCCGGGAAGAGAAGCTGGATATTCTGCGCCGCGTCGACAAAGTGGCGCGCGCGGAAGATAAGCGTGTGCAGGAAGTGTCCGCCAGCCTGACCGGTGTGTATGAATTAATTCTGGTTGCCGCGACGGACGGTACGCTGGCGGCGGATGTTCGCCCGCTGGTACGCCTCTCCGTGAGTGTGCAGGTGGAAGATGACGGCAAACGCGAACGCGGTTCCAGCGGTGGCGGCGGTCGTTTTGGCTATGACTGGTTCCTGAAAGATGTCGATGGCGACGTCCGTGCCGATGCCTGGGCAAAAGAAGCGGTGCGGATGGCACTGGTGAATCTCTCTGCTGTGGCGGCGCCTGCCGGAACACTGCCTGTGGTGCTGGGCGCTGGCTGGCCGGGCGTATTACTGCACGAGGCGGTCGGGCACGGTCTGGAAGGCGACTTTAACCGCCGGGGCACATCAGTATTCAGTGGTCACATGGGCGAGCTGGTAGCCTCTGAGCTTTGTACTGTTGTTGATGATGGCACCATTGCCGATCGCCGAGGCTCCGTCTCTATCGACGACGAAGGTACGCCGGGTCAGTACAATGTGCTGATTGAAAACGGTGTGTTGAAAGGCTACATGCAGGATAAGTTGAATGCCCGTCTGATGGGTGTTGCGCCAACCGGTAACGGTCGTCGCGAATCCTATGCGCATCTGCCGATGCCGCGTATGACCAACACCTACATGCTGGCAGGGAAATCAACGCCGCAGGAGATCATCGAGTCGGTCGAGTTTGGTATTTATGCGCCGAACTTTGGCGGTGGCCAGGTGGATATCACCTCCGGTAAGTTCGTGTTCTCTACCTCAGAGGCCTACCTGATTGAGAAAGGCAAGGTGACGAAGCCGGTGAAAGGGGCAACCCTGATTGGCTCGGGCATTGAAGCCATGCAGCAGATCTCCATGGTGGGTAATGACCTGAAACTGGATAACGGCGTCGGTGTCTGCGGCAAAGAAGGCCAGAGTCTGCCGGTGGGTGTCGGTCAGCCGACGCTGAAAGTGGATAACCTGACCGTCGGTGGGACGGCGTAAGTTCGCTTTATTCCCGGATGGCGCAGCGCTGTCATCCGGGAGCACATCCTACAATCTCCGCCCCTGTACGCCCTGATACAGCTTGGCGACCTCGTTAAAATAATCCGTCAAATAGTTAATACACACCTGCACCTTTAGCGGCAGTTTGTCTTTTTCCGTATACAGAGCCCAGACCGGACGCGGATCGGACTGATAGCGGCTGAACAAGATCTCCAGCGTCCCGTTATTGATCTCGTTGATCGCCCACATCAACGGTACATAGGCGATCCCGGCCCCGGCGGTAAGCCAGCGTGTCATGGTCATCGGATCGTTGGTGACAAAGCGGCCCTGGGGGATCAGGCGAGTAGAAATGCCCTCTGGTGCGATCAGCTCAAATTCATTATCCGGTCTGACGCTGTATTCCAGCCATGAATGATTAACAAGATCCGTGGGTTTTTCCGGAATACCATACTGGGCCAGATAACTTTTAGCCGCGCAGACGACCATTGGCATCGCGCCCAGACGACGTGAAAACAGGCTGGAATCCTGCAACGCGCCCACCCGGATGACGACATCCAGCCCGTCGGCAATCAGATCCGGCGCGGGAATGCCCGTCACCAGATTCACCGATAAACCGGGGTACTCTTTCAGCATCGCGGCGGTCATCTGTGCCAGAACATTGTGCGCCATGGTTGAAGAACAACCAATGCGCAGCGTACCGATGGGCGTGTTATTGAAGGCGTAAAGCTGTTCATGGACATCCTGCACTTCATGCAGCATGCGTCGGCAACCCTGATAATAAATTTTCCCGGCTTCGGTGAGCCCAAGGCTGCGTGTACTGCGGTTTAACAGCTTAACCTGTAGCTCATCTTCCAGCTTCGCCACCGTTTGACTGATGGAAGATACGCTCATTTGCAACTGCCGGGCCGCGGCAGTAAACGAGCCTTGTTCCACCACTTTGGCGAATACCGACATGCGTTTAAGTCGTTCCATTATTCACTCTGGCTTAAAAGTGATTTAGATCACATAATATAGATAACAGCATAACAGTTACGTTAATATACTATTCGCTGAATAATTAACGTGCCGATCTCGCCTTGCTTCCTGCTCCGCTGCGGTGCGTATAAGAAATATTGTCGCCTGCATTCTCTCTAATCAAGGTCAACATGAGTCTGTTTCCCGTTATCGTGGTGTTCGGTCTGTCGTTCCCACCGATTTTTTTTGAATTGCTTTTGTCACTGGCGATCTTCTGGCTGGTGCGCCGCATGCTGATCCCAACCGGGATCTATGATTTTGTCTGGCATCCGGCGTTGTTCAATACTGCGCTCTACTGCTGCTTGTTTTACCTGCTGTCGCGTCTGTTTGTTTGAGGTAGAAGTGAAAACACTAACAAGAAATTTCTTTCGTACCGCCATCACCCTGGCGCTGGTTATCCTCGCTTTCATCGCTATTTTCCGCGCATGGGTGTACTACACAGAATCCCCCTGGACCCGCGATGCGCGCTTTAGCGCCGACGTGGTCGCTATCGCGCCTGACGTCGCCGGATTAATTACCGACGTCAGCGTTCACGATAACCAACTGGTTAAAAAAGACCAGGTGCTGTTTACCATCGATCAGCCGCGTTATCAGAAAGCGCTGGAAGAGGCAGAAGCGGATGTCGCTTACTATCAGGCGCTGGAAAGTGAAAAGCGCCGTGAAGCAGGCCGCCGTAACCAGCTTGGCGTTCAGGCGATGTCCCGCGAAGAAATCGATCAGGCCAACAACGTCCTGCAGACAGTATTACATCAACTGGCGAAAGCGCAGGCCACACGTGACCTGGCAAAACTGGATCTGGAACGCACGGTGATTCGCGCACCGGCAGACGGCTGGGTTACCAACCTCAATGTCTACGCCGGGGAGTTTATTACCCGTGGTTCAACGGCCGTCGCGCTGGTCAAACAGAACTCCTTCTATGTTCAGGCTTATATGGAAGAGACCAAACTGGAGGGCGTTCATCCTGGCTTCCGGGCCGAAATCACCCCGCTGGGCAGTAACCGGGTTCTGAAAGGCACGGTAGAGAGCGTGGCCGCCGGGGTGACCAATGCCAGCAGCAGCAATGACAGCAAAGGGATGGCGACCATTGATTCGAATCTTGAGTGGGTACGTCTGGCGCAACGCGTGCCGGTACGTATTCGCCTGGATGAGCAGCAGGGGAATCTCTGGCCAGCAGGCACGACGGCTACGGTTGTGGTAACGGGGCAAACCGATCGCGATGAGAGCCACGACTCCTTTTTCCGTAAACTGGCTCATCGCCTGCGTGAATTTGGTTAACCCCTATGGCTATGTTTTCCATCGCCAGCTACCACGTTCGCTTCGCCCTTAAACTCGCATGCGCTATCGTACTGGCGCTATTTGTCGGTTTTCATTTCCAACTGGAAACACCGCGCTGGGCAGTATTGACGGCGGCGATTGTGGCGGCAGGTCCGGCTTTTGCTGCCGGGGGAGAACCCTGGTCGGGCGCGATTCGTTACCGCGGTATGCTGCGTATTGTCGGTACTTTTATTGGCTCTATCGCCGGTCTAACCATCATCATCGCCATGATCCGCGCTCCATTCCTGATGCTGACGGTCTGCTGTATCTGGGCGGGGTTTTGTACCTGGGTTTCTTCGCTCGTCCGTGTGGAGAACTCTTATGCCTGGGGACTGGCAGGCTATACGGCGCTGATTATTGTTGTAACGATCCAGAGCGAACCGCTACTGGCCCCTCAGTTTGCCGTTGAGCGTTGCAGTGAAATCGTTATCGGTATTGTCTGCGCCATTGCGGCAGATTTGCTGTTTTCTCCCCGTTCGATTAAACGCGAGATTGACCGCGAGCTGGACAGTTTGCTGGTGGCCCAATACCAGCTAATGCAGTTGTGCATTAAACATGGCGACCCTGAAGATGTGGATAAAGCCTGGGGAGCGCTGGTGCGGCGCACGACTGCCCTGGAAGGGATGCGCAGCAACCTGAAAATTGAATCTTCCCGCTGGGGGCGCGCCAACCGCCGTCTGACAGCGATCAATACGTTGTCGCTTACGCTGATTACCCAGGCGTGTGAAACGTATCTGATCCAAAATACGCGACCCGAATTGATTACCGACACGTTCCGCGAACTGTTCGATGCGCCCGTAGAAACCGTTCAGGACGTGCATAGACAAATGAAGCGGATGCGCCGGGTGATTGCCTGGACCGGTGAACGTGAAACACCAGTCACCATCTATAGCTGGGTGGGGGCGGCAACACGGTATTTGCTGCTCAAACGCGGGGTGGTGAGCAATACCAAAATCAGTGCGACGGAAGAAGAAGTCCTGCGCGGCGAAGTGGTTATCAAGCCGGCATCGGCGGAACGCCATCATGCGATGGTCAACTTCTGGCGTACCACTCTATCCTGCGGATTAGGAACCTTATTCTGGTTGTGGAGCGGCTGGACTTCCGGCAGTGGAACCATGGTGATGATCGCGGTGGTGACGTCGCTGGCAATGCGTCTGCCAAATCCGAAGATGGTAGCCATTGATTTTCTGATAGGGACGTTGGTCGCCCTGCCGGTCGGTGCGCTCTATTTTCTGTTTATCATCCCTTCGACGCAGCAGAGCATGCTATTGCTCTGCATCAGCCTGGCTGTACTGGCTTTTTTTGCCGGTGTCGAGGTGCAGAAACGGCGGCTGGGTTCGCTGGGGGCGCTGGCAAGTACCATCAACATTATCGTGCTTGATAACCCGATGACGTTTAAGTTCAGCCAATTTCTTGATAGCGCGCTCGGGCAAATTATCGGCTGCGGGCTGGCGCTGATCGTTATTTTGCTGGTGCGGGACAATTCGCAGGCACGTACCGGGCGGATGTTGCTCAATCAGTTTGTCTCGGCGGCCGTTTCGGCGATGACAACCAACAGCGCGCGACGTAAAGAGAACCATTTACCTGCGCTCTATCAGCAGTTGTTTTTACTGTTGAATAAATTCCCTGGCGATGTGGCGAAATTCCGCCTGGCTCTGACGTTGATCATTGCTCATCAGCGTTTACGTGATGCGCCTGTACCGGTGAATGATGAGCTTTCGGCATTTCATCGACAGCTTCGCCGTACGGCTGATAGCGTCATTTCCGCCCGATCTGACAGTAGACGACGGCACTATTTCGCGCAGTTGCTGGAGGAGCTGGAGGTCTATCAGGCGAAATTGCAGCACTGGGATGCACCGCCGCAGGTGACCGAGCCGGTAAAACGACTTACCGGAATGTTACACAAATATCAGCATGCCCTAACCAGCAGCTAGACCCAAAACCGACGCCAGAAGCGTCGGTTTTTTTATGGCTATACTTTACGGGAGCTTTTGTAAATCACAGATCAGGAGGACAAATGACAACGCAGGCATTGCAGGACAGCGAACTTTTCCAGACGGGCTATCTTGTCGATGGCGTCTGGAAATCGTTGGACACGACATTTGACGTACTGAACCCGGCGACCGGCGAGGTTGTCGCAAAGGTAGCAAAAGCCGGGAAAAAAGAGACGGAAGCCGCTATCGCCGCAGCCACCAGGGCTTTTCCCGCCTGGCGTGCGAAAACGGCAAAAGAGCGTTCCGCTATCCTTTATCGCTGGTACGAATTGATCATTGAAAACAAAAGCTGGCTGGGAAGGTTGATGACCACCGAACAGGGCAAGCCCTTAAAAGAAGCCGAAGGTGAGGTGGACTATGCTGCAAGCTTTATTCAATGGTTCGCCGAGCAAGCGAAGCGTGCTAATGGCGAAATTATCCCGCCGATAAAACCCGGATCGCGTATTTTTGCTACCCGCGAACCCATTGGCGTTGTGGCAGCGATAACCCCATGGAATTTCCCGATGGCGATGCTGACCCGTAAGCTGGGACCTGCGTTAGCCGCAGGGTGTACGGGCGTGATTAAACCCGCCAATAACACGCCGCTCAGTGCCTTTGCGCTGCTGGCGCTGGCGAAAAAAGCGGGCGTGCCGGACGGTGTGCTAAATGCAGTTGCCGGGAATACATCGGAAATTAGCGATGCGATCATGGCGAGCCATGATGTACGCAAAATTTCCTTTACCGGATCTACCGCCGTCGGTAAAACGCTGGTGCGTAACGCGGCTGAAACCATGAAGAAAGTCTCCATGGAACTCGGGGGCAACGCGCCTTACATCGTCTTTGAAGACGCAGATATTGATGCGGCGGTAAAAGGGGCGGTTGCCAATAAATTCCGTAATGCCGGGCAAGTATGCGTGAGCGTTAACCGTTTTTATATTCATGAGTCGGTGTATGACACCTTCACGCAGAAACTGGCAGAGGCGGTCAATGCCCTCAAAGTCGGGAATGGTCTTGACGACGGTGTGGTGGTCGGCCCGCTTATTGAACCTTCTGCGGTGGATAAAGTGCGTGAACACGTGGAAGACGCCGTCGCAAAAGGGGCGAAAGTTCTGGCTGGGGGTAAAGCGCACGCGTTAGGGGGGAATTTCTGGCAGCCCACCGTCCTGGGGGATTGCAGCGATGGCATGAAGCTGGCGAACGAAGAGACGTTTGGCCCGGTCGCCGCCTGTTTTCGCTTTACGACCGAGGATGAAGTTATCCAGCGCGCTAACGCAACGCCGTTTGGTCTTGCTGCCTATTTCTACACCCAAAACTTATCCCGCGTATTTCGCGTCTCCCAGGCGATTGAAAGTGGGATGATTGGTATCAATGAATGCGCGGTATCTACCGAGCTGGGCCCCTTTGGCGGTGTAAAAGAGTCCGGCCTGGGGCGGGAAGGCTCCGTTCTGGGGCTGGAAGAGTTTATGGAAGTCAAAACCCTGCATCTCGGGGGATTATAGTGAAATGGGTGGCGTAAGCCGCCCGACAGGGCTGGATGGCGGACAATGAATACCTATACCTTCGATTTTGCTGAGATCGACACGCAAAGTAAGTTCTATCGCGAATTTTCCCGCCAGTTTGCTCTCAATGAGGCAAGCATTACCGATCTGGATTCATTATGGATAATAGTGACGGAAAAGTTGCCGTTGCCGGTTGAAATTGAGTTCATTCATCTTAGCGAAACACTGCGGCGGCGTTTCGGCGCGCTCATTCTGCTGTTTGATGAAGCGGAGGAAGAGCTGGAAGGGCAGTTGCGTTTTAACGTGCGCTAATGCAGCACAAAAAAAAGCCCCCGACAGGCGGGGGCAAGTCGTCGGAGTAGACGACGAGGGTTTATTTGTAGAGTTCCGCCGTTGCGTGCCAGGTATCACCTTCCTGGAGTTCGGTCACGTGGTAGGCTTTCGCGCCTGCCGCGTCCGCTTTAGCAGATAATTCGTCACGGATGCTCATTGGAGAACTTGCGGTCTGGGAAACAGAAATGGTCCCAATGGCCTGCATGTTTTGTGTTTGGTTATCGGACAGTTGGGTGGCTGCGCTGGCACCAAAAGAGATCAGTGAAGCTAAACCAAGGGCTGCGATGATTGCGTTACGTTTCATTGTCTTTCTCCTCAATACTCAACGGCGAGAAGGTTTATACCGCTATTTTTATGCCTGGTGCCGCTGAGTGATGATGACATAGGGTTGTCGGTTAATTATTTATACAGTTCAGCAGTGGCGTGCCAGCTATCGCCGGTACGTGCTTCGATGATGCGATAAGAAGACGCACCCTGTTCTTCAGCTTTTTTGTTCAGTTCCGCACGCATATCCATCGGGGATGATGCAATGCCACCGACGGAGACGGTGCCTAATGATTGGCGATTTTGCGCCTGGCCAGCATCGATAGAGCTTGCTGCAAATGCGCCAAATGACAGAACAGAAAGGATGCTGAGTGTTGCTACAGTTGATTTGATTTTCATAATGCTTACCTCGTCGAATCTTAATTCCTGAGGGCTTTGTTTCGTGACCCTCATCACAAAATCAAGTATACACTAATAACGTGTAAAATTAATACTGAGCTAATTATTGCTATTGTAAGTAAGTGGTAAAGAAACCTTTTTTTATAGCCAAAAAGGCATAAAAAACGGGTGATTTTGAGCGGGGTTTTATTTTTTAATATTTAAAATCAAGGGGATGTGTGATTTTGATTTTTTGTGCGAAAACATTCATTGCGTGAATGAAATGCGACAGAAATTCGCACATTGTGTTAAAGCAAAGGGGATCAGAAAGAGATGTGACCCTAACAGAGGCACTTCCCCGGCACGAAACCGGGGGAAGGAATTAAAGCTCTTGTTCGAAGAGTACGAGGATGGCTTCGTAAAGTTCTTTGACCGTAAAGCCGCTTGCCGGGGTAGTGAAAATGGTATCGTCACCGGCAATAGTACCCAGAATACCTTCCGCTTTGCCCAGCGAGTCCAGTAAGCGCGCAATCAGTTGTGCAGCGCCTGGGCTGGTATGAATAACAACAACGGCGTCGTTGTAATCGATATCAAGCACCAGATTTTTGAGCGGGCTGGAGGTGGTTGGAACACCCATTTCGACAGGCAAACAGTACACCATCTCCATTTTGGCGTTGCGCGTACGCACCGCGCCGAATTTAGTCAACATGCGGGACACTTTAGACTGATTGATATTGTCAAAGCCCTGTTCTTGTAACGCCAGAACAATCTCTCCCTGAGAACTAAATTTCTCTTCTTTAAGTAGCGCTTTAAACGCTTTAACTAATTCTTCTTGTTTTGCCGAGCTTCGCATAAGTCACCCGTATTAAGGCCGTGAAAACTACATTATTATGCACATGGATGAATTTTTATGCAAATAATCTACTGTGGAAATAACTCAAATTTTCTTATAGTTCACGTAAATTTTATCAAATTACGTTATGGAACCTACTGTGTCATGTGTCGCAAATTCAAGCAAAAGTAAAATAAATGTTACTGAAATGATATTGTTTAGATGGATATCAGCGCTATATTGTAAACTCTCAATCTTAGTTGCTTGGTTTGCCGGTCCGACGGTCGTGAAAGCCCATTATAATATTTTAAAAGCGTGCCATGCCGCAGAATTTTGGCTGGTTCGTTGCCATAATTATCAGGGTGAATTAAGGTCGCCGCAATGGAGTAACAAAATATTTAGCTAACCATAATAAGGAGTTTATGATGAAAGTTGCAGTCCTCGGCGCAGCTGGTGGCATCGGCCAGGCGTTAGCTCTACTACTTAAAACACAACTGCCTTCAGGTTCAGAACTCTCGCTCTATGATATTGCTCCTGTAACCCCTGGGGTTGCTGTTGACCTCAGCCATATTCCTACCGCTGTGAAAATTAAAGGTTTTTCTGGAGAAGACGCAACGCCTGCCCTGCACGGTGCGGATGTGGTGCTGATTTCCGCGGGCGTCGCGCGTAAACCGGGTATGGATCGTTCCGATCTCTTTAATGTGAATGCCGGTATTGTGAAAAACCTGGTCGCGCAAATTGCCAAAACCTGCCCCAAAGCCTGTATTGGCGTGATCACTAACCCGGTTAACACTACGGTGGCGATTGCCGCAGAGGTGCTGAAAAAAGCCGGTGTGTATGACAAAAACAAACTGTTCGGCGTGACAACGCTGGATATCATTCGCTCCAATACCTTTGTGGCTGAGCTGAAAGGTAAGCAGCCGGGCGAGGTTGAAGTGCCGGTCGTGGGCGGACATTCAGGCGTCACCATTCTGCCGTTGCTGTCGCAAATTCCGGGTGTCAGCTTCTCTGAGCAGGAAATTGCCGATCTGACAAAACGTATTCAGAACGCGGGCACTGAGGTGGTCGAAGCAAAAGCGGGTGGCGGCTCTGCAACACTCTCTATGGGCCAGGCAGCCGCGCGCTTTGGCCTGTCGCTGGTGCGTGCGTTGCAGGGCGAAAAAGGTGTTGTTGAATGTGCCTATGTTGAAGGCGATGGCCAGTATGCCCGCTTCTTCTCTCAGCCGCTGCTGTTAGGTAAAAATGGTATTGAAGAACGCCAGTCGATTGGTAAATTAAGCGCCTTTGAACAGCAGGCGCTGGAAGGGATGCTGGAAACCCTGAAAAAAGATATTCAGCTCGGCGAAGATTTTGTTAACAAATAAATAGCTGCCGCCGTCTGGTACGCCGTTTGCCTCCAGAGACGCGCAAAAAAACCGGAGTTCATTGGGCTCCGGTTTTTTTATGGCTTTTAGTTGGTCGCTGGATATTCCTGGATCGTGACCTGTAGTTTCAGTTTCTTGTCATCACGCATCACTTCAACCGGTATTTCTGACCCGGGACGAATTTCCGCGACCTGGTCCATGGTTTCCAGTGCCGAGACCGCAGGCTTACCATTTACGCTGACAATAACATCATTCACCTGAATGCCTGCCCGGGCTGCCGGACCATCTGGCGAGACTTCATTAACCACGATCCCCTGAATTTGATCGATACCGCCGTTCTGGGTATGCATAGGGGCGATTTCTCTTCCGCCGATACCGATATAGCCACGGATCACCCGACCATCGCGAATCAACTTATCCATGATTTTCGTCGCGAGTTGGAAGGGGATAGCGAAACCAATACCTTCCGGTGTCTCGCCATCGTTGCTCTTGTCGAAAGAGAGAGTATTGATACCCATTAACTCACCCAGCGAGTTCACCAGCGCGCCGCCGGAGTTGCCGTGGTTGATGGAGGCATCCGTTTGCAGGAAATTCTGGCGACCGGTTGGGTTCAGGCCGATACGCCCGGTGGCACTGATGATCCCCTGAGTAATGGTTTGCCCCAGGTTATAGGGGTTACCAATCGCCAATACCACATCGCCAATATGCGGTACACGACGCGGATTGATCGGTATCACCGGCAGGCCGCCAGTGGCGTTAATTTTCAGTACCGCCAGGTCGGTAAGGGAGTCCGACCCCACCAGAAGCGCCTCAAAAACGCGGCCATCCTGCAAGGCAACGATTATCTGGTCTGCATCGTTGATAACATGTTTATTCGTAACGATATAGCCACGCTGATCCATAATCACACCGGAACCCAGGGTACGAATTTCCAGACGATTATGGGATGACGTATTCATACTACGGTTATAGACATAGACTACCGCGGGCGCGGCACGGCGAACCGCCGGGTTGTAGCTGGCGGGCGTTTCATCGGTACTGTCAAATTGCGTTGCGGTTAGCGGGTTATGCTGGCGTAGCGAAGGCAGGGCGGCGAGGATAATGCCACCAACCATTAAACCAATTGCAACCGAGCGTAAGAGCTTCAAAAACATGATGCAGGCGTCGTCATTAGGGAGTCGCAGCAGCATAGCACGAGTTTTCCGGACATCACATGCAGCGGTGATGTCCGGGATCGCATTTGCTTAACGTAGCAATAAATAGAGTGTTTCATTGCCGCGGATGATTTGCAGAGCAATTACCGACGGTTTGGTTTCAAGAACCTTACGCAGCTCGGCAATGGACTGCACCTGCGTACGGTTAATGCCAATAATGACATCGTCTTTATGCAGGCCTGCCTGAGCAGCCGCACTGCCTTTTTCGACGTTCTCAATATTGATACCTTTCGTACCGTCTTTGAGTTGACCATCACTCAACGAGGCGCCCTGCAGCGCCGGGGAGATCAGTTCAGCGCTGGCGGAAGACGAAGTGCTCTTATCCAGTGTGACTTCAATATCCTGCGGTTTGCCATCACGAAGGATGCCTAACTTCACTTTTGCGCCCGGTTCTGTCGTTGCAATGCGTGAACGCAGTTCGGCAAAGCTGTTCAGCGGCTTGTCATTAAGGCTGACAATCACGTCGCCAGATTTAATGCCTGCTTTCGCTGAGCCGGAGTTCGGCAATACTTCGCTGACAAAGGCGCCACGCTGCACATTCAGGTTAAAGGCTTTGGCGATATCAGCACTCATCTCGGTCCCTTTAATACCCAGCAGGCCGCGTTTGATTTCACCGAACTGAATCAACTGGCGAGACAGTGTCTGTGCCATATTACTCGGAATCGCAAAACCGATACCGACGCTGCCGCCGCTTGGCGCAAGGATTGCTGTGTTGATGCCAATAAGCTCACCGTTCAGGTTCAGCAATGCGCCGCCGGAGTTACCGCGGTTAATCGAGGCATCTGTCTGGATAAAGTTTTCCAGTCCTTCGAGATTAAGTCCGCTTCGGCCCAGAGCAGAAACAATCCCGGATGTCGCTGTTTGCCCCAGCCCGAACGGGTTCCCCACGGCAACGACAAAGTCACCCACTCTTAACTTATCGGAATCGGCGATCGCGATTTGCGTGAGGTTGCTGGGGTTTTGTAGCTGCAACAGCGCAATGTCGCTTTGATCGTCGCCGCCAATCAGTTTGGCCTCGAACTCGCGACCATCGTTGAGCTGGACATTGATTTTTTGCGCCTGGTTAATGACGTGGTTATTCGTCAACACGTAACCTTTTGCTGCATCAATGATGACCCCGGAACCCAACCCTTCAAAAGGCTGAGCCTGCTGCTGTTCGGGCAACTCGTCGCCAAAATATTTTTTCAGTTCATCAGGGACTTTCTGTCCTTGTACCGCCGTTCCTTCCACCTGCACGCTCACCACGGCAGGTAAAACTTTCTCCAGCACTGGCGCGAGGCTGGGAAGCGCTCCCTGGCCTGGAACCTGCGATGGCATCGCTGCCATAGTCTGGATGGGTGCCGAGAGAGATAACCCGACACTTAACGCTAACGCACTCAACAGCTGGGTTTGTTTCTTCATTGATGCTGGCTCTCGTAACCTGAAGTGAAAGGGAAAACGATGCAAAACAGTTTGATGTTATTGAAATTTCAATCGGGTAACAATGAGGTTAATGACTAAATGATAGCTGTGATTATAAAGACAAGACGGGCGCAACCTGTGCGCCCGTTAAAAATGCGGTAATAAAGTGATTATTTGCGGTTTGCGTTGCCGCGCAGCAAGCCGGAGGCACCTTCGGAATAGTCGCGAGGAATCTGTACCGGTGCCTGATCGTTGCCCGCTTCGGACTCCGCCAGACGGTTACGGAATGGGTTTTCCTCAGCAGACATTTCCGGCAGTAAGCTGCTGGAACTTTTTGCCATGTGCTGATAAAGCTGGCGGTAATCATGCGCCATATTGTCGAGGAGTTCTGCGCTGCGAGCGAAGTGATTGACCAGCTCTTCACGGTACTCTTCAAGTTCTGCTTTATTTTTTTCCAGCTCGTACTGCATTGCCTGTTGCTGGCGTAATTTCCGGTTTCCAAAACGCATGGCCACAGCACCAATGATGACGCCGACGACTAACCCAATTAGCGCGTATTCCCAGGTCATGTACTTCTCCCATTGTCTTATGGTTCCGTAGGGTAATAGCTGCAAGCTCCTTGCCTGCGCCTGATTATGCCACTATAACCGCTATTCGCGCAGAAGTGGAATCCCGACGCGGCATCGCGTAGGGTAGAACGACCTTTTTTTCGCCAACCCTGTGGGCAGGATCGATTTTCAAGGAATAACGATAACACCATGCAGAGCCTTACCCCGACATCGCGTTACCTCAATGCCCTCAACGAGGGTAGCCATCAGCCGGATGATGTGCAAAAAGAAGCTGTTAGCCGTCTTGATCTCATTTACCAGCAAATTGTGACCAAAGAACAATCCGCCCCGCAAAGCGGTGGCTTGATGGCGAAATTTGGCAAATTGTTAGGTAAGCGTGAGCCCACGACGCTTACCCCCGTACGCGGCCTTTATATGTGGGGCGGCGTCGGGCGCGGTAAAACCTGGTTAATGGACCTCTTTTATCAAAGCCTGCCTGGGGAACGGAAACAGCGTCTGCATTTCCACCGTTTTATGCTGCGTGTGCATGAGGAATTAACGCAACTACAGGGACATAGCGATCCGCTGGAGATTGTCGCCGACCATTTCAAAGCCGAAACCGATGTGCTCTGTTTTGATGAGTTTTTTGTATCGGATATCACCGACGCCATGTTGCTCGGCGGGCTAATGAAGGCTCTCTTCGCCAGAGGGATTACGCTGGTCGCCACTTCGAATATTCCGCCAGACGAACTTTATCGTAACGGGTTGCAACGGGCGCGTTTTTTACCGGCCATTGATGCCATCAAACAGTACTGCGATGTGATGAATGTCGATGCGGGTGTGGATTATCGTCTGCGTACATTGACCCTGGCCCATCTGTGGCTTTCGCCATTAAATGAAGAGACGCAGCAGCAGATGGATAAACTCTGGCAAGCGCTGGCAGGGGCAAAACGGGCTCATTCTCCAGTATTAGAGGTCAATCACCGTCCGCTGGCGACGCTGGGGGTGGAAAATCAGACGCTGGCGGTATCGTTCGCCACGCTGTGTGTGGATGCCCGCAGTCAGCACGACTATATTGCCCTCTCTCGTCTGTATCACACCGTCATGCTATTTGATGTCCCTGTCATGACACCGTTAATGGAGAGTGAGGCGCGGCGTTTTATCGCACTGGTGGATGAATTCTACGAACGGCATGTGAAGCTGGTGGTGAGCGCGGCGGTTCCGCTGTACGAGATTTATCAGGGCGAGCGACTGAAGTTCGAGTTCCAGCGCTGTCTGTCTCGTCTGCAGGAGATGCAGAGCGAGGAGTACCTCAAGCGGCAACATATGCCATAACTGCCCGCTTCTCTGTGGGAGAGGGGCTGGGGGGGAGGGCGACAGACCGCACAGCCCCAACACCGAAAAAGCCTCTTCAAATCACAAATAGGGGTCGATCTTTGACCCCGACTTCTCTATAATCCTGCGACCCCACGTTACAAGAAGGTTTTTTTCCCAAAACTTTCTCTGCGCCGGCATAGGCTATTCGAAGGGGTAGGTTTGCTGGACAATGTCGTGTGAACCTCAACTGACTAAACGTTTGGGTGTTCACCAACGTGTAACTTATTATTTGGGTAAGCTTTTAATGAAAACTTTTACAGCTAAACCAGAAACCGTACAACGCGACTGGTATGTTGTTGACGCGACAGGTAAAACTCTGGGCCGTCTGGCTACTGAACTGGCACGTCGCCTGCGCGGTAAGCATAAAGCGGAATACACTCCGCACGTTGATACTGGTGACTACATCATCGTTCTGAACGCAGAAAAAGTTGCTGTAACCGGCAACAAGCGCGAAGACAAAATGTACTACCACCACACTGGCCACATCGGTGGTATCAAAGAAGCGACCTTTGAAGAGATGATTGCCCGCCGTCCTGAGCGTGTGATTGAAATCGCGGTTAAAGGCATGCTGCCAAAAGGCCCGCTGGGTCGTGCTATGTACCGTAAACTGAAAGTTTAC
This sequence comes from Phytobacter sp. RSE-02, assembly GCF_040578655.1. NCBI lineage: Bacteria > Pseudomonadati > Pseudomonadota > Gammaproteobacteria > Enterobacterales > Enterobacteriaceae > Phytobacter > Phytobacter sp. RSE-02. The sequence continues at coordinate 123,953 of NZ_JBEULY010000011.1, read as the reverse complement.
GCTGGCAACGAGCACAACCACGCGGCACAGCAACCGCAAGTTCTTGACATCTAATCGGGATTATAGGCAATGGCTGAAAATCAATACTACGGCACTGGTCGCCGCAAAAGCTCTGCTGCTCGCGTGTTCATCAAACCGGGCAACGGTAAAATCGTAATCAACCAGCGTTCTCTGGAACAGTACTTCGGTCGTGAAACTGCCCGCATGGTAGTTCGTCAGCCGCTGGAACTGGTCGACATGGTTGAGAAACTCGATCTGTACATCACTGTTAAAGGTGGTGGTATCTCTGGTCAGGCTGGTGCGATCCGTCACGGTATCACCCGCGCTCTGATGGAGTACGACGAGTCCCTGCGTTCTGAACTGCGTAAAGCTGGCTTCGTCACTCGTGACGCTCGTCAGGTTGAACGTAAGAAAGTCGGCCTGCGTAAAGCACGTCGCCGTCCGCAGTACTCCAAACGTTAATTGCTTTCTGCGAAAGCAGAACGATTGGCGAAAAAACCCGGTTTCTACCGGGTTTTTTTATGGATAAAAATCACGTTATCCACAGTAATGAGTTGATTCTCTCTTCTTTTTCAGCATTTCCAGAATCCCCTCACCACAAAGCCCGCAAAATCTGGTAAACTATCATCCAATTTTCTGCCCAAATGCCTGGGATTGTTCATTTTTTGTTTGATGTTTAAACGAGAGTGACTGTGCGCGTGGGTGGGTTACCAACATCTCGCCGGTCAAAGTAAGACTGGTAGCAGTAAAAATACTGAATATACCTGGAGGTTTTCATGGCTGTCGCTGCCAACAAACGTTCGGTAATGACGCTGTTTTCTGGTCCTGTTGACATCTATAGCCATCAGGTCCGTATCGTGCTGGCAGAAAAAGGTGTCAGCTTCGAAATTGAGCACGTGGAAAAGGATAATCCTCCTCAGGATCTGATTGACCTCAACCCGAATCAAAGCGTACCGACTCTTGTCGATCGTGAACTCACTCTGTGGGAATCACGCATTATCATGGAATACCTGGATGAGCGTTTCCCTCATCCGCCGCTGATGCCGGTTTATCCGGTTGCGCGTGGTGAAAGCCGTCTTTACATGCATCGCATTGAGAAAGACTGGTACTCGCTGATGGAAGTGATCATGTCCAGCAGTGGCGCGCAGGCCGATAACGCCCGCCGTCAACTGCGTGAAGAACTGATGCAGATTGCTCCGGTGTTCGGTCAGAAGCCTTACTTCCTGAGTGATGAATTCAGCCTGGTGGATTGCTACCTGGCGCCGTTGTTGTGGCGTTTGCCGATTCTGGGTATTGAACTCAGTGGTGCAGGCTCTAAAGAGCTGAAAGGCTACATGACACGTGTTTTCGAACGCGATTCATTCCTCGCGTCTCTGACAGAAGCCGAGCGCGAAATGCGCCTGGGCCGGGGTTAATCGAATGGACTTGTCGCAACTGACACCGCGCCGTCCTTACCTGTTGCGGGCTTTTTATGAGTGGTTGCTCGATAACCAGCTCACCCCGCATCTGGTCGTCGACGTAACGTTGCCGGGTGTGCGCGTGCCCATGGAATATGCGCGCGACGGGCAGATCGTGTTGAACATTGCGCCGCGAGCCGTGGGTAATCTTGAACTGGCGAATGATGAAGTGCGTTTTAACGCGCGCTTTGGCGGCGTCCCGCGTCAGGTTGCTGTGCCGCTTGCCGCTGTTCTTGCTATCTACGCACGTGAAAACGGCGCGGGTACGATGTTCGAACCTGAAACGGCATACGATGAAGACGTGGTCACGGTGAATGACGACGACGAAACCTCTCTGCCGGATGGCGAGACGGTGATGTCGGTTATCGATGGCGACAAACCCGATCATGCGGACGATAACGATCCGGATGATGATCCCCCACCACGCGGCGGGCGTCCATCGCTGCGTGTCGTGAAGTAACACAAAGGCAGGGTCAATCGACCCTGCTTTTTTTTACGGCAGCAACCCCGGCGCCAGCCAACACGCGATCGTTTCGCGCATTACCTTCCGCCTTGTTGCCAGCGCTTCCGGACGCTTAAGATCCTGCTGATAGATGATCGACAGCGTGGACTGGTTAATCAGATAGAAAAACCCCAAAGCCGACATTGTGATGTTTAGCTGCATCGCATCAATACCTGGGCGGATCGTCCCATCCTGCTGGCCGCGTTCAAGAATGCGCTGGGTTATCGAAAGCCAGCTACTGTTGATGGGGACAATCGTATCCACTTCCTTAAGGTGACGCGCCTTGAGCTGGTTTTCACTGTTGAGCAACTGGATAAATTCCGGGTTCTCGAGGTAGTAGTGCCAGGTGAAATCCATCAGTTCTAGTACCGCGTCGCGGGCAGGCAGATGATCGAGTTCCAGTGCGGCCTCTTTGGTACGAATATCCTGGTACGCGGCCTGCAAAACATGGGTAAACAGCGTATCTTTGTTGTCGAAGTAATAGTAAATCAACTGTTTGTTCACGTTCGCCGTCGCGGCGATCTGATCAATCCTCGCCCCGTCAAAACCCTTTTCAGCGAACTCCTTTTTGGCCGCATCAAGGATCAGGCTTTTTGTGAGATCTGGATCATGCCTGCGCTTTGTTCTGGCTTCCCCTTTCATAGATCCTCCATTCAATTTATTGTTTTAATTGTAGTTTTAAATAAATCAACCAGTTGGTTGATTTTGAGAAGTCGATCATGAATTTAATTTTTCTCTCTTTCTATACTGCGTTTACAGTTTCAACTGTTTAGTTGAAATGTTTGGCACTCATCAGGGAGTATGCTCATGATCCATTCGCAACGTCCGGTAGCATTAGTGACAGGCTCGACACGGGGAATTGGTAAAGCGTGCGCGTTGACGCTTGCCAGAGCCGGGTTTCACGTCGCAATTAACGGACGCGATAACGAAGAAGGTCGCGCCCGACAACAAGCCATGGTAGCGGAATTAGAACAATTTGGCATCGAAGCTCTGGCGTTACCGGGTGATGTTTCAGATTTAATTCTCCAGCAAGGGATGCTGGACACCGTTTTGCAACGCTGGGGGCGACTGGACTGCCTTGTCAACAACGCCGGGACGGCGGCAAAGCAGCGTGGCGATCTGCTTGAGGTCACGCCGGAGAATTACCAGTACTGTCAGGACGTCAACACCAGGGCAATGTTCTTCTTTTGTCAAAAAGCGGCGCGCGCCATGCTTTCGCAGGGTGAGCTCAATAATCAGCACCGCTCTATTATCAACATCACTTCCTGTAGCGCCCACAGCTTATCGATTTCTCGCGGAGAATATTGCGTATCGAAAGCAGCCGCCAGCATGGTGACGCAACTTTTTGCGCTGCGCCTGGCGGAAGAAGGCATCGGTGTTTATGAAATTCGCCCTGGCATCATCGAAACTGACATGACCAGCGGTGTGAAACCGAAGTATGACCAGTTGATCGGCGGCGGTCTGGTGCCGATGAAACGCTGGGGCCAGCCGACGGACATTGCCGTGGTCGTCGATGCGCTGGCAAACGGCAACTTACCTTTCACTGTCGGTCAAATTATTGATGTCGACGGCGGCCTGAACAAATCCCACTTTTAATTACGAGGCACAGCAATGGCGACAATTTCCGTTGGCATCATCATGCATGGCGTAACCGGGCGGATGGGCAAAAATCAGCATCTGATCCGCTCCATCGTGGCAATTCGTGAACAGGGCGGCGTTGAGCTGGCAAACGGCGACAGACTCATGCCGGACCCGATCCTGATTGGTCGAAATGAAGAAAAAATTGCCGCACTGGCGAAACAAACCGGTATCAGCCGTTGGGGCACGGATCTGGATGCGGCGCTGGCCAACCCAAACGATACGATCTTCTTTGATGCCGCCACGACGCAGGCGCGCCCCGGTTTACTGAAAAAAGCCATTGCCGCCGGTAAACATATTTACTGCGAAAAACCGGTAGCGGTCAGCCTGTCAGAAGCCGTCGAGTTATATCACTATGCAGAGCAGCAGGGCGTTTGCCACGGCGTGGTACAGGACAAACTGTGGCTGCCGGGGCTGCGTAAACTGCAAATGCTCAATCAGGCGGGCTTCTTCGGTCAGGTGCTGTCGGTTCGCGGCGAGTTTGGTTACTGGGTGTTTGAAGGTGATTTACAGCCGACCCAGCGCCCATCCTGGAACTACCGTCAGGAAGATGGCGGCGGCATCATCCTCGATATGATCTGCCACTGGCGTTATGTCGTCGACAACCTGTTTGGCGAAATCAAAAGCATCAGTTGCCTGGGCGCGACCCATATTCCGGAACGTTTTGATGAGCAGGGGAACGCCTACAAAGCCACCGCTGATGACGCCGCCTACGCCACATTTGAACTGCACAATGGCACTATCGTGCAGATCAACAGCTCCTGGTGTGTCCGGGTGCGCCGCGATGACCTGGTGACTTTCCAGGTGGATGGCGTGAACGGTTCTGCGGTCGCGGGCCTGACCGACTGTCTCACGCAATCACGTGTGAACACCCCGAAACCTGTCTGGAACCCGGATGTTCGCCAGACACATGACTTCTTCGAAGACTGGGCGCCAGTACCTGATACCACCACCTATGACAACGCCTTCAAAGTGCAGTGGGAACTCTTCCTGCGCCATGTTCACGGTGAAATAGACTTCCGCTGGAACCTGCTGGAAGGGGCAAAAGGGGTGCAACTGGTTGAACTGGCGCTACAAAGCTGGAAAGAACGCCGCTGGGTCGATGTTCCGTCACTGGTGCGCTAAGGAGGCCGTATGCAACAGCCCGATCCACGTCGTTTATCGATGAATACCGCCACCGTCCGTAAGCAGTGGACGCTGGATAAGATCATCGACGGCTGCGCCCGTCATGACATTCGCGGCATCTCGCCGTGGCGCGATCAGGTCCAGGCGCTGGGGTTAGAACGCACCGCGCAGATGATCCGCAGTAACGAACTGACCGTCAGCGGCTATTGCCGCGGCGGGATGTTTCCCGGCATCGATGAGGCGGCACGCCGTGCGGCGGATGACGATAACCGCCGGGCGGTAGATGAAGCACTGGCAGTGAATGCCGCCTGTCTGGTGCTGGTGGTGGGCGGCCTGCCGGGTGATTCGAAAGATATTGCCGGCGCGCGTAGCCAGGTACGGGATGGTCTGGGCCGCCTGCTGGAGTATTCGCGCAAGGTAGGAATGCCGCTGGCGATTGAGCCGCTACACCCGATGTATGCGGCGGACCGCGCCTGCATAAACACCCTTGAGCAGGCCAACGATCTGTGTGATGAGCTCGGTGATGATGGGTTAGGAATGGCCGTCGATCTCTACCACACCTGGTGGGATCCAAAGTTTTTCCAGCAGATCGAACGCGCCGGACGGAAACGTATCCTGGGTTTTCACATCTGCGACTGGCTGGTGCCGACACAGCATCTGCTGCTCGATCGCGGCATGATGGGGGATGGGGTGATCGACATTCGCGCCGCCCGTCAGGCGGTGGAGGCGCTGGGGTATCAGGGGGCGCATGAAGTGGAGATTTTCTCCGAACACGACTGGTGGCAACGTGACCCGGATACGGTGCTCGCTACCTGCAAAGCGCGTCATTTAACGCATTGTTAATCAGATTTTGGCTGTATCTGATGTCTCGTCAGTCTTACCAGGTTAGTCGAGGGAATTATGAATACAGATACAAAAAAGATGATACTGGTGTCGGTGCTGTGTGGCCTTGGCTACATGATGTACTCCGTCGACCGTATGACTGTCTCCTCCGCCATTGGACTTATCGCGACGGATTTTGGGCTCGGTAGAGCCCAGTCCGGGATCCTGATGAGTTCATTCTTCTATGGCTTTATTGGTTTCTTATTTATCTCCGGGATTATCGCCGACAAACTTAGCGGCAAACCGGTGCTCATTCTTGGTTTAGTGATGTTCTCGCTCGCGACGATCCTGACGGGGGTGGCGGGTAGTCTGACATCGCTTATCTTTTACCGCGTGATGACCGGTATCGGCGAGGGTGTCTTTTGGCCCGCCGCATCGCTGGAAGTGGCCAACGTTACCACCGAGAAACAGCGTACGACGGTGATGTCCCTTTACTGGATGGGTTATCCGATTGGCGGCTTCTTCGGTACCTGGCTCGGTGCAATGCTCGGCCCGGTGTACGGTTGGCGCGTCGTGTTCTATGTCGCCGGGGCGCTGGGTCTGCTGGTAGCGCTGGCGTACGCCTTCATGGTGAAAAACGAGCCGAAAAAAGTGGTTGTCGCCACGACAAAAGAAAAAGTGCCGTTAAAACAACTGTTTCGTAACCAGTCCGTCATGCTTATGGCGTTCTATTACTTCCTGCTGCTGAGCGGCTGGTGGATTGTGTTGCTGTGGGCGCCGACCTTCCTGATGAATGTAAAACAACTGCCAATCAGTACCGCAGGAACCATTGCCAGCCTGCTGGGGCTGACCGGCGCGCTGGGGGGCTTTCTGCTTGGGCGTTTATGTGACCGTGGCGACTTCTCGCGTAAGCGTGCAGTGTTGATAGGCATCACGCTCGCCAGCAGCCTGCTGATGGCCGCGATGGTTCTGCAACTGCCGGTCTTCGCCGTGGTGATTCTGGTGTTGTTCCTGGGGCTGCTTGGTTATCCCATCACACCGCTGGTCCTCTCCTTTACCGCCGAACTGGTACCGCCACAGCTTCGCGGCTCCGCCATTGGCTTTGTGATGAATGTCGGCATGACGGCCGGTGGGATTTCACCCGTCCTGGCGGGCTATTTCGCGGATAAATATTCCATGTCTGCCGTCTGGTTTGTTGCGGCCTGCGTGATGGTCGTCAGTTCGGTACTGCTGCTGGGGGTGCGTAAAGCGCCCAGGCCAGTGAAAGAGATGGAAATATCCGGGCTGTCATCACGCGTTTAACGAGGTAAAACATGACCACAGCGATCCCGCAATCGATCCTGGAAGCGCTTACGAATGTCTCCATGCCGCGCCATGTCACGATGGCGCAGCCGCAACAGACGCTGGATGTGGCGGGATACCGCATTCCGCTCTACCACAGCGAGGCGTTAGTGATTGGCAGCGGCGCCGCCGGGCTGCGCGCGGCGGTGGAGTTGCGTCGCCGCAAAGTGGATGTTCTGGTGGCGACCCAAACCTTGTTTTGGGGAACATCGGCCTGCTCCGGATCGGATAAACAGACCCTGCATACCGCTTCGACCAGCTTCCGGGGCGATAATTTTACAGCCCTCGCCAGTGCTATCGGCGCGGGTGGGGCGATGGATGCCGACACGGCGTATGTTGAAGCGGTCGGTTCGGTGGAGGCATTTATCGGCCTGAAAAGCATGGGGCTTCCCTTACCTGAGGACCGCTACGGCGCCGTATTGCGCTACCAGACCGATCACGATGAAGTGGGCCGCGCAACCAGTTGTGGGCCACGTACTTCCCGCCTGATGGTCAAAGTGCTGGCGGAAGAGGCGGTACTGCTGGGTGTGCCGTTTGTCGATCACGCGACAGCCGTACGTCTGCTCACCGAAGGGGAAGGAGAGCAGCGCCGGGTCGCCGGAGTGCTGGCCATTGTGAAAGGCGCACGGCAAGAGGATAACCCGTGGGGGCTATGTCTGATGCGTAGCGCGACTGTAGTCCTGGCGGCCGGTGGACCGGGTGAATTGTTCCGCGACAGCGTCTACCCGAAGCGCTGTTTTGGTTCGCTGGGGCTGGCACTGGAGGCGGGGATTGCGACGGTCAACCTGACGGAACATCAGTTTGGTATCGGTACGCGGCGCGATGAGTTTCCCTGGAATCTCTCCGGTACTTACGTGCAGAGCATGCCCTATATCTACTCGATAGATGCGCAGGGCCAGGAGCATAACTTTCTTGCCCGCTACTATCGCACCACGCGGGAGCTGGCCTCGAATATCTTCCGTAAGGGGTATCAGTGGCCGATTCACGCCACGCGAATGCTGGATTTTGGCTCCAGTCTGGTGGATTTGGCTATCTACAATGAGTCGCAGGCCGGGCGCACGATCTATATGGATTTTAACCGCAATCCGCTGCCGGTACCGGGTGATGAACCCTTTGCCCTTGGCAATCTGGACGAGGATGTTTACCACTATCTGCGCAATAACGATGCCTGTCTGGAGCTACCGATTGCGCGCCTGCAGCGGATGAACCCACTGGCCATTGAGCTTTATAAACATCATGGTCATGACCTGACAACACAGCCGCTGCCGTTTAACGTCAATCACCAGCATATGAATGGCGGGATTGCGGTAGATACATGGGGCCATTCGTCGTTAAGTGGCTGTTATGCGATTGGCGAAGCGGCGGGCACGCACGGAGTAACGCGCCCCGGCGGTGCGGCGCTCAATGCCGGACAGGTCTTTGGGCTGCGCTGCGCGAAGCATATCGCGGCGACGCCACGGGCCGCATCGGAATCTCTTTTTGCCCGTGAAACGGCTGAGCTTTTGCAGCAGATCCAGCGTGACAGCAGCCATCCTCAGGCGTTGCGGATTGACGATATTCGCGACGAAATCCAGCAGCGCATGAGTGAGCGTGCCGGTTTTGTCTGTGATGCCGGGCAGGTACCTGGCGCCGTTCAGGCGGCCCGTCGACTCAATCAGCGTATTGCGCAAAACGGGGTGGCTATAACCCATCCGAACCAGACGGCGTTTAGCCTCCAGTGGCGTCAGATGGCGCTGGCATCGGAAGCGTTACTGGTGGCGCTGGAAAGCTATATTGCCCGTGGCGGCGGTAGCCGTGGCGCACGGATGTTGTGCTCTGCGCAGGGAGACGTCGTACCGCAAACACGTGAAGGGGTATTGTCTGAGTTTCGTTTCATCTCTGAAAAGGCGGAGCACCGGCAGGAGCAAATACAGGTGACATGGCGCAACGGCGAGTTTGTTGTCGAGCAGCGGCCATTACGTACGCTTGATGACCTCTCGACGATCTTCTTTGAAAAGAACTGGCCAGATTATCTGACGGAGGAGATCTACCGACGTTAGTACCTTACCCAGGCTACACTAGCGCGAGTAGCCTGGGTAAGCGAAGCGCCACCCGGGAATATCCCTACTCATCACTCGCCGACTTCCCCCTCTGGTGCTAACTTCGCCAGTCAGATATTCCTGTGATATGATGAAGTTGCTATCACATTTGTCATACTCCACTGCCATGAGCGCTATGAAATCATCAGATTTGCACGCTGAAAACACTGCTGAAAATATCGGGCGCACGCTGCGTCGCCGTCCGTTGGCGCGCAAAAAATTATCCGAGATGGTGGAAGAAGAGCTCGAACAGATGATCCGCCGCCGGGAGTTTGCCGAAGGCGATGTGCTGCCCTCCGAGCGTGAGCTGATGGCGTTTTTCAATGTGGGCCGCCCCTCGGTACGCGAAGCGCTGGCGGCGCTCAAGCGTAAAGGATTGGTGCAAATCAGCAACGGTGAACGCGCCCGCGTTTCCCGCCCATCTGCCGATACCATCATTGGCGAGCTTTCCGGCATGGCGAAAGATTTTCTCTCCCGTCCCGGTGGTATTGCCCATTTTGAGCAGCTACGCCTGTTTTTCGAATCCAGCCTGGTTCGCCATGCGGCGGAACATGCCACGGATGAGCAAATTGAACGTCTCGGTAAGGCGCTGGAGCTGAACAGTCAGTCGCTGGACGACAACGCGCTATTTATTCGCTCCGATGTTGAATTCCATCGCGTACTGGCTGAAATCCCCGGCAATCCTATCTTTCTGACGATCCATGTTGCCCTGCTGGACTGGCTGATTGCAGCTCGCCCCACGGTGCCGGAAAAAGAGCTGCATCAGCACAATAACCTCAGTTATCAGCAGCATATTGAGATCGTCAATGCGATTCGCCAGCGCGATCCCGATGCCGCCGATCGCGCATTGCATGTTCACCTCAACAGCGTTTTCGCCACCTGGCACGCGTTCGATAAACAGCAAAAATCCAGCAACTGATTGACCGATCCCTTTTGCGCGCTAGCGATCGTTTAGTGCGTTAGATCCCATTTAGCGTTTTCTCTCCCCGATGGCGATCATTTGCACTGGTATAATAGGTATAAAGGTATATAGTCAAAACGCACTCATGCAACAGGAGAAGATGATGACTGCTCAGTTAAGAGGGGTGATGGCCGCGCTGTTGACCCCGTTTGATGCCAGCGAAAAGCTGGATACCGAGAGCCTGCGCCGTCTGGTGCGTTTTAACATCAATCAGGGGATCGATGGGCTGTATGTGGGGGGATCTACCGGGGAAGCGTTCGTGCAAAGCATTGCTGAGCGTGAACAGGTACTGGAGGTAGTCGCCGAAGAGGCGAAAGGCAAACTGACGCTGATTGCCCATGTCGGCACCGTCAGCACCCACGAAACCCGGCAGCTTGCGCAGGCGGCCAGCCGCTATGGTTTTGACGCCGTCTCTGCCGTTACTCCGTTCTACTATCCGTTCAGCTTTGAAGAGCACTGCGACCACTATCGTGCAGTGATCGACGCCGCTAATGGTCTGCCGATGGTGGTTTACAACATTCCGGCGCTGAGTGGGGTGAAACTCACGCTGGATCAAATCGACACGCTGGTTACCCTGCCGGGCGTGGGCGCGCTGAAACAAACATCTGGCGATCTCTTCCAGATGGAGCAGATCCGCCGGGCGAATCCGGATCTGGTGCTCTATAACGGTTATGACGAGATCTTTGCATCCGGGCTGATGGCGGGCGCGGATGGTGGAATCGGCAGTACTTACAACATCATGGGTTGGCGCTATCTGGGCATCGTTCGCGCGCTGCAAATGGGCGACATTGCCACCGCGCAGCGCCTGCAGGCGCAATGCAATGAGGTTATCGATCTGCTGATCAAAGTCGGTGTTTTCCGCGGTCTGAAAACGGTGCTGCACTACATGGATGTCCTGGCGGTACCGCTGTGTCGTAAGCCGTTCGCACCGGTGGCGGAAAAATATTTGCCAGAACTTAAAGCGCTGGCGGCAGCACTGCAACAAGAGAAAGAACAACAACAGTGATCCGGAGCTGTCTGTCCGGAAGCGCTGCGCTGACCGGACAGACGGAGCCGCTCTTAACTCTGTCGGTCTACAAAAGCGATGGGCAGCTCCCATCGCGGGAGTATCACATGAGTACTGCTATGCAAAATATCCCATGGTATCGCCATCTTGATCGGGCGCAATGGCGGGCTTTCTGCGCCGCCTGGCTGGGCTATCTGCTCGACGGTTTTGATTTTGTCCTTATCGCGTTGGTGTTAACGGAAATTCAGAGCGAATTTGGTCTGACGACGGTACAGGCGGCAAGCCTCATCTCCGCAGCCTTTATCTCCCGTTGGTTTGGAGGGCTGATGTTGGGCGCAATGGGTGACCGCTACGGCCGACGGTTGGCGATGGTCACCAGTATCCTTCTGTTCTCATGCGGTACGCTGGCCTGCGGGTTGGCCCCTGGCTTCACCACCATGTTTATCGCCCGGCTGGTGATCGGTATGGGGATGGCCGGAGAGTATGGCTCCAGCGCGACTTATGTGATTGAAAGCTGGCCCCGACAGTTGCGAAACAAAGCCAGCGGCTTTTTGATTTCCGGCTTCTCCGTCGGGGCCGTTATCGCGGCGCAGGTCTACAGCCTGGTAGTGCCCGTCTGGGGCTGGCGCGCGCTGTTTTTCATCGGCATTTTGCCCATCGTCTTTGCCCTGTGGCTGAGGAAAAACATTCCGGAAGCGGAAGACTGGAAAGAGAGACATGCGGGTAAAGCGCCGGTACGCACGATGGTGGATATTCTGTATCGCGGCAAACATCGCGTAATAAACGTGGCGATGACAGTCATTGCCGCGACCTCATTGTGGTACTGCTTTGCCGGTGAAATGAAGAATGCCGCGCTGGTGGCGATTCTTGGTCTGGTGTGCGCGTTTATCTTTATCAGCTTTATGGTGCAAAGCAGCGGAAAACGCTGGCCAACCGGCGTAATGCTGATGGTGGTAGTGCTCTTTGCGTTTCTCTACTCGTGGCCCATCCAGTCGCTGTTGCCGACTTACCTCAAAACCGAACTGGCCTATTCGCCTGCGACGGTAGCTAAAGTGCTGTTCTTTAGCGGCTTTGGCGCGGCGGTGGGCTGTTGTGTTGGCGGTTTTCTGGGCGACTGGTTGGGGACGCGCAAAGCCTACGTCTACAGTCTTCTCGCCTCACAAATTCTGATCATCCCGGTGTTTGCCATTGGTGGCACCAGCGTATGGGTTCTCGGTTTTCTGCTCTTCTTCCAGCAAATGCTGGGGCAGGGGATCTCAGGCATTCTGCCTAAACTGATCGGCGGCTACTTCGATACCGACCAGCGTGCGGCAGGTTTGGGATTCACCTACAACGTTGGGGCCTTGGGCGGCGCACTGGCACCAATCCTGGGGGCGCTGATCGCTCAGCGTCTGGATCTGGGTACCGCACTGGGATCGCTCTCCTTTAGCCTGACATTTGTGGTGATCCTGTTGATTGGGCTGGATATGCCGTCGCGCGTACAGCGTTGGCTACGCCCCGAAGCGCTGCGTACCCATGATGCGATCGATGGTAAGCCATTCAGCGGCGCGGTCAGCCACAGCGATGGTAAGAACGGGTTATTAAAAACGAAAGGATAACCAGACATGTCTCTGATAGCGAAAATGGATGCACAAATTGGCCGCCAGGGTGGGCTGGTGGTCTCCTGCCAGCCTGTTCCGGATAGCCCGCTGGATAAGCCGGACATCGTGGCGGCGATGGCACTGGCCGCCCAGCAGGCCGGGGCGGTGGCGGTACGTATTGAAGGCATTAACAACCTGCGTGCCGTCCGTCAGGCTGTAACACTACCCATCATCGGCATCATTAAACGCGACTTAACGGACTCCCCGGTGCGCATTACCCCTTACGCTGAGGATGTCGATGCGCTGGCACAGGCGGGGGCAGATATTATCGCCATTGATGGTACCGATCGTGTTCGTCCGGTTGCGGTGCGTGAATTATTGGCGCGTATACATCACCACGGGCTTATCGCGATGGCCGATTGTTCCTGCGAGCAGGATGGCTTGTATTGCCAGCAAGCAGGAGCGGAGTTGATTGGCACCACGCTGTCTGGCTACACCAGCGAACACACCCCCGCAGAACCGGACCTGGCGCTGGTCACCACGCTCAGTCAGGCCGGATGCCGGGTGATGGCGGAAGGGCGCTATAACTCGCCCGAACTGGCGGCGCAGGCGAAGCGTCATGGAGCATGGGCGGTGACCGTCGGCTCAGCCATTACGCGGCTGGAGTACATTTGCCAGTGGTATTGCGATGCACTCCAGGAGGCAGCGACATGACCACGCTGGCGATTGATATCGGTGGCACCAAGCTTGCTGCCGCGCTGGTGGACGGTGACCTGCAGATTCACCAACGCCGTGAGTTGCCCACACCTGCCAGCAAAACCCCGGATGCCCTGCGGGCGGCACTCCTGGCGTTGGTCGCCCCGCTTGCCTCTCAGGCCCGGCAGGTGGCAGTTGCCTCAACCGGAATTATTCGTGAAGGTACCTTGCAGGCGATCAATCCACAAAATCTGGGCGGTCTGCTGCATTTTCCGCTGGCTTCTGGCCTGACGGAGATAACAGGCTTGCCTGCGCTGGCGGTGAATGATGCGCAGGCCGCTGCCTGGGCGGAGTACCACGCACTGGGCGCGAGCATCGACGATATGGTGTTTATCACCGTATCCACTGGCGTAGGCGGCGGTGTGGTGAGCGATGGTGTGCTGCGTATGGGCCATGAGGGGCTGGCAGGCCATTTGGGCCATACGCTTGCCGATCCTGGCGGTCCGCGCTGCGGCTGTGGGCGAGTGGGATGCGTTGAAGCGATCGCTTCCGGGCGCGGTATCGCGGCAGCGGCGCAGGGTGATCTGGCAGGCTGCGATGCGAAGGCCATTTTTGCCCATGCTGCAAATGGGCATGCGCAGGCGCGTGAACTGGTTCAGCGCTCGGCGCAGACGCTGGCGCGCCTCGTTGCCGATGTGAAGGCGACCACGGACTGCCAACGTGTGGTGGTGGGCGGCAGTATTGGCCTTGCACCGGGGTATCTGACGCTAGTGCGTGCGTGTCTGGCCCTGGAGCCATCAGTCTATCGGGTGGTGTTAAGTGAGGCGCACTATCGCCATGATGCAGGCTTACTGGGTGCCGCGCTGCTGGCACAAGGAGTGAAAAAATGATGACAGGTGAACTGGCGTCGCTCGCCCACTCGGGGTTGCATCCGGTGCTGCTGAATGCGCTGACGCTGGCACTGGATGCGCGCGTGCAGGAAAAGCCGCCGGGGAGTTACCCGCTACAGGGTGATGCTATCTTTATGAACATCATGCAATTTTCCACACAACCCGCGGAACAGAAGAAGGCCGAGCTGCATGCGCAATACATTGATATCCAGCTATTGCTGGCGGGTGAAGAGCGCATTTTGTATGGCACTCCAGGGTCTGCACGGCAGTGCGATGACTGGCATGTTGAGGACGATTATCAGCTTTGCGCCGCGATTTGTGCCGGGCAGGTTGTCACGCTAACGCCTGGCATGTTCGCGATTTTTATGCCGGGTGAGCCACATAAACCGGGGTGTATGGTGGGTACTGCGCAAGAGATTAAAAAGGTGGTGATTAAGGTCTGTGCCAGCCTGCTTACGGCATAAAAAAAGCCGGATGGTACACCATCCGGCTTTTTCTTGCCTGCCCTGGATTTCCGGGAAAACCCTTATACTTCAAGCCAGTTGAGGATGCCGTCTGCTGCCTTACGGCCTTCGGCGATGGCGGTGACCACCAGATCGGAGCCGCGAACGATATCGCCACCGGCAAAGATTTTCGGGTTGCTGGTCTGGAACGCGTTCTCGCTGCCTTCCGGGGCGATGATGCGGCCCTGAGAGTCCAGCTCGACGCTGTGTTTCGCCAGCCATTCCATGCTGTGTGGGCGGAAACCAAACGCCATCACGACCGCATCAGCCGGTACCACATGTTCGGAACCCGCAACGATCTCCGCACGACGACGGCCTTTGGCATCTGGCGCACCCATTTCGGTACGCGCCATTTTCACGCCGCAGACTTTACCGTTGGCATTCACTTCGACACCCAGCGGCTGCACGTTAAACTGGAATTCCACACCCTCTTCGCGCGCGTTTTTCACTTCACGGCGAGAGCCTGGCATGTTTTCCTCGTCGCGACGGTAAGCACAAATAACGTTCTTCGCACCCTGGCGGATGGAGGTACGCACGCAGTCCATTGCGGTGTCGCCACCACCCAGAACAACAACGCGTTTGCCTTCCATGCTGATATACGGTTCCTCAGCGGAGTCACTAAAGCCCATGATCTGCCTGGTGTTCGCAATAAGGAACGGCAGAGCGTCGAATACGCCATCGGCATCTTCGTTTTCCAGGCCGCCACGCATCGACTGATAGGTGCCGACGCCAAGGAATACCGCGTCATAATCTTTCAGCAAGTCATCAAGCTGTACGTCACGACCGACTTCGGTATTCAGCTTGAATTCAATCCCCATGCCAGTGAAGATTTCGCGACGGCGGGTCATCACCTCTTTTTCCAGCTTGAATGCCGGGATACCGAAGGTGAGTAGACCACCGATTTCCGGATGGCGGTCAAACACCACTGCTTTGACGCCATTACGGGTCAGCACATCGGCGCATGCCAGACCTGCCGGACCTGCACCGATAATCGCCACGCGTTTGTCCGTCTGCTTCACGCCGGTCATATCCGGGCGCCAGCCCATCTCGAACGCTTTATCATTGATGTAGCGTTCGATGTTACCGATGGTGACCGCGCCGAACTCATCATTTAGCGTACAGGAACCTTCACACAGGCGGTCCTGCGGGCAAACGCGCCCGCAGACTTCCGGCAAGGTGTTAGTCTGGTGAGACAGTTCAGCGGCCTCAAAAATACGCCCTTCGTTGGCCAGTTTCAGCCAGTTCGGGATGTAGTTATGGACCGGACATTTCCATTCGCAGTACGGGTTACCACAGGAGAGGCAGCGATCTGCCTGCGCCTTGGCCTGGCCTTCCGAAAATGGCTCGTAGATTTCAATAAATTCAATCTTACGGATCTTCAGCGGTTTCTTTGGCGGATCCACGCGCTGTAAGTCGATAAACTGGTATACGTTCTGACTCATTGCTGCCCCTTACTGCGCCTGCACACGCAGCTCTGCTGCGCTACGACTACGATGACCCAACAGTGCTTTCACATCACTGGACTTCGGTTTAACCAGTGCGAATTTCTCCGCGAAGGCTGGCCAGTTAGCCAGAATTTCTTCGCCGCGAGATGAACCGGTATGCTGCACATGCTCGGTTATCAGACCGCGCAGATGCTCTTCGTGGATGGCGAGGTCATCGACGCTCAGCACTTCCACCAGTTCCGGGTTCACACGTTTGCGGAACTCGCCGTCTTCATCCAGGACATAGGCGAAGCCGCCGGTCATCCCTGCGCCAAAGTTCACGCCTGTTTTACCGAGGATACAGACGATACCGCCGGTCATATATTCACAACCGTTATCGCCGATGCCTTCCACGACAGTAATCGCGCCGGAGTTACGCACGCCGAAACGTTCACCCGCACGGCCTGCGGCATACAGACGACCACCGGTTGCGCCATACAGGCAGGTGTTACCGATAATGCTGGCCTCGTGGCTACGATAAGCAGAGCCTACCGGCGGACGTACCGCGACTAAACCGCCTGCCATGCCCTTGCCTACGTAGTCGTTGGCATCGCCAGTCAGATACAGCTCAACGCCACCGGCGTTCCAGACGCCAAAGCTCTGGCCTGCGGTACCGCTAAAGTGCACGGTAATCGGATCCGCCGCCAGCCCCTGATCGCCATGCGTTTGCGCGATGTAGCCAGACAAAGACGCACCGACAGAACGGTCCGTGTTGCGGATATCAAACCAGAACGTTTTGCTCTGGCGTTCGTCGACAAACGGTTTGGCCTGCTGCAGCAACTGCGCGTTCAACACACCGTTGTCGAACGGCGGGTTGTTTTCGGTGCAGTAGAGCGCTTTGCCAGGATGCGGCTCGGCGGTTTCCAGCAGTTTCGACAAATCCAGCTTCTGTTGTTTGGCGGTGAAACCGTCCAGCTCTTTAAGCAGATCGGTGCGGCCAATCAAATCCACCAGGCGTTTCACGCCGAGCTGCGCCATTAACTCACGCACTTCACGGGCGATAAATTCAAAGTAATTGGTCACTTTGAACGGCAGACCGTGGTAGTGGTTTTTACGCAGTTTTTCATCCTGAGTTGCTACGCCGGTTGCGCAGTTGTTCAGGTGGCAAATACGCAGGTATTTACAGCCCAGCGCCACCATCGGGCCGGTACCAAAGCCGAAGCTTTCCGCACCCAGAATTGCCGCTTTGATGATGTCCTGGCCGGTTTTCAGACCGCCATCTGTCTGTAAACGAATTTTGTGGCGCAGACCGTTGGCCACCAGCGCCTGTTGGGTTTCCACCAGGCCCAGTTCCCACGGACAACCCGCGTATTTCACCGATGACAGCGGGCTCGCACCGGTACCGCCATCGTAGCCGGCGATGGTGATGAGATCCGCATAGGCTTTCGCCACGCCGGTCGCGATGGTGCCGACGCCCGGTTCGGAAACCAGCTTCACGGAGATCATCGCTTTCGGGTTGACCTGTTTCAGGTCGAAAATCAGTTGCGCCAGATCCTCGATAGAGTAGATATCGTGGTGCGGCGGCGGAGAAATCAGCGTCACGCCCGGTACGGAATAGCGCAGTTTAGCGATGTACGGGGTCACTTTATCGCCCGGTAACTGACCACCTTCACCCGGTTTCGCACCTTGAGCGACTTTAATCTGAATCACGTCAGCATTGACCAGATACGCCGGGGTGACGCCGAAGCGACCGGAAGCGACCTGTTTAATGCGTGAAACTTTGTTGGTGCCATAGCGCGCCGGGTCTTCGCCGCCTTCACCGGAGTTGGAGAAGCCGCCGAGGCTGTTCATGGCTTCTGCCAGCGCTTCATGCGCTTCCGGGCTCAATGCGCCGATGGACATTGCCGCAGTATCAAAGCGTTTGAACAGTTCGCTTGCCGGTTCAACGTCGTTGATGCTGACGGTTTCGCCGTTCGGCGTGATAGCCAGCAGGTCGCGCAGGGTCGCAGCCGGACGCTCATTCACCAGTTTGGCGTACTGCTGATAGTCGCTGTATTCACCGCTTTGGACGGCTTGTTGCAGGGTGCGCACCACATCCGGGTTATAGGCGTGGTATTCACCGCCGTGAACGTATTTCAGCAGACCGCCTGCTTCGAGCGGTTTACGTGCCAGCCAGGCGCGTTTGGAGAGGTTCAGCAGATCCTGCTGGAAGTCAGCAAAACCTGCGCCGCTGATACGGCTGACCACGCCCTGGAAGCAGAGTTCGGAAACCTCTTCGTGCAGACCGACGGCTTCGAACAGTTTTGAGCAACGGTAAGAGGCAATCGTCGAGATGCCCATTTTGGACATGATCTTGTACAGCCCTTTGTTGATGCCGTTGCGGTAGTTCAGCATCACCGTGCGGTAATTCTTCTCAATGGCTTTGGTATCGACCAGTTTTGCCAGCGTTTCGTACGCCAGGTACGGATAAATCGCGGTGGCGCCGAAGCCCAGCAGCACTGCAAAATGGTGCGGGTCACGGGCACTGGCGGTTTCTACGATGATGTTGGCATCGCAGCGCAGGCTTTTCTCAACCAGACGGGTCTGCACCGCGCCAACCGCCATTGGTGCCGGTACCGGCAGACGGTTTTTAGCGATGTTACGGTCAGACAGCACCAGCAGCACGGTGCCGTTACGCACCATCTGTTCTGCTTTATCGCACAGCGCTCTCACCGTCTCTTCCAGCGAGGTTTCGGTCACATCGAAAGTGATGTCCAGCACATCTGCGCGATAGTGCTCCTCTTTCATGGTGGTGAGCTGCGTGAAATCGGAGTACAGCAGGATCGGCGATTTGAAGCTCAGACGGTGTGCCTGGCCTTCTGCTTCACAGAAGACATTCATCTCACGACCGATACTGGTGGCCAGCGACATCACATGGGCTTCACGCAGCGGGTCAATCGGTGGGTTCGTCACCTGTGCGAACTGCTGGCGGAAGTAGTCGTAAATGATACGCGGCTGGCTGGAGAGCACAGCAAACGGGGTATCGTCACCCATGGAGCCGACCGCTTCCTGACCGTTTTCACCGAGTACGCGGATAACAGAATCGAGCTCTTCGAAGCTGTAGTTAAACTGCTTCTGATAGCTTGTCAGCAGGTCGTCATCCATTTCGCGGATGCCAACCTGGTCATCGGCCAGATCTTCAAACGGCACCAGACGGCGAACGTTTTTCGCCATCCATTCTTTATAAGGATGGCGGCTTTTCAGATCGTCATCGGTCTCTGCGGAGTGCAGAATGCGACCGCCACGGGTATCGATAACCATCAGCTCGCCCGGACCGACGCGGCCTTTTTCGACCACTTCGTCAGGCTGATAATCCCAGATGCCCACTTCGGAGGCACAGGTGATCAGCTTATCTTTGGTGATGACATAGCGTGCCGGACGCAGGCCGTTACGGTCCAGGTTACAGGCCGCGAAACGGCCATCGGACATGACGATGCCCGCCGGGCCATCCCAGGGTTCCATATGCATGGAGTTAAAATCGAAGAAGGCGCGCAGGTCCGGGTCCATATCCGGGTTGTTCTGCCAGGCCGGTGGCACCAGCAGGCGCATGGCGCGCACGATATCCATCCCGCCTGCCAGCAGCAGTTCGAGCATGTTATCCATGGAGCTGGAGTCAGAGCCGGTTTCGTTGACAAACGGCGCAGCATCATGCAGATCCGGGATCAGCGGGGTCTGGAATTTGTAGGTACGCGCGCGTGCCCACTGACGGTTACCGGTGATGGTGTTGATTTCACCGTTATGCGCCAGATAGCGGAACGGCTGTGCCAGCGGCCAGCGCGGTACGGTGTTGGTGGAGAAGCGCTGGTGGAACAGGCAAATGGCCGATTCCAGACGCAGATCCGCCAGGTCCAGGTAGAAGCGCGGCAGGTCAGCCGGCATACACAGACCTTTATAGATGTTCACCAGGTTAGAGAGGCTACAAACGTAGAACTCTTTATCTTCCTGCAGACGCTTTTCAATGCGACGACGGGCAATAAACAGACGGCGCTCCATATCACGCGGGCGCCAGCCAGCCGGGGCGTTAACAAAAATTTGCTCAATACGAGGCAGCGAGGAGAGGGCGATTTCACCGAGTACCCCTTCGTTGGTTGGCACATCGCGCCAGCCGACAATAGACAGGGTCTCACGTTGAAGTTCTTCTTCTACAATACGGCGAGATGTGCTGGCTTTTTCTGGATCCTTATTCAGGAACAGCATACCAACGGCATAGTTTTTGGCTAAACGCCAGCCGCGCTCTTCCGCAACGATACGGAAGAAACGATCGGGTTTTTGCAGCAGCAGACCGCAACCGTCGCCGGTTTTACCATCAGCGAGGATTGCGCCACGGTGCTGCATGCGGGCCAGTGCGTGAATAGCGGTACGCACTACCTTGTGGCTAGGTTCGCCTTCTATGTGGGCGATCAGGCCGAAACCACAGTTATCCCTCTCAAGGGATTTATCGTACAACATATCAGTGAACCTCCCCAGGCTCTGCGGGATTCCCATCCGATACCGATTGCGCGCGGGCACAGCAAGAGCATGGCGACGGGGCTAATAAAGCCTCGCATGTCGCCCTCTTTAATTTCCTTTTCGCATCGGTACACAAGTGTTGAGGACTTGCTTAAGAGGGAATCTCAATAACTGCATAAATATGATGAGCAGACCACTCATCCAGAAAGCTTCCAGCGGATTCCCAACTTATCGGGAATCCGTACACAGGTCAAATGCCAGGCTTATTTATCTAATAATGTGCTAAAGAATGCTTAATTAATTGATGTGTAAGTCAATTTAACCTTATTTACAATCAATAAGCCCAGCGCGGAGCGGCAGAGTAATGTGATCTGACTCACTATCGGGAAGCGTTGTTAATGCGTTACCCTACTAAGGGAAATGTGGATTTCAGAATATTATTCTGAGAATGTTCTTATGAGCACATCAACGCACTGTTTTTCACGTGTGACACTATTTCTGCAAAATATCGTCTGAACATAAGGAAAAGTAATTGCCCGAGGAGTGAATGAAATTGCGGTAATCTTGACTGGTTATGCAATGAATAAAAGCCTTGCCGGGCGATTGATCCACATCATCGCCGTCGAAAGCTAAAAATGGCAGGCTTGGCCTCTTTTCAAAGGCACGGCCTGTCAGATTATGCAGTTACAAAAATTAGTCAATATGTTTGGTGGGGATCTTGCCCGTCGTCATGGGCAAAAGGTTCATAAATTGACGCTTCACGGTGGTTTTAGCTGCCCGAATCGGGATGGCACCATCGGCCGGGGCGGCTGTACGTTCTGCAATGTCGCTTCTTTCGCCGACGAAGAGCAGCAGCATCGTTCGATTGCCGAACAACTGGCGCATCAGGCAAACCTGGTGAATCGCGCTAAACGCTACCTCGCCTATTTCCAGGCTTACACCAGTACCTGGGCCGAAGTACAGGTGCTGCGTTCCATGTATCAACAGGCAATAAGCCAGGCCAGCATTGTTGGCCTGTGTGTCGGCACACGCCCGGACTGTGTACCCGAGGCGGTGCTGGATTTGCTAAGCGAATATAAAGATCAGGGGTATGAAGTCTGGCTGGAGCTGGGGCTGCAAACCGCGCACGATAAAACGCTGCACCGTATTAACCGTGGGCATGATTTCGCCTGTTACCAGCGAACCACCCGTCTGGCCCGCGAGCGCGGGCTGAAAGTCTGTAGCCACCTTATCGTCGGTTTGCCAGGGGAAAGGCAGTCGGAATGCCTGCAAACGCTCCATCGCGTGGTAGAGACTGGCGTAGACGGTATCAAGCTGCATCCTCTGCATATTGTGAAGGGCAGCATTATGGCGAAAGCCTGGGAGGCGGGCCGTCTGCGGGGTATTGAACTGGAAGACTACACTGTCACCGCCGGGGAGATGATTCGCGCCACGCCAGCGGAGGTGATTTACCATCGCGTCTCTGCCAGCGCTCGTCGTCCGACGCTTCTGGCGCCGTTGTGGTGCGAAAATCGCTGGACAGGAATGGTTGAGCTGGATCGCTATCTTACTGAACATGGTGTGCAAGGTTCCGCAGTGGGTCGCCCCTGGATCCAACCGTGACGGTTGCCTGGCTCCGCATTTTTCGCACAACCTTCAACGTGTTGCTCAGAATTGGGTATTATTGAACGGAATTGTTTAAGGAAATCGCTATGAAGCAAATCCGTTTACTGGCGCAATATTACGTCGACCTGATGATGAAGCTCGGGTTGGTTCGTTTCTCCCTGTTACTTGCCCTGGCGCTGGTGGTACTGGCTATCGTCGTACAAATGGCGGTGACGATGGTCTTACAGGGGCAGGTGGCGAGCATCGACGTCATTCGCTCTATCTTTTTTGGCTTGTTAATTACCCCCTGGGCGGTCTATTTCTTATCGGTTGTCGTTGAGCAGCTTGAAGAGTCACGCCAGCGCCTGTCGCGGCTGGTGGACAAGCTGGAAGAGATGCGCGACCGCGACCTCAAACTGAATATCCAGCTTAAAGACAACATCACCCGGCTTAACCAGGAGATGGCGGATCGCGAGAAAGCCGAAGCTGAACGTCAGGCGACATTTGAGCAGCTTAAAGTGGAGATGCAGGAGCGCGAGCAGACGCAGATTCAGCTTGAACAGCAATCCACCTTTTTACGCTCCTTCCTTGATGCCTCCCCGGACCTGGTTTTCTATCGCAACGAAGACAAAGAGTTTTCCGGCTGTAACCGGGCAATGGAACTGCTGACGGGCAAAAGCGAGAAGCAACTGATTAACCTTAAACCACAGGATGTCTACGCGCCGGAAGCGGCGGAGAAGGTCATTGAGACCGATGAGAAGGTGTTTCGCCACAATGTTTCGCTGACCTATGAGCAGTGGCTGGATTATCCGGATGGACGCAAAGCCTGTTTTGAAATTCGCAAGGTGCCCTATTATGACCGCGTAGGTAAGCGCCACGGCTTGATGGGCTTCGGGCGTGATATCACCGAGCGTAAGCGCTATCAGGACGCCCTGGAGCGTGCCAGCCGCGATAAAACCACCTTTATCTCTACTATCAGCCACGAACTGCGCACGCCGCTTAATGGCATCGTCGGGCTGAGCCGTATTCTGCTGGATACCGATTTAACGGCCGAGCAGGAAAAATACCTGAAAACCATTCATGTCTCTGCCGTCACTCTGGGCAATATCTTCAACGATATTATTGATATGGATAAAATGGAGCGTCGTAAAGTCCAGCTCGATAACCAGCCGGTGGATTTCACCAGCTTCCTCGCCGACCTGGAAAACCTTTCCGGCCTGCAGGCGCACCAGAAAGGTCTGCGCTTTGTCATGGAGCCTACCCTGCCGTTACCGCATAAGGTGGTCACTGACGGCACGCGGTTGCGGCAGATCCTGTGGAACCTTATCAGCAACGCCGTCAAATTTACCCGTGAGGGGCAAGTCACCGTCCGTGTGCGCTATGACGAAGGCGATATGCTGCACTTCGAGGTCGAAGATTCCGGGATTGGTATTCCTCGCGAAGAGTTGGATAAAATTTTCGCCATGTATTATCAGGTGAAAGATAGCCATGGCGGCAAGCCTGCTACCGGTACCGGGATTGGTCTCGCGGTATCGCGTCGCCTGGCGAAAAACATGGGCGGTGACATCGTTGTTACCAGCCAGCCGGGCAAAGGTTCGATCTTCACCCTGACCGTTCACGCGCCTGCGGTGGCAGAGGAAGTGGAAGATGCGTTTGAAGACGATGATATGCCGCTGCCAGCGCTGCATGTGCTGTTGGTGGAAGACATTGAGCTTAACGTGATCGTTGCCCGTTCCGTACTGGAAAAGCTGGGCAATAGTGTGGATGTGGCGATGACAGGAAAGGCCGCACTGGAGATGTTTAAGCCTGGAGAATACGACCTGGTACTGCTGGATATTCAGTTGCCGGACATGACCGGGCTGGACATTTCGCGCATCCTTACCAGCCAGTTTGCCCGCGATGATTTACCGCCGCTGGTGGCGCTTACCGCCAACGTACTGAAAGATAAAAAAGAGTATCTGGATGCAGGGATGGACGACGTCTTAAGCAAGCCGCTGGCGGTCCCGGCATTAACTGCCATGATTAAGAAATTCTGGGATGCGGGCGAAGAAGAGGAGAAAGACGCAATGTCTGTTACCGAGGGTCAAAAATCACAAAACCTGCTGGATATCCCGATGCTTGAACAGTATATCGAACTGGTCGGGCCAAAGCTGATCACCGATGGGCTGGCGGTATTCGAGAAAATGATGCCGGGCTATCTGAGTGTACTGGAGTCTAACCTCACCGCGCGGGATCAAAAAGGGATCGTCGAAGAGGGGCATAAGATCAAAGGTGCCGCGGGATCGGTCGGTCTTCGCCACCTGCAACAACTGGGTCAACAAATTCAGTCACCCGACCTGCCAGCCTGGTGGGATAACGTCGGTGAATGGGTTGAAGAGATGAAGCAGGAATGGCAGCACGATGTGGACGTTTTGAAAGCGTGGGTGGCAAACGCTGGAAAAAAATGACCCCGGATTAACCGGGGTGCGCGAATACTGCGCCAACACCAGGGAAATCGTGGCTGCGCCGTAAAGTTATATATTTTTTTATCAAGGGCGCAGTCGGGAAAATTTGAACTGCACGCACATAAGATAGCAAATCTTAAAGTATTTGTTACATCAATCAGCGAAATGTGTGAAGCGTAGCGCCCTTATCAAAATTTTTAATTATCCCCAGTACGTTGCATAAAGGATGAGCAAAATGAAAAAAATCGGTGTTGTTCTCAGCGGATCAGGCGTTTATGACGGATCGGAGATCCACGAAGCGGTCATCACCCTACTGGCGATCGCTCGCGAAGGCGCTGAGGCGGTATGTTTTGCACCGGACAAGCCCCAGACCGATGTCATTAATCATCTCACGGGTGAACCGATGGGGGAAAGCAGGAACGTGCTGATCGAAGCGGCCCGCATCGCTCGCGGTGCGATCCTTCCAATCGCACAGGCATCAATAAACGATCTGGATGCGCTGATTGTTCCTGGCGGATTTGGCGCAGCGAAAAACCTGAGCAGCTTTGCCAGTCTCGGTAGTGAAAGCGTGGTCGACCCGGATCTGAAAAGACTGGCTCTGGAGATGCACCAGGCGGGGAAACCGCTCGGCTTTATGTGTATTGCGCCTGCGATGCTACCAAAAATCTTTGCTTTCCCGTTGCGTCTGACGATTGGTACGGATATCGATACCGCTGAGGTACTGGAAGATATGGGGGCTGAACACGTGCCTTGCCCTGTCGACGATATCGTGGTCGATGAGGACAACAAAGTGGTGACCACTCCGGCGTATATGCTGGCGCAGAATATTGCGGAGGCGGCCGCAGGGATCGAAAAACTGGTCTCTCGCGTTCTGGTGCTCACTGAATGAGAGGGGCGCGTGGCCCGCTAATGGCGAAAATCAAAAAGCTATTACTCCGGGTGGTGCTGGCGCTGGGCATTTTCTGGGGTGGCGGTATTCTTCTGTTCAGTTTTTTGCCGGTGCCGTTTTCAGCCGTGATGGTCGAACGGCAGTTTGGGGCGTGGCTTACCGGGGATTTCGGCTATGTCGCTCACTCGGACTGGGTCGGCATGGATGAGATCTCACCCTGGGCGGCGCTGGCGGTGATTGCCGCCGAAGATCAGCGTTTCCCGGACCATTGGGGGCTGGATTTTGGCGCGATTGAAAAAGCCTTATCGCACAATGAACAGCATGAAAATCGTATTCGTGGTGCGTCAACCATTTCCCAGCAGACCATTAAAAACCTGCTGCTCTGGGACGGTAAAAGCTGGGTGCGTAAAGGCTTTGAAGCGGGATTAACGCTGGTCACGGAGGCTGTCTGGACCAAGCGGCGTATTCTGACGGTCTATCTGAATATTGCTGAATTTGGCGATGGCATCTTTGGTGTGGAAGCCGCTTCGCAGCGTTACTTTCATAAACCCGCCAGCAAGTTGACGATGGCTGAGGCGGCATTGCTGGCGGCGGTATTGCCAAACCCGGTACGTTTTCGCGCGGATGCGCCCTCAGGGTATGTGCGCAGCCGTCAGGCGTGGATTATGCGTCAGATGCGTCAGCTTGGCGGAGAAGAGTTCCTGGAACGCAATAAACTGCATTGACGATACCCTCTCCATTGGGAGAGGGAAAACGCATGCAGTCAGTCTTCATCAAACCCGGCAATAAAAAGCGCAATAACGGCCGCCAGCGCTTCTTCTTCCTGGGGGCCTGTCGCTTCTATCTCTATCTGCCGGCCCTTGGCGGAGTCCAGCATGAGTAGCGCAATCACGCTATTGGCCTCGGCTTCGGTTCCTTCGTCGTTACGCAGCAGCACCTCAGCATCAAAGCCCTGAACCAGTTCAAACAGTTTCATCGCCGGGCGGGCGTGCATACCCAGCTTATTGGTGATTTCCACAGTTTGTTTTACGGTCATGTTTTCCGTTTTTCCAGCGTACGATGACGAGACTGAACGTTTTTACCGCGCGAGCGGAAATAGTCCGCAAGTTGTTCAGCCACATAGACGGAACGGTGTTTACCGCCGGTACACCCAATCGCTACCGTTAAATAGCTGCGATTATTGGTTTCCAGCATCGGTAACCACAGTTCGAGATAACTGCGGGTCTGGTAGATAAAATTGTGCACTTCCGTATGTCTGTCAAGGAAGGCGGCAACCGGTTTATCCAGCCCGGTCATTGGGCGTAATTTCGGGTCCCAGTGCGGGTTAGGCAAGAAGCGTACGTCAAACACATAGTCGGCATCGATAGGGATACCGTGCTTAAAGCCAAAGGACTCGAACACCATCGTCAGCTCGCGCTCGCGTTTACCCAACAGGCGGGTGCGGAGCATCTCGGCGAGCTCATGAACAGACATTTCCGATGTATCGACGATGAGATCCGCGCGTGAGCGCAGTGGCTCCAGCAGATTGCTCTCTTCATCGATGGCGCTTTCCAGAGACAGGTTTTTGCTGGAAAGAGGGTGCAGACGACGCGTGTCGCTGTAGCGGCGGATCAAGGTGTTACGATCGGCATCCAGGAACAGCAGTTGCGGTGAGAAATAGTCCGGCAGGCTGCTCATCGCCTGCTCAAAAATTTCCGGGGATTCCGGCATATTACGCACATCGATGCTGACGGCGGCTGACGTCTGGCGGTCAGCCAGCGTTCTTGCCAGCTCTGGCAACAGGACGACCGGCAGGTTATCGACGCAGTAAAATCCCATGTCTTCCAGGGCGCGCAGGGCCACTGACTTACCAGAGCCCGAACGACCACTAACGATCATCAGGACCATGAGCCAATTCTCCTCAGAACCAATGACAGAAAGGCGGCTGTTGCGTTACGCATCGTCATTTTCGCCTTCTGTCAGCGTGATGATCTGATACAACTCCTCATCGCTTTGCGCTGAGCGCAGGCGGCGACAGATGGTTTTGTCCGCCAGACGCTTGGCCACCAACGAAAGCGTATGCAGGTGGGTTTTGGTCTGATCGGCGGGAACCAGAAGCGCGAAGAGCAGATCGACTGGCTGGTTATCAATGGCATCGAAGGCGATAGGTGTTTCCAGTTGCACAAAAACACCAACGGCACGAAGAGTATCTTCTTCGAGTTTTCCGTGAGGGATGGCGATACCGTTACCAATGCCGGTACTGCCCATTTTCTCACGCGTCAGGATCGCTTCGAAGACCACTTGTGGTGGCAGGCTCAACTGCTTTGCAGCCAGTTCACTGATAATTTCCAGGGCACGTTTTTTGCTCTGGCAGTGAACGCCACTACGGGTACATTCCTGGTTAAGGACATTGCTCAATTGAAGAGCGGAATCGTTGTTCATCATAATTTCACCTAAGCGTCGCCAGTGCAGACACCCTGCCGGGTTGCGGCAGGGTGATACGCGCCAGACGAGTGCCCGGACAATTAGTGTTGTTTCAGTTTATCTTTATGTTTCGTGAGCTGCCGCGCCAGTTTATCAATTAAACCGTCGATAGCAGCATACATGTCTTGTCCTTCCGCACTTGCATGAATCTCCCCCCCGTTTACGTGCAGGGTCGCGTCCGAGATATGAGTCACTTTCTCCACTTTCAACACAACATAGACCTGATTGATCCTTTCGAAATATTGTTCGAGCTTGGCAAATTTCGCGGTGACGAATTCGCGCAGGGCCTCGGTTATCTCGACGTTATGTCCAGTGATATTAAGCTGCATAGTGTCTTCCTTATCGGTTAGGTCACACCAGCTGTTTGCGCTGATTAGACGGCGGAATGGATAAAGACTCTCGATACTTCGCAACGGTTCGCCGCGCTACCATAATACCCTGATCTGAGAGCATGGTAGTCAGCTTACTGTCACTCAACGGCTTCGCAGGATTCTCTGCGGCAATTAATTTCTTCACCAGTGCACGGATAGCCGTTGACGAGGCTTCGCCGCCGCCTTCGGTATTCACATGACTGGAGAAGAAATATTTAAGCTCAAAGATGCCACGCGGACTGTGCAGATATTTTTGGGTCGTGACACGGGAAATCGTTGATTCATGCATCTCGACGGCCTGAGCGATATCGGCCAGTACCATCGGTTTCATAAATTCTTCGCCTTGCTCGAAAAACGCCTGCTGCTGTTCAACAATGCAGCGGCTTACCCTTAACAGGGTATCGTTCCGGCTCTCAAGGCTTTTGATCAGCCATTTCGCTTCCTGCAGATTGCTGCGGATAAACTGGCTGTCGGCATCGTTACGCGCACCACCGCACATAGCGGCGTAGTGCTGGTTGATTTGCAAACGAGGGATGCTGTCGGAGTTCAGCTCGACCGTCCAGCGCCCATTGTGCTTGCGCACCAGCACGTCAGGAATGACATATTCGGGCTCGCCGGTCTGGATTGACTGGCCAGGACGTGGATCAAGAGACTGGATTAAATTGACCGCCTCTTTTAGCACATCTTCTTTCAGACGTGTGACGCGCATCAGCGTACGGAAGTCATGGTTAGCGAGCAGATCCAGGTGATCGCTGATGATTAAACGCGCTTCATCGCACCAGGGGGTCTCTTTGGCAAATTGAGAGAGTTGGATCAACAGGCAATCGCGCAGATCCCTGGCCGCAACACCGACCGGATCGAAACGCTGAATACGTTTCAGTACCGCTTCGACTTCATCCAGGCCGATCTCTTCATCACCCATGCTTTCCAGGATGTCTTCCAGGGGAACGGTGAGATAACCCGTGTCATCAACAGCGTCGACAATGGAGGTCGCAATGGCGCGATCGGTATCCGAAAAGGGGGTGAGTTCAACCTGCCACATCAGGTAATCCTGTAGCGACTGGGTGGTCTCTCCCTGGTAAATAGGCAGTTCATCGTCAAGATAATCGGTGCTGCTACCGGAAGGGGTGCCAGCGGTATAGATTTCGTCCCAACTGGCATCCAGGGGCAACTCTTCGGGCATCTCTTTTTGCTCGAGAGCGTCAACCGTGTCCAGCCCTTCGTTGTCCTGGGATTGTTGTGCATCCACTTCTTCGTGAAGATCGGTTTGCTCAAGCAATGGATTACTTTCCAGAGCTTGCTGGAGTTCTTGCTGAAGTTCCAACGTGGACAGTTGCAGCAGGCGAATAGCCTGTTGCAACTGTGGCGTCATGGCTAGCTGTTGGCTAAGCCTTAATTGCAAACCTTGCTTCATATTCAGAGCAGTACTCTCCGACTAAACACGTCAATAAACCCTACCCTATCAGAGTCTGAAGTCTTCCCCAAGATATACGCGCTTAACATGTTCGTCTTCAAGGATTTGCTGAGGCGTACCGTGCGCGATCAAATGCCCCTGGCTGACAATATAAGCCCGCTCACACACCGCCAACGTTTCGCGAACGTTGTGGTCGGTAATCAACACGCCAAGTCCGCTATCACGCAGATGCTCAATAATGCGCTTGATATCAATTACCGATATCGGGTCAACGCCAGCAAACGGTTCATCCAGCAGGATAAATTTCGGGTTTGCGGCCAGCGCGCGAGCAATTTCGACACGACGACGTTCACCACCAGAAAGCGCCTGCCCCATATTGTCGCGCAGATGTTCAATATGAAACTCTTCCATCAGCTCGTTCGCCCGATCCACACGCTGTTCAGATGTGAGATCGTCGCGAATTTGCAGTACCGCCATGAGATTGTCAAATACGCTCAGGCGCCGGAAAATAGAGGCTTCCTGCGGCAAATAGCCGATACCTCGACGTGCCCGGGCATGCAGCGGCAGCAGACTGATATCTTCATCATCAATGATGATATTGCCCGCATCACGCGACACGATACCAACGACCATGTAGAACGTCGTGGTTTTACCTGCACCGTTAGGACCGAGCAGCCCGACAATTTCGCCTGAATTGACTGTCAGACTG
Source organism: Phytobacter sp. RSE-02 (assembly GCF_040578655.1). Classification (NCBI taxonomy): domain Bacteria; kingdom Pseudomonadati; phylum Pseudomonadota; class Gammaproteobacteria; order Enterobacterales; family Enterobacteriaceae; genus Phytobacter; species Phytobacter sp. RSE-02. The sequence continues at coordinate 93,568 of NZ_JBEULY010000011.1, read as the reverse complement.
ACATCTTCCACCACACGACGACCTTTGTAGGCCTTGGCGAGATTCTTTGCAGTTAATGTTGCCATAACGAATTAGTTACTCTTTTTTTGCGCCGGAGCCGGAGCCGGAGCCGGAGCCGGAGCCGGGGTTTTATTGTTGCTCTTATCCTGCAACTGCGACGGCACCAGAACCGTCGTCACGCGTTTGCCTTTATCGCTGAAAGCCTGCATTTTCTGCTCTTTCACCAGATAGGTAATTTTGTCGCCCGTGATGTTGCTATCAAGCTGTTCAAGGTAGGCATTGCCTGTCAGGACCACGAAATCTTTTTCCAGCTCATAGTGCATCTGGGAGGCGTGGCCTTTCACGGGTTTGCCGTTATCCTGCATCTGATAAAAGGTGGCAGGATTACCGTAGCCATCAATGATTTCTTTACCTTGCTGACCGCCAGGGCGTGTTACCACAACCTTGTCGGCATTGATTTTGATGGTGCCCTGGGTCACGACAACATTACCGGTGAAGGTCACCACATTCCCCTGCATATCCAGCGCCTGCTGATCGGAGTCGATATGGATCGGTTGCTCGGTATCGCCGGTCACCGCAAGCGCCGGAAGACTGGCGGCAAAAAGGACACTGGCCAGGGCAAAATTAAGGCTGAGTTTGTTTGTTCTGAATTTCATAGGAGCTTCTAACCTTTTCAATAAGCTCGGCGTTTTTGCTGCGTAAATTGCCGCGCATTTTCAGGCCGGTGGAATTAAATGTTGTTCCGTATAACGTGACTTGATCATCAGAGGCGACATCCTGCGTGATCAAGTTTATCTGTGCATTATCCGTCGTAATTTTTCGCAGTTGAGCATCCGCGGTCAGGGCGTTGACCTCAACATGTCCGTAAAGGTAAAGCATCCGGTCATTGGTCAGCTTCGCTTTATCCGCCTTAATGGACCACTCGGGAATTTTATCTTTGTCGAAAGTGGTTAGCACCGGTTGGGTAAACCAGGTGATCGCATCAGCAGAATAGTATTCAACATGCTGTGCTATCAGCCGATAGTTCAATGCACCTTCCGGACTGTAGACTACTGTATCGGTATGCTCGCTTTTATACGTTGGGTCAGTATTGTTAACGGTCACTTGTTCTGGCTGTTCGCGATCGGCCAGGTTCACCCCAATCAGTATCAGTGCGACCAGTGACAGCACAATGATGACCCAACGTCTGGTTTTACTCATATTGATTGCCCTTTGGCCTCATCAAGCTTGCCTTGCGCCAGCAATAACAAATCACACACTTCACGAACCGCACCACGCCCGCCTGCTGTACGGGTGACATAATTCGCCCGAGGAATGAGCAACGGATGCGCATCCGCCACCGCCACGCTTAAACCGATTTCAGCCATCACAGGCCAGTCGATGAGGTCGTCTCCCACATACGCAACGTGTTCCGGCGTCAGCGAAAGTTTGCTCAATAACTCGCGATAAGCCAACAACTTATCTGATTGCCCTTGATAGAGGTGCGTAATGCCCAGCGTTTCGCAGCGGTCTTCCATCAGTTTAGCTTTTCGGCCAGTAATAATGGCAACCTCAATGTCGGACGTTAATGCACAACGGATACCGTAACCATCGCGAACGTTGAACGCTTTCAACTCTTCTCCATTATTACCCATGTAGATAGATCCATCAGATAAAACACCATCTACATCAAGAATTAACAGCTTAATTTTTTCTGCCTTCGCCATTACCTGCGTACTGACGGGTCCGTAGCATGTCGCAAGCGACGCTCCAACCTTACTCATTCTTCGATCCTTTTTCACACCACGCCCGCGCGCAGCAAATCATGCATATGTAACACACCCAGCAATTGGTCGCCATCGGCAACCAAAACAGAGGTGATATGGCGGGACTGCATCAGATTGAGCGCGTCCACCGCCAGTGTGCCAGGACGTACGCGAATACCGCCTGGCGTCATGACCTCAGCAATACCTAAACTTCGCACATCTACGCCCATATCAAATACGCGGCGCAAATCGCCATCAGTAAAAATGCCTTCGATTTTCATCAGATCGTCGCAAATAACCGTCAGGCCTAAATTCTTGCGCGTGATTTCGAGCAGGGCGTCACGCAGCGTGGCCTCTTTACTCACATGCGGAATTTCATCCCCGGTATGCATGATGTCATTGACCCGCAGCAGGAGCTTACGCCCAAGCGCACCACCGGGGTGGGAAAGCGCAAAATCCTCTGCTGTAAAACCCCGGGCTTTTAACAGCGCGACGGCCAGGGCATCTCCCATGACCAGTGCGGCGGTTGTACTGGATGTCGGTGCCAGCCCTAATGGACAGGCTTCTTGCGGCACCTTCACGCACAGATGAATGTCAGCCGCGCGGCCCATACTGCTGTCCGGACGGCTTGTCATACAGATCAGAAAGACTTTGAGTCGTTTGAGCACCGGGATCAACGCCAGGATCTCATTCGACTCACCGGAGTTCGACAGCGCGATCACCACATCCTGCGAACCGACCATACCCAGATCGCCATGCGCCGCTTCTCCCGGATGAACAAAGAAAGAAGAGGTCCCGGTACTGGCGAATGTTGCGGCCATTTTGCGGCCGATGTGACCGGATTTCCCCATTCCCATTACGACGACTTTGCCGCTGCAATAGAAAATTTTCTCACAGGCCTGTGCAAAATCCTGATTGATGTATTGATCAAGCTGAGCCAGGCCTTCACGTTCAATTTGCAAAACGTCACGGCCAGCCTGCTGAAAGTCGAAGCCCGGTTGCAGATCGATATGCGACATAAATGTGTGTCCAGTTATCCTGTCAAACGCGGCGTAACCCAGTACAGTAGTGCCAACCAGGTGATAAAACCGCCTAATAATAATGCGCCAGTTCCTTTGCCTGTCTGCTGCTTACGCCGCCAGCAGGTGAGGGCAAAAATGACGCTCACCAGTAACATCACGCCGTAATCTCGCGTAAAAGCCAGGCTGTTAAAATGACCCGGCGCTATCAGCGCGGGTAAACCCAGCACCAGCGTGATGTTGAAAATATTTGAGCCGATGATATTACCGATCGCAATATCGTCTTCTCCTTTACGTGCCCCGGCAATAGCTGTCGCCAGTTCCGGCAGCCCGGTCACAATGGCAATCACCGTCAGGCCGATGGTTAATTCGCTCATCGCGAAATAGTTTGCGACCACCGTGGCATTGTCTACGACCATACGCGTTGACATCGGCATAATGATGAGTGCAACGCCAAGCCACAAGAATGCCACTGACAGGCTGCCGCCACGCGGCAACTCTGCAACTTGTTCACGTGTTAGCGTATCGCTACCTTGCAGTTCAGCCAGACGGGCGATTTTAACAATGTATACCAGCCATAGCACGGCCAGCAGAAGTAAAAACAGGCCGTCCAGCCGGGTAAGTTGCCCGTCAAACAGGACGAACCCTGCCAGCAGGCTGGTTATTAACATTAGCGGCAATTCACGGCGCAAGATATCGGAATGGACGGTAAATGGATGCAGAAGCGCAGCGAGTCCAAGAATCAACAGAATATTGGTGATATTAGAGCCGAGGGCCGTACCCATCGCCAGATCAAGCTGACCATGCATGGCGGCAGCAACGGAGACAATCATCTCCGGAAGAGAGGTGCCGATGCTCACCACTGTCATCCCAATGAGTAACGGTGGAATGCCAAGACTGCGGCATAAAATCGAGGCGGCGAATACCAGTCGGTCAGCGCTGTATACCACTAACAGTAAACCAATAATTAACAGCGCCGTCGCTAAAAGCATCTAAAGTCCTTTCTTGAGGTATAATCTGCCGGTCCGCAGGCTGCGATTGCCGGGGAAAACCGGGAATTTTAAGCGGCGTAGAGAATTCTTAATTTTGACTTTATGCGGCTCAAAAGTAAAACAAATGCCAGCTTTCGCTAACTCATACGGGTAATATTCTGTAAAAATGGTGGGTTCTTGCTGTTATCCGGCATCATGCTTAGACCCAATCAAGGCTTATAAGGAAGAAAGAATGAGCCAGACTGTGGCGAATCTGGTCGATATCCGTGGCGTGAGCTTCTCCCGTGGAAGTCGGCGTATTTTCGACAATATCTCGCTGACGGTGCCGCGCGGTAAAATTACCGCCATCATGGGGCCGTCCGGGATTGGTAAAACAACGTTGCTTCGTCTTATTGGTGGACAGATACCGCCAGACGCGGGTGAGATCCTCTTTGACGGCGAGAATATCCCCGAGATGAGTCGCTCCCGGCTATTTACCGTGCGTAAACGGATGAGCATGTTGTTCCAGTCCGGCGCATTATTTACCGATATGACCGTGTTCGATAATGTTGCCTATCCGCTGCGCGAACATACGAACTTACCGGCTGCGTTGCTGAAAAGTACGGTCATGATGAAACTGGAGGCGGTAGGGCTGCGCGGTGCGGCAAAACTCATGCCCTCTGAACTTTCTGGTGGGATGGCGCGTCGTGCGGCGCTGGCAAGGGCTATCGCGCTGGAACCTGATTTAATCATGTTCGACGAACCTTTTGTTGGCCAGGATCCTATTACCATGGGTGTGCTGGTGAAGCTTATCTCTGAACTGAATAGCGCGCTGGGCGTAACCTGTGTTGTCGTCTCCCATGACGTGCCGGAAGTGCTGAGCATCGCCGATTATGCGTATATAGTTGCAGACCGGAAAATTGTGGCGCAGGGCAGCGCGCAAGGCTTGCAAGAAAACGCCGACCCTCGTGTCCGTCAGTTCCTCGACGGCATTGCTGACGGACCCGTGCCGTTCCGCTATCCCGCAGGTCAATATCAATCCGATTTATTTGAGACAGGGAGTTAAGCCACTCATGTTGTTACATGCACTGGCGTCGCTTGGACATCGCGGGATCAAGACGATCGCGACGTTTGGCCGCGCTGGTTTAATGCTCTTCAACGCGCTGGTCGGTAAGCCGGAATTTGGCAAACACGCGCCGTTGCTGGTGCGCCAACTCTATAATGTGGGTGTCCTGTCGATGCTCATTATTATCGTGTCCGGCGTCTTTATTGGCATGGTGCTTGGCTTGCAGGGCTATCTGGTGCTGACGACCTACAGCGCGGAAACCAGTCTGGGAATGCTGGTGGCACTCTCCTTGTTGCGTGAGTTGGGGCCGGTTGTCGCTGCGCTGCTTTATGCAGGGCGTGCGGGGTCTGCACTGACTGCGGAAATTGGCCTGATGCGCGCGACTGAGCAACTTTCAAGCCTTGAAATGATGGCTGTTGATCCACTGCGGCGCGTGATTTCCCCTCGCTTTTGGGCGGGTGTTATCTCCTTGCCATTGCTGACAATTATCTTCGTTGCGGTTGGTATATGGGGCGGCTCGCTGGTGGGTGTGAACTGGAAAGGAATCGACTCAGGGTTCTTCTGGTCGGCGATGCAAAATGCCGTCGACTGGCGACTGGATCTGGTGAACTGTCTGATTAAGAGCGTCGTCTTTGCTATCACTGTAACCTGGATTGCTTTATTTAATGGTTACGACGCGATCCCGACTTCTGCCGGGATCAGTCGGGCAACGACGCGTACCGTTGTGCACTCTTCACTGGCCGTTCTTGGTCTGGATTTTGTGCTCACCGCATTGATGTTTGGGAATTGAGTTCATGCAAACGAAAAAAAGTGAAATTTGGGTAGGCATTTTTCTGTTACTGGCGCTGCTGGCGGGGCTGTTTATCTGCCTGAAAGCGGCCGATGTCGCCTCTATGCGCACCGAACCGACGTATCGCGTGTACGCAACCTTCGACAACATTGGCGGTCTGAAGGCACGCTCGCCGGTCCGTATTGGTGGCGTAGTGGTTGGTCGTGTTGCGGATATTGAGCTCGATCCGAAAACCTATCTGCCGCGCGTCGCGATGGATATCGAAGAACGTTATAACCAGATTCCGGATACAAGTTCGCTGGCTATTCGCACGTCAGGTTTGCTGGGTGAGCAATATTTGGCTTTGAACATAGGTTTTGAGGATCCTGAGCTGGGAACTTCTATGCTTAAAGAAGGCAGCACAATCCAGGATACGAAATCCGCCATGGTGCTTGAGGACCTGATCGGACAATTCCTTTACAACAGTAAAGGCAGTGACAATAAGAATTCTGGCGATGCGCAGTCAAAACCGCAGGATGATACTTCCAGCGCACCGTCTGCTGGTAAGACGAATTAACGAGGAGAGTTGACGCATGTTTAAACGTCTATTAATGGTTGCCATGCTGGTTATCGCGCCACTTGGGCTCGCCAACGCGGCGGAGCAAGCTAATCCGTACAAAGCAATGCAGGAAGCGGCAAAGAAAACATTTGATCGCCTCAAAAATGAGCAGCCGAAGATTCGCGCGAATCCTGATTATTTACGTGATGTGGTTGACCAGGAATTACTGCCATACGTCCAGATTAAATATGCCGGTGCTCTGGTACTGGGGCGTTACTATAAAGACGCAACCCCTGCACAGCGCGAAGCCTACTTCGCTGCTTTCCGTGAATATCTGAAACAGGCCTATGGCCAGGCGCTGGCAATGTACCACGGTCAGACATACGAGATTGCCCCGGAGCAACCGCTGGGTGATGCCACGATCGTGCCGATCCGTGTGACCATTATCGATCCTAACGGTCGTCCGCCAGTGCGTCTGGACTTTCAGTGGCGCAAAAACACGCAGTCCGGTAACTGGCAGGCGTATGACATGATTGCCGAAGGGGTGAGCATGATCACCACCAAGCAAAATGAATGGAGCGACCTGTTGCGCACCAAAGGTATCGATGGTCTGACCGTGCAGTTGCAGTCCATTTCTCACCAGAAAATTACTCTGGACCAGAAGAAATAATGACGCCGCAATTAAGCTGGGTGCGTGAAGGTGAAAGGCTGGTGTTGCAGGGTGAGCTCGATCAGGATGTGCTGAATCCTCTGTGGAATGCTCGTCAGGAGGCAATGAAAGGGACAACCTGCATCGATCTTCACGCCGTATCGCGCGTTGATACTGCTGGTGTGGCACTATTAATTCACCTGATTGCTCAGGGGAAAATGCAGGGTCACCAGGTTTCACTCGAAGGGATCAGCGAGAATTTGCAGACGCTTGCTGCATTATATAATTTGCCTGCAGACGTATTGCCTCGCTAATTTTTTCAGTACGTTACTCTTTAAAGCCTCGTTTGGTATACCAACGGGGCTTTTTGCTTATTTAAGACCGCCTCACTTTCCTCTAAGATGTGGGGCTGTTTTCACTATCAGATGAAATTAACGCCCATGGAAAATCATGAAATTCAGACAGTGCTGATGAACGCACTCTCTCTCCAGGAAGCCCACGTCACTGGCGACGGCAGTCACTTTCAGGTTATTGCTGTGGGTGAGATTTTTGACGGCATGAGCCGGGTCAAAAAACAGCAGGCCGTGTATGGCCCATTAGCGGAATATATAGCGGATAACCGCATTCACGCTCTCTCGATCAAAGCGTATACCCCGCAAGAGTGGGCTCGCGATCGCAAACTAAACGGTTTTTGAGCTACGGGTATTACGCCCGCAGCGCGTGTGAATTCTTAACAGAGATCAGATGAATGGATAAGTTTCGTGTACAGGGGCCAACCCGGCTCCAGGGCGAAGTCACAATTTCAGGTGCTAAAAACGCCGCGTTACCGATCCTTTTTGCCGCACTGCTGGCAGAAGAACCGGTAGAGATCCGCAACGTTCCGAAACTGAAAGACATTGATACCACCATGAAGCTGCTGAGCCAGCTGGGTACCAAAGTTGAACGCAACGGGTCAGTCTGGATCGATGCAAGCAAGGTTAACGTATTCTGCGCGCCTTACGATCTGGTCAAAACCATGCGTGCCTCTATCTGGGCGCTGGGACCACTGGTCGCGCGTTTTGGTCAGGGACAGGTTTCCTTACCGGGGGGCTGTGCCATTGGCGCGCGTCCGGTAGATCTGCATATCACGGGTCTGGAACAGCTTGGTGCAGAAATTAAGCTGGAAGAAGGTTATGTCAAAGCGAGCGTTAATGGTCGCCTGAAAGGCGCGCATATCGTCATGGATAAGGTCAGCGTCGGCGCGACCGTCACCATCATGACGGCGGCAACCCTGGCTGAAGGGACAACTATCATCGAAAACGCCGCGCGTGAGCCGGAAATCGTTGATACTGCAAACTTCCTCAATGCACTGGGTGCGAAAATCAGCGGTCAGGGCACCGACCGGGTCACCATTGAAGGCGTTGAGCGTCTGGGCGGCGGTGTCTATCGTGTGCTGCCGGACCGCATTGAAACAGGTACCTTCCTGGTGGCTGCCGCAATCTCTGGTGGCAAAATCGTATGCCGTAACGCGAAACCCGATACCCTTGACGCCGTGCTGGCTAAGCTGCGCGAAGCCGGTGCGGAAATCGAAGTAGGCGACGACTGGGTAAGCCTGGATATGCATGGTAAGCGTCCGAAGGCCGTCAACGTGCGCACTGCGCCGCACCCGGCGTTCCCGACAGACATGCAGGCACAGTTCACATTGCTGAACCTGGTTGCGGAAGGCACAGGTGTGATCACCGAGACGATCTTCGAAAACCGTTTTATGCATATCCCGGAACTGATTCGTATGGGCGCGCATGCGGAAATCGAAAGCAACACCGCGATTTGTCACGGCGTTGAAAAACTCTCCGGCGCGCAAGTGATGGCGACCGACCTGCGCGCGTCTGCAAGCCTCGTGCTGGCGGGTTGTATCGCGGAAGGGACGACAATCGTGGATCGTATTTACCATATCGATCGCGGTTACGAACGCATTGAAGACAAGCTGAGTGCGCTGGGCGCCCATATTGAGCGCGTAAAAGGCGAATAATCTCTCTTTGCACTAAAACCCCCAACCCGTTTCGGGAAGGGGGTTATCCTGTTTATTTTGGCTTCCTTTGCCGCATCATGCTGGTTCTGTCGATAAATTCATGGGTTACGGGATCGTGATAGCGCGATGGCCATATCACCCAGGGATCGGTATCCAGCGCGCGGGCAATGATGAGCTCTCCTTTTGGCCAGGAGCGTGTTAGCGCGTTCGCCAGTGTCGATGAACTCAAACCACACTTGCGTGATTCTGCGGCCAGTGATGTCCCTTTTTTGTGCAGTCCGGCAATGATATCCGCCGGGTGCCAGTCAATGAATTTACTTTCCATTTTCTCTCCCTGGTGAAAGCCATTAAAACGTGATGGCAATGTGTTGAGTACTTATCATGCTTATATAAGAGCTTTTGCTCTAAAAAGTTCAAGTAAGAACGGTGGCTTTAAGAATTCACCAAGGTTGCAAAGCGTGGTTTTTTGGATGTGAATTTATTTTTACAGGAACTTATTGGCGCTTTCCCGTTGCTGGCGGGAAAGCGAGGTGATCAGTGATCGCGCTGGACCGCGATATGGGCCAGGCCAATGAGGGCTTCACGCCATGGGGAGTCCGGAAGAATCTGTAGAGCAGCGATAGCTTTATCCGCCTCTTCCTCCGCGCGACGACGCGTCCATTCCAGCGAACCACAGGCTGCCATAGCTTCCAGAACAGGTTCCAGAAGATGTCGTCCGTTGCCCTGCTCAATGGCTTCACGAATCATCTGTGCCTGCTCTGCAGTGCCATTGTGCATCGCATGCAGCAAGGGGAGAGTCGGTTTACCTTCGTTGAGGTCATCGCCGGTGTTTTTACCCAGCGTTTCACCATCTGCACTGTAGTCCAGCAAATCATCGATGAGCTGGAAGGCAGTACCCAGATAGCGGCCATAATCCTGCAACGCTTTTTCTTGTGCGTCACTGCAGCCCGCCAGCAAACCCGAACACTGGGCTGCCGCTTCAAACAGACGCGCGGTCTTACTGTAAATTACGCGCATGTAGTTCTCTTCAGTGATGTTCGGGTCATTGACATTCATCAGCTGCAGAACTTCACCTTCGGCTATTACATTCACCGCTTCGGACATGACTTCCAGTACTTTTAGCGAGCCAAGGCTGGTCATCATCTGAAAGGCGCGGGTGTAAATAAAATCACCGACCAGTACGCTGGCCGCGTTACCAAACGCAGCGTTAGCGGTGGCTTTGCCGCGGCGCATGTCTGATTCATCCACAACATCGTCGTGGAGCAGCGTCGCCGTGTGGATAAATTCGATTAACGCGGCGATGGTCACATGCGCGTTGCCTTCGTAGCCAACGGCACGCGCTGCCAGTACGGCAATCATTGGACGGATACGTTTACCGCCGCCGCTAACAATGTAATAACCCAACTGGTTGATTAGCTGAACATCAGAGTTGAGCTGTTGCAGAATTGTCGCATTAACACCCGCCATATCTTGCGCGGTTAACTCATTGATTTTTTCTAAATTCATCGCAAAAGCCGGGCTTTCAGTCCTGTTTACCACATATCAAAATGGGATAACGAAGGGTTACGGGTTAGAATAGTATTGTTGATTGTACTGAAAAAACGCGCCAGATAAACGTTACCCTACGCATTGTGTTTTTTTTCTGCATGGATTGACGATCGCTCTTGTCAAAGGCTCGCGTTTTGCGTAATATTCGCGCCCTATTGTGAATATTTATAGCGCACTCTGAATCATACGATGATGTGCGCGGAAGCGGAGTTTTTTATGTACGCGGTTTTCCAAAGTGGTGGTAAACAACACCGAGTAAGCGAAGGTCAGACCGTTCGCCTGGAAAAGCTGGACATCGCAACTGGCGAATCTGTTGAATTCGCTGAAGTTCTGATGATCGCAAACGGTGAAGAAGTCAAAATCGGCGTTCCTTTCGTTGATGGCGGCGTAATCAAAGCTGAAGTTGTTGCTCACGGTCGTGGCGAGAAAGTTAAAATCGTTAAGTTTCGTCGTCGTAAACACTATCGTAAGCAACAGGGCCATCGTCAGTGGTTCACTGATGTGAAAATTACTGGCATCAGCGCCTAAGACCTGAGGAGTAGATTTAAATGGCACATAAAAAGGCTGGCGGCTCAACTCGTAACGGTCGCGATTCAGAAGCTAAACGCCTCGGCGTTAAGCGTTTCGGTGGCGAATCCGTTCTGGCGGGTAGCATCATCGTTCGTCAACGTGGCACCAAATTCCACGCTGGTACTAACGTAGGTTGCGGTCGTGACCACACTCTGTTTGCTAAAGCAGACGGTAAAGTGAAATTTGAAGTTAAAGGCCCGAATAACCGTAAATACATCAGCATCGTTGCTGAGTAAGTTTTTCGTGGTCCGGTAACGGATGAAAGCCCCGCAACACGTTGCGGGGCTTTTTACATTAGAAGTCCGGAAAAGTTTCTGTAGGGAAAACGGGCATGAAGCAGCAGGCTGGCATTGGTATTCTTTTGGCGCTCACCACCGCAATGTGTTGGGGTGCATTGCCAATCGCAATGAAGCAGGTGCTGACAGTGATGGAACCCCCGACAGTAGTGTTTTATCGCTTTCTAATGGCGAGTATCGGTCTGGGGGCCATTCTGGCCGTTAAAGGCAAGCTTCCACCGCTGCGTATCTTTCGTAAGCCGCGCTGGCTGGTAATGCTGGCTATTGCGACGGGGGGGCTGTTCGGTAACTTCATCCTGTTTAGTTCTTCCCTGCAATATCTTAGCCCCACGGCGTCCCAGGTGATTGGTCAGCTTTCCCCGGTCGGCATGATGGTAGCCAGCGTCTTTATCCTGAAAGAGAAGATGCGCGGGACGCAGGTGATAGGCGCAATTATGTTGCTTTGCGGTCTGGTCATGTTTTTCAATACCAGCCTGATAGAGATTTTTACCAAACTGACCGACTACACCTGGGGCGTTATTTTCGGTGTCGGGGCGGCAACGGTTTGGGTCAGTTATGGTGTCGCGCAAAAAGTATTATTGAGGCGTCTGGCTTCACAACAGATACTCTTTTTGCTGTACACTTTATGTACGATAGCGTTACTGCCGTTAGCCAGACCCGGAGTGATTTCCTTGCTCAGCAACTGGCAACTTGCGTGTCTGTTTTTTTGTGGCCTGAATACACTGGTTGGCTATGGCGCACTGGCAGAAGCAATGGCGCGCTGGCAGGCCGCGCAGGTAAGCGCGCTCATCACCCTGACGCCGCTGTTTACGCTGTTATTTTCAGATTTATTATCAATGGCCTGGCCCGATGTTTTCGCCAGACCGATGTTAAACCTTATCGGTTATCTCGGTGCGTTTGTCGTGGTTGCGGGAGCAATGTATTCCGCCATTGGCCATCGTCTTTGGGGACGCTGGCGCAAGCGCGAAGTGATTGTCACTTTGCCCCGCTCAGGCGAATGAGTTACGGAGAGTAAAATGAAGTTTGTTGATGAAGCGGTCATCCTGGTCGTGGCGGGTGACGGTGGTAACGGTTGTGTGAGCTTCCGTCGCGAAAAATACATTCCTAACGGTGGCCCGGATGGCGGTGACGGTGGTGATGGTGGCGACGTCTGGCTGGAAGCAGACGAGAACCTGAACACCCTGATTGACTACCGCTTTGAAAAATCTTTCCGCGCTGAACGTGGGCAGAACGGTCAAAGCCGTGACTGCACAGGTAAACGCGGTAAAGATGTGACGGTGAAAGTACCTGTGGGGACGCGTGTGATTGACCAGGGCACTGGCGAAACCATGGGCGATATGACCAAACACGGTCAGCGCCTGATGGTGGCGAAAGGCGGCTGGCACGGTCTGGGTAATACCCGTTTCAAATCATCCGTTAACCGTACGCCGCGTCAGAAGACGATGGGTACGCCGGGTGATAAACGTGACCTTATGCTGGAGCTGATGCTGCTGGCGGATGTGGGGATGCTGGGTATGCCGAATGCGGGCAAATCGACTTTCATCCGTGCGGTCTCTGCGGCAAAACCTAAAGTGGCTGACTATCCGTTTACCACGCTGGTGCCAAGCCTCGGCGTCGTGCGTATGGATAACGAAAAAAGCTTTGTTGTCGCGGACATACCGGGGCTGATTGAAGGGGCATCCGAAGGCGCCGGTCTGGGCATTCGCTTCCTCAAGCATCTTGAGCGCTGCCGCGTATTGCTGCATCTGATCGATATCGATCCGATTGACGGTTCTGATCCGGTTGATAACGCGCGGATCATCATTGGCGAGCTGGAAAAATACAGCGAAAAACTGGCGGCTAAACCGCGTTGGCTGGTCTTCAATAAAATTGACCTGATGGACAAAGCCACAGCAGAAGCAAAAGCCAAAGAGATCACCGAAGCATTAGGCTGGGAAGATAAATATTACCTTATCTCTGCGGCCAGCCAGCAAGGTGTTAAGGATCTCTGCTGGGATGTGATGACCTTTATCATCGAAAATCCGATCACTCAGGCGCAGGAAGAGAAGCAGCCAGAGAAAGTCGAGTTTATGTGGGACGATTACCACCGTCAGCAGCTTGAAGAAAATGAAGAAGACGACCTGGACGATGATGACTGGGACGAAGATGACGAAGAAGGCGTTGAGTTCATCTACAAGCATTGATTCTGCTACTTCCCCGCAGGCGCAAGCCTGACGGGGTTACAGGCACTCTGAGCCGGGAAAGCGTTAACGCTACCCGGCTTTTTTATTAATTGTTCTGATAGATATCTTTGTACAGACGGCTTTCAAAGCGAACCAGTGGAATACGGCGGTTACGCTGATCGGCGGGTTCTACCGCATAACCCGACAGATATTGCACGAAGGCCATTCTCTGCCCACTGGCGGTAGTGATAAAGCCTGCCAGGTTGTAAACGCCTTGCAGTGAACCTGTTTTGGCGGAAACCTTGCCGTCCACACCAGCCTCATGCAGGCCCGCGCGATACTGCAATGAGCCATCATAGCCCGCAAGCGGTAGCATAGAGATGTAGTTAAGCTCGCTGTCATGCTGGGCAATATACTGGAGTACCTGCATCATAGTGGCAGGGGCAATCAGATTATGGCGCGACAGGCCGGAGCCATCCGCAATGATCGTGTTTCCGATATCCACACCGGCTTGCTGACGCAGAATTTGACGTACAGCATCAGAACCAGCGCGCCAGGTTCCCGGTACGCCAAAGTGGGCATGACCAATCATGCGGAAAACGGTATCGGCAATCATGTTGTCCGATTTTTTCAGCATGATTTTCAGCAAATCGTGCAAAGGGGCCGATTGCGTGCTGGCGATAACTGTACCAGGTTCGTTGACTTGGGTCTGGCGCAGCAGGGTCCCCGTATAGGTAATGCCTGCATCCTTGAGTTCTGCCTTGATTATGGCCCCCGCATAACTGGCGCCATCCTGAATGGCAAAAGCCAGCGGAAGCGGGTCAGTACGTTGTGGCAGGCAGCCGGTGAGCGTGAAGCGGTTTAAATCGCCTGGTACAACATCCAGTTCGCAGTATTGCCCTTCGGATGAGCCGCGTGCCAGCGTACGAACCTGGCTGAACATGTTCACGGGGTAGTACGATGCGACGCGGATATAGACGAGGTCTCCGGGTTTCTGCGCGCTGTATAACGAAACAGAGAAACAGTTGCGGTCAACAATAGCGGCGGCGGGCGGGGCGCTGAAACACTGTGTCATGTCGTTCCATGGCCAGCCGGGGGCTTTGTCATGGCTGGCAAAAATCGATGTATCGATAAGAACATTACCCTCGATTTTTTGCACACCGGATTTTTTCAGGATAGCGACCATGTTGCGGATATTCTGACGTTTTAACGTCGGATCGCCGCCAAATCTCGCTACTAAGTCCCCTTTCAATACACCATCGGTAACCGTACCTTTACTCTCCAGCGTGGTGGTGAAACGGAAATCAGGGCCAAGCTGTAATAAAGCAGCCAGCGCGGTAATGACTTTTTGCGTACTCGCCGGTAAAGCCATTTGCTTGCCGTGATAATCGATGTCCGGTTCTTGTGCACCTACCTTTTGCACCATGAGGGCAAGGTTCGCGCCGTCCGGTAATTGGTTAATGTACTCGTCGACATTCGCGGCCTGGGCATTCAGGGCTATACTTGTGGTCAATCCGATGAAAAATCTGGAAAATCGCATAATCTCGCGCTAACAACCTGGAAACAAGCCGTCATACTACGGCGCATCGACCCGGAAAGTAAACGATGACCCATAGTGAACTTCCGGGTAAAATGCGTATCAAATTGAAAAATTACTGCTGACCTGGGGCTTTGTCTCCGGGTCAGTTTTCTTTTGCTTCTGGTCGGGGGTTATGCGCCTGAATCCGGGCAGACATAGCAGCCGGGGCGGGAGACTGCTCCTTACAGGAATGTTTAAGAGGTATAACAAATGCAAGCTATTCCGATGACCTTACGTGGTGCCGAAAAACTGCGCGAAGAACTGGATTTTTTGAAATCTGTGCGCCGTCCTGAAATTATTGCCGCGATCGCGGAAGCGCGTGAGCATGGTGACCTGAAAGAAAATGCGGAATACCATGCGGCCCGCGAACAGCAAGGCTTTTGTGAAGGGCGTATCAAAGATATCGAAGCGAAACTGTCCAACGCACAGGTTATCGATATCACTAAAATGCCGAACAACGGACGTGTGATTTTTGGCAGTACGGTAAGTGTGCTTAATCTGGATACCGAGGAAGAGCAGACTTATCGCATCGTGGGTGACGACGAAGCTGACTTTAAGCAGAATCTGATCTCCGTAAATTCACCGATCGCGCGTGGCCTGATCGGTAAAGAACAAGACGATGTCGTTGTCATTCGTACCCCGGGCGGTGATGTCGAATTCGAAATTATCAAAGTGGAATACCTCTGAATAATTTCGTTAACCGCAGTTGTTGACGTATTGTAAAGAAAAGAAAAAGGCCGCATTGCGGCCTTTTAACAACTCAGTGAGCATGGCATTTTGCTCGTCTGTTAGCGAAAACCCCTCGTTTTACACAGATTTTGTGTTCAATTAAGGATATTCTTAGCGCGGCAGCGAGATTTTGCGCTCTTTAGCAGGACGATAAAGCACCAGCGTTTTACCGATGACCTGTACGTTACAGGCGCCGGTTTCGCGTACAATAGCGTCCACGATCAAGGTCTTAGTCTCGCGGTCTTCGGTAGCGATTTTGACCTTGATAAGTTCATGGTGCTCTAACGCTTGTTCGATCTCGGCCAGTACCCCTTCGGTCAAACCATTATTGCCAAGCATAACTACAGGCTTGAGCGGATGTGCCAGACCTTTCAGGTGCTGTTTTTGTTTAGTACTCAGATTCATCGTATATTTTGCTTACGTTGGGATTGAAAACGGGTCATTCTACCGCCATCTCCCATATATCACCAAATCGCCGCGTGTAATTTTACGTTGCTGTATACGATGAACCCAGACGGAATGTGAAATGACAGGTAAGAAGCGTTCTGCCAGCTCGAGTCGCTGGCTTCAGGAACACTTTAGCGATAAATATGTTCAACAGGCGCAGAAAAAAGGGTTGCGTTCCCGTGCCTGGTTTAAACTTGATGAAATACAGCAAAGTGACAAACTTTTTAAGCCGGGAATGACGGTTGTCGATCTCGGTGCTGCTCCTGGTGGCTGGTCGCAATATGCGGTCACGCAAATCGGGGGCACAGGCCGTATCATCGCGTGTGATCTTTTACCTATGGATCCAATCGTTGGTGTGGACTTTCTTCAGGGTGACTTTCGTGATGAATTAGTCCTGAAAGCATTACTGGATCGAGTCGGGGACAGTAAAGTACAAGTTGTCATGTCAGATATGGCACCAAACATGAGCGGAACCCCAGCAGTTGATATTCCCCGCTCTATGTACCTGGTGGAACTGGCGCTGCAGATGTGCCGGGATGTGTTAGCGCCTGGTGGTGGTTTTGTTGTGAAAGTCTTTCAGGGCGAAGGTTTCGATGAGTACCTTAGGGAAATTCGCTCTCTGTTTACGAAAGTGAAAGTTCGTAAGCCGGACTCTTCCCGTGCCCGTTCACGAGAAGTGTACATTGTAGCGACCGGGCGAAAACTATAGTAACCTGACGCTGTTTTTAACACAGTTGTAATATGAGGTTAATCCCTTGAGTGACATGGCGAAAAACCTAATACTCTGGCTGGTCATTGCCGTTGTGCTGATGTCAGTATTCCAGAGCTTTGGGCCCAGCGAGTCTAATGGCCGTAAGGTGGATTATTCTACCTTCCTGCAGGAGGTCAATCAGGACCAGGTTCGCGAAGCGCGTATCAACGGACGTGAGATCAACGTTACCAAGAAAGATAGTAACCGTTACACGACTTACATCCCGGTGAACGATCCGAAACTGCTTGATAACCTGCTGACTAAAAATGTCAAAGTGGTTGGCGAGCCGCCGGAAGAACCGAGCCTGCTGGCTTCGATCTTTATTTCCTGGTTCCCGATGCTGTTGCTGATTGGGGTCTGGATATTCTTTATGCGCCAGATGCAGGGCGGCGGTGGCAAAGGCGCCATGTCGTTCGGTAAAAGCAAAGCGCGAATGTTGACGGAAGATCAGATCAAAACCACTTTTGCTGATGTCGCAGGTTGTGACGAAGCGAAAGAAGAAGTGGGTGAACTGGTTGAGTACCTGCGTGAGCCGAGCCGCTTCCAGAAGCTGGGCGGTAAAATCCCGAAAGGCGTCTTGATGGTCGGCCCTCCGGGTACCGGTAAAACACTGCTCGCAAAAGCTATCGCGGGTGAAGCGAAGGTTCCATTCTTTACCATTTCTGGTTCTGACTTTGTGGAAATGTTCGTTGGTGTCGGTGCATCCCGTGTGCGTGACATGTTCGAACAAGCCAAAAAAGCAGCACCATGCATTATCTTCATCGATGAAATCGACGCCGTCGGTCGCCAGCGTGGCGCTGGCTTAGGCGGTGGTCACGATGAACGCGAGCAGACGCTTAACCAGATGCTGGTTGAGATGGATGGTTTCGAAGGTAACGAAGGTATCATCGTTATTGCTGCGACTAACCGTCCGGACGTTCTTGACCCTGCGCTGTTGCGTCCGGGCCGCTTTGACCGCCAGGTCGTTGTGGGTCTGCCGGATGTTCGCGGTCGTGAGCAAATCCTGAAAGTGCATATGCGTCGCGTACCGCTCTCTCCGGATATTGATGCGGCAATTATCGCGCGTGGTACGCCTGGTTTCTCCGGTGCGGATCTGGCGAACCTGGTGAATGAGGCAGCGCTGTTTGCTGCTCGTGGCAACAAGCGCGTCGTTTCAATGGTTGAGTTCGAAAAAGCGAAAGACAAAATCATGATGGGTGCGGAACGCCGCTCCATGGTGATGACGGAAGCGCAGAAAGAATCTACCGCTTACCACGAGGCGGGCCATGCGATTATTGGTCGTCTGGTGCCGGAACACGATCCGGTGCATAAAGTGACGATTATTCCGCGCGGCCGTGCGCTGGGTGTGACCTTCTTCCTGCCTGAAGGTGACGCAATCAGCGCCAGCCGTCAGAAGCTGGAAAGCCAGATCTCCACGCTGTACGGCGGCCGTCTGGCGGAAGAGATCATCTACGGCGTTGAACATGTTTCTACCGGCGCGTCGAACGACATCAAAGTCGCGACCAACCTGGCGCGCAACATGGTGACGCAGTGGGGCTTCTCTGACAAACTCGGTCCGTTGCTGTACGCCGAAGAAGAGGGTGAAGTATTCCTCGGCCGTAGCGTCGCGAAAGCCAAACATATGTCCGATGAGACCGCGCGTATCATCGACCAGGAAGTGAAATCGCTGATTGAACGTAATTACAATCGTGCGCGTCAACTCCTGAATGAAAACATGGACATCCTGCACGCGATGAAAGATGCGCTCATGAAATATGAGACCATCGACGCGCCGCAGATTGATGATCTGATGGCTCGCCGTGATGTTCGCCCGCCTGCTGGCTGGGAAGAACCAGGCACCAACAATTCTGACAGTAATGGCACTCCGCGTGCACCGCGTCCGGTAGATGAACCGCGTACGCCGAACCCGGGTAACACGATGTCTGAACAGTTGGGCGACAAGTAAGTTTTTTATTGTCGATAATGTGTTCTTTTGCTGAAACCCTGGGGCTTGCTCCGGGGTTTTTCTTTTTTGCGCAACCAAATATTCAAAAAGGTTTTACGTCATGAAATTGCATGCCCAGGGCACCACCCTCGATCTTTCTCATCCGCATGTGATGGGAATTCTCAATGTAACGCCGGATTCTTTTTCCGATGGCGGAACGCATAACACGTTGGTCGAGGCGGTCAGGCATGCCAATCTGATGATTAATGCTGGCGCAACGATTGTGGATGTCGGTGGCGAATCTACGCGTCCGGGGGCGGCAGATGTCAGTGTAGAGGAAGAGCTGGAGCGCGTTATTCCGGTCGTCGAAGCGATAGCGCAGCGCTTTGAAGTGTGGATTTCTGTCGATACCTCTAAACCCGACGTTATCCGTGAGTCGGCAAGAGTAGGGGCGCATATCATCAATGATATCCGTTCGCTGACTGAACCCGGCGCGCTGGAAGCCGCTGCGGAAACAGGTTTGCCTGTTTGCCTGATGCATATGCAGGGCCAGCCAAAAACGATGCAGGAAGCGCCTAAGTATGATGACGTATTTACGGATGTGAATAGCTTCTTTATAAATCATATTGCCCGGTGCGAGCGGGCAGGTATCTCAAAAGAGAAATTGTTACTCGACCCTGGATTTGGTTTCGGTAAAAATCTCTCACACAACTACGCGCTCCTCGCCCGCCTGGCGGAGTTTCATCATTTTAACCTGCCCCTGTTGGTAGGAATGTCGCGTAAATCGATGGTTGGCCAGTTACTGAATGTTGGCCCGAACGAAAGGTTGAGTGGTAGCCTGGCATGTGCGGTGATTGCCGCCATGCAAGGTGCGCACATTATTCGTGTCCACGATGTAAAAGAAACGGTTGAAGCCATGCGGGTGGTGGAAGCCACACTGTCAGCGTCAGCGAAGGAAAATAAACGCTATGAGTAATCGTAAATATTTTGGCACCGATGGCATCCGTGGTCGCGTTGGTGATGCGCCAATTACCCCTGATTTTGTGCTTAAGCTGGGCTGGGCGGCTGGTAAGGTGCTGGCCCGTCATGGCTCACGCAAAATTATTATTGGCAAAGACACCCGAATTTCCGGCTATATGCTGGAATCTGCACTCGAAGCGGGTCTCGCTGCTGCGGGGTTATCTGCCTCTTTTACCGGGCCGATGCCGACTCCCGCAGTGGCATACCTGACCCGTACGTTTCGTGCGGAAGCGGGGATTGTCATCTCCGCATCACATAACCCTTTCTATGACAACGGCATTAAGTTCTTTTCTATTGACGGTACCAAGCTGCCGGATGCGGTAGAAGAAGCCATTGAAGCTGAGATGGAAAAAGAACTGACCTGTGTGGATTCTGCAGAGCTGGGGAAAGCCAGCCGTATCGTGGATGCCGCTGGCCGCTATATCGAATTTTGCAAAGCCACATTCCCGAACGAGCTCAGCCTGAACACGCTTAAAATCGTTGTGGACTGCGCGAACGGTGCTACCTACCACATTGCCCCGAGTGTCTTCCGTGAGCTGGGTGCGAAAGTGATCGCAATGGGTTGCGAGCCTGATGGCGTCAACATCAATGAAAACTGTGGCGCTACGGATGTCCGGGCATTGCAGCAACGCGTTCTGAGTGAAAAAGCAGATTTAGGTATCGCTTTTGATGGCGACGGTGACCGCGTGATCATGGTTGACCACGAAGGTAACAAAGTCGATGGTGACCAAATTCTCTATATCATCGCTCGCGAAGCCCTGCGTCAGGGCCAACTGCGCGGCGGTGCTGTCGGTACACTGATGAGCAATATGGGGCTGGAACTGGCGCTCAAACAGCTCGGCATTCCGTTTGCACGTGCGAAAGTGGGCGACCGCTATGTGCTGGAGAAATTGCAGGAGAAAGGCTGGCGCCTTGGTGCGGAGAACTCGGGCCACGTCATTCTGCTGGACAAAACCACGACAGGCGATGGCATTGTCGCGGGCTTGCAGGTTGTGGCGGCGATGGTGCGTAATCATATGAGCCTGCATGATTTGTGCAGCGGGATGACAATGTTCCCTCAGGTACTGGTGAATGTGCGTTACACCTCCAGTGATATTGATCCGCTTGAAGATGAGCAGGTTAAAAGCGTGACCGCTGAGGTTGAAGCGGCACTGGGGAATCGTGGCCGCGTGCTGTTGCGTAAATCCGGCACTGAACCACTGATTCGCGTCATGGTGGAAGGCGAGGTTGAAGAGCACGTTGTCGCATTTGCCAACCGTATCGCCGATGCGGTTAAAGCGGTTTAACGGCCATTAAGTGTCTAAAAAGGCGGCGTTTGCTGCCTTTTTAATGCGCGACATCCCCGTTTTTGCTGTTTTTTTCCTCACTTGATAAAATGCGATTAAAATGGCCTTGCGAAGGTGATTCGCTTTGGTTAGTATTCACACCCGCTTCAGTGGGAAACATTAACAACCCCACTTTTATTGGTTTGAAGCATTGGCATGCGGCAACCCCGCAAGGAACAGGTTGATTATGTACGAAGCTCTTTTAGTTGTTTTCCTTATTGTGGCAATTGGCCTTGTTGGTTTAATCATGCTGCAGCAAGGTAAAGGCGCTGATATGGGAGCCTCATTTGGCGCAGGCGCTTCTGCAACGTTGTTCGGTTCAAGTGGTTCTGGTAACTTCATGACCCGTATGACCGCTGTGTTGGCGACACTGTTCTTCATCATCAGTCTGGTGCTGGGTAACATTAATACCAACAAAACCAATAAAGGAAGTGAATGGGAAAGACTGAGTGCTCCGGCTCAAACTGAGCAGACTCAGCCAGCAGCTCCGGCGCAGCCGAGCAGCGATATCCCGAAATAAGAAGTCGTCGTACCGAGGTGGTGGAATTGGTAGACACGCTACCTTGAGGTGGTAGTGCCCTAACGGGCTTGTGGGTTCGAGTCCCATCCTCGGTACCAATATTCCGAAAAAAGACGCTAATAAGCGTCTTTTTTCGTCTGTAGAAAAGGCCATGCACCTGAATGTATGTGACTCGGACACGGGTTGATGGCTATCTTCTCCATGGCGTGATGTTACTGCATAAATGCGTGGCATAAAAAAAGCCGCTTTCGCGGCTTTTCTCATTTTTGATCAGCGCTTATTTAGCTTTGTTTTCCAGATTTTCTACCTGCGGCAGACCTGTCGCAGAAGAGGCGGAAAGAAGACCGGACTGCGCATAACCGAACAGTTTTTCACGTGTATCGGTAATGTCCAGGTTACGCATCGTCAACTGACCAATACGATCATCCGGAGAGAATACGGAATCGCCTTTCTCCATGGTCAGACGTTCTGGCTTATAAGTCAGGTTATCAGACACAGTATTCAGGATGGAGTAGTCGTTACCGCGACGCAGTTCCAGCGTCACTTCGCCCGTAATCTGGCTCGCCACCCAGCGTTGCAGACCATCACGCAGCATCAGTGCCTGAGAGTCAAACCAGCGGCCCTGATACAGCAAACGACCCAACTGACGACCATGCGCATGATACTGCTCAATAGTGTCTTCGTTGTGAATACCGGTCAGCAGACGTTCATAAGCGATATGCAGCAATGCCATCCCTGGTGCTTCATAGATGCCGCGGCTTTTCGCTTCGATGATACGGTTTTCAATCTGGTCGCTCATGCCCAGACCGTGACGGCCACCGATCCGGTTAGCTTCCATCATTAGCTCAACATCATCGCTAAACGTTTTACCGTTCAGGGCAACCGGATGGCCTTGCTCAAAACGTACGGTCACTTCTTCTGCCGGGATTTTTACATTTTCATCCCAGAACTTAACGCCCATGATCGGGTTTACGATCTTCACACTGGAGTTCAGGAATTCGAGGTCCTTCGCTTCATGCGTTGCGCCGAGCATGTTCGAGTCGGTGGAATACGCTTTTTCCACGGACATTTTGTAGTCGAAACCACAGGCGATCATGAATTCGGACATTTCCTGACGGCCGCCCAGCTCATCAATAAAATCGGTATCCAGCCACGGCTTATAGATTTTCAGCTCGGCGTTGGTCAACAGGCCATAACGATAGAAGCGCTCAATATCATTACCTTTATAGGTACTGCCATCGCCCCAGATGTTAACGCCATCTTCTTTCATTGCAGCAACGAGCATGGTACCGGTTACCGCACGACCGAGCGGGGTGGTGTTGAAGTAGGTCAGGCCGCCCGTTGTGTTATGAAACGCGCCGCACTGAATTGCGGCAATGCCTTCGGCAACCAGTTGCTTACGGCAGTCGATCAGGCGGGCATTCTCCGCGCCATATTCCTTTGCACGACGAGGAATTGCGTCATAGTCGTCCTCGTCCGGTTGACCCAGATTCGCAGTGTATGCGTAAGGAACGGCACCTTTTTTGCGCATCCACAGCAATGCCGCGCTGGTATCCAGGCCCCCTGAGAAGGCGATACCAATACGTTGACCAACCGGAAGATGCTTGAGAATCGTCGTCATAAAATAAATCCCTGCTTAATATACCTATGGTGAGAGACTTAACAGCCACGCCATGATGTTTAATACCATTCACTGTTGTTGCGATAATGAATGGTTATGCAAAATAAATGAGTTTTCATTTAAACATCTTTTGGCGATGACAGGAAGAGAAGAGTGCAATTTTCATCGCAATAATGGCTGATAATGCCCTCTGAAAATGCATCCGCCATTGCGCATGATAATACAAGTCCGGGCGCATAAAAGGCATATCTGTCAGGGTTGACAGATAGTTATGTTTATCAATATAATGTACGCAGATTATACGTCCCGTCTTCGGTACCAAATCCCAGCATTATTTGCAAATCTTCTGCTAACCGAGTAGAATTTGCCACGTTTCAGGCGCGGGGTGGAGCAGCCTGGTAGCTCGTCGGGCTCATAACCCGAAGGTCGTCGGTTCAAATCCGGCCCCCGCAACCACTTTCCCTAAGTGTTCTTTTTCAAATATACTATGAAGACTTAACGCCTTCGTCGCTGGATTTGAAAAAAATACTCCCGGAAGGTTCTCCAGGCCGCAGTTGCGGCTATAGGGTTCAGTTATTTAAAGCCCCGATTTATCGGGGTTTTTTGTTATCTGACTACGGAATAACTGGGCTTTACGCCCTTTTTTTATGTCTTGGGGGTGGGCTTGTCCACATTAGAGCAAAAATTAACAGAGATGATCACAGCACCGGTTGAAGCACTGGGCTACGAGCTGGTTGGTATTGAATTTGTGCGTGGTCGCACATCTACACTGCGCATCTATATTGATAGTGAAGATGGCATCAATGTTGATGATTGTGCCGATGTCAGCCACCAGGTCAGCGCGGTGATGGATGTTGAAGATCCTATTACCGTTGCTTATAACCTGGAAGTGTCCTCACCAGGCCTTGATCGTCCCTTATTTACAGCGGAACACTACGCGCGTTTTACGGGTGAAGAGGTGTCGCTGGTCTTGCGTATGGCGGTACAGAACCGTCGCAAATGGCAAGGCGTTATCAAAGGTGTCGATGGCGAGATGATCACCGTTACGGTCGAAGGTAAAGATGAAGTGTTCGCATTGAGCAACATTCAGAAAGCGAACCTGGTCCCCCACTTTTAACAGTCTGGATTGAGGTGAAAGGCCCCCGATGAATAAAGAAATTTTGGCTGTTGTTGAAGCTGTTTCTAACGAAAAAGCGCTGCCGCGTGAAAAAATCTTCGAAGCGCTGGAAAGTGCTCTGGCTACAGCAACCAAGAAAAAATACGAGCAAGAGATTGATGTCCGCGTAGAGATCGATCGTAAGAGCGGTGATTTCGATACGTTCCGCCGTTGGGTTGTGGTCGAAGAAGTTACCCAGCCGACGCGCGAAATTACGCTGGAAGCGGCTCGCTTCGAAGACGAAAGCATGAATGTTGGTGATTTTGTTGAAGACCAGATTGAATCTGTCACCTTTGACCGTATTACCACCCAAACGGCAAAACAGGTTATCGTGCAGAAAGTGCGCGAAGCTGAACGTGCAATGGTTGTTGACCAGTTCCGTGAGCATGAAGGCGAGATCATCACGGGTGTGGTGAAGAAAGTGAACCGCGACAACATCACGCTTGATCTGGGTAGCAATGCCGAAGCGGTCATTCTGCGTGAAGACATGCTGCCGCGTGAAAACTTCCGTCCGGGCGACCGTATTCGCGGCGTGCTCTACGCTGTACGTCCCGAAGCGCGTGGTGCACAGTTGTTCGTGACGCGTTCCAAACCTGAGATGCTGATCGAACTGTTCCGCATTGAAGTACCGGAAATCGGCGAAGAAGTTATCGAAATCAAAGCGGCTGCTCGCGATCCTGGTTCTCGTGCAAAAATTGCTGTGAAAACCAACGACAAACGTATCGACCCGGTCGGTGCGTGTGTAGGGATGCGTGGCGCACGTGTTCAGGCAGTATCAACCGAACTGGGCGGCGAGCGAATCGATATCGTCCTGTGGGATGATAACCCGGCGCAGTTCGTTATTAACGCCATGGCACCTGCTGATGTTGCTTCTATCGTTGTTGATGAAGACAAGCACACCATGGATATCGCCGTTGAAGCCGGTAACCTGGCTCAGGCGATTGGCCGTAATGGCCAGAACGTTCGTCTGGCTTCGCAGCTGAGCGGCTGGGAACTCAACGTGATGACCGTTGAAGACCTGCAGGCGAAGCATCAGGCAGAAGCCCATGCAGCGATCGACACCTTCACTCGCTACCTCGACATTGACGAAGACTTCGCCACTGTTCTGGTTGAAGAAGGTTTCTCCACGCTGGAAGAACTGGCCTATGTGCCAATGAAAGAGCTGCTGGAAATCGACGGTCTGGATGAAGATACCGTTGAAGCCCTGCGTGAACGCGCGAAAAATGCCCTGACCACCCTGGCTCTGGCGCAGGAAGAAAGCATCGGTAATAAAGAACCGGCTGAAGATCTGCTGAACCTGGAAGGTTTGGATCGTGCGTTGGCGTTTAAACTGGCAGCCCGCGGTGTTTGTACGCTGGAAGATCTCGCCGACCAGGGCGTAGATGACCTGAGCGATATCGACGGTTTGACCGACGAGAAAGCCGGGGAGCTCATCATGGCCGCACGTAATATTTGCTGGTTTGGTGGCGAAGCGTAATAAACTGTAGCAGGAAGGAACAGCATGACAGATGTAACCGTAAAAACGCTGGCCGCTGAGATTCAGACCTCTGTGGACCGCCTGGTACAGCAATTTGCTGATGCAGGGATCCGTAAGTCCGCTGAAGACTCAGTGACGGCACAAGAAAAACAGACGCTGTTAGCGCATCTGAACCGTGAACACGGCTCAGGTCCTGACAAGCTGACGTTGCAGCGCAAGACGCGTAGCACATTAAGCATTCAGGGCACCGGTGGGAAAAGTAAATCGGTGCAGATCGAAGTCCGTAAAAAACGCACCTTTGTAAAACGCGATCCACAAGAGGCGGAACGTCTCGCAGCGGAAGAAGAGGCGAAGCGTGAAGCGGAGGATAAGGCCCGTCGTGAAGCAGAGGAAGCTGCTAAGCGCGAAGCCGAGGAAAAAGCCAAACGTGATGCCGAAGAAAGAGCGAAGCGTGAAGCGGATGAAAAAGCCAAACGCGAGTCTGCTGATAAAGCAAAACGTGAAGCTGCGGAAAATAGCAAAGTGAGCAACCAACAATCTGACGAAATGACCAGGACAGCCCAGGGTGAAAAAGCCCGTCGTGAAGCTGAAGCGCAAGATCTTAAGCGCAAAGCGGAAGAGGAGGCTCGTCGTAAGCTGGAAGAAAATGCGCGTCGCGTAGCGGAAGAAGCTCGTCGCATGGCTGAGGAAAACGAATCCCGTTGGAATGCCAGCAGCGATAAAGAAGAAGAAAGCAGCGACTATCATGTAACCACTTCTCACCATGCACGCCAGGCTGAGGACGATAGCGACCGTGAAGTCGAAGGTGGTCGTGGTCGTGGTCGTAACGCGAAAGCGGCACGCCCAGCGAAAAAAGGCAACAAGCATGCCGAAAGCAAAGCCGATCGTGAAGAAGCCCGTGCGGCCATTCGCGGTGGTAAAGGCGGCAAACAGCGTAAAGGTTCTGCCCTGCAACAGAGCTTCCAGAAGCCTGCACAGGCAGTTAACCGTGACGTTGTGATCGGTGAAACGCTGACCGTTGGCGAGCTGGCTAACAAAATGGCGGTGAAAGGCTCTCAGGTCATCAAAGCGATGATGAAACTGGGCGCAATGGCCACCATCAACCAGGTTATCGACCAGGAAACCGCACAGCTTGTAGCCGAAGAAATGGGCCACAAAGTTATCCTCCGTCGTGAAAACGAGCTGGAAGAAGCGGTAATGAGCGACCGTGATACGGGTGCTGCGGCTGAACCGCGTGCGCCGGTCGTGACCATCATGGGTCACGTTGACCACGGTAAAACCTCTCTGCTGGACTACATTCGTTCAACGAAAGTAGCCTCAGGTGAAGCGGGCGGCATTACCCAGCACATCGGTGCATACCACGTCGAAACCGAAAACGGCATGATCACCTTCCTGGATACCCCGGGCCACGCCGCGTTTACCGCGATGCGTGCACGTGGTGCGCAGGCAACGGATATCGTGGTTCTGGTTGTGGCTGCTGACGATGGCGTGATGCCGCAAACAATCGAAGCTATCCAGCACGCAAAAGCGGCGCAGGTACCGGTTGTTGTTGCAGTGAACAAAATCGATAAGCCAGAAGCGGATCCGGATCGCGTTAAGAATGAATTGTCCCAGTACGGCATTATGCCGGAAGAGTGGGGCGGCGAAAGCCAGTTCGTTCATGTATCTGCAAAAGCGGGTACCGGTATCGACGAGCTGCTTGACGCTATCCTGCTGCAGGCTGAAGTTCTTGAACTGAAAGCTATCCGTACCGGTATGGCGAGCGGTGTTGTGATCGAATCCTTCCTGGATAAAGGTCGTGGCCCGGTTGCTTCCGTTCTGGTACGCGAAGGTACTCTGCACAAAGGCGATATCGTTCTGTGTGGCTTTGAATATGGCCGCGTACGTGCGATGCGTGATGAGCTTGGTCGTGAAGTTAGCGAAGCGGGTCCGTCTATTCCGGTTGAAATCCTCGGCCTGTCTGGTGTTCCGGCAGCGGGTGATGAAGCGACGGTTGTTCGTGACGAGAAGAAAGCGCGTGAAGTTGCACTGTATCGTCAGGGTAAATTCCGCGAAGTCAAACTGGCGCGTCAGCAGAAATCCAAACTGGAAAATATGTTCGCCAACATGACCGAAGGCGAAGTCCACGAAGTGAACGTCGTTCTGAAAGCGGACGTTCAGGGTTCTGTGGAAGCGATCACCGATTCTCTGCTGAAACTGTCTACTGACGAAGTGAAAGTGAAGATCGTAGGTTCCGGTGTTGGTGGTATCACCGAAACCGATGCTACCCTTGCAACGGCTTCGAATGCCATTCTGGTTGGCTTTAACGTTCGTGCCGACGCCTCTGCGCGCCGCGTGATCGAAGCCGAAGGTCTGGATCTGCGTTACTACTCCGTCATCTATAACCTGATCGACGAAGTGAAAGCAGCGATGAGCGGCATGCTGTCTCCGGAACTGAAACAGCAGATCATTGGTCTGGCTGAGGTTCGTGACGTGTTCAAATCACCGAAATTCGGTGCGATCGCGGGCTGTATGGTTACCGAAGGCACGATTAAACGCCATAACCCAATCCGCGTCCTGCGTGACAACGTGGTTATCTATGAAGGCGAGCTGGAATCCCTGCGCCGCTTCAAAGATGACGTTAACGAAGTCCGTAACGGCATGGAATGTGGTATCGGCGTTAAGAACTACAACGACGTTCGCGTTGGCGATATGATCGAAGTGTTCGAAATTATCGAGATCCAACGTAGCATCGATTAATTTTCGTCGGCTTTTGGGCCGCCACTGTGTTGGTTACGTTCACTCACCCCGGTCACATAGTTATCTATGCTCCCGGGGATTGATGAGCGTGCCGCCTTGCCGGAATCCCAAAAGCTTAGAAAATTGATTAGCGTAGACCGGGGAAGCGCAGCGCCACCCGGTATGAATTTCAAAAGGGGCTATAAGCCCCTTTTTTGTCTGGAGAATTTATTATGGCGAAAGAATTTGGTCGCCCACAGCGCGTAGCCCAGGAGATGCAGAAAGAAATCGCCATCATCCTGCAGCGCGAAATTAAAGACCCGCGTGTTGGCATGATGACGACTGTATCGGGCGTTGAAGTCTCTCGCGATCTGGCCTATGCCAAAGTGTTTGTGACCTTCCTGAACGACAAAGATGAAGCCGCCGTTAAAGCGGGCATCAAAGCGCTGCAGGAAGCATCCGGTTTCATCCGTACGCTGCTCGGCAAAGCTATGCGCCTGCGTATCGTGCCAGAACTGACCTTCTTCTACGACAACTCACTGGTGGAAGGGATGCGTATGTCTAACCTCGTCACCAGCGTGGTGAAACATGACGATGAACGTCGTGTGAACCCAACGGACGACAGCAAGGAGGACTGATGAGTCGTCCTCGTCGTCGCGGTCGCGATGTGCACGGCGTGCTGTTGCTGGATAAACCACAAGGTGCATCCAGCAATGATGTACTGCAAAAAGTTAAACGTCTCTTTAATGCCAATCGTGCCGGGCATACTGGCGCGTTGGATCCGTTGGCCACGGGTATGCTACCGGTTTGTCTGGGGGAGGCGACAAAGTTCTCTCAGTATCTGCTGGATTCTGACAAGCGTTACCGTGTGATTGCGAAGCTGGGCCAGCGCACCGATACTTCTGATGCTGATGGTCAAATCGTCGAAGAGCGTCCGGTCGATTTTAGCGCTGAGCAACTTGCCGCCGCGCTGGAGACCTTTCGTGGCGATATCGAACAAATACCCTCAATGTATTCTGCACTGAAATATCAGGGCAAAAAGCTGTATGAATACGCGCGCCAGGGTATCGAAGTTCCACGTGAAGCCCGACCTATTACGGTGTATGAACTGTTGTTCATCCGCCACGAAGGCGATGAACTGGAACTGGAAGTTCACTGCTCGAAAGGCACCTATATTCGTACGATTGTTGACGATCTGGGCGAGAAACTGGGCTGTGGCGCACATGTGATTTATCTGCGCCGTCTGGCGGTGAGTAAATATCCTGCTGAGCGAATGGTGACGCTGGAACAATTGCATGACCTGGTCGCGCAAGCTGAGCAACGTGATATCCCGGCGGCTCAATTACTCGATCCGTTGTTAATGCCCATGGATAGCCCGGCAGCTGACTACCCTGTTGTTAACCTTCCGTTGACTTCGTCGGTTTACTTCCGCAACGGTAATCCAGTGCGAACCACCGATGTGCCGCATGAAGGTCTGGTGCGTGTCACTGAAGGTGAAGAGGCGAAATTTATCGGCATGGGCGAAATGGATGACGAAGGGCGTGTTGCTCCGCGTCGTCTGGTGGTTGAGTACCCGCCAGTCTAAGCCTCGTCTTGCGATAACCAGCCACTGAGAGTAGAATATTGGCGCTTAATGCCGGGTCAATTGTTTAACAATATCTGGTATTAATTCCGGGGTTGCTGAATTAGAGATCGGCACCCTCTCATTTTTTTATCACTGGAGTACAAAATGTCTCTAAGCGTTGAAGCTAAAGCAAAAATCGTTTCTGAGTTTGGTCGTGGCGAAAACGACAGCGGTTCTACCGAAGTTCAGGTTGCACTGCTGACTGCACAGATCAACCACCTGCAGGGCCACTTTGCAGAGCACAAAAAAGATCACCACAGCCGTCGTGGTCTGCTGCGTATGGTTTCTCAGCGTCGTAAACTGCTCGACTACCTGAAACGTAAAGATGTTGCACGCTACACCGCGCTGATCGAGCGTCTGGGTCTGCGTCGCTAATTCTTGCGAGTTTCAAGAAAGGGGCCGTAAGGCCCCTTTTTTCAACCAGACGGCAGTAATTAACAGTACAATAATGTATTGTTGCTATGAATGATCTTCGTTGCAGAGGTTCGCGCGGCTAATGAGAGGCTTTACCCACGAGAGCGGGGTTAGGGTTGTCATTAGTCGCGAGGATGCAGGAAGATCGGGTTTAAACGACAGCATCCCTGGGGGTTGCTGTCATTCATTAAGATTAAGAAAGGATAATATTTTGCTTAATCCGATCGTTCGTAAATTCCAGTACGGCCAACATACCGTTACGCTGGAAACCGGCATGATGGCACGTCAGGCGACGGCAGCCGTTATGGTTAGCATGGATGACACTGCGGTATTCGTTACCGTTGTGGGCGCTAAAAAAGCTAAACCGGGCCAGGATTTCTTCCCGTTAACTGTTAACTATCAAGAGCGTACCTACGCTGCTGGTAAAATCCCGGGTGGTTTCTTCCGTCGTGAAGGCCGTCCAAGCGAAGGCGAAACTCTGATTGCGCGTCTGATTGACCGCCCGGTTCGTCCGCTGTTCCCGGAAGGCTTCGTTAACGAAGTTCAGGTTATTGCAACCGTGGTTTCCGTTAACCCGCAGGTTAACCCGGATATCGTTTCTATGATTGGTGCTTCCGCAGCACTGTCTCTGTCAGGTATTCCGTTCAATGGACCGATTGGCGCAGCGCGCGTGGGTTACATTAACGATCAATACGTACTGAACCCGACCCAGGAAGAACTGAAGTCCAGCAAACTGGACCTGGTGGTAGCGGGTACCGAAGGTGCGGTATTGATGGTGGAATCCGAAGCAGAATTGCTGAGCGAAGACCAGATGCTGGGCGCAGTCGTATTTGGCCACGAACAGCAGCAGGTTGTTATCCAGGCCATTAACGACCTGGTAAAAGAAGCGGGCAAACCGCGTTGGGACTGGCAGCCAGAAGCCGTCAACGAAGCGCTGAACGCACGCGTTGCTGCTCTGGCTGAAGCGCGTCTGAGCGATGCTTACCGCATCACTGACAAACAAGAGCGTTATGCTCAGGTTGATGTCATTAAATCTGACGTTGTAGCTGCGCTGGTTGCAGAAGATGAAACCCTGGATGCCAACGAGCTGGGCGACATCCTGCACGCTATCGAGAAAAATGTTGTTCGTAGCCGCGTACTGGCAGGCGAACCGCGTATCGATGGTCGCGAAAAAGACATGATCCGTGGTCTGGACGTGCGCACTGGCGTATTGCCGCGTACTCACGGTTCCGCGCTGTTTACCCGTGGTGAAACTCAGGCTCTGGTTACCGCAACGCTGGGTACAGCCCGTGATGCGCAGATCATTGATGAGCTGATGGGTGAGCGCACTGACAGCTTCCTGTTCCATTACAACTTCCCTCCGTACTCCGTAGGTGAAACCGGTATGGTTGGCTCGCCGAAGCGTCGTGAAATTGGTCACGGTCGTCTGGCGAAGCGCGGTGTACTGGCTGTAATGCCGGAAGCGGATAAATTCCCGTACACCGTTCGTGTGGTGTCTGAAATCACCGAATCCAACGGTTCTTCTTCCATGGCTTCCGTGTGTGGCGCTTCTTTGGCTCTGATGGACGCAGGCGTACCGATCAAAGCAGCCGTTGCGGGTATCGCAATGGGCCTGGTGAAAGAAGGCGACAACTTTGTTGTTCTTTCTGACATCCTGGGCGATGAAGATCACCTTGGCGATATGGACTTCAAAGTAGCGGGCTCCCGCGACGGTATCTCTGCACTGCAGATGGATATCAAAATTGAAGGCATCACCAAAGAGATCATGCAGGTTGCGCTGAACCAGGCTAAAGGTGCTCGTTTGCACATCCTGAGCGTGATGGAGCAGGCGATCAATGCGCCGCGCGGCGATATCTCTGAATTCGCACCGCGTATCCACACCATCAAGATCAACCCGGACAAAATCAAAGACGTCATCGGTAAAGGTGGCTCTGTGATTCGTGCGCTGACCGAAGAAACCGGCACTACCATCGAAATCGAAGATGACGGCACCGTGAAAATCGCAGCGACCGATGGCGAGAAAGCGAAATTCGCTATTCGTCGTATCGAAGAGATCACTGCAGAAATCGAAGTAGGTCGTATCTACAACGGTAAAGTGACCCGCATTGTTGACTTTGGCGCGTTCGTTGCCATCGGCGGCGGTAAAGAAGGTCTGGTTCACATCTCTCAGATCGCTGACAAACGCGTTGAGAAAGTGACTGACTATCTGCAGATGGGTCAGGAAGTACCGGTGAAAGTTCTGGAAGTTGATCGCCAGGGCCGTATTCGTCTTAGCATTAAAGAAGCCACTGAACAAACTCAGCCTGAAGCAGCGCCGGAAGCGCCGCAAGCAGAGCAGGGCGAGTAAAATGGTGTTTGCCCTCCGCGAAAGCGGAGGGTTATTTAACTGGCAGGACGCCGTGTTTGCAGCCGGGGGACAGGACGTTCATCCAATTGTTGTCTTCGGGAGTGGGAAATGAAGCCTTTTTTGCGCTGGTGTTTCGTTGCGACAGCTTTAACGCTGGCAGGATGCAGCAACTCTGCCTGGCGTAAGAGCGAAGTCCTCGCGGTGCCATTGCAACCGACTTTGCAGCAAGAAGTGATTCTGGCGCGCATGGAACAAATTCTTGCCAGTCGGGCTTTATCCGATGATGAACGCGCACAGCTTTTATATGAGCGCGGAGTATTGTATGATAGTCTTGGTTTGAGAGCACTGGCGCGAAATGATTTTTCACAAGCGCTGGCCATCCGACCGGATATGCCGGAAGTATTCAATTACTTAGGCATTTATTTAACGCAGGCAGGCAATTTTGATGCTGCCTATGAAGCGTTTGATTCTGTACTTGAGCTTGATCCAACTTACAACTACGCGCACTTGAATCGCGGTATCGCATTATATTACGGCGGTCGCGATAAGTTAGCGCAAGATGATCTGCTGGCGTTTTATCAAGACGATCCCAATGACCCTTTCCGGAGTCTGTGGCTTTACATCGTTGAGCGGAAGCTCGATGAGAAGCAGGCTAAAGAAGCGCTGAAACAACGCTTCGAAAAATCGGGCAAAGAGCAATGGGGATGGAACATTGTCGAGTTCTACCTTGGCGATATTAGCGAACAAGAGCTAATGAACCGCCTGAAGGCAGACGCAACGGATAACACCTCGCTCGCTGAGCATCTCAGTGAAACCAACTTCTATTTAGGTAAGTACTACCTAAGTCTGGGGGAAAAGGACAGCGCTGCGGCACTGTTCAAATTAGCGGTGGCTAACAACGTTCATAATTTTGTTGAGCACCGTTATGCATTGTTGGAATTAGCGCTCTTGGGCCAGGAGCAAGATGACCTGGCAGAATCGGACCAGCAATAGCTGACGTACACATCAGCCCGTAATCATTACTTTGATTGCCATCACCTTCGCGGGTGAGGGCGTTGTTGTTCGTTAATACACCTACTTTGAGCCGGTTCACACTTTTAATGAAAATTACCGAAAATTTTCACGATGAGTTATGTAGACTGGCCGCCATTAATATCGAGGCACACGTACTACATGGCTGAATTCGAAACCACTTTTGCAGATCTGGGCCTGAAGGCTCCTATCCTTGAAGCCCTTAACGATCTGGGTTACGAAAAACCATCTCCAATCCAGGCAGAGTGCATTCCGCATCTGCTGGGCGGTCGCGACGTACTGGGTATGGCCCAGACGGGTAGCGGCAAAACCGCAGCGTTTTCATTACCGCTGCTGAACAATCTTGATCCTGAGCTGAAAGCACCGCAAATCCTGGTGCTGGCGCCGACCCGCGAACTTGCGGTTCAGGTTGCCGAAGCCATGACAGATTTCTCTAAACATATGCGCGGCGTGAACGTGGTTGCCCTTTATGGCGGCCAGCGTTATGACGTGCAGTTACGCGCCCTGCGTCAAGGGCCTCAGATTGTTGTCGGTACCCCGGGTCGTCTGCTTGACCACCTGAAACGCGGTACGCTGGATCTCTCTAAACTGAGCGGTCTGGTGCTGGACGAAGCCGATGAAATGTTGCGTATGGGCTTCATCGAAGACGTTGAAACCATCATGGCGGAGATCCCGGACGGTCATCAGACCGCACTGTTCTCTGCAACCATGCCGGAAGCGATTCGCCGCATTACCCGCCGCTTTATGAAAGAGCCGCAGGAAGTGCGCATTCAGTCCAGCGTGACTACTCGCCCGGACATCAGCCAGAGCTACTGGTCTGTGTACGGCATGCGTAAAAACGAAGCGCTGGTACGTTTCCTGGAAGCAGAAGATTTTGATGCGGCGATCATCTTCGTTCGTACCAAAAACGCGACCCTGGAAGTGGCAGAAGCGCTGGAGCGTAGTGGCTATAACAGCGCCGCGCTGAATGGCGACATGAACCAGGCCCTGCGTGAGCAGACTCTGGAGCGTCTGAAAGACGGTCGTCTGGATATCCTGATTGCAACCGACGTGGCAGCACGTGGCCTGGACGTTGAGCGTATCAGCCTGGTTGTTAACTATGACATCCCGATGGATTCCGAATCTTACGTTCACCGTATCGGCCGTACCGGTCGTGCAGGTCGCGCTGGTCGTGCGTTGCTGTTTGTTGAGAACCGCGAACGTCGTCTGCTGCGTAACATCGAACGCACCATGAAGCTGACTATTCCAGAAGTAGAACTGCCGAACGCAGAACTGCTGGGCAAACGCCGTCTGGAAAAATTCGCCGCGAAAGTACAGCAGCAGCTGGAAAGCAGCGATCTGGATCAGTACCGTGCTCTGCTGGCGAAAATCCAGCCGTCTGCGGAAGGTGAAGAGCTGGATCTCGAAACGCTGGCCGCTGCTCTGCTGAAAATGGCACAGGGTGAACGTGCGCTGATCGTTCCGCCAGACGCGCCGATGCGTCCTAAGCGTGAATTCCGTGAGCGCGACGACCGCTTTGAACGCCGTGGCGATCGTAACGACCGTGGTCCGCGTGGCGACCGTCCTGAGCGTGGTGGTGAAGATCGTCCGCGTCGTGAACGTCGTGATGCTGGCGAAATGGAACTGTACCGTATTGAAGTTGGCCGTGATGATGGTGTGGAAGTTCGTCATATCGTTGGCGCGATTGCTAACGAAGGCGACATCAGCAGCCGTTATATCGGTAACATCAAGCTGTTCGGTACCCACTCTACCATCGAACTGCCGAAAGGCATGCCGGGCGAAGTTCTGCAGCACTTTACTCGCACCCGCATCCTGAACAAGCCGATGAACATGCAGCTTCTGGGTGATGCACAGCCGCGTCCTGAGCGTCGTGGCGGTGGTGAGCGTCGCGAAGGTGGCCGCAGCTTCGGCGGTGGTGAACGCCGTGAAGGTGGTCGCAGCTTCGGTGGTGAGCGTCGTGAAGGCGGTCGTAGCGAAGGTCGTAACTTCAGTGGCGAACGTCGCGCTCCGCGTCGTGACCGCGAAGAAGGCTCCAGCCGTCGTCGTTTCGGTGACGCATAATCGCGCAGTAAGCCAGCTTTACACTTCGTAAAGTAATTGATACAACCCCGGTGCAAAACATCGGGGTTTCTTTTATCTGTTATGTACTCTTGTACTGGTACAATGCATCGGTATTTTACCTTACTGGAGAAGATAGCATGGCAACACTGACAACCACACAAGCGACCCCTTCGTTGCTTGCCGGTGTGGTGATTATTGGCGGAACGGTGATTGGTGCGGGGATGTTTTCACTGCCAGTGGTCATGTCAGGCGCGTGGTTCTTTTGGTCGATAGCGGCCCTGGTGTTCACCTGGTTTTGTATGCTGCATTCCGGGCTAATGATTCTGGAAGCGAACCTCAATTACCGCATTGGTGCGAGCTTCGATACCATTACCAAAGATTTGCTGGGCAACGGCTGGAATGTGATTAACGGTCTCTCCATCGCTTTTGTGCTCTATATCCTGACCTACGCTTATATTTCAGCGAGCGGTTCTATTCTGCATCACACCTTTGCTGAGCTGTCGTTAAACGTCCCGTCTCGTATTGCAGGCCTTGGGTTTGCGCTGCTGGTCGCCTTTATTGTCTGGCTATCTACCCGCGCAGTGAGCCGGATGACGGCGATAGTGCTGGGGGCGAAAGTTATCACTTTTTTCCTCACCTTCGGCAGTTTGCTGGGGCATGTTCAGCCCGCGACATTATTCAATGTGGCGGAAAGCAATGCGTCCTATACGCCGTACTTGCTGATGACACTGCCGTTTTGTCTGGCGTCGTTTGGTTACCACGGTAACGTGCCGAGCCTGATGAAGTTCTACGGTAAAGATCCGCGCACTATCGCACGTTGCCTGGTATATGGCACGTTGCTGGCGCTGGCCCTGTATATGGTGTGGCTGCTGGGCACGATGGGGAATATTCCACGTCCGGAGTTTATCGGCATTGCCCAGAAGGGCGGCAATATTGATGTGCTGGTGCAGGCGTTAAGCGGCGTGCTGAACAGCCGCAGTCTGGATCTGCTGCTGGTGGTCTTCTCCAACTTTGCGGTGGCGAGTTCTTTCCTTGGCGTGACCCTGGGCCTGTTTGACTATCTGGCCGATCTGTTCGGTTTTGATGATTCGGCACAGGGGCGTTTTAAAACCGCGCTGCTGACGTTTCTGCCTCCGATTGTTGGTGGTTTGTTGTGGCCAAATGGCTTTCTCTACGCGATTGGTTATGCGGGGCTGGCGGCGACAATCTGGGCGGCAATTGTTCCCGCTTTACTGGCTAACGCATCGCGTAAACGCTTTGGCAGCCCGCGTTTTCGCGTCTGGGGCGGCAAGCCGATGACTGCGCTGATCCTTGTGTTTGGCGTGGGCAATGCGCTGGTGCATGTGCTGTCGAGCTTTGATCTATTGCCGGTTTACCGTTAATGCTCCTGTCCCGGCTGGCGCTCTGCTTAGCCGGGCTACGGGTGGGGTAACCCGGATAAAGCACAGCGCGCTGCATCCGGGAAAAACCTAACCCAGCAGTTCCTCTTTCACCTGCATCGCCAAATCAAACGAATGCAAACGCGCCTGGTGATCAAAGATTTGTCCGTTAACCATAATCTCATCAGCCTGGGTTTCACGCAGTACAGACTCCAGCCCGTGGCGCACTTTCGCCTTATCGCCCACCAGTGACATCCCCAGCGCCTGCTGTACGCCATATTGCTCTGACGGCGACCAGAACTGATCCATATTTTGGATCGGTGGTGGCAACTGGCCGGTTTCCCCACGGCGCAATTTCACGAAAGCCTGCTGCATGGAGGTAAACAGGAATTCCGCATCGCGGTTACTGTCTGCCGCAACGATATTGATGCACACCATGGCATACGGTTTTTCCAGTCGCGCGGAAGGCTTGAATTGAGTGCGATACAGATGCAACGCCTGGAACAGCATATCCGGTGCAAAGTGCGAAGCAAACGCAAACGGCAGGCCAAGCTGTGCCGCCAGTTGAGCACTATAAAGACTGGAACCGAGCAGCCATACAGGGATTTTCTCGCCATAACCCGGCACCGGGCGAACGTGCGGATTCGGGTCGTTGGCATCAAACCAGTTCACCAGTTCGGCAACATCGCGCGGGAAATTATCCACATCGCCGCTCATATGGCGACGCAGTGCCCGCATGGTTGGTTGATCGCTACCTGGCGCGCGCCCAAGACCCAGATCGATACGGCCCGGATAGAGGGTGTTAAGCGTACCGAATTGTTCGGCAATCACCAGCGGAGCATGATTTGGCAGCATGACACCGCCGGAACCCAGATGCAGAGAGGTGGTATTGGCCGCCAGATAGCCAATCAAGACGGATGTCGCCGCACTGGCGATACCCACCATATTGTGGTGCTCAGCCAGCCAGAAGCGATGGTATCCGCGCTTTTCAGCAAGCCTTGCGAGATCAAGAGAATGGGCGAAGGCCTCTTTAGCAGAAGCGCCCTGTGGGATCGGTGCAAGATCCAACACCGAGAAGGCAATCGTTTTGTCGGTCATAACGGCTCACTTTGCTACAGCATAGTCATCAGATTGAAGGTCTTCTTCCAGCCTGGCGCATCCAGGATGCGTCGGCCAGAAAAGCTGCATCTTTAATAGTGCATTAAAATCTGATGACTGTTGTTAACAAAGTGAGCGGTTTCTTAAGCCTGGAGCTCCAGACCCGGCAGACGTCGCCAGTAGCCGTTACAGTCACTGTTCGCTGTCAGCGGCAAAGGCGCTTGTCCATTTTCATTGGCGCGAAAGGCGTCGAGCATGGCAAACGTCTCTTCCCCCATGGGTGACAACCGTACCATGTCCACGATACCCGCCATCGACTTGAGTTCATTGCCCAGGTTGTAAACGTAACCGCTCATGGTCTGGATGCCATTAAGCACGAACACCTGCTGATTTTCCTGCGACAGCATACGGCGTCCATTTGGATATTTAATGCAGCAGGTTTCGCACTCATCTTTCGGCCTGTCTTCCGAGCGTGCGGTAAAGCAGCGCGCGGAATAGGCCAGCGGCAGATGCCCGTAACTCAGCACTTCCACTTCGAACTGATCGCGAATAGCCAGCGTTTCGCACTGATCGAGCAAGTTAATGAGCCAGTCGCGCGAAAGTTCTACCGGCATGCACCAGCGCATCATTCCTTGCTTAAGCAGCAGACGCAGCGTAACGGCGTTGTAGCAGTTCAGCGCGTGTCCTGCGACAAATGGCAATTTGCGCTCAGCACACAGGTTCACCACGCCGAGATCGCTGGCCTCCAGCAGGAAATCGCCGTTATCGACATAGCGTTTGAGTTCGTTAAGCTCTGACGAGGCTTGCACTAGCGCGAGGGTCGAGAGCACGA
The DNA here is from genome assembly GCF_040578655.1 of Phytobacter sp. RSE-02. NCBI lineage: Bacteria > Pseudomonadati > Pseudomonadota > Gammaproteobacteria > Enterobacterales > Enterobacteriaceae > Phytobacter > Phytobacter sp. RSE-02. The sequence goes on along the minus strand of NZ_JBEULY010000011.1, from coordinate 54,152 downwards.
CCTGTTTGCCGCTGTCGGCAAGTTGTTTCGCCATATCCAGCCAGTCGCCCACTTTAGTGGCGCGACGCTTGCTGCACACCGCTTCGCCAAGATAAATCACATCCGCGCTGCTGGTTGCGGCTTGCTGGTAAAACGCCTCTAACGTCTCTTTTGACCAGTACCAGAGCACGGGTCCGAGTGAATATTTCATCGTGTTTCCTACTGCCATTTGCGATGGTAAGCGCCAAGCGTGGTCTGCGTGCCTTCTGACATCGCACCCAGCGTGTTCATCCAGGCGGATTGCGGCACGAAGTTCTGCGGATCGGCAATGCAGCGGTCAATGGCCTGTCGCCAGACTTTGGCCACCTGACTCACATAGGCCGGGCTGCGCTGACGGCCCTCAATTTTCACCGAGGCAATATTGGCGGCCAGCAGTTCAGGCAATAATTCCAGCGTATTCAGGCTGGTGGGCTCTTCCAGCGCGTGGTAGCGCTCGCCATCGACCAGATAGCGGCCTTTACACAGCGTCGGATAGCCTGCGTTTTCACCATCCTGGTAGCGGTCGATCAGCACTTCATTGAGGCGTGATTCCAGCCCCTGCGGGGTTTGCTGCCAGCGCACAAAACGTGCCGGAGAGCAGGCGCCCACGGTATTTGGCGACTCACCCGTCAGGTAAGAGGAGAGATAGCAGCGTCCTTCAGCCATGATGCACAGGCTGCCAAAGGCAAAGACTTCCAGCGGCACAGGTGTGACGCGAGCTAACTGTTTAACCTGATGAATAGATAAAACGCGAGGCAGAACAACGCGGGCGACGTCAAAGTGGCGATGGTAGAAGCGGATGGCCTCTTCATTGGTTGCCGATGCCTGCACAGAAACGTGGCGTTCGATATGGGGATAACGCGCTGCAGCATATTCCAGCATAGCCAGATCGGCGAGAATCAACGCATCTGCACCGATTTGCGCGGCCATATCCACAGCGCGCTCCCAGCGTTGATAACCATCAGGATGCGCGAAGGTGTTAATCGCGATATGCAGTTTGCGTCGGTGCTGATGCACAAAACTGACCGCTTCCTGCAGTTTCTTTTCTGTAAAATTGAGACCGGCAAAGTGGCGGGCGTTGGTATCATCTTTCAGGCCGATATAGACGGCGTCGGCACCGTTTTCGATGGCCGCTTTGAGTGCCGGAAGGTTTCCGGCAGGGCAGAGCAACTCCATAATTTATCCTGAAATCAGGGGCTGTATTGGCCCTGGCAACCCACGTGGGGCGCTAAATTGTTAATGAACTGGGATTTTAGTTAACCTGGTAGCGACAATTTTTGATTTGAGGCAGTTAATTGTGTATTGGTGACATCAATAATCGAGGCATTCTTCTTACGTAATTGTTGATTTACGCCGCCATGTCGTTTATCTGATATGGCAAAATAGAAGGAATTTTCATTTCAGGGAGTAATGCTCGTGTTGGAAAAACTGCGCTCACGTCTCGTTCATGTTGGCCCGTCTTTGTTGAGCGTGCCGGTTAAGCTGACGCCTTTCGCCATTAAACGGCAGGTTCTGGAGCAGGTCTTATGCTGGCAGTTCCAACAGGCGCTGGCAGACGGGGAGCTAGAGTTTCTTGAAGGCCGCTGGTTAAGTATCCAGGTTCGCGATATTGGCCTGACGTGGTATACCTCGGTTGAAAATTCACGATTAATCGTGCGTGAGTCTGCCACGGCTGATGTCAGTTTCAGCGCAGATGCCAGCGACCTGCTGATGATCGCCGCGCGCAAACAGGATCCGGATACGCTGTTCTTTCAACGCCGACTGGTCATTGAAGGTGACACGGAGCTTGGGTTGTATGTGAAAAACCTGATGGACGCCATTGAGCTGGAGCAGATGCCGAAAGCACTTCGCGTCATGCTACTGCAACTGGCGGATTTTGTTGAAGCTGGCCTGCAAGCGCCGGACTCAACGCCACAATCTTCTGTAGGTGAACCATGCTGATTCGAGTAGAAATTGGGATTGATGCACCGGGAATCGACGCGCTTTTGCGCCGCACTTTTGCGGATGAGCGCGAAGCGACGCTGGTGCACGATCTGCGCGAAGACGGCTTAATTACACTTGGGCTTGTCGCAACGGATGATGAAGGGCAGGTCATCGGTTATGTCGCATTCAGTCCGGTTGCCGTGCAGGGCGAAGATTTACAGTGGGTTGGCCTTGCGCCATTGGCCGTCGATGAGGCGTATCGTAGCCAGGGCCTTGCTCGCCAGTTGGTATACGAAGGCCTGGACTCACTCAATGAGTTTGGCTATGCCGCCGTGGTGACGCTGGGTAGCCCTGACTTTTTCGGCCATCTGGGCTTTGAGCCTGCGGCGAAGTTCGGTCTGCATTGCCGTTGGCCGGATACCGAAAGTGCTTTCCAGCTCCACCCACTGGCAGACGATGCGTTAAATCATGTGAAGGGGCTGGTGGAATACCACGAGCACTTTAATCGCTTCTAATCGGCTGCGGTAATCAGGCCTTCTAATAGCGCTTCAAAGATGCCATCTCCGGCAACGAGGCGCTCCTTCTGGCGTTTTGTCAGTTGTTTGATGCGATACTCCATACGCAGCGCCAGCGAGCGCTCTCCCACTGGCGCGGAGAATGCCAGCGTGAGTTCCCCCTTTCCCCGCAGTGCTTTTGCGCCTTTGCCGCTTTGATGCTGCATAAAGCGACGCGCCACATCGGTAGTAATACCGGTATAAAGGCTGTTGTCCGCCGTGCGGATGAGATAAAGAGACCAGAGCGTCATAACGTCATTCATTGTGCTAATGTGAAAGAAAAATAACACGAGGATGAAGAGAAATGGAAACTCTTGCGGCCATTAGTCGCTGGCTGGCGAAGCAGCATGTTGTGACCTGGTGTGTGGCCAACAGGGGGGAGTTGTGGTGTGCGAATGCCTTTTATATCTATGATCCGCAAAAAGTCGCATTTTATCTTCTGAGTGAGGACCATACGCGTCATTCGCAGATGACCGGCCTGCAGGCGAACATTGCCGGAACCGTAAATGGGCAACCAAAGACGGTCGCACTTATTCGCGGCGTGCAATTTACCGGGGAGATACGGCGTCTTGAGGAGGCGGAAAGCGTCGGCCCACGTGCGCAGTACAACCGACGCTTTCCTGTTGCCCGCGTTTTATCGGCGCCGATGTGGGAAATTCGCCTCACCGAACTGAAATTCACCGATAACACGCTGGGCTTTGGTAAAAAGCTTCACTGGATACGTGACTCAGGCACCCAGCAGCCGTAATGCTTCGCGGTTAAACGCGGGGAGATCATCAGGCGTACGGCTGGTGACCAGTTGGTTATTATCAACCACCACTTCCTGGTCGTAGAATTCGCCCCCCGCGTTTTTCACATCTACCACGATCGGTTTCACCGCCGTCAGTTTTCTGCCGCGCAGAACATCGGCACTAATCAAAAGCTGCGGCCCGTGGCAAATCGCAAATACAGGTTTTCCGCTGTTAATAAAATCGCGGGTAAAGGTGACGAAACGGTTGTCGCCACGCAGAGCGTCTGGCGAATGTCCGCCTGGCAGAAGCAGGGCGTCGAAGTCGGCGGGCCGGACGTCATCAATCGCTTCGTCGATGGTCACGCTGGCATCGCCTTGCTTACCTTTCACTGTCTTACCCGCCTGCTTCTCTATCGTAACCACTTCGTGGCCTGCCTTACGAAACTCCTCTGCCGGAGACGTAAATTCTGAATCTTCAAATTCGTCGGTGATCAAGACTGCAATTTTCTTGCTCATGTATCCTCCGTTATTCAGCTCAGGCTGGTCATTTTCAACAATAATGACTATCAGGATTACTAAGCCTGGTTCAGGGCGATGACATTGCAAGGCAGACTATTCTGCAAAAGGAGAGGATATGAGTCGGGTATTGATAACGGGCGCAACCGGGCTGGTTGGCGGGATCTTACTGCGGATGCTGGCGAATGATGCTCGCGTTGATAACATTGCAGCCCCCACGCGTCGGCCATTAGAACCGATCTCTGGTATGTTCAATCCTCATGATCCCCAGTTAACCGATGCACTCGCCATGGTGACGGAACCCGTTGATACTGTTTTTTGCTGCCTGGGAACGACACGACGTGAAGCGGGTAGCAAAGAGGCCTTTATACATGCCGATTACACACTGGTGGTCGACACGGCGTTAACAGGGCTACGACTGGGGGCACGGCACATGCTGGTGGTGAGTGCGCTGGGCGCTAATGCACGTTCGCCGTTTTTCTATAATCGGGTGAAAGGCGAGATGGAAAATGCGCTGATGGAGCAAGAGTGGGAGCGTTTGACCATTGCGCGCCCGTCGATGCTACTGGGGAACCGTGAAAAGCATCGTGTTAACGAGTCACTGTTTGCCCCGTTATTTCGCATCATGCCGGGGAACTGGAAATCGATTGCCGCACAGGATGTGGCCAGCGCGATGCTGAAAGCGGCCTTTTCTCCTTCTTCGCAACGTGTGGAGATCCTCTCATCTGCCCGACTGCGCGCGATGGCAAGTGATTAATCATTTTCAAATAAATAGCCCAGGAGTACTATTCGCCGGGTAATTATTTCTGCATTTATCCCCCGGAGAGTTGTATGACTGGTCAGTCTTCATCTCGGGCGGCGACACCGGTGCAATGGTGGAAACCCGCTCTCTTTTTTCTCGTCGTGATCGTGGGTCTCTGGTATGTGAAGTGGCAGCCCTATTACGGAAAAGCCTTCACCGCCGCTGAAACTCACAGTATTGGTAAATCTATTCTCGCTCAGGCCGATGCCAGCCCATTCCAGGCGGCTCTTGACTATGCCATGGTCTATTTTCTTGCCGTCTGGAAAGCGGCGGTGCTGGGGGTGTTGCTGGGTTCGTTAATTCAGGTGCTTATCCCGCGAAACTGGCTGATTCGTACGCTTGGGCAAAAGCGACTGAGCGGCACACTCTTTGGCACGCTGTTTTCCCTGCCGGGCATGATGTGCTCCTGTTGTGCAGCGCCCGTTGCGGCGGGAATGCGTCGTCAGCAGGTCTCGATGGGCGGCGCGCTGGCATTCTGGATGGGCAACCCGCTGCTTAACCCGGCAACCCTGGTTTTTATGGGTTTTGTGCTGGGCTGGCATTTTGTCGCTATGCGACTGATTGCCGGGTTAGTGATGGTTATTGGCGTGGCGACACTGGTGCAGTATCTGGTCAAGGATGATATCCAGCAAACGGCACCGGTCGATCTTTCGTTGCCGGAACCGGAAGGGCACTTTTTTGCCCGCTGGGGAAAGGCGCTGTGGGTTCTGTTCTGGAGCACAATCCCGGTTTATATCCTTGCCGTGCTGGTACTGGGCGCCGCCCGTGTCTGGCTGTTCCCGCATGCCGATGGTGCTATTGATAATTCCCTGATGTGGGTGATTGCGATGGCGATAGCCGGTTGTCTGTTCGTGATCCCAACGGCGGCGGAGATTCCGATTGTCCAGACAATGATGCTGGCGGGGATGGGGACGGCCCCGGCAATGGCGCTACTGATGACGCTGCCTGCGGTCAGCCTGCCGTCGCTGATTATGCTGCGCAAATCCTTTCCGGCCAAAGCACTGTGGCTAACAGGGGGGCTGGTGGCATTAGGCGGGGTGATTACCGGAACGCTGGCATTGCTTTAGCTGGTTCTCCCCGGTGGTGCTATGCCCGCCGGGGAGAAGAATCAACGCTATTTAATCATTGTAAATGCGGTGGTGACATGTTTCACACCGCTGACGCGGCTGGCAATATCCGCCGCGGCTCTGCCTTCACGATCGGTCACCAGGCCTAGCAAGAACACTTCGCCATTCTCAGTGGTGACTTTCACATTGGACGATTTCACCTGGTCGCTACTGAGCAGTTGCGTACGCACTTTTGAGGTGATCCAGGTATCGCTGGCGGCCGTTCCCATACCAATTGGCTGGCCCTGGCGAATTTCATTGTAGACCTCTGTTGCACCGTCTACGCCCATGGCGATTTGCTTAGCACGTGACGAGAGATCGGTGGTTGGCGCCTGCCCCACTAGCAGGACTTTCCCCTGATACGCCGTGACGTTGATGCGAGCCTGTTTTTTAATCTGTTCGTCTTTAGACAGCGCGCTGTTAACGCGAAGTTCAAGAGTACCGTCATCCACCTGAGTGCCAACCGTACGTGGATCGGTTGCCGCTTTGGTACCGACAGCAGCTGAACCGACCACCACTGCGCCTACACAGCCTTGTAGCAGCAGTGCGGAAATAAGGACTGCGAGGGGCGTAAATGCCTTCATATGTACTCCTTAATCATCCTGGTGAGGGAAAAGCGTGTTATCTATCAGATCGCATAAACAATTTACCGTCAGCATATGCATTTCCTGTATGCGTGCGCTGCGGTGGGAAGGAATACGTATTTCGACATCCTGCGGCCCCAACAATCCGGCCAGTTCACCACCGTCATACCCCGTAAGCGCCACGATACTCATGTCGCGCGTTACTGCGGCTTCAACGGCTTTAACAATATCGCGGCTGTTTCCACGGGTGGAAATCGCCAGCAATATGTCGCCTGCGTGTCCAAGAGCCCGAACCTGCTTGGCATAAATTTCGTCATGCAGACGATCGTTTGCGATTGCCGTTAAGACCACATTATCGGTATTAAGTGCAATGGCAGGTAAACTTGGGCGTTCCGTTTCAAAACGATTAATCATACTGGCAGCAAAATGCTGTGCATTGGCGGCGGAAGTCCCATTGCCACAACAGAGGATTTTGTTGCCATTAAGCAGGGAATGGACCATGGTCATGGCCGCGCGTGAAATTGCGTCTGGCAGCGCTTCTGCCGCCGCAATCTGGGTTTGAATGCTTTCTGTAAAGCAAACTTTAATTCTATCGAGCACGGGTGATCCCTATCATTCAGTCATTATGAGTGGTCGTTAAAGGCGTTTTGTATCCACTCAACTTCATTTTCGGTGAAGGCTACCACATCGAACCGGCAATCCACAGTATCAAAACTCCCATTGTGCCGGGCCAGCCACAAACGGGCGGCATGCAGTAATTTACGTTGCTTGCTGGCGGTGACACTGGCCGCGGCGCCGCCGAAAAGTGACGACTTGCGATAGCGCACTTCCACAAATACCGTTGTCGACTTGTCCTGCATAATCAAGTCTATCTCACCGCCGCGCTCGCGCACGTTAGCGGCAAGAAAGCGCATTCCCTTGCGCTCAAGCCAGTGACGCGCCTGTAACTCCCACGCATCACCGGTCTGCTTACGGGTCAACTGGCGGGGACGATTTGCCCCTGCTGGTATTTGAGCCATGACAACTTCCTGTTAATCACGCATTCCTGAGTGGCGGTCAAATCGCCCGTGTTACCGTTAATTTCAAATCCTGGCACCTGACGCATTTGCGAGAAGTGGTTCGCCAGCGTCCAGGCATCCGCACCCATCGCATACAGGCGCGCCAGGGAGTAGTCATTATTGGTATGCATCAACGCCTGTTGCATCAGTGCCGGGTTGCTACCAGCGAGCATCGGGATTTCGCTAAACTGCAATCCTTCCATCTCCAGACGGAAGTCCGGGCCTGAACCGCCCTGAGCGCTACGGGAGCTGGCATACAGAACAATGCCGCTCTGGCTACCGGTACGCATCGCAATCATCGGCTTGATAAGGGCGATTTCATCCTGTGTCGCGACGATATAGACAGAATCAATATTGCCGCCGCCGGTGATCTGCGCTTCGGTTGGCGGAGCCGGAATATTCAACCCGCCAATGGTCACGCCCTGCTGCTGCGGCAGACTGGCCGTGACAGGGCTACCCGTCATTGCAATACCGGAACCGCTGTTAATACCCATGCGTAATTCTGCCGTCGAGCCGAATTTTTGCTGCAGCACGATACCGCCGCCCAGTTTTTGCCACTCCTGGGCGAAAGCGCTGGCGACGCGATCGCCAAGTGAGCTACGCGGCAACAGCAACAGCGGTGTATGACGGCCTTGCTGGTGAATATGGCGTGCCGCATCGCGGGCTTCATCTTCCGGGGAGAGGGCGAAATAACAGATATTCGGACGGTTTTCGACTTTCTCTGGCTGGTTCAACGCCAGCACGTTCAGCGGTGTCTGGCTACGCATTAGCTCTTCGACGTGATTTTTCAGCAGCGGCCCAACAACAATGCTTGCGCCATCTTTCTGTACCTGGCTCAATACCTGGTCAAGCGGCTGTGAACTGGTGTCATAGACTTTCAGCACGGCGGTCGGATTGGCCGGAGTGCTGGCAACGGCAGGAGTATTAACCGGTTGTCCTGCCGGGGCGGCCGGATCGGTTTGTTCAGCAGGAGCCTGTGCGGTTTGCTCAGCAGGTGACGTTTGTTGCGTCTGGTCTGCCGGAGCCTGTACCGGCGACGTTACCGGTGCGCTAGCCGCAGGCGTTGACTGCGGCGTGGTCAGGTCGCTGACATTGGTTTGTGCGGGGCTGACAACATCCGCTGTGGTCGCCATTGTCGCGGCCTGGGCTACCTGGACAGGCACGGCCGGGCCAGAAACAGTGGTGGTGCCGTTTTTTGCCGCTTCAAAACCCTGTTGGATCGCGCGGCTAAAGACGGCTGCCTGGCCATTCAACGGCAGCAGCAACGCGATTTGATTGACCGACGCCGGGCGGAAATTTTGTACATTTGCCAGTTGGCTCGGTAACAGAACCGCGCCAGGATTTTGCGGGAAGCGTTTCTGCCAGTCCGCAATACCCGCTTTTAGCATGTTCGGATCGTTGCGGTTATTGGACCACACGCGTTGTAAATCCAGCCATCCTTGCAGCACCGTTTCGTCCTGGCTCACCTGAATGGCGTTGGCCTGATCGGGCGTCAGGGAAGAGAGTGTCTGCCAGGTCGCATCAATATTCTTTTGTTTGTCCGGTGCCGCAGTCAGCAGCGGTTGCTGTGCGATAAGCGCACGCAGCAGCGTCGGCGACGGTTTGTTCTGGCTTGCGGTGATCACATCCTGCCAGTAACGGGCTTGCTGATTCTGACTAAACCCTTTCAGATCGACCTTGCTCAGCAGTGCCTGCGCACCGGCGTAGTCTTGTTGCGTGAGTTTGAGCTCAGCACTCAGCAAGGTTTGCTCAGCGCGCTGCTCGTCATTCAACTCTTGAGGTAATTGGCCCAACAATTCACTGGCCTGCTGGGTTCTGCCTTCTTTCAGCAGTGCACGAATGGCGAGTAATTGCCAGTTGGTCTTGCTATCATCTGAGCTTTGCTGCATCTGGTGCAGATAAAAACCCGAATCAGCCTCAGCCTTGCCCTCCAGGTGCCCGGTGCTTTGATCGACCGGGTGTGTGCCGCAGCCTGCGAACAGCAGAGCGGCCAGCACGACAGGCAGGCAGCGCATGGCTTTCGAACGTAGAAATGTTGACGGTAGCATACTGTATCCAGTGATATTTTTTACGCAATGCTCAATATTAAATCGGCAATACGGATAGAACAATGAAACAACACGAATCTGCGGACAATTATCAGGGCCAGCTCTACATTGTCCCTACGCCCATCGGCAATTTGGGTGATATTACCCAGCGTGCGCTCACCGTATTGCAGGATGTCGATCTTATCGCTGCCGAGGATACGCGCCACACCGGACTGCTGCTTTCTCATTTCGCCATTAACGCCCGTCTGTTTGCCCTGCACGACCATAATGAGCAACAAAAGGCCGACACGCTGGTGGCGAAGCTAAAAGAAGGGCAAAACATCGCGCTGGTCTCCGATGCGGGTACACCGCTGATTAACGACCCTGGCTACCATCTTGTACGCACCTGCCGTGAAGCGGGCATTCGGGTTGTTCCGCTGCCGGGCCCCTGTGCTGCAATAGCAGCATTAAGTGCGGCGGGGTTACCGTCCGATCGTTTTTGTTACGAGGGGTTTCTGCCCGCCAAATCGAAAGGGCGTCGCGATACCTTAAAATCGCTGGAGACAGAACCGCGCACGCTGATTTTTTATGAGTCAACGCATCGCCTGCTGGAAAGCCTGGAGGACATCGTTGCCGTGCTGGGCGAAGCACGTTATGTGGTGCTGGCCCGCGAGCTGACCAAAACCTGGGAGTCGATTTATGGCGCACCGGTAGGGGAATTGCTGGCATGGGTGAAAGAGGACGAAAACCGCCGCAAAGGTGAGATGGTACTGATCGTCGAAGGTCATAAGGCGCAGGAAGATGCCTTACCCGCCGATGCGCTGCGTACGCTGGCCCTGTTACAGGCTGAACTCCCTCTGAAAAAAGCCGCTGCGCTGGCTGCGGAAATCCACGGCGTGAAGAAAAACGCGCTCTATAAATACGCGCTGGAACAGCAGGGCGATGCCTAACCTTTCTGCTTGGGCATAACAGGGTTATATCCAGGCGATGTCCTGTTTACGAACTCCGGGCTTTCGACCAAAACAGCCATGGTATGAATAACATGGCTGTTTTCGTTACGATTATTGCAGCGGACGCGTTAAACAATCATCCCGTCTTTACCCATCAAAAAGCATGGCCTAAGCCATGCTAAACGATGAGGTTTATTGATGAATCAAGTCACCGGAGCCGGGTTAAAGACAGCCAGTTGGTTGTGCAGACCCCATTGATCCGAAAAGGTTTTCTTACGGCCGCTTGCGACATCAAGGATAAAGTGGAACAGCTTCCAGCCCACCTCCTCGATAGTCTCTTCGCCCGTTGCGATAGTCCCTGCGTTGATATCCATCAGGTCATACCAACGATTGGCCAGTTCAGTGCGGGTTGCCATCTTGATAACCGGCACCGCCATCAGACCGTACGGCGTACCACGACCGGTGGTGAAGACCTGCACGGTGATACCCGACGCAACCTGCTGCGTGCCGCAGACAAAGTCACTGGCCGGCGTTGCCGCGTAAATGAGACCACGTTTGGTTGGTCGCTGGCCCGGAGAAAGCACTTCGGAGATGGCGCTCTTACCTGATTTCGCGATCGAGCCCAGCGCTTTTTCCACCACGTTTGCCAGACCGCCTTTCTTGTTACCCGGCGACGGGTTAGCGCTACGGTCAGTTTGCCCCATGTCCAGGTAGTTATCGTACCAGGCCATCTCTTCCAGCAGGCGTTTGCCCACTTCTTCATTGATTGCACGCGGCGTAAGCAGATGGATAGCATCACGCACTTCGGTCACTTCGGAGAACATGACCGTGCCACCGCAACGTATAAGCAGGTCAGAGGCGTAACCGACAGCCGGGTTTGCGGTCACGCCGGAGAAGGCGTCACTACCACCACACTGCATGCCGACAACCAGTTCAGAAGCCGGGCAGGTTTCGCGCTGGCGCTGGTTGAGTTTTTCCAGATGACGAACCGCAACCTGCAAAATATCGTCAACCATGGATTTGAAACCGACATGATGTTCATCCTGCAGACGGACAATACTGGCATCGTCTACCGGAATCGCTTTCACATCTTCTGTACCCTTAAGCAGGCGTTCAGGCTGCAGTTTTTCACAGCCCAGGCCGATGACCATCACTTCACCGCCAAAGTTCGGGTTCAGCGCGATGTTGTGAATCGTGCGGATAGGCACAACGGCTGCCGGTGCGTTAATCGCCACGCCACAACCATATAGGTGGTTCAGACCGACCACGCCATCCACATTCGGATATTTCGGCAGCAGGTCGCGTTCAATAATTTTCACCACATAGTCGACCACACCCGCCACACAATGCACGCTAGTGGTGATGCCAAGGAGATTCTTGGTACCGACGCTGCCATCGGCGTTGCGATAGCCTTCGAAGGTGTAACCCTCCAGCGGCGGCAACGGTTCGGGCACTTTTGTCGCCAGTGGCAGTGTGTTCAACGGCGGCGCTTTCGGTAATTCAACGGTGGATTCGTCAATCCAGCTTCCGCGTGCAATATCACGCACCGCATAACCGATAACTTCACCGTAACGGATAATTTCCCCGTGATGAGGAATATCTACCAGCGCAACTTTATGACCTTGCGGGATATGTTCGATTAATTCGAGACCATCCGGAAAGCGGGTACCCGCTTTTAATCCATTGTCATTAACGATGATAGCGACATTATCGGTGTCGTGTACTTTAATATAAAACGCCGTAGGCGACTGCTGTCTAATTTCAATGTCGGCCATTATCAAGTAATCTCCAGCTAACGATACGATGCATTACTCAAAAAAAAGAAAGGGAGGATATTCTGTAATTATCAGAAGTTAAAACCTCGGTTGATGAAATAAGAATGTCAGGAGTCTCAATATTAAAATGTGATCTAAATCACTTATTTTCGTGATTACCCGTCCTGTAAGGAAGTGAATTACCAGATCTGTGCATCAGCGCCCAGCTATGTGTGCATATGCTCAAAATAATCTTAATGGCTTATATTAAAATTGAGCAAACCACCAGTGCGTGGCCGAGTGGTGGTGATTATACTGTGCGGTAATAAAATACAAACATGCTATTACCTGATATTACTTTTCGTGAGTTTCTTTTTATATATCGGGTAAATTACATACCAAGAAAATTATATCTTTAAATTAAGCTGCACCAGGGGAAACCATATGTCTGTGCAAAGTTCAGTTGAGGTAAAAAGGGGAATACCAACTCGCTATTTAATTCTGCTCATTATATTTATTGTTACAGCAGTTAACTATGCGGACCGCGCCACGCTCTCTATTGCGGGGACCGATGTCGCGAAAGAGTTGCACCTTGACTCGGTATCGATGGGTTACATTTTTTCTGCGTTTGGCTGGGCGTATCTGCTGATGCAGATCCCGGGTGGCTGGTTACTTGACCGCTATGGCTCGAAAAAAGTATACACCTGGAGCCTGTTCTTCTGGTCGCTCTTTACCTTCTTGCAAGGCTTTGTCGACGTATTCCCGCTCGCATGGGCCGGAGTCTCGATGTTTATCATGCGCTTTATGCTGGGCTTCTCTGAAGCGCCTTCTTTCCCGGCAAATGCCCGTATTGTGGCGGCCTGGTTCCCGGCAAAAGAGCGCGGTACCGCTTCGGCGATTTTTAATGCGGCGCAGTATTTTTCACTCGCACTGTTCTCTCCGCTGCTGGGTTGGCTGACCTTCGCGTGGGGCTGGGAACATGTTTTCACCGTGATGGGCGTGATTGGTTTTGTGCTGACGGCGGCCTGGGTTAAATACATTCATAACCCAACTGACCATCCACGTATGACTCGCGAAGAGCTGGATTACATTTCTGCTAACGGCGCGGTGGTTGATATGGACCACAAAAAAACCGACAGCGATAAGCAATCTGGCCCGAAACTGGATTACATCAAGCAACTATTATCCAGTCGTATGATGCTCGGCGTGTTCTTCGGTCAGTACTTCCTGAACACGATCACATGGTTTTTCCTGACCTGGTTCCCGATTTACCTGGTGCAGGATAAAGGCATGTCAATTTTGAAAGTGGGTTTTGTCGCGTCTATTCCGGCCCTGTGTGGTTTTGGGGGCGGTGTGCTGGGCGGTCTGTTCTCTGACTACCTGATTAAACGTGGTTGTACTTTGACCATGGCACGTAAATTCCCCATCGTAGTCGGGATGTTGTTGGCTTCCAGCATCATTCTGTGTAACTACACCGACAACACCGTGCTGGTTATCGCATTGATGGCACTGGCGTTCTTCGGCAAAGGTTTCGGCGCGTTGGGCTGGCCGGTTATCTCCGATATCGCACCGAAAGAAATTGTCGGTCTGTGCGGAGGCGTGTTTAACGTGTTCGGTAATGTGGCATCGATTGTGACCCCGCTGGTAATTGGGTACATGGTCAAAGAGTTGCATTCGTTCAACGGGGCGCTGATTTTTGTCGGATGCTCGGCCCTGATGATGATGGTGTGCTACCTGTTCGTGGTAGGCGACATCAAACGTATGGAATTGAAAAAATAAGCAACGGCTTAAAAAATTAAGGTGCAAAAGATGAGTAACGATATCTTCCCGAACAAATTTAAAGCTGCGCTGGCGGCAAATCAGGTTCAGATCGGTTGTTGGTCGGCGCTGGGTAGTCATATCAGCACTGAGGTTCTGGGCCTGGCAGGGTTTGACTGGCTGCTGTTGGACGGTGAACACGCCCCGAATGACGTGCTCTCTTTTGTACCGCAGTTGATGGCGCTGAAAGGCAGCGTCAGTGCACCGGTGGTACGTATCCCGACGAACGATCCGGTTGTGATCAAGCGTCTGCTGGATATCGGTTTCTACAACTTCCTCGTTCCGTTCGTTGAAACGGCAGAAGAAGCAGCAAACGCCGTGGCGGCAACCCGTTATCCGCCTGAAGGTATCCGCGGCGTGTCCGTGTCTCACCGCGCCAATATGTTTGGCACCGTACCGGATTACTTCGCGCAGTCGAACAAAAACATCACCATCATCGTGCAGATCGAAAGTCAGGAAGGCGTGGATAACCTCGACGCTATCCTCAAAACCGACGGCGTTGACGGCGTATTCGTCGGTCCGAGCGACCTGGCGGCAACTCTGGGTTATATCGGCAATGCTGCGCACCCGGAAGTACAGCGCACCATCCAGCATATTTTTGCGCGTGCAAAAGCACATGGCAAACCGAGCGGTATCCTGGCGCCTGTTGAGGCAGATGCCCGCCGCTATCTGGAATGGGGTGCGACCATCGTCGCTGTTGGCAGTGACCTGGGTGTGTTCCGTGCGGGTACGCAGAAACTGGCTGATGCCTTTAAAAAATAATCAAACCACCACTGGATAAAGAGAGAGACGCAATTATGACGATGAAAGTTGGTTTCATTGGCCTGGGCATCATGGGTAAACCAATGAGTAAAAACCTCATTAAAGCAGGTTACTCACTGGTGGTCTCCGACCGCAATAGCGATGTGGTCGCAGAACTGATCGCCGCTGGCGCAGAAGCCGCAAGCAGCGCTAAAGCCATCGCAGAGCAGTGTGATGTGATCATCACCATGCTGCCGAACTCCCCGCACGTAAAAGAAGTTGCGCTGGGCGAAGGCGGCATCATTGAAGGCGCTAAACCAGGTACCGTTCTGATCGATATGAGTTCCATCGCTCCGCTGGCCAGCCGTGAAATCAGCGAAGGTCTGAAAGCAAAAGGCATCGAGATGCTGGACGCGCCGGTAAGCGGCGGTGAACCGAAAGCGATCGACGGTACCTTGTCCGTAATGGTTGGCGGTGACAAAGCGCTGTTCGACAAATACTACGATCTGCTGAAAGCCATGGCCGGTTCCGTTGTTCATACCGGCGATATCGGCGCGGGTAACGTGACCAAACTGGCTAACCAGGTCATCGTAGCGCTGAACATTGCTGCAATGTCTGAAGCGCTGTCTCTGGCAACGAAAGCGGGTGTGAATCCTGAGCTGGTATTCCAGGCAATCCGCGGTGGTCTGGCTGGCAGCACCGTGCTGGAAGCAAAAGCACCGATGGTACTCAACCGCAACTTTAAACCGGGTTTCCGTATCGACCTGCATATCAAAGATCTCTCCAACGCACTCGATACCTCTCATGGTGTAGGTGCGCAGTTGCCGCTGACTGCCGCAGTCATGGAAATGATGCAGGCATTGCGTGCTGATGGTCACGGTAGCGACGACCACAGCGCTCTCGCGTGCTACTACGAAAAACTGGCGAAAGTAGAAATCTCTCGCTAATAAGAAGGGTGCGGGAGCGCACCCTGAATTTCTTAAGCATCAACAGCTTGCAGGTCGAAAATCGCGGTGACGTGAATGGCCTGTGAGGTGAAATGAATGCCTTGCGCGGCAATGTCAGGCTAATCAACTATGAAAATCGTAATCGCCCCAGACTCTTATAAAGAAAGCCTTTCTGCTACCGAAGTAGCGCAGGCGATAGAAAAAGGATTTCGGGAAATTTTCCCGAATGCTCAATACGTTTCAGTTCCGGTCGCAGATGGCGGTGAGGGAACGGTTGAAGCCATGATTGCCGCGACAAAAGGTTCTGTGCACAGTGCATGCGTCACCGGCCCTTTAGGTGAAAATGTCGATGCGCGTTGGGGGATGTCCGGCGACGGTAAAACAGCCTTTATAGAAATGGCCGCCGCCAGCGGTCTGGCACTTGTGCCCCCTGAATTACGAAACCCTCTGATCACCACTTCACGCGGCACCGGGGAACTTATTTTGCACGCGCTGGATCATGGGGCGAAAAACATTATTATCGGCATCGGCGGTAGCGCAACGAACGACGGCGGAGCGGGTATGGTACAGGCGCTTGGCGCGAAGCTGTGTGATGCCAATGGTACCGACATCGGCAACGGCGGCGGTAGCCTGATAAGCCTGAATGCTATTGATGTTTCCGGGCTCGATCCGCGTCTTGAAGGCTGCACCATTCGTGTTGCCTGTGATGTGACAAACCCGCTGACCGGCGAAAAAGGCGCATCGCGTATCTTTGGGCCACAAAAAGGCGCGACGGAAGCGCTGATCGTTGAGCTGGACCGTAATCTTGCCCATTACGCCGATGTGATTAAAAAATCGCTGCATATTGATGTGAAAAATGTGCCGGGAGCCGGTGCGGCGGGGGGGATGGGCGCCGCGTTGATGGCATTCCTCGGCGCGGAGCTGCGTAGCGGTATCGAAATCGTAACCCAGGCATTGAATCTGGAAGAACATATTCATGATTGTACCCTGGTGGTCACCGGTGAAGGCCGTATCGACAGCCAGAGTATCCACGGTAAAGTGCCGGTGGGCGTGGCAAACGTGGCAAAAAAATACCACAAGCCAGTTATCGGTATTGCCGGAAGCCTGACGCGTGATGTTGGCATTGTGCATCAGTATGGTATTGACGCGGTATTCAGCGTCCTGACCAGCATTGGTACGCTGGAAGAGGCGTTCCGTGGTGCTTTTGACAATATTTATCATGCATCCCGCAATATTGCGGCCACCTTACAGGTTGGCATGTCTGCTGAGGGGTGACATCGGCGCGCAAACCCTCTATACTGCGCGCCGAAGCTGACCAGACAGTCGCCGCTTCGTCGTTGTCCTCCTTCGGGGGAGACAGGCGGAGGGGAGGAAAGTCCGGGCTCCATAGGGCAGGGTGCCAGGTAACGCCTGGGGGGTGTAACAGCCTACGACCAGTGCAACAGAGAGCAAACCGCCGATGGCCCACGCAAGTGGGATCAGGTAAGGGTGAAAGGGTGCGGTAAGAGCGCACCGCGCGGCTGGTAACAGTTCGCGGCACGGTAAACTCCACCCGGAGCAAGGCCAAATAGGGGTTCATAAGGTACGGCCCGTACTGAACCCGGGTAGGCTGCTTGAGCCAGTGAGCGATTGCTGGCCTAGATGAATGACTGTCCACGACAGAACCCGGCTTATCGGTCAGTTTCGATCTTTTCAGGTAAAAACCCGCTTCGGCGGGTTTTTGCTTTTTTGTGGTTTCAAATTTCTGCACGATCTTCCCTCTGGCTCCAGTGGGGCGAGGGGAAGCCTGAACATTCCCCGGTGGCGCTGCGCTTACCGGGGCTACGGTCTCGCCATACTCCTATTTCCGGTAGCTATCCGCGTCTCGCCGTTACATTTTCCGCTGACAATGCTCTACTGAGTACCGGAACATACTCACAGGACGCATCTGACATGAGCTCACACCCAATACGGAAAATCATCGAAGCCTGCGACAAGGCGATATCAGCAAAAGATTACGATACCCTGATGACGTTTTACGCGGACGATGCCGCGCTGGTCATAAAGCCGGGAATGATTGCCAAAGGAAAAGACAATATTCGCAACGCTTTTATGGCCATCGCTGACTATTTCCAGGGGAATCTGGTGGTAGAACAAGGGGAGATGCAGGTCATTGAAGGCGCCGATAACGCGCTGGTCATCATGGAAACCCTGCTGCGTTACCCGGACGGCAAAGGCGGCACTGTTAAGACAATCCGTCGTGCGACATATGTTTTTCGCCACACTGCTTCGCAGGGCTGGTTATGCACTATCGATAATTCTTACGGCACCGATTTGCTGGATAGCGCGTTGCCGTCAGGCTAATTTTTCCGCAAACCTCACAAAAAAAGCCCCGGTTTTTAAACCAGGGCTTCTGTTACGCTGCTTCGTCTTCTTGCGCCAGCCGCTGCTCTGCATCGGCGACGATAGCTTCCAGTTCGGTCAACATATCGTCGTAATCAAAAGATTGCGGCGATGCTTCCGGTGTCGTTTGCTCTGTGGAAATGGGTTTTGACGTTCTGTTTTGAACACTCTTTTTTTTCACCTTGGTACTCCGTAAAACTCTTGCGCTTACACGGGTAAATCTATCAGTAAAGCGCGCAACGGCGTATCGGCGACTAACGTTATGTTAGCCTCATCACGAATAAACGCACCGTCACCACAGGTGAGCGCTTCCCGCGATTCGCACGGCATGACGGCGTGTACTGTACCGTGGATCGACTGCAAATAGGCGCGAGGCCCATGCAGTTGAAACGTCAGCTCTTCACCTTTTTCCAGTTCGATATGGTGCAACCACACCTGTTGGCGTAATTGCAGGCTGTCCTGGCTTCCGTCTGGGGATGCCAGCAACTGGCGAGCCTGATCGGCAATCATCACTTTCTGCACCGTCGGATTTTCCCGTTCCGGGCAGGCATCCAGCCACAACTGCATACGCGTCAGCGGCTTGTCTTTACTCAGATTATGTTCGCTATAGCTAATGCCCGGCTGAGTCGCAATGAGCAACGCTTCGCCCGTTTTCGCCTGAATATGGTTACCTTCGCTGTCGCGATACTCGGCTTCGCCTTCCAGAATCAGGTTCAGAATATCAACTTTCGGGTAGGTACGCGGCTGGAATGAGGCTCCGGGTGCCAGTACTTCCTGGTTCAGTACGCGCAGGGAGGCGTAGCCCAAAAGTTTCGGGTCAAAGTAATGTCCAAAGGAAAAGGTGTAGCGGGCCTGCAGCCAGCCGAAGTCCGCTTGTCCACATTGTTTGGCTGTTCTGGTAGTAATCATAATTCTTGACCTCTCTTTACACTAAAACAATGGTAAAGGTATGGACGCTGCATTGTTAGCCAGATATTCTGCCCGGTATGTTCAAATTTCCTGAATGAGAACAAAAATGGCGAAAGATAGGGCACTTACGCTGGAAGCGTTACGCGTCATGGACGCAATTGACCGTCGCGGTAGCTTTGCCGCCGCGGCAGATGAACTGGGGCGGGTACCCTCTGCGCTCAGCTATACGATGCAGAAACTGGAAGAAGAGCTGGACGTTGTTCTGTTTGACCGCTCTGGCCATAGAACGAAGTTTACCAACGTTGGTCGCATGCTGCTGGAACGTGGCCGTGTTTTGCTCGAAGCGGCTGACAAACTCACTACCGATGCCGAAGCGCTGGCGCGCGGCTGGGAAACGCACCTGACGCTGGTTACCGAAGCACTGGTGCCGACGCCCGAGCTTTTCCCGCTTGTCGATAAACTGGCGGCAAAAGCCAACACGCAACTCTCGATCATTACCGAAGTGCTGGCAGGCGCCTGGGAGCGGCTGGAGCAGGGGCGTGCGGATATTGTGATCGCGCCGGATATGCATTTCCGCTCTTCGTCGGAAATCAACTCTCGCAAGCTGTACAAGGTACTGAACGTTTATGTCGCGGCACCAGACCATCCGATTCACCACGAACCGGAACCGTTGTCTGAGGTGACTCGCGTGAAATATCGCGGCGTGGCGGTTGCGGATACCGCGCGCGAGCGCCCGGTGCTGACGGTGCAGTTACTGGACAAACAGCCGCGTCTGACGGTCAGTACCATTGAGGATAAACGTCAGGCTTTACTGGCGGGGCTGGGTGTGGCGACGATGCCTTATCCGTTGGTTGAGCAGGACATTGCAGAAGGGCGTTTGCGCGTCGTCAGTCCTGAATATACCAGCGAAGTCGACATCATCATGGCCTGGCGGCGCGATAGCATGGGCGAAGCGAAAGCCTGGTGTCTGCGCGAAATACCGAAACTCTTCTCCGGGAAATAATTCCCCCGGCCCCTTAAGGAAACGCTTTTGGCTCAGGGCCGAAGCGATTTTCTTCGGGGGTACCGTGCTGGCTCCAGAAGGCCAACAACATCAACCAACCCAGGACAGGAACACACCACAACCACAGCCATTTGGCGGTGCGATCGGTATCGTGCAACCGGCGGGACTGAACGGCAAGGGAAGGCAGGAAAACCAGCAGAGCGTAGATCAGGCTTAACAGGCCAATGCCACCCGTGCGCCAGCCTAAAATTTCATCCACCACGACAAGTACGCCAAAGAGAATGAGGTTGACCAGCATAAACATCCAGAACTCCCGGCGATGCGCACGGCCATGAAAGAGGACGTAGTTGCTCAGCACTTTGAAATACCAATCCATTCTCTACCTCGAAAGACGTTCAATACGTTGTTTTCTCAGCGATCACTGTAAGAATAGACGGGGATAAAAGGATGCGTGAAATATTTTCGGGCGCAACGGCTGCGCCCGAAAATATTATGCGAAACGAAGGTCCCGACCGTGAGGCTCGTTAAGATCCTGCCACGGGCCGATGGAGATAATCCCCGTCGGATTGATGGTTTTGTGGCTGCGGTAGTAGTGGGTACGAATATGGTCAAAATTGACCGTTTCCGCGATGCCTGGCATCTGGTAGATATCCCGCAGGAAGCCATAGAGGTTGAGATAGTCGCTAATGCGATGCTTATCGCACTTAAAGTGGGTCACGTACACCGGATCGAAACGGATAAGCGTTGTCCACAGGCGAATGTCCGCCTCGGTTAACCGATCGCCTGTCAGGTAGCGATGTTGCCCCAGGATTTGTTCCAGCCGGGCGAGGGATTCGAAGACCTTTTCGACGGCTTCATCGTAAGCCTGCTGGCTGGTGGCAAAACCGGCCTTATAGACACCGTTATTGACGTTGTCGTAGATCCAGCTATTCAGCTCGTCAATTTGCGTGCGCAATTCTGGTGGGTAATAGTCGCCAGCACGCGCCCCTTGCGCATCAAACGCAGTGTTGAACATGCGAATGATTTCAGCCGATTCATTGCTGACAATCGTGTGGTTCTTTTTGTCCCACAGTACCGGGACCGTTACGCGTCCGGTGTATTGCGGGTCGGCATGAAGATAAAGCTGATAGAGGAATTCATGCTGATAAAGCGCGTCGCCTGTCGCTGCCGGAAAGTTATCATCAAACGTCCAGCCGTTTTCCAGCATCAGCGGATTCACCACCGAAACCGGTAAAAAATCGTCCAGCCCTTTTAGCGTGCGCATGATGAGCGTGCGGTGCGCCCAGGGACAGGCGAGAGAAACATACAGGTGATATCTGTCTTTTTCCGCTGCAAAGCCGCCTTCGCCGGATGGACCCGGTGCGCCATCGGCGGTGAGCCAGTTACGAAATGCGGACACTGAGCGCTGGAAGCGGCCACCGGTTGACCTGGTATCATACCAGGTATCATGCCAGACGCCGTCAATGAGTTGTCCCATGATGCATTCTCCTTTAGATGGCAAAAGCGAGGAGATGTCTCCTCGCTTCATGTCTTTATCAGTATAGAGCGCTTACCACTTTTTATTCAGTACGCGGTCGATGCTGAATGCGCCCGGACCGGTGATAGCCAGCAGCAGGAAGCCACCGGTGATGCTCAGGTTTTTCATAAACATCAGGGAGTTCATGCCTTCCGCAAAGTTACTGTGGAAGATAAACGCGGTCAGCAGGGTGAAGCCTGCGGTGAACAGCGCGGTGGTGCGTGTCAGAAAACCGAACAGAATGGCCAGACCGCCGCCGAACTCAAGCAGGATAACCAGCGGCAACATAAAGCCCGGGACACCCATGGCTTCCATATATTGCTGAGTGCCGGCATAACCGGTGATTTTGCCCCAGCCTGCGGTAATGAACAGGATTGGCATCAGGATACGCGCTACCAGTACACCAACATCTTCTAATTTTTTCATCTTTCTCTCCAGGGAACCACAATGTCTTTTTTAGTGAAATGTTCGGCAATCATGGGCGCTGGCCGCATGGTTGCTGTCGATGGAGAGGATATTAAACGGGGCGGGAAAAGATTGTTAGCAAGGAAAACTGTCGAAATTTTTCAAAGATACTGATGAAGTTGGCGTAAAAAAAGGCTGCTACCCCGGCCAGTATGGCACCGCCGGGGAGTCTGTTAACGCTGTTGATCAAGCGTGGATTTTACCAGCCGCCAGACGCTCCACAGCCCAAGCCCGCGTTTCGCCCAGCGCATCAGCATGCTGGGATGGCGCACCGACCATACGGCCATAAAGCTGCTACCGACCAGTGCCCAGGAACGCAGGCTGAGGAAGGTGTTCCACCCGCGATCATAGACACCGGTGGCGTCCACCCAGTCACGGCGGGCGGCGGTCAAATCCAGCCGTTGCTGCTGAATTTGGCTGAGCAAAAGGGCTTTACGCTTGAGACGCTCGGCCTTGTGACTCATGGTTTATCCTCTTCCAGTAACTGACGATCATTGGCCAGTTCCTGTCGCGTGTGGCGCAGAATTGTGGATTCGCGGGCTTTACGTAGGGTCCAGATACCGCCAATCAACGCCAGCACCAGGAGCACCACCGTGGTGGCGATCATGGCGTTGAGTCGGTATTGCGGGTCGATGGCCCAGATAACCAGTACCATCAGACTCATCAGGCCAAATGCAGCGAACAGCATGGTCAGCCCTAACATCATGAGCAACTGGAAGAGGTTTGCTTTTTCCTCTTCCAGTTCGACCACTGCCAGCCGGAGCCGCGTTTCCACCATTTCAACCATGATGGAAACAATGCGTTGCCCAATACCCAGTACGCTTTTGCCCGGTCCTTGCGCGTGTCGTGAATCCGCCATAATCAGCGACGCGTCAGGAGCACGCCCAACACGACGCCAATCGCCGCGCCAATGCCCACGCTGGCCCATGGGTTTTCACGTACATATTCGTCAGTCCTTGCAGCGGCTTCGCGGGTCTGGCGGGCAATGGCATCCCCCGTTTCGCCCAGACGATAACGGCTTTCCTGCAAGGCTTTTTCGGCTTTGCTGCGCAGTTTGCTCAACTCTTCTTTTGATTTGTCCCCGGAGGTGCTCAGTACTTCCTCAAGGGTATCCGCCAGGGATTTCAACTCAGCGCGCAGATGTTCAGTATTTGCCTCTTTAGACATAATTCTCTCCAGGTGAGTGAGTGTTAACTTCCATCAAAATCAGTAGTCACGCGCTTCAAGCGCCTTAAGTTCTGCCTCGGCCTCTTTCAGCTTGTGATCGCGTTTACTTATTTTGTCCGCATCGCCTTTCTGTTTCGCTTTAGCGAGATCTTCGCGACGTTCGGCAACCTCGTCTTTCTGTCTGGCAATTTTGCGCTGGTGCTCCGCACGCAATTTACTGTCGGAACAGGTGGTGCGAACCTCGTGCAGCGCCTTATTCAGCCCTTCAACCCGACTCTGATTGTTGTGCTTTTCGGCATAGCTGATTTCACGCGTAATCTCCTGCTCCTTCTCCTGACAGGGGGAGGCGGCCTGAGACATCGCGCTTACAGATAATAGGGTTAGCGCCAGTGCGATGCGGTATTTCATGGTCGAAACCTTCCATTGTTGGCTGGCGAAACAAGGCTCGCCAGCATCCAGTGACATAACGTGGACTTTGGTTCCATTAACTCAAGCATAGAACGTTAACGGCTAAAGCACCAAAGTAGGTGAAAAGATTCAGAATCCTGGAGGATCAGCCAAATCGATGGGTGGTATCGCGTAAACGCGAAAGCCAGGCAGAGGTCTGGCTTTCGTCATCCTGTAACGCGACGATGTAGCCGTGGGGCAGCGTTCTGTCCAGCACTTCCTTGGCAGCAGCGCTCTGGGCACTGGACTCAAATTTGATTAACAGTGTGTCGTTTTGCGGCGTAATGCTTTTGAAATGGATGCCGTTTGCGTCCAGATGATGCCAAATGGAAAAACCATCCGGCACGCTTGTGTTTTGTGCGATTGGGCGTATCGCCAGCGTAGACTCACGGTTTTGCAGTGTCACCCAACCCAAAAAGAGTACGCTGAACAGCGCCATCGCGGCGATGCCCATAAACAACCAGCGCAGGAAGGGACGTTGCGATTCCATTATTGACCCCGATTACCGTATTTTTTCTTCCACAACACCACCAGTGTGCCAACCAGGCCAATCACCAGCAGCACAACGGGAAGGAGCATCAAACAAGACATCAACGCGTCTTCATATTTACGAAACACTGGCGTTATACCCAACAAATACCCCAGTGTCGTTAGAATCAGCACCCACAACAAACCGCTCATCCAGTTGAAAAACTGGAAGCGAGCGCTACTAAGACCCGAAATTCCGGCAATAGTTGGTAACAGGGTGCGAACAAATGCAATAAAACGCCCAATCAGCAACGCTGAGAGGCCATGTTTATGAAAAAGATGATGTGCACGTTGGTGATAATGCGCCGGAAGGTGCGATAACCAGTTTTGCACGGTTCGCGTGTTCCCCAGCCATCGGCCCTGAATATAGCTCAGCCAACAGCCCAGACTGGCGGCCGCTGTTAATAACAAAATGGTTTGTGGATAGCCCATAGCCCCTTTGGCAATCAAAACACCCACCAGCACCAGGAGACTGTCGCCAGGAAGGAAAGCGGCCGGAAGCAGGCCATTCTCAAGAAATAAGATGACAAATAACACAAAGTAGAGCATGCCGATCATGGATGGATTGGCCAGCGTTTCGAAATCCTGGCTCCAGAGGGCATGCAGCAGTTGGCTTAAAAGTTCCATTCAATGTTCCTGGTACATCGGTTTACGGCACGTCGATTACCTGTAAAACAGCACGGCGACATTATTGATAGTGACATTATGGTCGCTCGTGGCGCATTCAGCAGCCTGACTATTCCGGTAACAACGCTGTGAGCAAGCGCTAACTCACGCAGTGGCAAAGTGCGTCCAATTGTAACAAATGCCATAGTTCTGCGGCAGAGAAATTACGCTTTGTCAGAAAATGATTTTGCTTGTCGAAAGGAGGGGTGGCGAGGGTATTTACAAAGGCTGACACTCTATACTTTTTACTGACCCTTAAGTGGCCAGGCGCAGGAGGGCTGTGCGCCTGACAAAGAAAAGCCTTATTTTACGCCACTAGCTACGGTATCAAGGTGAACAACGGGGTTTTCCGCAAACAGATAGCGGTCAGCATTGAACTCAAAATCATCGCTGGTTTCGTTAAACAGCATCTGCTTGGTGTTTTCCAGATGCTGCCACATCGCGACTTTCGCCGCATGCGGGTCTTTGCGAATCAAGGCCTTGAGGATTTGGTCATGATCGTCACACCAGTTATCCACGGTGCGCAAATCGATATGGTCGTGCAGTTTTTTCCAGTACGGGTTGTGAACACGCTGGGTCCACATTTTTTCGACGATTGCTGCCAGCGCGCTGTTTTGTGTCGCCAGGGCTACCTGCACATGAAACTGTAAATCCCATTCGGAATCGCGGAAGCACTTCTCTTTACGCGCGTTTTCCTGAATTTCCATCAGTTTCATGATGTCTTGTTTGGTTACCTGCGTCGCGGCAAATTCAGCAATGTTGCTTTCAATCAACTGACGTGCCTGCAGCAGCTCAAATGGACCGTAGTTTGCAAATTCCAGCGATTCGTCAGGGGCCTGGGTATGACGAGGTTGATTGGAAATAACATGAATGCCTGAACCTTTACGAACTTCAACATAACCTTCGACTTCCAGCATGATGATTGCTTCACGAACCACGGTCCGGCTGACGCTTTTTTCGTCTGCAATAAAGCGCTCGGCGGGAAGTTTGTCACCCACAAGGTAAACACCCTGCTCGATCCGGCTTTTCAGCTCGGCGGCAAGTTGTTGGTACAAACGACGTGATTCAGTGATTTCCATATGCGCTCCAGGCAAGATAAGGCATTAGTAGATTTGTTATACCACTTTTACGCCATTCTCACCACAACAAGGCAAGAAAAAGCCGCCCGAAACGGTGGGCGGCTTTTGGGAAACAGTAGTACAGATAAGGCGTGTACTAGCTTTGCGTTGCGGTACCGCCGACCGCACTTTCCTGCGCTAATTCACTGGCGGATTTATTTTTTAACACCGTCCAGATTACCACCGCACCGAGCAGGTCGAACAGTGCCAGCACGGCGAACAGTGGGCTAAAGCCGATGGTGTCAGCCAGCGCACCTACCACCAAAGCAAACATGGTACTTGCTGTCCACGCCGCCATACCGGTCAGACCGTTCGCGGTTGCCACTTCGTTACGACCAAACACATCGGAAGACAGAGTAATCAATGCACCGGACAGAGACTGGTGAGCGAAGCCGCCAATACACAGCAGACCAATTGCAACATATGGGCTGGTAAACAGGCCGATCATGCCTGGGCCGATCATCAGCAGCGCGCCCATGGTCACAACCATTTTACGAGAAACAATCAGGTTCACACCAAACCAGCGCTGGAACAGCGGTGGCAGGTAACCGCCGACGATACAACCCAGGTCAGCAAACAGCATTGGCATCCAGGCGAACATAGCGATTTCTTTCAGGTTAAAGCCGTAGACTTTGAACATGAACAGCGGGATCCAGGCGTTGAACGTACCCCATGCCGGCTCTGCCAGGAAACGCGGCAGTGCGATACCCCAGAACTGACGGGTGCCCAGAATCTGCAGGACGGACATTTTCTTGCCATTGAAAGTCTGGTGCTGTGCTTCCTGACCGCCAATGATGTATTCGCGTTCTTCTTCAGACAGTTTTTTCTGATCGCGCGGGTGTTTGTAGAAAATCAGCCATGCCATTGCCCATGCGAAGCTCAGCACACCAGAGATAATGAACGCGAGCTGCCAACTGTGCATGACGATTGCCCACACGACCAGCGGGGGTGCAATCATCGCGCCAATAGAAGAACCGACGTTGAAATAGCCCACAGCGATAGAACGTTCTTTCGCCGGGAACCACTCAGAAGCCGCTTTCAGGCCTGCAGGAATCATTGCTGCTTCGGCAGCACCAACGGCACCGCGCGCCAGCGCCAGTCCACCCCAGCTTCCTGCCAGCGCAGTAGCGCCACAGAAGATGGCCCAGGTCACGGCGAAGACGGCGTAGCCGACTTTGGTGCCCAGGATATCCAGCACATAACCTGCGACTGGCTGCATGATGGTATACGCCGCCGAATAGGCCGCAATGATATAGGAGTATTGCTGCGTGGAGATATTCAATTCTTGCATCAGCGTAGGTGCCGCCGCCGCAATCGTGTTACGCGTCAAGTAACCCAGCACGGTGCCGAGCGTCACCAGCGCTATCATGTACCAACGTAACCCTTTAATTTTACGCATGTAAACCTCATCGTTATGTTAATTCCGCCAGCGCGGTCACCTGCCGGTTGCGGTCGGGAGGTGGAAACGGAGGGCGTAACCGGTAAACACCGGAACGACCCGAACCTTGCTATTCAACGTGCTCAATTCGGTATCCGTACCGTAAAGACCGATGATTTATCACCGGCAATGCATTCCGTCGGCTTATGTATTCGACGGCAGAAAGATAACTTGTCATACAACTTCAAAAGGTGAGTGACATCACAAAAGTGTTTTTCTTTGTGTGGTTTTTAACTTTGCGGCAGCAGACCAGAACTGGCGCGGCCTGGCGGTGATTTTGACGCGCAATCTTGTAAATATTTGTCATCGTTTATTGATCTAACTCACGAAAAAGTCTTCGGCCACTGGAAATTGGTGTGATAACTTTGTCAGCATTAAGGTAAGCATCAGACGCACTCGTTGAGAGGAAGACGATAATGACCCCGTTTATGACCGAAGATTTTCTGTTAGATACCGAATTTGCGCGCCGCCTGTACCATGACTACGCGAAAGATCAGCCGATTTTTGACTTCCATTGCCATCTGCCGCCGCAGCAGATCGCAGATAATTACCGTTTTAAAAACCTGTATGACATCTGGTTAAAAGGTGATCACTACAAGTGGCGTGCAATGCGCACCAATGGTGTGCCGGAACGCCTGTGTACCGGCGATGCCAGCGATCGTGAGAAGTTTGATGCCTGGGCCGCAACCGTACCGCATACGATTGGCAACCCGTTATACCACTGGACCCATTTAGAGCTTCGTCGTCCATTTGGTATTACAGGTAAGCTGCTTTCCCCGTCTACGGCGGATGAAATCTGGAATCTGGGCAATGAATTGCTGGCGCAGGATAAATTTACTGCCCGCGGTATCATGCAGCAGATGAATGTGAAGATGGTCGGTACCACTGACGATCCGATCGACTCTCTGGAACACCACGCTGCCGTTGCCAAAGACACCACCTTCACCATCAAAGTGCTGCCAAGCTGGCGTCCGGACAAAGCCTTCAATATTGAACTGGCTACGTTTAACGACTACATGAGCAAGCTGGGTGAAGTGTCTGACACCGATATCCGTCGCTTTGCCGATCTGCAAACGGCGCTGACTAAACGTCTGGATCACTTTGAAGCACACGGTTGTAAAGTGTCGGACCACGCGCTTGACGTTGTGCTCTTCGCCGAAGCAAGCGACGCGGAACTGGACAGCATCCTCGCACGCCGTCTGGCGGGTGAAGCATTAAGCCAGCATGAAGTCGCGCAGTTTAAAACAGCCGTTCTGGTATTCCTCGGCGCGGAATATGCCCGTCGCGGTTGGGTACAGCAGTATCACATTGGCGCGCTGCGTAATAACAACCTGCGCCAGTTCAAACTGCTGGGGCCAGATGTGGGCTTCGATTCCATTAATGACCGTCCGCTGGCGGAAGAACTGTCAAAATTACTCAGCAAACAGAACGAAGAAAACCTGCTGCCGAAAACCATCCTGTATTGCCTGAACCCTCGTGATAACGAAGTGCTGGGCACCATGATCGGCAACTTCCAGGGTGAAGGCATGCCAGGCAAGATGCAGTTTGGTTCCGGCTGGTGGTTCAACGACCAGAAAGACGGTATGGAACGTCAGATGACCCAACTGGCGCAGCTCGGTCTGCTGAGCCGCTTTGTGGGCATGCTGACTGATAGCCGCAGCTTCCTGTCTTATACCCGTCACGAATATTTCCGTCGCATTCTGTGCCAGATGATTGGCCGCTGGGTGCACGCGGGTGAAGCTCCGGCTGATATTCAGCTACTGGGCGAGATGGTGAAAAATATCTGCTTTAACAATGCGCGTGACTACTTCGCGATTGAACTGAACTAAGGCCGTTTGAGGTTGATATGCAATACATCAAGATCCACTCGCTGGATAATGTCGCGGTAGCGCTGGCGGATCTCGCCGAAGGCACAGAGGTTGTGGTTGACGGTCATGAGATTCTGCTTCGTCAGGCAGTGGTACGCGGACATAAATTTGCCCTGCAGGCCATCCCGACGGGCGAGAATGTTGTTAAATATGGTCTTCCTATCGGCCATGCCACAACAGATATCGCCGCAGGTGAACACATACATTCTCACAATGTGCGTACCAATCTGAGCGATTTGGATGAGTATAGCTATCAACCTGATCTCATTGATGAAAATGCACCGGCGGCCGATCGCGAC
Organism: Phytobacter sp. RSE-02; assembly: GCF_040578655.1. Lineage (NCBI taxonomy): Bacteria > Pseudomonadati > Pseudomonadota > Gammaproteobacteria > Enterobacterales > Enterobacteriaceae > Phytobacter > Phytobacter sp. RSE-02. The sequence continues at coordinate 24,818 of NZ_JBEULY010000011.1, read as the reverse complement.
GTTCAGATCTACCGCCGTGCAAACGGGGAGGTTGGGGTTCGCAACGAATTGTGGATCCTGCCGACGGTAGGCTGTGTTAACGGCATCGCCCGTCAAATCCAGACCCGTTTCCTGAAAGAGACGCACAACGCTGAAGATATCGACGGCGTGCACCTGTTTAGCCATACCTACGGTTGCTCACAACTGGGCGATGACCATATTAACACCCGTACCATGCTGCAAAATATGGTGCGTCACCCGAACGCGGGGGCGGTGCTGGTCATTGGTCTGGGCTGCGAAAACAACCAGGTTGATGCGTTTCGCGAAACGCTGGGCGAATACGATCCGTCCCGCGTCCACTTTATGATCTGCCAACACCAGGACGACGAAGTGGAAGCGGGCATTGAGCATCTGTACGAATTGTACGAAGCCATGCGCCACGACAAGCGCGAGCCCGGCAAACTGGGCGAGCTGAAATTTGGTCTGGAGTGTGGCGGATCAGACGGGCTTTCCGGTATCACAGCAAACCCGATGCTGGGACGTTTTTCTGACTACATTATCGGTAACGGCGGCACCACGGTATTAACCGAAGTGCCGGAAATGTTCGGTGCAGAACAGATTCTGATGAGCCATTGCCGCGACGAAGAGACCTTTGAGAAGACGGTCACCATGGTGAACGACTTCAAACAGTACTTTATCGCGCATAACCAGCCGATCTACGAAAACCCATCGCCGGGTAACAAAGCTGGCGGCATCACTACGCTGGAAGAAAAATCGCTTGGCTGTACACAAAAAGCAGGGGCCAGCCAGGTGGTCGACGTGCTGCGTTACGGCGAACGCCTGAAAACCCACGGGCTCAACCTGTTGAGCGCGCCGGGTAACGATGCGGTTGCAACCAGCGCACTGGCGGGAGCGGGTTGCCACATGGTGCTATTCAGTACCGGACGCGGCACCCCTTACGGCGGCTTTGTTCCGACAGTGAAAATCGCGACGAACAGCGAACTGGCGGCGAAGAAGAAACACTGGATCGATTTCGATGCGGGCCAGCTTATTCACGGAAAAACCATGCCGCAGCTTCTGAGCGAGTTCGTGGATGTGATCGTGGATTTTGCCAACGGTAAGCAGACCTGCAATGAACGCAACGAGTTCCGCGAGCTGGCTATCTTCAAGAGCGGAGTAACGTTATAAGTTACCCTTCATCTTTCGCGCTACAGCGGTGTTGGCTACATCCACTCGCCCCGGTCACTTACTTATGTAAGCTTCCGGGGTTCCCGGACTTGCTGCCTGGCTATAGCACGACATCTTTTGGGTAACACAGCAGTAGAATTAAAAAACGACGTTTCATATTATGAAGCGTCGTTTCTTTTTTGGTGTCATTAACAAGGATCTTCCATGAGCGCGTATTGGTTAGCCCAGGGCGTTGGTGTACTTGCTTTTCTTATTGGTATTACCACGTTTATTAACCGCGACGAAAAACGCTTCAAACTCCAGCTTTCCCTTTACAGCGCCACCATCGGCGCGCATTTCTTCCTGATGGGCGCACTGCCTGCCGGTATGAGCGCAGAACTCAACGCCATACGCACAATTATCTCCATGCATACCCGCAAACTGTGGGTTATGGCTGTATTTATTGCGCTGACGCTGTTTTTTGGTTTGATTAAATTACACCACCCGGTCGAACTGCTGCCGATTATCGGTACGGTTGCCAGTACCTGGGCGCTGTTTCGCTGCAAAGGGCTTTCCGTGCGTTGCGTCATGTGGTGTTCAACCGCCTGCTGGGTCACCCATAACCTGTGGCTGGGATCGATTGGCGGCACCCTGATCGAAGGCAGCTTCCTTGTGGTAAACGGGCTGAACATTATCCGTTTCTGGCGGATGCAAAAACGCGGCATCGACCCGTTTAAAGTCGAAACCGCGCTGCAAAAAGAGAGTACGACTGCGCGTTAATCGCGCTGAGGCACTAACGACGCGCGCTCGCCGTCTGCCAGACAGGCGGCTGCGGTAAACAGCACATCGGTTGAGGAGTTGATGGCAGTCTCGCAAGAGTCCTGCACGATGCCAATAATAAAGCCGACGGCGACGACCTGCATGGCAACATCGGCTGAAATACCGAACAGGTTACAGGCCAGTGGAATCAGCAGCAGCGAGCCTCCCGCCACCCCGGATGCCCCGCAGGCGCAGAGCGAAGCCACTATGCTTAACAGCACCGCTGTAGGCAAATCTACGGCCACCCCCAGTGTATGCACTGCCGCCAGTGAGAGCACGGTGATGGTGATTGCCGCGCCTGCCATATTGACCGTCGCACCCAATGGGATCGAGACGGAATAGGTGTCTTTATCAAGCCCGAGCTTTTCGCACAACGCCATATTTACCGGAATATTCGCCGCCGAGCTGCGGGTAAAAAAAGCTGTCACACCGCTTTCACGCAAGCAGATAAAAACAAGTGGGTATGGATTCCGGCGCATCTTTACCCAGACCAGCAGTGGGTTGATCACTAGCGCAACCAGTAACATACAGCCGACCAGGACCATCAGCAGTTGCGCGTAATCCCAGAGCGCGCCAACGCCTGTTGTCGCGAGGGTGGATGCCACAAGGCCAAAAATCCCCAGCGGCGCAAAGCGAATCACTAGCGTGACCATAAACGTCACCGCTTGCGACATATCGTTAATCAGCTTCTTACTGGTATCGCTACTGTGGCGCAGGGCAAAGCCGAGACCAACCGCCCAGACCAGAATGCCGATGTAATTCCCTTTGACCAGCGAGTCGACAGGGTTTGCCACGATATTCATTAGTAACCCTTCCAGTACGCCGACAATCCCGGAAGGCGCAACGACATCGGTCGCGGCCGCCACCAGATGTAGCCTGGAAGGGAACAGGAAGCTGACGATCACGGCCGTTAATGCCGCAGAGAAAGTGCCGATTAAGTAGAGCAACAGGATAGGGCGAATGCTGATTTTTTGCCCCTGTTGGTGATTAGCCACCGAGGCCATTACCAGTACCAGCACCAGAATCGGGGCTACCGATTTTAGCGCGCCGACAAACAGCGTGCCCAGCAGGCCAACGGCGCGTGCTGAGTCAGGTGAAAGCCAGCTCAACAGAATGCCCAGTATCAGTCCGGCGAGAATTTGTTTGACGATATTGCCGCGCATCACGCGTTGCAACCATGTCGTAGCGGGTTGTGTTTGCATACCTTTTCCTTGGTTTTTATTGGTGTTCCATCGGTGCTGCGCCAGCAGGCGTAACGGAGTGAGTATAAAGAATTCGCTGCTCAGGGGGCTGTTTCAGGTACTGGCGGGGGAAAAAATCAGAAAAACGCCCTCTCCGGAAAGAGGGCGTACCAGGGACGTTGTCACCTCAGCCCCTTAGAACTGCTTATTCAGCAAGCTTGCGTTTGTCGTTACGGTGATTAACCCATGCGTTAATCAGCAGCGTTACCATAAGAATGCCACCCACGATGCCAAGCGAGATGGCAATCGGGATATGGAAGAAATCGACAATCAGCATCTTGATACCGATAAATACCAGGATCACCGACAGGCCATATTTCAGCATGGAGAAACGCTCTGCCACACCCGCCAGCAGGAAGTACATCGCGCGCAGACCCAGGATGGCAAACAGGTTAGACGTCAACACGATAAACGGGTCGGTGGTGACGGCAAAAATAGCCGGAATACTGTCGACCGCAAATATCACATCGCTCAGTTCAACCAGAATTAGCACCAGCAGCAACGGCGTGGCAAACAGCAGGCCGTTCTTACGCACGAAGAAATGCTCGTTTTCGATCTTGTCCGTCATGCGCAGGTGGCTGCGTAGCCAGCGGACCAGGGGTTTATCGCCAATGCCGCCTTCATCTTCTTTTGCCAGCGCCATTTTCACACCCGTGAACAGCAGGAACGCACCGAAGACATACAGCAGCCATTCGAACTGGGAGATAAGCCAGCTTCCGGCGAAGATCATGATGGTACGCAGGACGATCGCGCCGAGCACGCCGTAGATCAGTACGCGACGTTGCAGCGCAGCAGGTACCGAGAAGTAGCTGAACAGCATCAGCCAGACAAAGACGTTATCCACCGCCAGCGCTTTTTCAATCAGGTAACCGGTCAGGAATGCCAGTGCCTGGGTGTCGGCAACGGCGCGGCCCTCGTTTTGTACCAGATACCACCAGAAGGCAGCGTTAAATAAGAGAGAAAGACTAACCCAGACCAGCGACCAGACGGCCGCCTGTTTCATGGACATCGTGTGCACGCCACGTCGCCCCTGAAGCAGGAGGTCGATAGCCAGCATGATAACGACAACAACGGCGAATCCGCCCCAGAGTAGCGGTGTACCGACAGTATTCATGTGAGGTTCCTCAGCACCTTACACTTCATCCTTCTGGCTGCCTCTTTGTTGGCTTCGACTGCTCGCGCCAGTCACTTACTTGAGTAAGCTCCTGGTGATTCTTAGTCTTGCCGCCGCGACGCATCCAGAATGATTATGTGTATAAACAAAAACGGCTAACGTCGAAAGACGTCAGCCGCATGCTTTAGGTGCAATTGGGTCCTCGCCTTTCGGCAAGGTCTCACTTACGTCACATGAATGACGCCCGGCGACCGGATGCTTATACCCGTTATATTTCGAACCGCCGTTGTGTGGCTGCAACTCGAAATCTTTAGGGTAGACGCATCGTAATGACGACCCACCGGCAACGAAGTTACTCCCCTTTGCTCGTAACAAAATATGACAGGCTATTCCTCCCGTCAATGATCTGTAACATCTGTTTTACATACCTTTACGCAGGCAGCTCCACGCTCACGTCGTCTGCCGGGAAAACCACCCCCGTTTGACGGCGGATTTCAGTCGATAGCTTCGCGGTAATACGGCTGACCGCCAGGCCTGCATGGTTGACTTCATTCTGCTCGACCAGGCTGGCGAAGGTTTCCGCCTCGTACAACATGGTGTTGATATGTTGCGGCTGCGTCAGATCCTGAGCTTTACCGCCACGCGGCACAAAAGAGAGCTTCTGGCACTCGGAGATCTTTTCGATTAGCAGTGCACCAGCTTCGCCCTGAATTTCGCTTGGCAGCACCGAGTCGCTGACTTTGGAATGTTGCAGCGTGACGCTGAAATCGCCGTAGTCGAGTACCACCACGCCGTGGGCATCAACGCCACTTTCCAGCAGGCTGGCGGTGGCCTGGAGGCCCTTCGGTTCACCCCAGAGCGCAACAGACGCTGCCAGAACATAGAAGCCGATATCCATAATCGAGCCGTTAGAGAAGGCCGGGTTAAAGGTGTTCGGGTTTTCGCCATCCAGATAGCGCTGGTAGCGCGAAGAGTACTGGCAGTAGTTGAGAAACGCTTTGCGCAGTTTGCCCGCTTTCGCCAGCGACTGTTTCAGTAGCACAAAATTGGGCAAGCTGGCGGTTTTAAACGCCTCAAATAACACCACCTGATTCTCTCTGGCGCAGGCAATCGCCTCTTCCACTTCGCGCAGATTCGACGCCAGCGGTTTTTCGCAAATAACATGCTTTTTATGGCTGAGAAAGAGGCGGGTTTGCGGGAAATGCAGCGAGTTAGGGCTGGCAATATAGACTGCATCAATCTCATCGCTTTGGGCCATAGCCTCCAGCGAAGTAAAAAGATGTTCGACGGGGTAATCCCTGGAGAAATCCTGCGCCTGTTCAAGGCTACGGGAGTACACCGCCGTGAGTTTATATTTGCCCGTTTCATGGGCGGCATCGACAAACTGGCGGGTGATCCAGTTTGTGCCAATGACAGCAAAACGTATCATTAAGCGAGTTCCTTTAACTGAGCACTGTCTGGCACTGTAACATGATGCGCAGAGATGAAAAAAGGTTCATCTCCCGGTTATGGAAGACGTCTCGCACGTCACTCTTTTTGTTAAAAAAGATGCAGCCCGGCAATGCGATCCAGCGCGCTTTGCAATGCATCATCCCCCGCCGTCAGGCTAATGCGAATAAACCCTTCTCCCCCTGGCCCAAAGCCAGTGCCAGGCGCGACCAGCACATGCGCTTCCTGCAATAACAACTGGGCAAATTGCTGTGAGCTAAACGCGGGCGGTACCGCAAGCCACAGAAAAAAGGTGCCCTGCTTTTCGCGTACCGGCCAGCGCAGCGCCGCCAGGCGGTGTAACACGCGTTCACGGCGCTGATGATAGACCGATACCAGTTGCGCTAAACGCGCAGAGGGGAGGGCGAGCGCCATGACTGCCGCATCCTGAATTGCGCCAAACACGGTGCTGTAGCTGTGGGTATGCAGTTTTTTAAATGCCTTGATTATCGAGGCGTTACCGACCGCAAAACCAAAGCGCCAGCCCGCCATATTAAAGGTCTTCGAGAAGGTATACGTCTCTACTCCCCACGCTTTCGCATCAGGCTGAGAAAAGAGGCTCAGCGGAGTGTCTGCGGCATCGCTGCCAATAGCGGCATAGGCGAAATCATGCAGGATGGGCACGTGGTAACGCTGTGCAAATTGCAGTGCGCTGGCGAACAGAGCCGGTGTTGCCAGCGCACCCGTCGGGTTATGCGGATAGTTGAGGACAACCAGCCCGGCATGGTCGGCGACGTCATCTGGCACGTCATTGAAATTGGGCAGGAACAGGTTTTCAGCGTGAAGCGGCAGGCCGTAAAAATGTGCCTGCGACTGCAACGCCGCCGAGCGGTAAATGGGGTAGCAGGGGTCGGTAGAAATCAGGTATTGCCCTGGACTGAGTACCGCACGAGGGATCCCACCAACGCCGATATGCGATCCCTGAAAGACCGCTACTTCACTGTCGGGATCCAGTGTTACGCCATAATGACGCTGATAAAAGTCGGCTATCGCCTGGCGGACCTGTGGTTTGCCCCAGAATGAGGGATAACCGTGGTTTTCACGTCGCTGGATCGCCGCTTGCAGAGAGGAGATGATTTCCGGCGGCGTAGGTTGATCCGGGCTGCCGCTCGAGAGATCGATCAGCGGTAAATCGGGAGTGTTCACCTGGGCGGCCAGTTTTTCCAGTACACTGAATAAATTCTCTTCCAGCGCATCGACCAGTGGTGAGGCATTAAAATCAGGCATGGTATTCTCGGATTGATTTATCAATATGTTTCCATCTTTAATTTATTTTTGTGGATTGTCTAAGCAACAAAATTAGCTATTCATTGTCGATTTTTAGATATGAATTTCCTGATTATATTTATGACAAAAAAGCAAAATGAAATTCGGTAATGTGACTTACAACGCACAGTCGGCTGTGATTTAATCAATTTTAATTGCACATCAACAGGGAAAATGCGTTATGAAAAAGCCAGTTGTATTGGGTTTTATCTTTGCTTTGTTGTCATCATCTTCTTTTCTGGCTGCGGCGCAGGATAATATTATTCGTGTTGGCTTTAATCCAGGGCCCTATAAAGAACAATTTGAAAAAGGTGTTGCACCTTTTCTGATTAAGAAAGGCTATAAAGTCGAATATAAAGATTTCAGCGATGGTATTCAGGTAAACGATGCGGTTGCCCGTGGCAACATCGAAGCTAATATCATGCAGCATCCGGTGTATTTAAAATCGGTGAATGAGCGTCTGGGGATCGACAACATCGGTATCGTGCAGGTGCCCACACCGCCAATGGGGCTGTATGGCGGTAAAATCAAAACGCTGAAAACCCCGGCGGCAGGTACAGTGATTTCTGTTCCTAATCAGCCACCTAATGAATATCGTGCCCTGTTAGTGCTGCAAAGCCTTGGCTGGGTAAAACTCAAACCAGACAGCGATCCGGCCACCTTCTCGCAGCGTAATATCCTCGAAAATCCGTACAAAATTGTTCTCAAAGAGATGGATAACGCCCAGCAGGTACGTGCGCTGCCAGATGTGGATTACGGTTTGATTCAGGGGAATTTTGCCGTCTCCAGCGGCCTGAAACTTAATTCGGCATTACAGCTTGAAACCCCGGTGAGCCAGTTTATAAACGTTGTCACCATCGCCGGGAAAAATAAAGACGCGCCGTTTGCTAAAGATATTGTTGCCGGGTATCACTCAGCCGATTTCAAAAATTACATTCTGACTCACGAGCAATATAACGGTTATCTGCAACCTGATTATTTGAAATGAACGATGCAATGATTGAGTTTCGCCATGTCAGTAAAACATTCTCCAGAAAAGGAAACCCGGTTCTGGCATTAAAGGACATTAACCTTAGTATTGCTAAGGGCGATATTTTCGGGATTATTGGTTATAGCGGTGCAGGGAAAAGTACTTTGCTACGTTTAATCAATCGTCTCGAATCGCCAGGCCAGGGAGAGGTGGTCATTAATGGCGAAGTGTTGCAGGAATTTAGCGGTAAGCGTCTGCGTGCCATCAAGAAAGACATTGGCATGATCTTTCAGAATTTTAATTTGCTGAATTCAAAAACGGTTTTTCACAATGTGGCCATTCCGCTCATTTTACAGGGGCGTGATAAGGCGTTTATTCAGGCACGCGTGACGGAGCTGCTGGAGTTCGTCAATCTCAGCGATAAGGTGCATAGCTTCCCGAACGAGTTGTCAGGCGGGCAAAAACAGCGTGTCGGTATCGCCCGTGCGCTGGCGACCAACCCGTCAGTCTTGTTGTGTGATGAGGCGACATCGGCGCTGGATCCCCATACCACAGTGCAGATCTTACTGCTGTTGCAGGAGATCAACCGCCGTTATGGCATCACTATCGTGCTGATTACCCACGAAATGTCGGTAATCCAGAAAATCTGTAACAAGGTCGCGGTGATGCAAAACGGCAGCATTGTGGAGCAGGGCGACGTTTTTAACCTGTTTGCCCAGCCGCAGCATCCGGTCACCGCCAGTTTCGTGCAGTCGGTGATTCACGACAAGCTGCCGGAGCGCGTCTCCGCTGTGCTGCAACGGGATAACGGCGCGCAGGCCCTGCGTCTTGAGTTTGTGGGCGCAACGGCGCAACAGCCCATTATCAACCGCATCATCAAGGACTATGCCATCGAGGTGAATATCCTCTTTGCCAGCATGTCCGAAGTCCAGAGCCGCATTCTGGGGTTCATGATCGTACAGATTCTTGGCGAGCCTGAGCAAACCGGGCGCGCCATTGCCCATCTTCGCGACGCAGGAGTGAAAATCACCCATGTTTGATTTTATTGACACCGCCGTCACCGGCGATCAATTCCTGCTGGCATTGCACGACACCCTGGTGATGATCGCTGTTTCGCTGGGTTTCGGTTCGCTGCTCGGTATTCCGCTGGGTATTGTGCTGGTGGTTTGCCGCCCTGGCGGCATTCTTCCCAACCGATTTGTGCACCAGGTGCTGAACCCGACGATCAACGTAGTTCGTTCGCTGCCGTTTATTATTTTGCTAATTACCATTCTGCCCTTCACCCGTCTGGTGGTGGGCACCACTATTGGTACGGCGGGTGCGATTGTGCCGCTGATTGTCTTTATTGCGCCCTATATTTCCCGGCTGGTGGAAAGCTCGCTGCTGGAGGTGGACGAGGGGATCCTCGAAGCCGCCGATGCCATGGGCGCCACCGCTTTACAGACCATCTGGCACTTTATGCTGCCGGAAGCCGCGTCATCTCTGATCCTGGCCCTAACGACCGCCACCATTGGCCTGCTGGGGGCGACCGCCATGGCCGGCACCGTGGGCGGCGGCGGTATCGGCGATTTGGCCATTACCTATGGTTACCAGCGTTTTGATGCCTTCGCCACGCTGGTCACCGCGCTGGTGCTGATTGTCATAGTCCAGCTTATCCAGACCCTCGGAACCCGCTTTGCCCGCCGTATTCGTCGCGAGTAAGGTCGCTATTTCATCTATTCAGGAGATTAACATGCCAGTTGTAGAGAGCTTTACCCTCGACCATACCAAAGTCAAAGCCCCGTATGTCCGCGTGGCAGGTTATGAACGTCACCGGCTTGGCAGCGTGGTGCAGAAGTTTGATTTACGTTTCCTGCAACCTAATGTGGATGCCATTCCCACTGCGGCGTTGCACACCCTGGAGCACCTGCTGGCATTTGGCCTGCGTGAAGAGCTGGAAGGGGTTATCGACATTTCGCCGATGGGCTGCCGTACCGGTTTCTATCTGATCCTGTGGGATGAGCACGACCCGAAACACATCGCCGCTGCGCTGACCCGTGTCTTGCAACGTGTTGTGACTGCCACCGATGTGCCTGCGGTCACGCCCCTTGCCTGCGGCAACTATCGCGATCACTCGCTGTTCTCCGCTCAGGAGTACGCGAAGCTGGTGCTGGAAGCCGGTATCAGTGACGACCCGTTTCGGGAATAAGCGATGATTGCCCTCGATTTTAGCGGCCAGACCGCGGTGGTGACGGGCGGTCTACAGGGCATCGGTAAAGCCATTGCGCAACTGTTGCATCGGGGCGGCGCGAACGTAGTGATCGGCGATATCGCCGCCAGAGCGCGGGAGCAGAGCCTGCGCCAGTTGGTGCTACGCACCGATGTTGCCTCGCGTGAACAGGCCCATCAGCTCATCGGCGCCGCCGTGGAGACCTTCGGCGGCGTGGACATCCTCGTCAACAGTTGCGGCGTCTCGGCGATGAGCGCGGTCGATGCCATGGATGAGGCGGACTGGCAGCGCATCCTGGATGTGAACGTCAAAGCGATTGGCTGGCTCTCTGAGGCGGCCATTCCGCTGATGCGGGCCAGAAAGGCGGGACGCATCATCAACATCGCCTCGCAGGCGGGCAAAAATGGCTACCGGTTAATGGGCCAGTATGTGGCCTCTAAACATGCGGTGCTCGGCCTGACCAAAGTGATGGCCATTGAGCTTGCCCGTGACAATATTCTGGTTAACGCGGTCTGCCCCGGCATTGTCGAGACGGAGATGAAGTGGCGCGAGCGTCGGGAAGGCGCAGAGCTGCGCGGCATGACGCCGGAAGCCATCTATGCCGAAGACTGCTCGCAGGTGTTACTGGGTCGCACGGCGCAGCCAGCCGATGTAGCTGGCGTGGTGGCGTTTTTGGCCAGCCCGCTGGCGGCCTATATGACCGGTCAGGCGATTAATGTGACCGGTGGGATGACGATGCATTAAAAATCTGCCCATCAGGCTATCTCATTTGCCATTTTGGCGCAGGGCAGTGCTCACAAGCCTCACGAACTTCATGTACGTTCTGGTTGTTGCGCGCTGTCCGGGTCCAGACTGCCTGTAACAATAACTGCCTGATTAACAGGTTTTATATCGAGGTACCACCATGAAACCCGAGCAACTTGCGGTAATGCACTGGGGAACCTATCGGGTGACCACCGATGACGGCAAACTGACCGCGGTCAGCCCGGTTGCGTGGGACAGCAACCCGTCACGGATTGGGCAGTCGTTGCCGGGCGCGGTGCAGGGGAAATCACGCGTTCGTCGTCCGGCGGTGCGGGAAGGGTTTCTGAAAGGGGGTGCCGCCTCCCGGCAGGGACGCGGGCGTGAACCCTTTGTCGAAGTGAGCTGGGAGCAGGCGTTGACGCTGGTGGTCGATGAACTCACCAGGGTTAAAGGCGAGCAGGGCAATGCGGCGATTTATGGCGGCTCTTATGGCTGGTCCAGCGCCGGACGTTTTCATCATGCGCAGAGCCAGCTTCACCGTTTTCTCAATCTCTTTGGCGGCTACACCGGCAGCACCAACACCTACAGTATCGCCGCCGGGGAGCGCATTTTGCCGCATATTCTTGGCGATCTCGATACCTTACAACGCCAGCACACCCACTGGCCGGTACTGGCGGAACACTGCCAACTGTTTGTCGCCATCGGTGGCTTGCCGCTGCGTAATGCGCAGGTTAACGGCGGCGGGGCCAACGACCACGCGCTACAGCACTGGTTGCAGACGTTGCGCCGCAACGGCACCCGTTTCATCAATATCAGCCCGGTACAAAACGATCTTTCGGCCGTGCCGGATGCCGACTGGCTGGCGGTCAAACCCGGCAGCGATACGGCGTTGCTGCTGGCGCTCTGCCAGGTGCTGATTGCCGACGCGTTATACGACCAGGCCTTTGTAGACAGCCACACGGTCGGGTTCGCGCCATACCGGGATTATCTCTTTGGCCGGGGCGACGGCGTAGTAAAAAGCCCGGAATGGGCTGAGTCCAGAACCGGACTCGCTGCCGGGGTGATTCGCCAGTTGGCACATGAGATGGCACAGCATCGCACGATGATCAACATTGCCTGGTCGGTTCAGCGAGCCCGTCAGGGGGAACAGGCTTTCTGGGCGACAGTGGCGTTAACCGCACTGTTGGGGCAGATTGGCACTCCCGGCGGTGGGCTGGGCTTCGGCTACGCCTCGACCAACCTGGCGGGGGCCGACCGTCGCGTCTTTTCCGGCCCGCGTTTGCCCCAGGGGCGCAATCCGGTTGAGGGTAAAATCCCGGTCGCCCGATTTTCCGACATGCTGCTGCACCCCGGAGAACCCTATGAATTTGACGGGCAGACCCACCTTTACCCCGATATTCGCTTTGTCTACTGGGCGGGTGGTAATGTCTTTCATCACCATCAGGATCTGAACAAACTGGTGCGCGCCTGGCGGCGCCCGGAAACCATTGTGGTCCACGAGCAGTACTGGACCGCACAGGCGAAATTCGCCGATATCGTCCTGCCTGCCACCACTTCGCTTGAGCGGGAGGATATCGGCAGCGCCAGCAACGACGGCTTTATGATTGCCATGCGCCAGCATATTGCGCCGTTTGCCGATGCGCGTGACGACTATGCCATTTTCAGCGGGCTGGCGGCCCGTCTCGGGTTTGGTGAGGCTTACACCGAAGGGCGGGACGCCAGAGCATGGCTGGAGGTTATGTATGAGCAGTCGCGCCCCCGAGCCGGGGCCGACGGGATCGCGCTCCCGCCGTTCGATGCGTTCTGGCAGCAGGGCGTTCTGGAATTTTCACGCCCCGCCCGGCCGCAGATCTTGCTTAAAGATTTTCGCGACGACCCGCTGGACGCGCCCCTTGCCACCCCTTCCGGCAAAATTGAGCTTTTTTCGCAGACCATTGCCGATTTTGGCTACGAAGAGTGTCCGGGGCATCCGTACTGGCACGAGCCGGAGGCGCAATATCAGCAGGCTGTCGCCCGCGAATGGCCGCTGCATTTGCTCTCCAGCCAGCCGCGTACCCGCCTGCACAGCCAGTACGACCACGGCAGCGTAAGTCGGGAGACCAAAATTGCCGGGCGTGAACCTCTGTGGATGCATCCGCATGATGCCGCTGAGCGCAACATTCACGATGGCGAAGTGGTGAAAGTGTTTAATACGCGCGGTGCGTTACTGGCCGGGGTGAAACTGAGTGAGGCCATCCGGCCCGGCGTGGTGCAGATGTCCACTGGCGCCTGGTATGATCCGCAGAATACAGAAGAGGCGCGGCCACTCGATAAACATGGCAATCCCAACGTTTTAACAGAAGATCGCGGCAGTTCGCGTCTGGGACAAGGATGCAGCGCGCAGAGTTGTCGGGTGGACGTGGTGAAGTTTGAAGGGCCGTTACCGGCGATAACGGCCTGGGAACCGCCTGTTTTTGTCACGCTCGCGCAACAAAAACAGGCCTGATGCCTTACTGAACGGCGGCGAAGGCTGAGGCCACGCGACCAATATTGCTGTGGTTAAGGCCCGCCACGCAGACGCGGCCGCTGGCAATCAGGTAGACCCCAAAGGCTTCGCGCAGTTTATCCACCTGTTCAGCGCTGAACCCGGTGTAACTGAACATCCCGCGCTGAGTCAGCAGGTAGGTAAAGTCGTGCGTCGGCAGGGCATCTTTGAGGACATCCACCAGCGCCTGGCGCATTTCGCTGATGCGGGTGCGCATGGCGTCCACTTCCGCACGCCACAGGGCGTTAAGCTCCGGATCATTGAGCACCGTGGAGACGACCTGCGCGCCAAAATTCGGCGGGCTGGAGTAGTTGCGACGTACGGTGGCTTTCAACTGGCCCAGCACGCGTCCGGCGGCGTCAGCATCTTCACACACCACGGACAGCCCACCCACGCGCTCGCCATACAGCGAGAATATTTTGGAGAAGGAGTTGCTGACCAGCGCAGGCAGGCCGGTGCTGGCGATAGCGCGAATGGCGTAGGCATCATCTTCCAGACCCGCGCCAAAGCCCTGATAGGCAATGTCGAGGAACGGGATCAGATCGCGGGAAATCAGCACCTCAATCACTTCATCCCACTGCGCATTCGTCAGATCCGCGCCCGTCGGGTTGTGGCAGCACGGGTGGAGCAGCACGATACTGCGCGGCGGCAGTTGTTTTAAGCTGTTGAGCATGCCGCTGAAATCGACACCGCGCGTGGCGTTATCGAAGTACGGGTAGGTGTTAACCTTAAACCCGGCACCGGCAAAAATAGCGATATGGTTTTCCCAGGTCGGATCGCTGACCCACACCCCGGAGTCCGGGAAGTAGCGTTTCAGGAAATCGGCACCCACTTTCAGCGCGCCGGAACCACCCAGCGTCTGGATGGTGGCGATACGCCCGGCGTTCAGTGCCGGATGGTTGTCGCCAAACAGCAGCGTCTGAATGGCGCTGCGATAAGGGGCGAAACCTTCCATCGGCAGATAGAGGCTGGCTTTTTGCGGCTGGCTCTGCAGGCGGGTTTCGGCCTGTTGTACTGCCTTAAGGCAAGGAATGATAGCCTGCTCGTCATAATACAGCCCGATGCTAAGGTTCACTTTGTCAGTACGGGTGTCCTGATGGAAAGTCTCCATCAACGACAGGATAGGGTCGCCCGCGTAGGCGTCAACGTTCTGGAACACAGTCACTACTCCTGAAATTACTGTCAGAGGTCAATCCATTACACCGCATAGCGTCCCGGGCGGTGGTTCATGGCAATAATGGAATTCAGAATCACGGCGCCCACAATGGAGGCCGCCAGCATCGGCAGGCTCACGAAGAACAGCGATGCGGTCACGATACAGGCATCGACCACCATCTGGAATTTACCGGCGCGGATGCCGCTTTTATCCTGCAGATAGAGCGCCAGAATATTCACGCCGCCGAGACTCGCTTTATGACGGAACAGCACCACAAAACCAATGCCGACCATGATGTTGCCAAACAGCGTGGCGTAGTAGGGGTTAAGCTGATCGAAATGGATAAAGCGCCCGTGCAGATCGGAGAACAACGACACCAGCGCCACGGCGCAGAACGTTTTCAGCGTGAACTGCATGCCCATCCGGCGAACAGAGAGCCAGTAAAAGGGCAGGTTGATCAAAAAGAACGCCACGCCAAACGGCAGGTGAGTCGCGTAATGGATCAGAAAAGCGATACCCGCCGTACCGCCAGTGAGCGCGTCCGCCTGGCGAAACATAATCACGCCAAAAGAGATCATTAGCGTACCGAACAGCAGTGCCAGAGCATCTTCCAGCCAGGTATGAGCAAGTTTATTGGGAGTCAGGACGTTATCCATAAGAAAGTACGATTCAACAATTGCTAAAGATAAGAAATATCCTGCAAAAAACGCACCAGATCCGCTTCCTGATGCGATTGAATGGAGGAAAAACAGGCGGCCATATCGCTAACATATTGATATGGCAAAAAGAGAAAGTTGCGTGTTTTGTGCGTTTTCACGCTGTTATTCGCTTGGGGTGTGTATTTTTATCTCGCCAGATACATTAATTAACCAAATGATTGCACCAAAATAAGGCGCGCTGCCCTGTATTAGGGCGCAAGACCACTGCCCGGCATCAACTGGCCATTCTCTTTCAGGCGGTTAAGGACAACCGAGGTTTTCAAATGAGCGACCCCTTTATTTTGCGCCAGAATATGGCTGATTAAATGGCTCAGACCAGGCAAATCCGGCACGGCTACCCTGAGCAGGTAATCGGCGTCGCCCGTGGTTTTCCAGGCATCCAGAATCGCGTCCACTTCGCTCACCATCTGGTGGAAACTTTCCACATACTCCTGTGTGTGGTTTAAAAGCCGCACCTCAATCAGACCCAGCATCTCGCGCCCGGCGGCGTCCGGTGCGAGCCGCGCATGGTAGCCCAAAATCAGTTGCGCCTGCTCCAGCGCGATACGACGCCGTGAACACTGGGAAGCAGAAAGGCCGATGAGGTCGCTCAGCTCCTGGTTAGTTAAACGGCCATTGGCCTGCAACAAGGTGAGGATTTTCAGATCAAAGTCGTCGATGTTATACATGTGCGCCAATACCGGAACGAAAGAGTGGCTACCAGACTAACAGCTTTTTTGATGACGAGAAGCCTGACGGCGCTGCGCTTTTTTGCGCTGCACCAAAACAGTTCGTTTTCATGCATGAAGAGGCTTTTTTTCTCATACATCGTGCGATTTAAGCGTGCTTATTGCGCGAAGTTGCTGAAAATTCAATCGCCGCGCTCAAGATGTGGATGTGACTGGAAATTTATATCTCTCGCTTATTCAGTCAGTTAGCCTGCCATTGTCGTGTTCTCCCCGCAGGCTGGCCTGAAAGTTGCTCTGGCCGAAGGTGACGTTTACAGACAGGGGAGAGGTCAGAGGTGGCAGCACAACACACTAACGAATTAAAACGCGGGTTAAAAAACCGTCATATCCAGTTGATTGCGCTCGGTGGGGCCGTAGGCACCGGGCTTTTTTTGGGCATTGCGCAGACCATTCGCATGGCCGGGCCGTCCGTACTGTTGGGGTACGCCATTGCCGGGGTGATTGCTTTTTTCATTATGCGCCAGCTCGGTGAAATGGTGGTTGAAGAGCCAGTGGCGGGCTCTTTCAGCCATTTTGCCAACCGCTACTGGGGACCTTTTGCCGGGTTTATGTCCGGCTGGAACTACTGGGTGCTCTATGTGCTGGTGAGCATGGCGGAACTGACGGCGGTTGGGATTTATATTCAATACTGGTGGCCGGACGTGCCAACGTGGGTATCGGCGGCCATTTTCTTTGTGGCAATTAACGCCATCAACCTGACGAACGTCAAAGTGTACGGCGAGATGGAGTTCTGGTTCTCCATTATCAAAGTTGCGGCCATCATCAGCATGATTGCTTTTGGCGGCTATCTTTTGTTTAGCGGCAGCGGTGGCCCGGATGCATCGGTGGTGAACTTGTGGCAGGACGGTGGATTCTTCCCGAATGGCATCAGTGGTCTGGTCATGGCGATGGCGGTGATCATGTTCTCCTTTGGCGGTCTGGAACTGGTGGGGATCACGGCGGCAGAGGCCGACGATCCGCAAAAGAGCATTCCCAAAGCCACTAATCAGGTTATCTACCGTATTCTGCTGTTTTATGTGGGCTCGCTGGCCGTTTTGCTGTCGCTCTATCCGTGGAAAAACGTGGTGGAAGGCGGCAGCCCGTTTGTCCTGATTTTCCATGCGCTGGACAGCAACATTGTCGCGAACGTCCTCAATCTGGTGGTGCTCTCCGCCGCGCTGTCGGTCTATAACAGTTGTGTTTACTGCAATAGCCGCATGCTGTTTGGCCTGGCGCAGCAGGGTAACGCGCCGCGTTCGCTGCTTAAGGTGAACCGCCGGGGGATCCCGCTGACCGCGCTGGGGGTATCGGCTTTGGCCACGGCGCTGTGCGTGCTGATCAACTATGTGATGCCGGGTAAAGCCTTTGAATTGCTGATGGCGCTCGTGGTGGCGGCCCTGGTGATCAACTGGGCGATGATTTGTATCACCCACCTGAAATTCCGTCTCGCCATGCAAAAAGCCGGAAAAACCACCGCTTTTCAAAGCCTCGGTTATCCGCTGACTAACATCATTTGCCTGCTGTTCCTGGCGGGGATCCTGGTGGTGATGTTTATGACACCGGGGATCCGTATCTCTGTATGTCTGATCCCGGCATGGCTGCTGGTGCTGGGGGCGGGCTATATGTTCAAGAAAAAACGTGCCTCCACCGTTCTGGTGGCGGAAGTGAATCAGGGCTAAAGATGATGATGCCGGAGCGATGCTCCGGCATCGAAGTGGAAAACGGGTGGGGAACGTCACCAGCCGTATTCGGAATAAGTGCGTGAGATCAGGATGTTGTCGATAGCCTGCCTGACATAAGGAATGGTGCTGTATGGCAGCTCGCGCATATCTTGCCAGCATAATTCGCTGTGTTTTTCGGGTTCAGCGAGGTAGGGTTCTCCCTGCCAGTGTGTGCAGGAAAAAAAATGGCCCACCCACGATCTGTCTTCTGTCCGGACATGCAGGGTATGGGATAACTCAAGGTTTTGTGGCGCAATACTGACGCCAATCTCCTCGTTGACCTCGCGCGCTGCGGCGGCGGTCAGTGTTTCACCTTCCTCAAGCCCCCCTGCCGGCAGGCTGTAAAAGCCATCCATCCACCCTGTACCCGTGCGTTTGAACATACATATCTGATTGCCTTTCCTGAGCAGGGTAAAAACCGCAATAGAAAGACAGTATCTTTCTCTTTTCATTTGTCTCGACCTTGTGTGTTCGGTGACTGTATATAAATACAGTTACTCAGCCATCACAAGAGACGGGCCGCAATTCAAATCATAATGCTGGCTGGATGGTTGAGCGCAGATAAGCCTTCTGCATTGTTTTAAAATGATCGGACGATGATCAGAAGAAATCCCGGACGCTTGCCGGTCATAGATATCTATTTAA
This sequence comes from Phytobacter sp. RSE-02, assembly GCF_040578655.1. Taxonomy (NCBI): domain Bacteria; kingdom Pseudomonadati; phylum Pseudomonadota; class Gammaproteobacteria; order Enterobacterales; family Enterobacteriaceae; genus Phytobacter; species Phytobacter sp. RSE-02. The sequence goes on along the minus strand of NZ_JBEULY010000011.1, from coordinate 6,349 downwards.
TTAATTTTTAGCGTCATGTGCGGAATATTAAACCAGAAAAAATAAAAATGCTGGCATAGTATAAATGAAACGAGTGGGTGGGCGGCTCCGTTTACGGCCTGTTTTTATTGCTGTATAACGGAATTGCTTAGCATGAAAACTATCGCAACATAATAAGATCGATCGGCAAAACAAAGGGTAAGGTTAAGGTAATGTCAGACGAGAGAATCTCCGATAAAGTCAAAAATGTGCAGTCATCTGCCATCCGCGAATTATTAAAACACAGCAAAATGGAAGGGGTTATCTCTCTTGGCGGGGGCATTCCTAATCCTGATCTCTTTGATCGCGAAGGGCTCCAGATGGCGATGGATAAAGTGTTATCCGTTTCCTGGAAAGATGCTTTTCAGTATGGCCTGAGCGAAGGCAGCCCGGATTTGCGTGAGGCAATTTGCCAGCTTCTGGAACAGCGTCTGATTACCTGTAACCCTGATGAAGTCGTGATTACCTCCGGTTCTCAGCAGTCTCTGGATATGCTCGCCCGCGTGCTGATTAATCCTGGCGATGTCATTGTTGTGGAAAGACCCACCTATCTGGCCGCGTTGCAGGTTTTCCATCTGGCGGAAGCTCAGCTTGCGTCAGTTGGTACAGACGGGGAAGGCATGAAGGTTGATGAGCTGGAAGAGCTGGTCAAAACCACTACCATCAAAGCCGTTTATATTGTACCGACCTTCGGCAACCCTGGCGGGGTTACACTCTCTGATGAGCGCCGCAAAAAGCTGGTGGCGCTCTCTAAGCGCTATAACTTTGTCATTATCGAAGATGATCCCTATAGCGAAATTAATTTTACCGACAAACTGTTCAAGCCATTAACTGCCTGGGCAAAAGAGATAGACAACAGCGAGAATGTTATTTACACCTCGACGTTTTCTAAAATTCTGGCGCCGGGTGCGCGTGTCGGCTGGGTTGTTGCGCCGGAGTGGATTAAAAAGCAGATTGTGACCCTGAAACAGGCCACGGATTTGCATACCAGCTCCCTGTCGCAGTCGCTGGCCTATCACTATTTGCAGACGGGCCGCCTGCCAGAACAGTTAAAGATTATCCGCGCCTCTTATAAAGATAAATGTCAGGTGTTATGCGAAGAGATCGAACGTGAACTGGGCGAGCATCTGACCTTTCACCGTCCGCAAGGGGGCATGTTCCTGTGGGCCAAATTTAAGTACGAGAAGAACACCACCGACTGGCTGAAAAAGACGCTGGCGAATGGCGTGGTCTATGTGCCGGGCGAGTTCTTCTATGCGGATAACCCGGATGCATCGACGCTGCGTATGTCTTATGTGTCAGTGGCGGATGAAAATCTCAGAAAAGCCGTCGCCCGCCTCAAAGCCTCTCTTGAATAAGTTCAGACATAAAAAAACCATGTATCCCATCAGGGATACATGGTGAGTAAAGGGTTTATATCCCTATTCGCTGACATAAATGTGCCCGAGTGCGAACAGGTATTAAAACCAATCATCTAAATGCTTCGAGAATACTTCTACAACAAGCTGTAAAAGTATTTCTACATAATGATTTTATTGTCCCTCTGCGTCAAATTCAAATCTTGAATCATATGATTCAAAAATAAAATAAATAACGCTCTGGATGTTTATCTGAATCCACTCTGGTAGATAGTGATGCGGGGTTTTAAATAAGCTATTATTTACAGTGTGTTACGAGTATTTTTATGTCATCGTATAAAGGTTAACTCGTTGCATTATTAGTGACTGGGATCGCATATTAATAAATGCAGAATAAATCACTTTAATTATTTGTTGGGCGTTGATGTTTTATTTAATTTCATATCAAAGCCACCCTTCGTCTTTACATAAAAGCCACAAACGCATATCAAATTCCAGTTGATGATACTGGGGCTCCATATGGCAACATAATTGATAAAACGCTTTGTTGTGCTCTTTCTCTTTCAGATGCGCCAGTTCATGCACCACGATCATACGCAGAAAAGCTTCCGGTGCCTGGCGAAAAACGGTGGCGACGCGGATTTCTGCTTTTGCTTTGAGCTTACCGCCCTGCACGCGCGACACCGCGGTATGCAGCCCTAACGCGTTTTTGAGCACATGGATTTTGCTGTCATAAGCGACTTTGTTGATTTGCGGCGCGTTACGCAAAAACTGATTTTTAAAATCCTGCGTATAAACATAGAGCGCTTTATCGGTCGTGATGTCGTGCGTATCGGGGTAACGCTTGAGCAAAACCTCGCTCAGCCGATTTTGCGCGATCAGCGTTTGTACCTGTGTCAGCAGTGATTCGGGGTAACCCTGCAAATAAGTGAGTGTTGTCATGTTTAAGGGGTTTACAACTCCGGATAATTAAGCGATAAAACGCGCGAATTCTAGCACCCCGGAGGGTCGATGGGCCAGGTTGAGTTAATTGGACAGTCATTTGCATTAGAGCGTTTCCCACCCAATGCCGAAGAAGCGTCGTTACAGGCGTGGGATGCGGCAGATGAATATCTGCTAAATCAGGTAAATGAGACCGAAGGCACGACGCTCATCTTTAACGATAGCTTCGGCGCGTTGGCCTGTGCCCTGGCGGCATATCGTCCTGTCAGTGTGAATGACTCGTTTATCGCGGAGCAGGCTACCCGCCATAACCTGCGTCTGAACGGGATGGACGAAGACGCCGTGACTTTCCTGGATAGTCTGAGCGAACTGCCGGCTGCCCCTGCGCGCGTGTTGATTAAAGTACCCAAACAGCTTGCGCTGCTGGAGCAACAGCTTTGTGCACTGCGTCGCGTAGTGACCCCACAAACGCAGATTATCGCCGGTGCCAAAGCGCGTGATATTCACAACTCCACCATGGCGTTGTTTGAAAAATACCTCGGCCCGACCACTACGTCGCTGGCGTGGAAAAAAGCGCGTCTGATCCACTGTACCTTTACTGCTCCGGTGGTAGTTGATGCGCCGCAGACCTATGACTGGCAATTAGAGGGAACGGACTGGACCATCCATAACCATGCGAATGTATTTTCACGCAGCGGGCTGGACATTGGTGCGCGTCTTTTCCTCAAGCATTTGCCGGAAAACGTGGAAGGGGAGATGGTCGATCTCGGCTGTGGTAACGGCGTGATTGGTCTGCAATTGCTGGCGCAGAACCCGCAGGCGCGTGTGCTCTTTACCGACGAATCCCATATGGCCGTTGCCTCCAGCCGCCTGAATGTGGAACGTAACATGCCGGACGCGCTGGAGCGTAGCGAGTTTATGGTCAATAACGGGCTGTCGGGTATTGAACCGGACCGTTTTGATGTGGTGCTGTGCAATCCGCCGTTCCATCAGCAAAGCGCCATCACCGATCATATTGCCTGGCAGATGTTCCACGATGCTCGCCGCAGCCTGAAATATGGCGGTGAATTAATTGTGGTGGGCAACCGTCATCTTGATTATTTCCGTAAGCTTAAGAAGATTTTTAGTAACTGCAGCAACGTGGCGTCTAACGGTAAGTTTGTGGTGCTAAAAGCGGTGAAATTGCGCAGACAGCGCTGATTTTCCCCGGTGGCGCTGCGCTTACCGGGGCTACAAAAGCGCGCCCGAATACCGGAAAACAACCCGTAGATACTGTGAACGTCTTCAACCTTTTTAGCTATGGCTGACTCGTTTTCCCGCATGACAACCACAGCGACATCTTTGTGCCCCCCTGGCGCAGAGCGTGCAGCGAGGGGGTTGAGTCCCCGCTGAAATCGGTGAGACGAAGACCCGAGGACAAGGGCAGGCCGCCAGGGATGGCGGACTGAGGTTTGTCGAGACAGGACGTCGAGTCAAACCGACCGCAGGCAGCGGGGCGGGAGGCGAACGCAGTGCGAAGCACCGATTTCTTTGCGGGGCCGCGGGGATTGTAAAGGGGAACGCGGTATTCCCCTTTACCCGTTCACGTGTTCGGGAGATCCATTTCGCCATGAACATACGGTGAACGGAACCCTCCTCCTGAGCCGCATATTCCCCTCAGCCCCGGGGGAGAGGGAGAAAACCGGTCATAGCCCGGATAAGGCGCTTGCGCCGCCATCCGGGTCGTCATAACGATATCAAATCGTCAGCGCTAACGTCGTGCCCTGGGCTATCGCCCGGCGGGCATCAAGCTCCATTGCCACATCGCAGCCGCCAATCAAATGCACCGTTTTTCCCGCTGCCTGTAACGGCTCTGCCAGCTCGCGGCGCGGCTCCTGGCCTGCACACAGGATCACATTGTCTACCGCCAGCAATTGCGGTTCGCCGCCGATCAAGACATGCAGCCCCTCGTCGTCGATCTTCTGATAACTGACCGCCGGGATCATTTTCACCCCGCGCGACAGCAGGGTGGTACGGTGGATCCAGCCGGTGGTTTTCCCCAGTCCTTCACCCGGTTTGCTGGCTTTACGCTGGAGCATCACGATCTTACGCGGACTTTTCGGCAACTGTGGGCCTTCCGGGCGCAAACCGCCCACATGGTTGAGGCTGGTATCGATGCCCCATTCCACACAAAATTCTGCGATATTCTGGCTGGTGGGTTCGCCCGGCTGGCTAAGATACATCGCGGTATCAAAACCAATTCCCCCGCAGCCGATAATCGCCACCTTCTCGCCGACCGGCACTTTATCGCGCAAAACGTCAAGGTAACTCAGCACTTTAGGGTGGGTGATCCCCTCGATCTCCGGCGTACGCGGCACAATGCCGCTGGCGAGGATCACCTCGTCAAAGGCTTCCAGCATGGTGGGCTGCACAAACTGATTGAGGCGTAACGTCACACCAGTGATGTCGATCATTTTGCGGTAGTAGCGCAGGGTTTCGTAGAACTCCTCTTTGCCGGGGATCTGTTTGGCGATATTGAACTGACCGCCAATCTCGGCAGCCGCATCAAATAGCGTCACACTATGCCCACGGGCAGCGGCGTTGACGGCAAAGGCCAGACCGGCGGGACCTGCGCCAATCACGGCCAGCGTTTTCTGGCGGGTGGCTGTTGTGAGCGGCATTTTGGTTTCGTGGCAGGCGCGCGGGTTGACCAGGCACGAGGTCACTTTGCCCACGAAGATCTGATCGAGGCAGGCCTGGTTGCAGCCGATGCAGGTGTTGATCTCATCAGCGCGACCGCTTTGCGCTTTGGAAAGGATCCCGGCATCGGCAAGGAACGGGCGCGCCATCGACACCATATCGGCATCGCCGCGAGAGAGAATATCGTCTGCCACCTGCGGATCGTTAATGCGGTTGGTGGTGACCAGCGGGATGCCCACTTTGCCTTTCAGCTTGCGGGTAACCCAACTGAATGCCGCACGCGGCACCGGGGTGGCAATGGTCGGGATACGGGCTTCGTGCCAGCCGATACCGGTGTTGATGATGGTCGCGCCCGCCGCTTCAACGGCGTTCGCCAGTTGGACGGTTTCCTCAAAAACGCCGCCGCCTTCCACCAGGTCGAGCATCGACAGGCGGTAGATAACAATAAAATCACGGCCTACCCGTTCACGTACCGCCCTGACCACTTCCACGGCAAAGCGCATTCGCCGGGCATAATCGCCGCCCCATTCGTCTTCCCGCAGATTGGTGCGCGCGGCGAGAAACTCGTTAATCAAATAGCCTTCTGAGCCCATCACTTCCACGCCGTCATAACCGGCCTGCTGTGCCAGATGTGCACAGCGGGCAAAGTCGTCAATCAGCGCCAGGATTTCGTCATGACTCAGAGCGTGCGGGGTAAAACGGTTAATCGGCGCCTGAATGGCGGACGGCGCCACCAGGTTTGGCTGAAAGCTGTAACGCCCGGTATGCAAAATTTGCAGGGCGATTTTGCCGCCTTCCTGATGTACGGCATCGGTTATCAGGCGATGATGCGGAAGCTGATGTTCATCGTTAAGTACCGCACCACCCTGCATCGTTACGCCCGAAAGCGCCGGCGCCACACCGCCGGTGACAATCAGCGCCACACCATGGCGTGCTCGTTCGGCATAGAAGGCCGCCAGCCGGGCCGCGCCGTCAGGGCGCTCTTCCAGACCGGTGTGCATTGACCCCATTAATACGCGGTTCTTTAACGTGGTAAAACCCAAATCCAGTGGGGCAAATAACGACGGGTAATGGCTCATATCGCTTCCAGTGTTAATTTTTTGTTATGTGGTCGGATGAGTTGTAATTTAGCGTTTGGCGGAGAAAAGGGAAAAGGGGAATGCGGTGATTGTGATGGGATTCAAAGATTGGCGCGGCCGGATGCCCTCACCTTGCCCCCCTCCCACTGTACGGTCCGGAGACATGGTAGACAGGTGTTCGGAGACATGGTGAACACTTTTTAACACCCTTTACCCATGATGATCGACCTCTTTTTCAGGTCGATCATCCCCACTTTCGTGCTGTACCACCAC
>NZ_JBEULY010000010.1:0-170236 GCF_040578655.1 Phytobacter sp. RSE-02 | reverse complement strand
CCAACATGATTGCCACCGACTGGCGTCAGATGGGGCACACGCTGTCGCTGCAGTCGGTGGATATCCCGCTGGCGGACCCGCACTTCTGGACCATGCAGGGCTCCGTGCGTGTGGCGCAGATGTGCCACGAGTTCGGCCTGACCTGGGGCTCCCACTCCAACAACCACTTCGACATCTCACTGGCGATGTTCACCCACGTGGCGGCCGCGGCGCCGGGTAAAATCACCGCCATCGACACCCACTGGATCTGGCAGGAAGGCAACCAGCGTCTGACCCGAGAGCCGTTTGAGATTAAAGGCGGGATGGTGCAGGTGCCGACAACGCCGGGTCTGGGCGTGGAGCTGGATATGGATCAGGTGATGAAGGCGCACGAGCTGTATCAGAAACACGGTCTGGGCGCGCGCGACGATGCAATGGGGATGCAGTACCTTATCCCCGGCTGGACGTTCGACAACAAACGTCCTTGCATGGTGCGTTAATGGAATTGCCAGCCCATGCCCGGGCTGGCATTTTCCAGAAGCTTCCGGGTATATGCTTGCGGCAGTGAATATGCGTAAGGATGGCTTATGAAAATAGTTATCGCACCTGACTCTTATAAAGAAAGTTTGAGTGCTCTGGATGTGGCGACCGCGATTGAAAGCGGGTTTCGCGAAATTTTCCCGACGGCTGAATATGTAAAATTGCCGGTTGCGGATGGTGGAGAAGGGACGGTTGAAGCCATGGTTGCCGCGACCTGCGGGCGCATCGTTTCGGTTACAGTCAAAGGCCCGCTTGGCGAACACGTCGACGGATTTTATGGCCTGTCAGGCGACGAAAAATGTGCATTTATCGAGATGGCGGCGGCCAGTGGCCTTGAACTGGTGCCACCCGCGCAACGCGATCCGCTTGTCACCACCTCATGGGGAACCGGCGAGCTGATTCGCCATGCGCTGGACGCAGGCGTAAAGCATATCATCATCGGGATTGGCGGCAGCGCCACCAACGACGGTGGAGCGGGGATGGTGCAGGCGCTGGGGGCGAAATTGCTGGATAACGAAGACCAGCAGATTGGCCCGGGCGGTGCGGCACTGGAAACGCTCGCCAGGATCGATATTCGTGAGCTGGACAAACGTCTTGCGCAGTGCCGCATTGAAGTGGCCTGCGATGTGACGAACCCGCTGACGGGTAAAGAGGGAGCTTCGGCAATCTTCGGTCCGCAAAAAGGCGCGACACCGAAAATGATCGCCCGGCTGGATCAGGCGCTGGGGCACTATGCGAAGATCATTGCCCGCGATCTGGATCAGGATGTGCTGAACCTTGCAGGTGGTGGCGCGGCAGGGGGAATGGGTGCTGCGCTGTACGCATTCTGCGGCGCGGAACTGCGTCAGGGTATTGAAATCGTGACCGATGCGTTAGCGCTGGATAAACATGTTGCTGATGCCGACCTGGTGATCACTGGCGAAGGTCGTATTGATAGCCAGACGGTGCACGGCAAAGTGCCGGTTGGCGTTGCGAAAGTGGCGAAACGCTATAACGTGCCGGTTATTGGCATTGCGGGTAGTTTGACGGCGGATGTGGGTGTTGTGCACGATCACGGTATCGATGCGGTTTTCAGCGTGATTTATAAAATTTGTACGCTGGAAGATGCGCTGGCCAACGCCGGTGAAAACGTGCGTATGACCGCGCGTAACGTGGCGGCTGTACTGAAAATTGGGCAGGGCAGATAAAACGCTTTGTCCTGGTTATTACCCTCTCTTGTGGGAGAGGGTATCAGGATTATCCCATCATTTTACGGGCATCGCGGGTAACGTTATCCATCTCATCAAGCAGTTCCAGAAACTCCGGTTCCAGTTCCTCAGCAGGCACACCGCTGCGTAACTGATGCTCAATAAGCTGACAGAGGTTTTTCAGCCGCGGTACGCCGCTGTAACCACAGCTTCCATGTAGTTTGTGAATCAGATCCAGCAACCCTTCTGGCGCCTCGCCAACCAGTTGTTCTTCCACTTTGTTGCGAATCTCAGGCAGGAAAGCCACCAGCATTTGCAGCATCTCGCGCGCCAGATCCGGTTTTCCCGCCGCCTGACGCAGCGCCAGTTGCCAGTCCAGCGTCACATCCGCCGGCACATCGGGTTCGACAGGCTCCGGCGCTGCAACAACATTACTGGCCAGCGCGCCGGGCTTGTAGCGCAGCAGCAAATTGTAAAGCTTGTCTTCTTCAATCGGCTTTGCCAGATAGTCATTCATGCCTGCGCTCAGCAGCTTCTCTTTCTGCCCCGCCATAGCATGGGCGGTCACCGCAATCACCGGCGTTTGCTGTTGATGCGGAAGCTGGTGAATCAACTCACAGGCGCGGATACCGTCCATGCCTGGCATCTGAATATCCATCAAAATGAGATCGAACTGCATCTGCCTGGCCCTTTCCACCGCCTGAGGTCCACTGTCGCACAATTCAACCTGTTGCACCTGGTCTTCAAGCAGCGCACCGATCAATTTCAGGTTGGCAGGGTTGTCATCCACCGCCATCACCGTCATCGGCAGCTTGCTCATATCTACCGAGTCCATCTGACGGGTTGAACAGCAATACTCTGTCAGGGCGGGCAGCAGTCGCGTTGAGGTTAACGGTTTGAGCAGACAAGCCGCCGCGCCATCTTGTTTCAGCGCTTCGGCGTTAATCTGGGCGTGGCAGGGCAGCGCCAGCAGCAGATGATCGGTCATCGCCGCGGCGGCAGCGAGTTTCTCATGCTGCATGGTCAGCGGTTCATGGAACGTGACCGGAACAGACAACAGCAGAATGTCATAGTGATCCGGCGGTAGCGCTGAGAACGACGGACTGTAAATTACCTCAAGTGGTGTGGTGCTCAGTACATCCAGCGTGCTTTGTGCCGCGGCGGCGTTCGGTTCGATATAGGCAAGGCGTTTACCCGCCAGACAACCGGTAACAGGGCCTTCGGAAACCGCGTTCGGGTTCAGGTCCAGGTTGATATGGAACCAGAAGGTGGAGCCGCGATTAGGCTGGCTGTGGAAAGAGATGTCGCCACCCATTTCGTTGACCAGCCGTTGGGTGATAACCAGCCCCAGGCCGGTACCGCCGTGGCGACGTGAAATACTGGCATCGGCCTGGCGGAATGCCTGGAACAGGCGCGACTGATCCCGCTCCGGAATACCAATCCCGGTATCGCGGATTTGCACCTCAATTTGCACTTTATTGTTACTTATCGAGCGCCGTTCAACGTGGATATCGATATTACCGTTTTCGGTGAATTTGATGGCATTGCCCACCAGATTGGTGATCACCTGTTGCAGTCGCAGCGGGTCGCCAATGACGTTATCCGGCACATCATTTTTGATATTTAGCGTCAGCTCCAGCCCCTTATCGTGGGCGGAATGCGCCAGCAACGTCACCACATCATCCAGCGCGCTGCGTAACGGGAACGGGATACTCTCCAGAATCAGTTTCCCGGCTTCAAGTTTCGAAAAATCAAGCACATCGTTGATGATAGCCAGCAGGTTGTTGGCCGAGCGTTCAATGGTCAGCATATGGTCGCGCTGGGTGGGATTCAGCTCCGATTTCAGCGTCAGGCGGGTGAAACCGATAACCCCGTTGAGCGGCGTACGCAGCTCGTGCGACATATTGGCCAGAAACTCAGATTTAATACGCGCCGCTTCCTGGGCGCGCTTTTTCGCCAGGTCCAGTTCAACGTTCTGGATCTCCATCTGCTCCAGGGTTTCGCGCAGATCCGAGGTGGACTGATCGATATTGTGCTGCATCTCTTCGTGATAGGCCGCCAGCGACATTGCCATTGAATTAATGCCGTTCTTAAGCATGTCCAGCTCGCCGAGCATAAACCCTTCCACCCGGCTGTCCAGTTGGCCGCGGCGGATACGGTCAACCGTGTTAACCATATTGCGAATCGGCCCGGTGACATCGCGCATGAGTCGCCAGCCGAAAATGAGCGCAATACCGATACAGAACAAAATCATCAGGCTTGAGATGAAAATTTCTTTGTACTGTTGCAGACGAACGGATTTGAGATCCAGTTCCAGCGCCACATACCCCAGCATATTACCGGCGGGCTTGGCATCGGATATGGCGGACTCATCCGGCGAGTAACCCTCCGAGATGATAGGCGTGCGCAGGATCATCAGGTCTCCTTTACGCGTTACGCTTAATCGCCGGGGGAGTGCAGACCCGTCTGCGAGGCGTAACTCACCCGGATCGAGTTGAAAATTTGAGGTAACGAACAGATGATTTTGCTCATCATAAATGGAAATGCCGCGCACGATTTCGGAATGGCGACGGTGCAATACGCTAATCAGTTGCCCAATAGCCTCACGGTCTTGCAACGTCATGCTGTATTCGCTGGAGACGGCGAGCGGTTCAATGATACTGGCACCTGCGTCTTCCAGTTGACGCTGTAAGTCGTTATAGCGGTGAACGACGAAGAAGATACTCAACAGCACACCGATCAATACGGTCGGGGCGAGGATCAGGATCATCATGCGCGCACGCAGGCTGTAGTTGGTCATGGGGTTCCGTTATGGGAGAATGTGGCCATTATCTGTAATTGAGAAAATTCTCGGCAATGGCGCAATTCTACTCTGCAAAACGGCGCGTGACGACGCGTCAGATCATAACTGTCACAGTAAACGACCTCGATCCCTTTGGGCAGGGGGTTGCGCGACATAATGGTAAGGCGTTGTTTATCCCCGGATTGTTGCCGCAAGAAACGGCGGAAATTACCCTGATTGAAGACAAGCGACAGTTTGCTCGGGGTGAAGTAAAACGCCGTCTGAACGACAGTCCTGACCGTGTTGCGCCGGTATGTCCTCATTTCGGGGTCTGCGGCGGCTGCCAGCAGCAGCATGCGAGCGTGGTCCTGCAACAGCGTAGCAAAAGCGCCGCCCTTGCCCGTTTAATGAAGCACGATGTCGAAGAGATTATCTGCGCGTCGCCCTGGGCCTATCGGCGTCGGGCGCGCCTGAGTCTAAGCTGGCAGCCTAAAACTCAGCGTCTGGAGATGGGGTTTCGTAAGGCAAATGCCAGCGACATCATTAACGTCTCACGTTGCCCGGTCCTGGTGCCCCGTCTTGAGGCATTACTTGCGCCCTTGCACACCTGTCTGGCGAGCCTAAAAGCGGTGCGCCATTTGGGGCATGTTGAACTGGTGTTGGCGGATAATGGTCCGCTGATGGTTTTGCGCCATACAGCGCCGCTGAGTGCTGCTGACCGGGAAAAACTGGAACGCTTTTCGCATTCCGAGGGACTGGCGCTTTTTCTGGCGCCCGAAAGCGAGATACTTGAACAGGTTACGGGAGAATCTCCCTGGTATAACGCTGACGGGCTACGCTTAACGTTCAGCCCGCGGGATTTTATTCAGGTCAATGACGGCGTAAATCAGCAAATGGTTGCCCGTGCGCTGGCATGGCTTGATGTGCAGCCGGACGAGCGCGTACTGGATCTTTTCTGTGGGATGGGCAATTTTACCTTACCGTTGGCAAAAATGGCGGCAAGCGTGGTGGGCGTTGAAGGGGTTGGCGAACTGGTCGCGAAAGGGCGTGAAAATGCCCGACAAAATGGTTTGCAGAACGTGACCTTTTTTCACGAAAATCTGGAAGAAGATGTCACAAAGCAGCCGTGGGCGCGTCAGGGTTTTGATAAAATACTTCTTGATCCCGCTCGTGCGGGTGCCGCTGGTGTTATGCAATACATTGTAAAATTAGCGCCCGGCAAAGTAGTGTATGTTTCCTGTAATCCGGCGACGCTCGCGCGTGACAGCGAAGCGTTAGTCAATGCGGGTTACCAGATTAAGCGGCTGGCGATGCTGGATATGTTCCCGCACACTGGGCATCTGGAATCCATGGTGTTATTCGAGCACAAGTGATTAATTTCGGCTTGTCGAGTTCGACAGGCTCGGTCCCTTAAAGGAGAGGACAATGGTTGCGGTAAGAAGTGCGCATTTGAACAAAGCGGGTGAATTCGATCCTAAGAAGTGGATCGCCAGTCTGGGTATCTCCAGCCAGCCGTCGTGTGAACGCTTAGCCGAAACCTGGGAATATTGTCTGCGACAAACACAGGGACATCCTCACGCCGATCTGCTGTTATGGCGCGGTGTTGAGATGGTGGAAATCCTCTCCATGCTCAGTATGGATCTCGATACGCTGCGAGCGGCGCTGCTGTTCCCGCTGGCAGATGCCGATGTCGTCAGTGAAGATACCCTGCGTGAAAGCGTGGGCAAATCGATTGTCGAGCTTATCCATGGCGTCCGGGATATGGCGGCTATTCGGCAGTTGAAAGCCACCCATACCGATTCCGTCTCCTCTGAGCAGGTGGATAACGTGCGGCGTATGCTGCTGGCGATGGTGGACGATTTCCGCTGTGTCGTCATCAAGATTGCCGAACGTATTGCCCATCTGCGTGAAGTGAAAGAAGCGCCGGAAGACGAACGCGTGCTGGCGGCGAAAGAGTGTACAAACATCTACGCGCCGCTGGCCAACCGCTTAGGGATCGGCCAGCTCAAATGGGAACTGGAAGATTACTGCTTCCGCTATCTGCATCCGGCGGAATACAAACGCATCGCCAAATTGCTGCATGAGCGCCGTATCGACCGCGAACACTATATTGAAGAGTTTGTTGGGCACCTGCGTTCAGAAATGAAAGAAGAGGGCGTAAAAGCCGAGGTTTATGGCCGTCCTAAGCATATTTACAGCATCTGGCGCAAAATGCAGAAGAAGCATCTCGCCTTCGATGAACTGTTTGATGTCCGGGCGGTGCGCATCGTTGCCGAGCGTCTGCAGGATTGCTATGCCGCGCTCGGTATCGTCCACACCCATTATCGCCACCTGCCGGATGAGTTCGATGATTATGTCGCGAATCCGAAACCGAACGGCTACCAGTCTATCCACACGGTAGTTTTAGGGCCGGGGGGCAAAACCGTAGAAATCCAGATTCGTACCCGGCAGATGCATGAAGACGCCGAGCTGGGCGTGGCCGCGCACTGGAAGTATAAAGAGGGCGCAACGACAGGCACCAACAGCGGCGGGCGTGGTTATGAAGACCGCATCGCGTGGCTGCGTAAACTGATTGCCTGGCAAGAAGAGATGGCCGATTCGGGCGAAATGCTCGACGAGGTACGCAGCCAGGTGTTCGATGATCGGGTCTATGTGTTTACGCCGAAAGGCGACGTGGTGGATTTGCCTGCCGGCTCCACGCCGCTCGACTTCGCTTACCATATCCACAGCGATGTGGGGCACCGTTGCATTGGGGCGAAAATCAGCGGACGTATCGTACCGTTCACCTATCAGTTGCAGATGGGCGATCAGATAGAAATCATCACCCAGAAGCAGCCGAACCCGAGTCGTGACTGGCTGAACCCGAACCTGGGGTACGTTACTACCAGCCGTGGCCGTTCCAAAATCCACGCCTGGTTCCGTAAGCAGGATCGGGATAAAAACGTCCTGGCAGGGCGTCAGATCCTTGATGACGAACTGGCACATCTCGGTATCAGCTTGAAAGAGGCAGAAAAACAGCTACTGCCGCGTTACAACTTTAACGATCTGGAAGAGCTGCTGGCGGCGATTGGCGGCGGCGATATTCGCCTCAACCAGATGGTCAACTTCCTGCAGTCGCAGTTCAACAAGCCGAGCGCGGAAGAGCAGGATGCCGCGGCACTGAAACAGTTGCAGCAGAAAACCTACGCGCCGCAAAATCGCAGCAAAGATAATGGCCGGGTAGTGGTGGAAGGGGTGGGTAACCTGATGCATCACATTGCGCGCTGCTGCCAGCCGATCCCCGGTGATGACATTGTTGGTTTTATCACCCAGGGCCGTGGGATTTCTATTCACCGGGCGGACTGTGACCAACTCGAAGAGCTGCGCACCCACGCGCCTGAGCGCATCGTCGATGCAGTGTGGGGGGAAAGCTACTCGGCAGGTTACTCGCTGGTGGTGCGTGTGACCGCCAACGATCGCAGCGGATTGCTGCGCGATATCACGACCATTCTCGCTAACGAGAAAGTTAACGTTCTGGGCGTCGCCAGCCGCAGTGATACCAAAGAGCAACTGGCCACTATCGATATGAATATTGAAATCTACAACCTGCAGGTGCTGGGCCGTGTGCTTGGCAAGCTGAACCAGGTGCCGGACGTTATCGACGCGCGTCGATTGCACGGCGGTTAAATCCACTCTTCTGTAAGCCGGGTAAGGCGACGCCGCCACCCGGCATTTTTTTTCATCAGGACAGAACTATGACTCAAATCACCCGCCTGCTGGGTATCATGCAACGTCTGCGCGATCCGGAAAATGGCTGTCCGTGGGATAAAGAACAGACCTTTGCCACCATCGCACCCTATACCCTGGAAGAAACGTACGAAGTGCTGGATGCCATTTCCCGCGAGGATTTCGACGATTTACGCGGCGAATTAGGCGATTTACTGTTCCAGGTGGTGTTTTATGCACAAATGGCCCAGGAGCAAAATCTGTTCAACTTCGACGATGTGTGTGCGGCCATCAGTGACAAGCTGGAGCGCCGTCATCCGCATATTTTTGGTGACGCGCAGGCGGAAAACAGCAGTGAAGTGCTGGCCCGCTGGGAGCAAATTAAAAGCGCTGAACGCGCCGAAAAGTCACAGCATTCCGCGCTGGATGACATTCCTCATAGCCTCCCGGCATTGATGCGTGCCCACAAAATCCAGAAGCGCTGCGCAACCGTGGGCTTTGACTGGACCTCCCTGGGGCCGGTGCTGGACAAAGTCTACGAAGAAATCGACGAAGTGATGGATGAGGCAAAACAGGCTGTCGTGGATGAGGCGAAACTGGAAGAAGAGATGGGCGATTTGTTGTTCGCAACGGTCAATCTTTCGCGTCATTTGGGGGTAAAAGCGGAAGTCGCCTTGCAAAAAGCGAACCTGAAATTTGAACGTCGTTTCCGCGAAGTTGAGCGGATCGTTGCCGCTCGCGGCCTGGAAATGAGCGGAATCGACCTGGAAGCGATGGAAGAGGTATGGCAGCAGGTAAAACGCCAGGAAACTGATATCTAAAGATATTATGCTTTCAAGTGCGATTTGTATGATTTTTTAAATAACAAGCGCTTGATTTACGTCAAAATCATTTTGCTGAAAGTGGCTATTTTCTCACTCCTTATTACAGGTGAGGTTAGGGATAAGGGGTGAGAATGAAAGTTTGTGAGGCACGCCCTGTTCAGGTATACTACTTTCCCGTCCTGGTTATTCCATCGTTTCACCCTAACTTCTCAGGTTCAGCATGACAACGAACTATATTTTTGTGACCGGCGGGGTCGTATCCTCTCTGGGTAAAGGCATTGCCGCAGCCTCCCTCGCAGCCATTCTTGAAGCCCGTGGCCTCAATGTGACCATGATGAAACTGGATCCGTATATTAACGTCGATCCGGGTACCATGAGCCCAATCCAACACGGGGAAGTGTTCGTTACCGAAGACGGCGCTGAAACCGATCTGGACCTGGGTCACTATGAGCGTTTCATCCGCACCAAGATGACCCGTCGTAACAACTTCACGACTGGCCGTATCTATTCCGAAGTGCTGCGTAAAGAGCGCCGTGGCGACTACCTGGGCGCGACCGTTCAGGTTATTCCGCACATCACCAATGCTATCAAAGAGCGCATCATCGAAGGCGGTGAAGGCCATGATGTAGTGCTGGTGGAAATCGGCGGTACCGTAGGCGATATCGAATCGCTGCCGTTCCTCGAAGCGATTCGCCAGATGGCCGTTGAAGTGGGTCGCGAACGCACATTGTATATGCACCTGACGCTGGTGCCTTACATGGCCGCTTCGGGTGAAGTCAAAACCAAGCCGACCCAGCACTCAGTAAAAGAGCTGCTTTCTATCGGTATTCAGCCTGACATTCTGATTTGTCGTTCCGATCGTGCCGTGCCGGCAAACGAGCGTGCAAAGATTGCTTTGTTCTGTAATGTTCCGGAAAAGGCGGTTATCTCCCTTAAAGACGTCGATTCCATTTATAAAATTCCGGGCCTGTTGAAATCGCAGGGGCTGGACGATTATATTTGTAAACGATTCAGCTTGAACTGCCCGGAAGCAAATCTGGCCGAATGGGAACAGGTTATTTACCAGCAGGCGAACCCGGTAGACGAAGTCACCATCGGTATGGTCGGTAAGTACATTGAACTGCCGGATGCCTATAAGTCAGTTATCGAAGCGCTGAAACACGGTGGCCTGAAAAATCGTGTTACCGTCAACATCAAACTGATCGATTCGCAAGATGTTGAAACACGTGGTGTCGAAATTCTGAAAGGTCTGGATGCTATTCTGATCCCTGGCGGTTTCGGTTATCGCGGTGTGGAAGGTAAGATCGCCACCGCACGCTACGCGCGTGAAAACAATATTCCTTATCTGGGCATCTGCCTGGGGATGCAGGTTGCGCTGATCGAGTTTGCTCGCAACGTTGCAGGTATGGAGAATGCCAACTCGACGGAATTTGTGCCAGACTGTAAGTACCCGGTTGTGGCGCTCATTACCGAATGGCGTGATGAAGAAGGCAAGATTGAAGTACGTTCGGAAAAGAGCGATCTCGGTGGCACCATGCGCCTCGGCGCACAGCAGTGCCAGCTTGGCGACGACAGCCTGGTCCGTCAACTGTATGGCGAGCCGACCATTGTCGAACGCCATCGCCATCGCTATGAAGTGAACAATCTGCTGTTGAAACAAATTGAAGCTGCGGGTCTGCGTGTTGCAGGCCGTTCCGGCGATGATCAGTTGGTCGAGATCATCGAGGTGCCAAATCATCCGTGGTTTGTCGCTTGTCAGTTCCACCCGGAATTTACTTCTACGCCGCGTGACGGGCACCCACTATTTGCAGGCTTCGTGAAAGCCGCCAGTGAGTACCAGAAGCGTCAGGCGAAGTAAGAGTTAGAACGGCAGTGCACCCAAATGGGTGCACTGTTTGTCTGGAGTTTTAGTTTAACTTGTACTGAGGAAATCCTAATGTCCAAAATCGTTAAAGTCATCGGTCGTGAAATCATCGACTCCCGTGGTAACCCGACTGTTGAAGCCGAAGTACACCTGGAAGGTGGTTTCGTTGGTCTGGCAGCTGCTCCGTCAGGTGCTTCTACCGGTTCCCGCGAAGCGCTGGAACTGCGTGATGGCGACAAATCTCGCTTCATGGGTAAAGGCGTACTGAAAGCGGTTGGCGCGGTTAACGGCCCGATCGCTCAGGCAATCCTGGGCAAAGATGCCAAAGATCAGGCTGGCATTGACAAGATCATGATCGACCTGGACGGTACTGAAAACAAATCTAACTTCGGTGCTAACGCAATCCTGGCTGTTTCTCTGGCGACTGCTAAAGCTGCTGCTGCCTCTAAAGGCCTGCCGCTGTATGCACACATCGCTGAACTGAACGGCACCCCGGGCAAATACTCCATGCCGGTTCCGATGATGAACATCATCAACGGTGGTGAGCACGCTGACAACAACGTAGACATTCAGGAATTCATGATTCAGCCGGTTGGAGCGAAATCCCTGAAAGAAGCGGTACGTATGGGTTCAGAAGTGTTCCATAACCTGGCTAAGGTTCTGAAATCCAAAGGTATGAACACGGCTGTTGGTGACGAAGGCGGCTATGCGCCGAACTTGGGTTCTAACGCTGAAGCGCTGGCTGTTATCGCAGAAGCTGTTAAAGCTGCGGGTTACGAGCTGGGCAAAGACATCACTCTGGCGATGGACTGCGCGGCTTCTGAATTCTACAAAGACGGTAAATACGTTCTGGCTGGCGAAGGCAACAAAGCATTCACCTCCGAAGAATTCACTCACTTCCTGGAAGACCTGACCAAACAGTACCCGATCGTGTCCATCGAAGATGGTCTGGACGAGTCTGACTGGGCTGGCTTTGCTTACCAGACCAAAGTTCTGGGCGACAAAATCCAGCTGGTTGGTGACGACCTGTTCGTAACTAACACCAAAATCCTGAAAGAAGGCATCGAAAAAGGCATCGTTAACTCCATCCTGATCAAATTCAACCAGATCGGTTCTCTGACCGAAACTCTGGCTGCGATCAAAATGGCGAAAGACGCTGGCTACACTGCTGTCATCTCTCACCGTTCTGGCGAAACTGAAGACGCTACCATCGCTGACCTGGCTGTTGGTACCGCTGCTGGCCAGATCAAAACTGGCTCTATGAGCCGTTCTGACCGCGTTGCTAAATACAACCAGTTGATTCGTATCGAAGAAGCTCTGGGTGAACAAGCGCCGTACAACGGTCGTAAAGAGATCAAAGGTCAGGCATAAGCCTGTCTTTCTCTGAAATGAAAATGCCAGCCCTCGGGCTGGCATTTTTTTACCTGCAATAACCGTTATTTAAAATCGACAGCCATTTGCTGCGGAATGGAAAGTCCGCGGGTGGTCTGTACGCACTGAGCGATATAATCGGTAAAGCGTGGCGGCTTCGGCATGCCCAGCTCTATGAGCTTGTCATTGCTAAAGCGGACATTCAGCATGGCGAACGCACCGTACAAACGCATGGCTTTAAGCATCAAGCGCTCGTTGCAGGGCCCGAAGATGTTTTTCAATTCACGGCGCATCTTTACCAGCGTCTCGTAGCTGACCTGCGTGTAGACATCTTTAACCGGCACCGTTTCCAGCGCGGACGCCATCGCGGCATCAATATCAGAAAACTTCACGCTGTTCTCTTCGCCTGCGGAGATATGAATGACCTCACCCGCCGGGATGTCGCTTTTCAGCATCATGATCAACGCGTCGGCGCAATAGTCCACCGGCACCACGTCAATACGGTCTTCCAGTGAGCACATAAATTTTTGCAGCATCAGCGCCATGCTGAATACCCAGAAGATACTGCTGGAGGGCTGGCAGCCGTAATGCGTATGCCCCACCACGATAGAGGGACGTGCGATAACCAGCGGCAGATCCGGATAGGTTTTGCGCATCAGGTGTTCGATGGTGGATTTGGAGTGGGTGTACTCCACCAGATGCTCGGCGTTTTCTTTGAATTCCTGGCTCTCATAGACCAGCGAATCGGCTTCTGGCGCACACGACATAGCAGTACCGACATGCAGGAAACGCTGTAACCCCTGTACTTTTGCCATACGTCCGGCAAAGGCCAGAGTGCCTTCAACATTCACTTTCCAGATGAGCGGGTTGTTGCCAAAAGAGGCGACGGCTGCGCAGTTCAGCACGTGGGTGACACTGTCCAGACGTGGGTCGTTCAGAAATTGCTCCGGCGTACCCAGATCACCGATGATGATATGTTCGCAGGTCAGACGGGAGAGGATAGATTCGCTGATGTTGAATTTGCGCATGTTCTCTTTTACGCGCTCAACGCCAGCCTGGCTATCCGTTGCCCTGACTAAAAGTAAATAGTTGATTTGACTATCATCATTAAGTATTTTCTCAAACACTGCACCACCGAGGAATCCGGTGACGCCGGTGATCAGTAGAGTTTTCATGATCGCATGCTCATTGTTGTTAATTCGCGGATTGTATTCAGCGAAAATTAAACAATGCTTAAATAAGAGAGGCGGGAATAAATCGATTTCTTAAGGTAATTTTAAGCTTTAAATGCGGAACAAGGTTAATTGGACAGGCAAACGCAGAAATAAATTCATTAAAAATAAAAATATTTATAACATATTGAAATTAAATCGTTTTTATTCTCTGGTTTAGCGTTTTGTTTTAATGGTTTTTTTATTTAAATGAGCGTTATTGAAATAATTAATTACAAATAAAATGATGCTAAGCCTGTTATCCATTGTCCATTTTTTTGCTTTATTTCGATGACAATCACGCAACATTTACCCCTGCCTCAACTCGCCCTCAAGAGCGAAATCTGTAATAATTAATGTTTTCCCCGATCAGAGTTGATTATGCAGTACCCGATTAATGAGATGTTCCAGACCTTGCAAGGCGAGGGCTATTTTACCGGCGTTCCCGCCATTTTTATTCGTTTACAGGGATGCCCGGTTGGTTGCGCCTGGTGCGACACCAAACACACCTGGGATAAGCTTGAAGATCGGGAAGTCTCCCTCTACAGCATTCTGGCCAAGACCAAAGAGAGCGATAAATGGGGCGCGGCGAGCAGTGAAGATCTGCTGGCAATTATTGAGCGTCAGGGCTGGACTGCGCGCCATGTGGTGATTACCGGCGGCGAACCTTGTATCCACGATCTGATTCCGTTGACTCATCTTCTGGAAAAACAGGGGTTCAGTTGCCAGATTGAGACCAGCGGTACCCATGAAGTGCGCACATCTCATGCGACCTGGGTCACCGTGTCACCGAAGGTGAATATGCGCGGAGGCTATGACATCCTCCAGCAGGCGCTGGAACGCGCCGATGAGATCAAACACCCGGTTGGACGTACCCGAGACATTGAGGCGCTTGATGAGCTTCTGACGCAACTGACCGATGACAAACACCGTGTCATTGCACTGCAGCCTATCAGCCAAAAAGACGACGCCACCCGCTTGTGCATTGAAACCTGTATCGCCCGCAACTGGCGGCTGTCGATGCAAACGCATAAGTATCTGAATATTGCCTGATTCGGTTTCTGCCGGTGTTATTGCACCGACAAGACAGGTATTACCTGAGCGCCCGGCCTTATGGCCGGGCGTTTTCGTTTACCTGCCCGGCGGGCACGGTATAGATTTGTGAAACAACGCTGTTCGGTAAAATCAGCTTTTGCCTGCGGCGTGTTTTTATTTTTATTAATAATCAATGGGTTAATTATTCAGCTTGCGTCGATAAAATCGGTAGAATTTGAGCTGTAATAAATGATTCTATAATTCAATGGGTTATATTTAGAGTGTTCCCCGCGCGAGCGGGGATAAACCGTACCTCATCGAAACCTACAGCAACCCCGGTGAGTGTTCCCCGCGCGAGCGGGGATAAACCGCGTTTTGGTTACTGGCTTCATGCCCAGCGATGGTGTTCCCCGCGCGAGCGGGGATAAACCGCATCCCTGCTAATTACGAGCGCCTGCTCAAGTGTGTTCCCCGCGCGAGCGGGGATAAACCGCAATCGTGACTCTGCGGCGCGCGCATCCTGAAGTGTTCCCCGCGCGAGCGGGGATAAACCGTCAGATACCAGGCTACGCACTCAGCAAAAAAAGTGTTCCCCGCGCGAGCGGGGATAAACCGTGCTGGCCGTTGTGCATTCGCATCCGGATGCCGTGTTCCCCGCGCGAGCGGGGATAAACCGTCACCGTTGGTCAGGCCGACAGTCAGTACCAGGTGTTCCCCGCGCGAGTGGGGATAAACCGCAGTCATTCATTACACCGAGGGGCGGGAAGAGGTGTTCCCCGCGCGAGCGGGGATAAACCGCGTAAAGCAGCGCATCAATGAACTGACTTACAGTGTTCCCCGCGCGAGCGGGGATAAACCGCTAAATGCGATGGGGGTCAAAACCGCCCTCGAGTGTTCCCCGCGCGAGCGGGGATAAACCGGCACCGTTCAGGCTGAATCATTTATCGGTGATGTGTTCCCCGCATGAGCGGGGATAAACCGGCGGTCATTGCTATCCAGCCCACGTCGAGTTCGTGTTCCCCGCGCGAGCGGGGATAAACCGTGCCATAAAATCAGCGCACTCAGGTGCGCTGACGACACAGAAGCGAAATTACTCGCCGCGGTAGATACACCCTGCGGTGCAGGTCTCTTTGATCATCACGGCGCTCAGCAGCGGAACGATGGGTTTCAACTGATCCCAAATCCATTTTGCCAGTACTTCGCTGGTCGGGTTCTCAAGGCCCGGGATATCATTAAGATAGTAGTGATCCAGACGATCATAGGTCGGTTTGAACGCCGCCTTAAGCTCAGCAAAATCCATGATCCAGCCCGTATGCGGATCCACCTCTCCGGTGATCTCCAGACGCACCATAAATGAGTGACCATGAAGACGACCGCATTTATGCCCGGCTGGAACATGTGGCAAACGGTGAGCGGCTTCAAACATGAAATCTTTAAATAACGTGGTGGACATTCTGAACTCTCTGACTGGCTAGAAAAACCGCGGCATGGTAGCCGAAATGACCTTTTTTATCATTAACTAAAATCGGCAAAAGCGATTAACCGTTACGCTTTGCCTGATGACCTGTATTTTTCCATTATAAATCAATATATTAATTAATCTGTTTTACTGTTATAAACTATGAATAAAACAGGTTAGTTCTTTTGGTTATTTATTATTTCCAACCTTTCTTTAATTGTTATTATCCCCGCCGTTAACCTTACTTTCTCTTCTGCTTTTATGGCGCTGACAGGGCGTATAAGCAGCTTTTGCTTACTGGAACATAACGACGCATGACGACTCAGGTCCCACCTTCCGCTTTGCTTCCGCTGAACCCGGAGCAACTGGCACGCCTTCAGGCGGTCACAACCGATTTAACTCCCACCCAGCTTGCCTGGGTTTCCGGCTATTTTTGGGGCGTGCTGAACCAGCAACCCGGTGCGGCAGTTGCAACGGCAACACCAGCGGCGGCCGAGACCCCGACCATTACGCTACTTTCCGCCTCGCAAACCGGTAATGCCCGTCGCGTTGCGGAAGCACTGCGTGACGATCTGCTGGCGGCGAAACTCAACGTCAAACTGGTGAGCGCGGGCGACTATAAATTCAAACAAATCGCGAACGAAAAATTGCTGGTTGTTGTTGCTTCCACACAAGGGGAAGGTGAGCCACCGGAAGAGGCCGTTGCGTTACATAAGTTCCTGTTCTCGAAAAAAGCGCCGAAGCTTGATGGCACTGCTTTCGCCGTGCTGGGGCTTGGCGACACGTCTTATGAATTTTTCTGCCAGGCAGGCAAAGATTTTGACAGCAAACTGGCTGAACTGGGTGCCGAGCGCCTGCTGGATCGCGTCGACGCAGACGTTGAGTTCCAGGCCGCCGCCGCTGAATGGCGCGCGCGCGTAGTTGAAGTACTGAAAGCACGAGTCCCGAAAGAGACGCCGGCCCAGGCCGCTGTGACGGCAACGGGGGCGGTGAATGAGGTTTTCTCCAGCCCTTATACGAAAGAAGAACCGCTGACCGCGACTCTTTCAGTGAATCAAAAAATCACGGGTCGTGACTCAGAAAAAGACGTGCGTCATATCGAAATCGATCTGGGCGATTCCGGCCTGCGCTATCAGCCGGGCGATGCGCTGGGCGTCTGGTATCAGAACGATCCCGCGCTGGTGAAAGAGCTGGTTGAGCTGCTGTGGCTTAAAGGCGATGAACCGGTCAGCGTCGACGGCAAAACTCTGCCGCTGTCCGAAGCGCTGCAGTGGCATTTCGAATTGACGGTCAACACCGGCAACATCGTGGAAAACTATGCCACTCTG
Organism: Phytobacter sp. RSE-02; assembly: GCF_040578655.1. NCBI lineage: Bacteria > Pseudomonadati > Pseudomonadota > Gammaproteobacteria > Enterobacterales > Enterobacteriaceae > Phytobacter > Phytobacter sp. RSE-02. Next base: position 152,951 of record NZ_JBEULY010000010.1, on the reverse strand, counting down.
ACCCGCAGCGAATCACTGTTGCCGCTGGTGGGCGATAAGGCCAAATTACAGCACTATGCGGCGACCACGCCGATTGTGGATATGGTGCGTTTCTCCCCGGCACAACTGGATGCCACTGCGCTGATTGGCCTGCTGCGTCCGCTGACGCCGCGTCTTTACTCCATCGCCTCTTCGCAGGCGGAAGTGGAAACCGAAGTGCACGTCACTGTCGGTGTGGTGCGCTATGACATTGAAGGCCGCGCGCGTGCGGGTGGGGCGTCGAGCTTCCTCGCCGATCGCGTGGAAGAAGAGGGCGAAGTGCGTGTGTTCATCGAACATAACGATAATTTCCGTCTGCCTGCCAACCCGGAAACGCCGGTCATCATGATTGGGCCGGGTACCGGTATCGCACCGTTCCGCGCTTTTATGCAGCAGCGAGCGGCAGACGGGGCAGAAGGCAAGAACTGGCTGTTCTTCGGCAACCCGCACTTTACGGAAGATTTCCTCTACCAGGTTGAGTGGCAGCGTTACGTCAAAGAAGGCGTGCTGAACCGTATCGATCTGGCCTGGTCGCGTGACCAAAAAGAAAAAGTATATGTACAAGACAAACTGCGTCAGCAAGGCGCGGAACTGTGGCGCTGGATTAATGACGGTGCGCACATTTATGTCTGCGGCGACGCGAATCGCATGGCGAAGGACGTTGAGCAGGCTTTACTGGACGTGATTGCCGAATTTGGCGCGATGGACGCCGAAGCGGCGGACGAATATTTAAGTGAGCTGCGCGTAGAGCGCCGTTACCAGCGAGATGTCTACTAATGAGTGAAAAACATCCAGGCCCACTGGTGGTCGAAGGTAAACTGACAGACGCCGAGCGCATGAAGCTGGAAAGCAACTATCTGCGCGGGACCATTGCAGAAGATCTTAACGACGGGCTGACCGGCGGCTTTAAAGGCGACAACTTTCTGCTGATCCGTTTCCACGGCATGTACCAGCAGGATGATCGTGATATTCGCGCTGAGCGTGCTGCACAGAAGCTGGAGCCGCGTCATGCGATGCTGCTGCGCTGCCGCCTGCCGGGAGGCGTGATCACCACCAAACAGTGGCAGGCGATTGATAAGTTCGCCGCTGAGAACACTATTTACGGCAGTATCCGCCTGACCAACCGTCAGACGTTCCAGTTCCACGGCATTCTGAAAAAGAACGTGAAACCGGTACACCAGATGCTGCACTCCGTTGGTCTGGACGCCCTGGCGACCGCTAACGACATGAACCGTAACGTGTTGTGTACCTCCAACCCGTACGAGTCAGAATTGCACGCCGAAGCCTATGAATGGGCGAAGAAGATCTCTGAACATCTGCTGCCGCGTACCCGCGCTTACGCAGAGATCTGGCTCGATCAGGAAAAAGTGGCGACCACCGATGAAGAGCCGATTCTCGGTCAGACCTATCTGCCGCGTAAGTTCAAAACTACCGTGGTTATTCCGCCGCAAAACGATATCGATCTGCACGCCAACGACATGAACTTTGTCGCGGTCGCGGAAAACGGCAAACTGGTGGGCTTTAACCTGCTGGTGGGCGGTGGTCTTTCCATCGAGCACGGTAATAAGAAAACCTATGCCCGCACGGCGAGCGAGTTTGGATATCTGCCGGTTGAGCATACGCTGGCGGTTGCCGAAGCCGTTGTCACCACTCAGCGTGACTGGGGTAACCGTACCGACCGTAAAAACGCGAAAACCAAATATACGCTGGAGCGTGTGGGTGTTGAGACCTTCAAAGCGGAAGTTGAGCGTCGTGCAGGTATCAAATTCGAACCGATTCGTCCGTATGAATTTACCGGGCGCGGCGATCGCATTGGCTGGGTGAAAGGGATCGATAATAAATGGCATCTGACGCTGTTTATCGAAAACGGTCGTATTCTCGATTATCCGGGGCGTCCGCTGAAAACGGGTCTGCTGGAGATCGCGAAGATCCATAAAGGCGAGTTCCGTATTACGGCAAACCAGAACCTGATCATTGCCGGTGTGCCGGATAGCCAGAAGGCGAAAATCGAAAAAATCGCGCGTCAGAGCGGCCTGATGGATGCCGTAACGCCGCAGCGTGAAAATTCGATGGCCTGTGTGTCATTCCCGACCTGTCCGCTGGCGATGGCCGAAGCAGAGCGCTTCCTGCCGTCGTTTATCGATAAAGTAGAAGAGGTGATGGCGAAGCATGGTTTGAGTGATGAGCATATCGTGACGCGCGTTACGGGTTGCCCGAACGGCTGTGGCCGCGCGATGCTGGCGGAAGTGGGCCTGGTGGGGAAAGCGCCTGGTCGCTATAACCTGCATCTGGGCGGTAACCGCATCGGTACGCGCATCCCGCGCATGTTCAAAGAGAACATTACCGAGCCGGAAATCATTGCCTCGCTCGATGAACTGGTAGGGCGCTGGGCGAAAGAACGCGAAGCGGGTGAAGGGTTCGGTGATTTCACCATCCGTGCGGGCATTATCCGCCCGGTGCTCGACCCGGCGCGCGATCTCTGGGATTAAGCTTCCTTGCCTTCCCCCTCTCCTTAGGGAGGGGTGAAGGAAGTAAACATACGAGAGGTAATTATGTCCGTACTCGATCTATCTGCCCTGAATGCTCTGTCGAAAGACGACCGCACGCTGGCGCTGGCGGAGGCTAACGCCCAACTGGAAGCGCAAACCGCAGAGGAACGCGTGGCCTGGGCGCTGGAAAATCTGCCGGGTGAGTATGTGCTTTCGTCCAGTTTTGGTATCCAGGCGGCGGTGAGTCTGCATCTGGTGAATCAGGTGCGCCCGAACATTCCGGTTATCCTGACGGACACAGGTTATCTGTTCCCGGAAACCTATCAGTTTATTGATGAACTGACCGAGAAGCTCGGCCTGAATCTGCAGATTTACCGTGCGCCGCAAAGCCCTGCCTGGCAGGAAGCACGCTACGGCAAGCTGTGGGAGCAGGGTGTTGAGGGTATTGAAAAATACAACGACATCAACAAAGTTGAGCCGATGAACCGGGCGCTGAAAGAACTGAACGCCCGGACATGGTTTGCGGGCCTGCGTCGTGAGCAGTCCAGTAGTCGTGCCAACCTGCCTGTGCTGGATATTCAGCGCGGTGTTTTCAAAGTGCTGCCGATTATCGACTGGGATAACCGTACGGTGTATCAGTATCTGCAAAAACACGGCCTGAAATATCACCCGCTGTGGGATGAAGGCTATCTGTCTGTGGGCGATACGCACACCACCCGTAAATGGGAACCGGGCATGGCAGAAGAGGACACCCGCTTCTTCGGCCTGAAACGCGAGTGCGGCCTGCACGAAGGCTGATTTTTGGCTTTTCAATAAATAGATAAGATAAGCGCCCGGCTAACCACCGGGCGTTTTTTATGGGTTATACGCTGGTGAAATGAGAGTTTGTACATGGTGTGGTTTTCTTTAATGAGTAAAATCAAATAATTACTGATCTTAAAAAAGACGGAAATGTTGGTAGAATTTTGGAAGTGGTAATTGCTGTTTAAATTTAATGAGTTACGTTTAGAGTGTTCCCCGCGCGAGCGGGGATAAACCGCATTCGCACGCAGGCCAAGCTGGCAACCGTGTTCCCCGCGCCAGCGGGGATAAACCGCTGACGCCTCAACCCAAAATTAATATCGGTGCGTGTTCCCCGCGCCAGCGGGGATAAACCGGCGGTCATTGCAATTCAACCGACGTCGAGTTCGTGTTCCCCGCGCCAGCGGGGATAAACCGTCCAGCTGAAATGATCCACAGTTCCAGGCCGGGTGTTCCCCGCGCCAGCGGGGATAAACCGGGGATTCGCTCACCCTGAAAACGGGGGCTATAGTGTTCCCCGCGCCAGCGGGGATAAACCGGATATGAGCGAAATCGGCTTCGGTGGAACCTCGTGTTCCCCGCGCCAGCGGGGATAAACCGCGGTAACTCCGATCCCGCACTGCTGAGCAAAGGTGTTCCCCGCGCCAGCGGGGATAAACCGGTACTGAGGACGCCAAGGCGGTCGCTGTCTACGTGTTCCCCGCGCCAGCGGGGATAAACCGCAACGGGCGACGCATAAAAACCCGCACATCAAGTGTTCCCCGCGCCAGCGGGGATAAACCGGCGAAATGGTTAATTGAGGCTGCGGAAACATAGTGTTCCCCGCGTCAGCGGGGATAAACCGGCTAATGAATTTCTGACTCAGTGTGAAATAGCGTGCCCCCGCCCCAAACCCCATCTCCATGTCCGATTCCGGACATATTCCCACGCACGGATTCTGCTATCGTATTGGCGCCATTTGGGATGGCGTTAATTTAATCACTCAGGGATATTACAATGAAAAAGATCGCGCTGGCGGCGCTGCTGATGGGTATGTGCGCTGCGTCTTATGCGGAAACCGAAACCTGCAAACAATACTTCGCTGAAATGGACAGCTTCATTAAAGAAGCGTCAAAACATGAAGAAGCGAAAGCGCAGGTGGACATGCTGAAAACCCAGCTCGCGGAAGGCAGAAAACAGCTTGAGACTTACAGCGTAGAGCAGCAGGATGCAGGCTGTAAGCAGGGACTGGCGGCAGTAAAACAACTGAATGCCTCACTGGGCATCAAATAACAAAAAGGGAGCCGATGCTCCCTTTTTTCGTTTTTACGAACGGCAGATTTACTTTGTCCCCGCCTTTGCCAGTTCTTTGACCAACGGCAGCATAATACGCACTACATCGCGGCTGCGTCGGTCGATACGCCCCGGCAGGGCTTGATCGATATGCGGGACGTTATCGAGCTTGATGTTATGCCAGCTCACGCCATCCGGGAAGGATTTCGATTTCGCGCGCTGCTGATAGCCATCCTTTTTCCCCAAATTCCAGTTGGTGGCCTCAACGGATAGCACCGGAATACCGGCATTATCAAAGACTTCTGCATCATTGCAGCAGCTTGTTCCCTGAGGATAATCAGGATTAAGGCCCGGATTGGAGGTCGCGCTAATCCCCAGAGAGCGTGCGATAGCCAGCGCCCTGTCCCGGGTGAGCTTACGCACCGATGCGGGGGTTTTCTTACCGCTGTTGAAATAGAGATTATCGCCGACAATAAGGTTATCGAGATTAATCACCAGCAGCGTTTGCTTTTTCTCGTGCTCACTCATGCGTTTGAGGAAGTTCTCGGCCCCGAGGTTGCCTTGCTCTTCACCGCTGGTTGCCACAAAGCGAATAGTGTATTCCGTTGGCACCGATTTCAGTTGTTCCGCCAGCTCCAGCATCGCCCCCACTCCTGAGGCGTTATCATCGAGCCCCTGTAGCGTCAGACCACCCAGATTATTGTCGGTATCCGCATCGCTGCGCGGCGCGTAGGTGTCCAGATGCGCCACAATAATGATCTGCTGTGGGTGCTTGCCTTCATGCGCGGCAATAACGGTGCTGCCGGTGACGTTCTGCCAGTTGTGCTGATTACTACGAGAAGCCCAACTGTAGCGGCTGTTGAATTTGCGGATGTCACTCTGATAGCCCATCTGCGCAAACTGCTGGCGTATATAATCCGCTGCGAGCATTTCAGCCGGCGAGCCGGTCATGCGGCCAGGAAAATAGGTGGCGATATGGCGCGCCTGATTACTTGCAAATTCACCGGGATGAGGTGCTCGTGCCTGAGCAGAAAAAATAAAGCATACGCCGAGTGCCAGGGCCGCGGTACGGTGGCGCAATGCGGAGAGCATAGAGAGTCCTTTTACGACAAAAATTTTATCGCGCTTAGTATGAAACTGTGACCCGGTTTACACAATTTCATTTGTTCTTAACTCTGCAAAAATGTGGTGGTTAAGCACTTTTTGGCATTTGCTTTTTTATCTCGTTATTCCTTTGCGGAACTACTCATTCCAATTCGTAATTTCATTCACTCTACTCTCCCCCCTATAGTCCCACTATTACTGGTTGTGAGTGAGTTGTTGCCCTGTGGATTACCTTCCTTTATTTGCTGACGTCAAAGACCGCCCCGTGTTGGTTGTCGGTGGTGGCGACGTTGCCGCTCGTAAGATTGCTTTTTTACGCCGCGCGAGGGCACGCGTGCTGGTGGTGACAAAACATCTCGAACCCTCACTACAACAGTTGGTGGATGAGCAAGAGATCCACCTGCTGGCGGATACGTTCAATGAATCTCAACTCGACAACGTCTTTCTGGTAATTGCGGCAACGGATGACGGGGACGTCAACCGTCGTGTCTTTGACGCCGCAAATGCCCGCCATCGTCTTGTCAACGTGGTTGATGACCAGCCGCTGTGCTCATTTATCTTCCCGTCGATTGTTGACCGCTCGCCGCTGCTTGTGGCTATCTCTTCCGGCGGCAACGCACCGGTACTGGCGCGATTGCTGCGTGAAAAAATTGAAGCGTTGTTGCCCGCGAACTTAGGCCGTATGGCTGAGGTGGCCGGGCGCTGGCGCACGCGCATTAAAGCATTTCGTAAAACCACCGATGAACGTCGTCGTTTCTGGGAGAGTGCCTTTCGTGGCCGCTTTGCCAGCCTGATGGCGGCGGGCAAAGAGCAGGCTGCGGAACAGGTGCTGGCTGATGAACTCGCGAAACCGGGCAGTAGCACCGGCGAAATCATTCTGGTTGGCGCGGGGCCCGGTGATGCCGGGCTGCTAACGTTGCGTGGTTTGCAGGTTATCCAGCAGGCTGACGTGGTGTTTTACGATCATCTGGTAACCGATGGCGTGCTGGAACTCGTACGCCGCGATGCGGAACTGATCAGCGTGGGTAAACGCGCAGGCTCGCACCTGGTTGCGCAGCATGACACCAATCGCATGCTGGTTGAGGCCGCGCAGGCGGGCAAAACCGTGGTGCGGTTGAAAGGCGGCGACCCGTTTATCTTTGGTCGCGGTGGCGAAGAGTTACAGGCGGCTGCGGCGGCAGGTATCCCCTTCCAGGTGGTGCCCGGCGTGACGGCGGCATCCGGCGCGACGGCTTACGCAGGCATTCCGCTGACACACCGCGACTACGCGCAAAGTGCCACCTTTGTTACCGGACATTACAAAGCCGACAGCGCACCGTTTGACTGGTCGCAACTGGCGCAAAGTCGCCAGACGCTGGCTATCTATATGGGTACGATGAAAGCGGCAGAAATTGGCGAACAACTTATCGCTCACGGGCGAGAGGTACAGACACCGGTCGCGGTGATTTCGCGCGGCACACGGGCTGACCAGCAGGTCAGAACCGGCACATTACAACAACTTGAGGAACTGGCGAAAGATGCGCCAATGCCCGCCCTGCTGGTCGTGGGCGAGGTGGTACAACTGCATCATGAACTCGCCTGGTTTCAACACACGACAGGCCCGGAAGCGTTTGACGCCTCCGTGGTGAATCTGGCTTAAGGAACGGTTATGGATCAAAAACGACTCACTCACCTGCGACAACTGGAAGCCGAAAGCATCCATATCATTCGCGAGGTGGCCGCCGAATTCTCCAATCCGGTGATGATGTATTCCATCGGTAAAGACTCCAGCGTGATGCTGCATCTGGCGCGTAAAGCCTTCTATCCTGGTACGCTGCCATTCCCGCTGTTGCATGTGGACACCGGCTGGAAATTCCGTGAGATGTATGAGTTCCGTGACCGCACAGCGAAAGCGTATGGCTGTGAGCTGCTGGTGCACAAAAACCCGGAAGGGGTGGCGATGGGCATTAACCCATTCGTCCACGGCAGCGCCAAGCACACCGACATCATGAAAACCGAAGGGCTTAAGCAGGCGCTGAACAAATACGGTTTTGATGCGGCCTTCGGCGGCGCACGCCGTGACGAAGAGAAGTCCCGCGCCAAAGAGCGAATCTACTCTTTCCGCGATCGTTTTCACCGCTGGGACCCGAAAAATCAGCGTCCTGAACTGTGGCACAACTACAACGGCCAGATTAACAAAGGCGAGAGCATCCGCGTTTTCCCGCTCTCCAACTGGACTGAGCTGGATATCTGGCAGTATATCTACCTGGAAAATATCGAAATTGTTCCGCTGTATCTGGCCGCAGAGCGCCCGGTGCTGGAGCGCGACGGCATGCTGATGATGATCGACGACGATCGTATCGACCTGCAACCTGGCGAAGTGATCGAACAGCGGATGGTGCGTTTCCGTACGCTTGGCTGCTGGCCGCTGACCGGCGCTGTGGAGTCCGAAGCGCAGACGCTGCCGGAAATTATCGAAGAGATGCTGGTTTCCACCACCAGTGAACGTCAGGGCCGCGTGATTGACCGCGACCAGGCAGGCTCCATGGAGCTGAAAAAACGTCAGGGATACTTCTAAGGAGCCGCCATGAATACCACTATTGCCCAACAAATTGCCAACGAAGGCGGCGTCGAAGCGTACCTGCACGCACAGCAGCACAAAAGCCTGCTACGTTTTCTGACCTGCGGCAGCGTCGATGACGGGAAAAGCACCCTGATTGGCCGCCTGTTGCATGACACGCGCCAGATTTATGAAGATCAACTCTCTACGCTGCACAATGACAGCAAACGTCACGGCACCCAGGGGGAAAAACTCGACCTGGCCCTGTTGGTCGACGGCCTGCAGGCGGAACGTGAGCAGGGGATCACCATCGACGTGGCGTACCGTTACTTCTCAACCGAGAAGCGCAAATTTATCATTGCCGACACCCCCGGGCACGAACAGTACACCCGTAATATGGCTACCGGTGCGTCAACCTGTGACCTCGCGATCCTGCTGATTGACGCCCGTAAAGGCGTGCTGGATCAGACCCGTCGCCACAGCTTTATCTCCACCCTGCTGGGCATTAAACACCTGGTGGTGGCGGTCAATAAAATGGATCTGGTCGGCTTTAGCGAAGAGACCTTTGAGAACATTCGTCAGGAGTATCTGACCTTTGCTGAACAGCTACCGGGCAATCTGGACATTCGCTTTGTGCCGCTGTCGGCGCTGGAAGGGGATAACGTCGCCAGCCAGAGCGCCAACATTCCGTGGTACAGCGGCCCGACGCTGCTGGAAGTCCTCGAAACCGTCGAAATTCAGCGCGTTGTGGATACCCAGCCTATGCGTTTCCCGGTGCAGTACGTTAACCGCCCGAACCTCGATTTCCGTGGCTTCTCCGGTACGCTGGCCTCGGGCAGCGTGAAGGTTGGCCAGCGCATCAAAGCACTGCCGTCTGGGGTGGAATCCACCGTTGCGCGCATCGTGACCTTTGATGGCGATCTACAGGAAGCCCATGCGGGTGAAGCGATTACCCTGGTACTTAAGGACGAGATCGACATCAGCCGTGGCGATCTGATCCTGGATGCCCAGGAGAGCGTGCCTGCGGTGCAGAGCGCGTCCCTCGACGTAGTCTGGATGGCTGAGCAGCCGCTGGCGCCAGGGCAGAGCTTTGACATCAAAGTGGCCGGTAAAAAGACCCGCGCCCGTGTCGACGCCATTCAATATCAGGTAGATATTAACAATCTCACCCAGCGTCAGGTGGATACGCTGCCGTTAAACGGTATCGGTCTGGTCGATTTGACCTTTGATGAGCCGCTGACCCTGGATGCGTATCAACAAAACCCGGTGACCGGTGGTGTTATCTTTATCGACCGCCTGAGCAACGTGACCGTAGGCGCCGGCATGGTGCGTGAAGTGCATCAGCAGGAGACGACTGTACCGTCGCAGTTCAGCGCCTTTGAGCTGGAGTTGAATCAGCTTATCCGTAAACATTTCCCACACTGGGGCGCGCGTGATTTGCTGGGAGGTAAGTAATGGCCGCTCATGATGAGAACGTCGTCTGGCATCCTCATCCGGTGACTGTTGCGCAGCGTGAGCAACTCCACGGCCACCGTGGGGTTGTGCTGTGGTTTACCGGGCTGTCTGGTTCCGGTAAATCGACGGTAGCGGGGGCGCTGGAAGAGGCATTACATCAGCAGGGTGTCAGTACTTACCTGCTCGATGGCGACAATGTGCGTCACGGCCTGTGTAGCGATCTGGGCTTTAGCGATGAAGACCGCAAAGAGAACATTCGCCGGGTCGGGGAAGTCGCCAGCCTGATGGCTGATGCCGGGCTGGTGGTGCTGACCGCGTTTATCTCCCCGCACCGTGCTGAGCGGCAGATGGTGCGTGAGCGCGTGGGGGAGGGGCGTTTTATTGAAGTTTTCGTGGATACGCCGCTGGCGATTTGCGAAGCACGCGACCCGAAGGGACTTTATAAAAAAGCGCGCGCGGGGGAGTTACGCAACTTCACCGGCATCGACGCCGTTTACGAAGCGCCTGAGACACCCGAAGTTCACCTGCAAGGTGAACAATTGGTAACAAATTTGGTGAGCCAATTATTAGACCTCATGAGACGGGACGATATGATCAGATCCTGAGACAGTGCCGGGGATACGCAGAACGTGGGGCGTATCCTGTTTCGTCGGCCAGTCAGTTAATGGGATCAGATATGCGTAATAGTCAGAACATCACCATCTCAAGGTCGGATACCATCACGACCAGCGAAGAGACCACCTGGTCCCTGCCTGGGGCCGCAGTGGGCTTTTTCGCGTGGCTGTTGGCGCTGGCTATCCCTTTTCTGATTTACGGTCCTAACACGCTGTTCTTCCTCCTCTACACCTGGCCTTTCTTCCTTGCGCTGATGCCCGTTTCGGTTGTGGTGGGTATCGCCCTGCATTCCATCGTCAATGGCAAGCTGCTCTACAGCATTGTCCTCACTGCGCTCACGGTTGTGGCCATGTTTGGCGCGTTGTTTATGTGGCTGATGGGCTAAAGCCATCCATACTTCAAACCGTAACTCACATTAAGACGATGTGTCCTGGGGACAACCCTACGGAAAGGTGCGTAAATATGTTACATTCTGTCGCGGTGACTTGTTATCACCCGGCCCCGGTGTGGAGTCTGAGAAAAAGTTATGGGATGATGATGCCGTTTTTCAGGGGGCAGGATGGGTAAACTAACGCTGCTATTGCTGGCTTTGCTGGTCTGGCTACAGTATTCACTGTGGTTTGGCAAAAATGGTCTTCACGACTATAGCCGTGTCAGCGAAGATGTGGGCGCACAGCAGGCGACAAACGCCAAATTAAAAGCGCGAAACGATCAACTCTTTGCTGAAATTGACGATCTCAATGGCGGCCAGGAAGCGATTGAGGAACGCGCTCGCAACGAATTAACGATGACCAAACCGGGCGAAACCTTTTATCGTCTGGTGCCGGACGCGTCCAAACGCAACCAGGGGTCAGTACAGAACACACAAAATAATCGATAAACAATCCCGGGTTTACGACATGTCTGTAATTATTCCGGACGTTTGTGCGGTGGTGCCGGCTGCCGGATTTGGCCGCCGCATGCAAACGGAATGTCCCAAGCAATATCTTTCCATTGGCGATAAAACGATCCTCGAACATGCGGTGGCGGCCTTGCTGGTCAACCCGAACGTGGGGCGTGTCATTATCGCCGTCAGCCCCGGTGATGAGCGCTTTGCCCGCTTGCCGCTGGCGCAACACCCCGCCATTACCGTTGTGGCTGGTGGCGCTGAACGTGCGGACTCCGTACTGGCGGGGCTGAAAGCCGCGCAAGGGGCACAGTGGGTGCTGGTGCATGACGCCGCACGTCCTTGCCTGCATCAGGATGATTTAAATCGCCTGCTACAACTGCGTGAAACCAGCCGGGTCGGCGGTATTCTTGCCGCACCGGTTCGCGACACCATGAAGCGTGCTGAACCTGGTAAAACGGCTATTGCCCACACCGTTGAGCGTAACGATTTATGGCATGCGCTCACGCCGCAATTTTTCCCTCTGGAACTCCTCCACGACTGCCTGATGCGTGCGCTCAACGAAGGCGCGACCATCACCGATGAAGCCTCGGCACTCGAATATTGTGGATTCCACCCGGAACTGGTCGCCGGACGCGCGGATAATATTAAGGTGACGCGTCCTGAGGATCTGAAACTTGCAGAATTTTATCTCACCCATTCTTAACACCAGGAGAAGGCATAATGCGCATTGGACACGGTTTTGACGTACACGCATTTGGCGGCGATGGCCCCATTATTATCGGTGGCGTTCGCATTCCCTGGGAGAAAGGCCTGCTGGCGCACTCCGATGGCGACGTCGCGTTACATGCGCTGACCGATGCCCTGTTAGGCGCGGCGGCGTTGGGGGATATTGGTAAGCTGTTCCCGGATACCGACCCGTCGTTCAAAGGGGCAGACAGCCGTGCGCTGCTGCGCGAGGCATGGCGTCGCATCCAGGCCAAAGGCTACGTGATTGGCAATGTGGACGTTACTATCATCGCGCAGGCACCGAAAATGTTGCCGCATATCCCGCAGATGCGCGTATTTATCGCCGAAGATTTGGGCTGCCATATGGACGACGTGAACGTGAAAGCAACCACGACCGAGAAACTCGGTTTTACCGGACGTGGCGAAGGTATTGCCTGTGAGGCGGTGACGCTCCTGCTTAAGGCGGCGAAATGACCGACTTCGACCAGCTCACCTATTTGCACGGTAAACCTGCGGCTAGCGGTTTACTGAAAGCCAATCCGGAAGATTTCGTGGTTATCGAGGATTTAGGCTTCGAACCCGACGGTGAAGGTGAACATATTCTGGTGCGAATTCTGAAAAACGGCTGCAATACGCGCTTTGTTGCCGACGCGCTGGCGAAGTTCCTTAAAATACACGCCCGTGAAGTCAGCTTTGCCGGGCAGAAAGATAAACACGCGGTGACCGAGCAATGGCTGTGCGCGCGCGTGCCGGGTAAAGAGATGCCGGACCTGAGCGAGTTTCAGCCGGAAGGCTGTAAAGTGCTGGAATATGCCCGCCATAAGCGCAAACTGCGTTTAGGCGCGCTTAAAGGCAACAGTTTCACCCTTGTGCTGCGCGAAATCAGCAACCGCGACGACGTGGAATCCCGCCTGCAGGCAATCCGCGAGGGCGGCGTACCGAACTATTTTGGTGCGCAACGTTTTGGCATCGGCGGCAGCAATCTACAGGGTGCGCTACGTTGGGCACAAAGCGATGTCCCGGTACGCGATCGTAATAAGCGCAGTTTTTGGTTGTCGGCGGCACGCAGTGCATTGTTTAATCAGATTGTTAGCGAGCGCCTGAAAAAAACAGACTTTAATCAAGTTGTTGACGGCGATGCGCTACAATTATCGGGGCGCGGAAGTTGGTTTGTGGCGACCGCAGAAGAGCGTGCTGAGCTGCAGACGCGCGTTGATGATAAAGCGCTGATGATTACCGCTTCAATGCCGGGAAGCGGCGAGTGGGGAACGCAGGGCGAAGCGCTGTCATTTGAGCAGGCCGCCGCTGCCGATGCGCCTGAGCTGCAGGCGTTGCTGGTGCGTGAAAAGGTTGAGGCGTCGCGCCGCGCAATGCTGCTCTTTCCGCAACAATTAAGCTGGAACTGGTGGGATGATGTGACCGTCGAGTTACGCTTCTGGCTGCCGGCAGGTAGCTTCGCCACCAGTGTGGTAAGGGAAATTATCAATACATTGGGTGATTATGCGAATATTGCTGAGTAACGATGACGGGATTCATGCGCCAGGTATTCAGACGCTGGCAAAGGCCCTGCGGGAGTTTGCCGACGTACAGGTCGTGGCTCCCGATCGTAACCGTAGCGGCGCATCCAACTCGTTAACGCTGGAATCCTCCCTCCGAACTTTCACCTTCGAGAACGGCGACATTGCGGTGCAGATGGGCACCCCGACCGACTGTGTCTATCTGGGTGTCAACGCGCTGATGCGCCCGCGCCCGGACGTTGTCGTCTCTGGCATTAACGCCGGGCCGAACCTCGGGGATGATGTTATCTATTCTGGTACTGTCGCGGCAGCGATGGAAGGACGCCATCTGGGCTTTCCGGCCCTGGCGGTGTCGTTAAACGGCCAGACGCATTACGAGACAGCCGCGGCTGTCACCTGCTCCATTCTGCGTGCGCTATCGCGCGAGCCGTTACGTACCGGGCGTATTCTGAATATTAATGTCCCGGACTTGCCGCTCAGTGAAATCAAGGGTATTCGTGTTACCCGTTGCGGTAGTCGTCATCCTGCGGATAAGGTTATTCCGCAGCAGGATCCACGAGGCAACACGCTTTACTGGATTGGCCCTCCGGGCGAGAAATACGACGCCGGGCCGGATACCGATTTTGCCGCCATCGATGAGGGTTTTGTTTCTGTCACCCCGCTACACGTGGATTTAACCGCGCATAGCGCGCATGATGTGGTTTCGGGCTGGCTGGATCGCGCCGGAGTGACTGAACGATGGTGAACAGACGCGTACAAACGCTGCTTGATCAATTACGCGCGCAGGGCATTACCGATGAGCATGTGCTGGAAGCCATCTCTCTGGTACCGCGCGAGAAATTTATCGATGAGGCGTTTGAACATAAGGCCTGGGATAACGTGGCGCTGCCTATCGGCCAGGGCCAGACTATCTCTCAGCCTTATATGGTGGCGCGGATGACGGCTTTACTCGAGCTGACGCCGCAATCCAGGGTGCTGGAAATTGGCACGGGGTCTGGTTATCAGACTGCAATACTGGCGCATCTGGTGCATCACGTTTGTACGGTTGAACGCATTAAAAGCCTGCAATGGCACGCACGACGTCGCCTTAAACAACTTGATTTACATAATGTTTCAACTCGACATGGCGATGGCTGGCAGGGTTGGCAGGCAAGGGGTCCATTTGATGCCATTATTGTCACCGCCGCACCGCCAGAAATTCCGGCGGCGTTGATGTCGCAACTGGATGAAGGCGGCATTCTCGTTTTACCTGTGGGCGACGAGCAGCAACTTCTTAAACGTGTTCGTCGGCGGGGAGGCGAATTTGTAATCGATACCGTGGAAGCCGTGCGCTTTGTGCCGCTGGTTAAAGGCGAACTGGCCTGATAAACAGATTTTTCCTGATGTTTTCATGCCGCATCAGCGTATGGTGGGCAAATTTGCCGAAACCGTTCACGGTTAATTTTAAGTCATTGGTAGCTAACACATTCCTGGGGGATAAATGAGCACGGGAAGCCCTAAATTCACCGTAAGCCGTGTTGCGGCACTATCACTGGTTTCTATCTGGCTGGCAGGCTGTACAAGCTCCAGCAACGCACCCGCTCCGGTCAGTTCGGTAGGTGGCAATACCAGCTCCAGCAGCAATTCCGGAATGTTAATCACTCCGCCACCAAAAATCGGTACCGCGTCACAGCCGCAAATTCAGCCCGTACAGCGCCCGGTACAGACCGCGCCTGTTCAGTCTGTTCCGGAACAGCCTGTTCAGACTGTTAATGGCAAAATCATCTATAACCGTCAGTATGGGAACATTCCGAAAGGTAGCTATACCGGCGGCAGTACCTATACCGTAAAACGCGGTGATACTTTATTTTATATTGCGTGGATAACCGGGAACGATTTCCGCGATCTTGCCCAGCGCAACCATGTTGCTGCACCTTACGGTTTGACAGTGGGTCAAACCTTGCAAGTGGGTAATGCATCAGGTACGCCAATAACGGGCGGAAACGCGATAACTCAGGCAGATGCGAGCGCACAAGGAATTGTCTCAAAACCTGCACAAAATTCCACCGTAGCTGTTGCTTCAAAACCAACAATTACGTATTCTGAGGATTCAGGTGAACAAAGTGCTAACAAAATGTTGCCGAACAACAAGCCTGCGACCCCTGTCACAGCGCCTGTTACGGCTCCAACTGTCAGCACGACCGAACCGACCATCAGCAGCACGTCAACCAGTACGCCGATTGCTTCCTGGCGCTGGCCGACAGATGGCAAAGTTATCGACAACTTCTCTGCTACCGAAGGTGGCAACAAAGGTGTTGATATCGCAGGTAGCAAAGGACAGGCAATCGTCGCGACCGCAGATGGACGCGTCGTCTATGCCGGTAACGCGCTTCGCGGTTACGGTAATCTTATTATCATCAAACATAACGATGATTACCTGAGTGCCTACGCCCATAACGATACGATGCTGGTCCGGGAACAACAAGAAGTTAAGGCGGGGCAAAAAATCGCTACCATGGGTAGCTCCGGAACCAGTTCTACACGCTTGCATTTTGAAATTCGTTACAAGGGGAAATCCGTAAACCCGCTGCGCTATTTGCCGCAGCGATAAATCGGCAAAGTGGTTGAACCGTTCCTCATTGTTGTCGTTGCAGCGCGCGCAGATGCCGCTGCAATGGTCAGTAATGAAGTGCTTTTCAGGTGCTTTGTCCAGGGATCACGGGTAGGAGCCACCTTATGAGTCAGAATACGCTGAAAGTTCATGATTTAAATGAAGATGCGGAATTTGATGAGAACGGAGTAGAGGCTTTTGATGAGAAAGCCTTAGTTGAAGAGGAACCCAGTGATAACGACCTGGCCGAAGAGGAATTGTTATCGCAGGGCGCTACCCAGCGTGTGCTGGATGCGACTCAGCTTTATCTTGGGGAAATTGGTTATTCCCCACTGCTAACGGCCGAAGAAGAAGTTTATTTTGCACGTCGCGCTTTGCGTGGTGACGTTGCTTCGCGCCGCCGCATGATCGAAAGTAACCTGCGTCTGGTAGTGAAAATTGCCCGTCGTTATAGCAATCGTGGCCTGGCGTTGCTGGACCTGATTGAAGAAGGGAACCTGGGCCTGATCCGTGCGGTTGAAAAATTCGACCCGGAACGTGGTTTCCGTTTCTCCACCTATGCGACCTGGTGGATTCGTCAGACTATTGAACGGGCGATTATGAATCAAACCCGTACTATCCGTCTGCCAATCCATATTGTTAAAGAGCTGAACGTCTATCTGCGTACCGCGCGTGAGTTGTCCCATAAACTGGACCACGAACCGAGTGCGGAAGAGATTGCCGAACAACTCGACAAGCCGGTCGATGATGTGAGTCGCATGCTGCGCCTCAACGAGCGTATCACCTCGGTGGACACACCGCTGGGCGGTGATTCCGAGAAAGCGCTGCTGGATATCCTGGCCGATGAAAAAGAAAACGGCCCGGAAGACACAACGCAAGATGACGATATGAAACAGAGCATCGTCAAATGGCTGTTCGAACTGAACGCCAAACAGCGTGAAGTGCTGGCACGTCGTTTCGGTCTGCTGGGATATGAAGCAGCAACGCTGGAAGATGTGGGTCGTGAAATCGGTCTGACACGCGAGCGCGTACGTCAGATTCAGGTTGAAGGTCTGCGCCGTCTGCGTGAAATCCTGCAGGCGCAAGGGCTGAATATTGAAGCGCTTTTCCGCGAATAAGTATTGAACATCAAAAGGCCGGTCAAATGACCGGCCTTTTTCTTGCGTGCTTTCCGGCTTAACGCTTATCTGCCGCCAGCAGCGGTGGGATCGTAGGCACCTGCGGCGCGTCATCAATATCTTTTTGCGTCATACGAAACGCCTCCGGATAGTGTTCGCGGCTGGTGCGGCGTAGTGGTTCGGTATCGCGCCAGGTATACAGACAATGCTGGCACTGATAAACGGTCCAGATACCTTTCACCGGTGAGGTTGCCATCACCTCAATGTGTTCATCGGCACAACGTGGACAAATCATTCTCTTCTCCTTATTTACGTGCGGCCAGCATGGCGGTCAGTTTTTCAACCCACTCTTTGGTTTCAGGGAGATCCTGTACCGGTTGGCTGTAGTGACCGCGCGTATCCGGTGCGACCGGCGTCGTCGCGTCGATAATCAGTTTGTCGGTAATGCCTGCCGGGCTTGAGCCAGGATCCAGTTCCAGCACCGACATATTCGGTAACTGCACAAGATCGCCTGCCGGGTTCACTTTTGACGACAGCGCCCACATCACCTGTGGCAGGTTGAACGGGTCAACGTCTTCATCGACCATAATGACCATTTTTACATAGCCCAGACCGTGCGGCGTGGTCATAGCGCGCAGGCCCACCGCGCGGGCAAAACCGCCGTAGCGTTTTTTGGTGGAGATGATGGCCAGCAGGCCGTGGGTGTACATGGCATTCACAGCCTGCACTTCCGGGAACTCAGCTTTTAACTGTTGATACAGGGGGACGCAGGTCGCCGGGCCAATCAGGTAGTCGATTTCAGTCCACGGCATACCCAGGTAAAGCGATTCAAAAATCGGTTTTGTGCGATAAGAGACTTTATCGATACGCACGACCGTCATATTGCGTCCACCGGAATAGTGACCGGTAAATTCGCCGAAGGGGCCTTCGATTTCGCGTTTACGCCCCTCGATAACCCCTTCGAGGATCACTTCCGAGCCCCACGGTACATCAAAACCGGTGAGCGGCGCGGTGGCGATGGGGTAAGGACTTTCGCGCAGCGCCCCGGCCATTTCGTATTCTGACTGATCGTATTTCAGCGGCGTGGCACCCATCAGGGTGATGATCGGATCGTTCCCGAGCGTGATCGCAACCGGCAAGTCTTCGCCACGCTCCTCCGCTTTATGCAGATGTAGCGCAATGTCGTGCATCGGCACCGGCTGCAGGCCCAGTTTGCGTTTGCCTTTCACTTCCATACGGTAGATGCCGACGTTTTGCTTACCAAAATGGTCAGGATCGACCGGATCGCGGGAGACAACGCAGGCTTTATCAAGATAGAAACCGCCATCGCCATCGTTCAGACGAAACAGGGGCAGGATGTCAAACAGGTTTATCTCTTCACCGTCGACGGTATTTTCCGCCCACAGCGGATTTGCGCGGCGCTCCGGTGCGACAGGGAAGGTATCCCAGCGGCGAATAAACTCGTCAATCTGCTTTTTAACCGGCGTGTTCGATGGCAAACCCATAGAGATCGCATGATTCTGCCAGGAACCAATGGTGTTCATTGCCACGCGCGCATCGGTAAAGCCGCGAATATTATCGAACCACAGTGCAGGTGCGCCGTCGCCGATACGCCCGGTGGCATTGGCCGCCGCCGCAATATCTGGCTCGGCGTTAACCTCTTCACTGATTTTCAGCAGTTGCCCCTGATCATCAAGGGCCTGCAAGAAGCTTCGTAAATCATCAAAAGCCATATTCTTTCTCCTGTGAAAAATGCTGTGCCGCCTGCAGGCCCTCCCAACGGCGTGCTTTGCGGTGCTCCAGACCAAACTGGTCAAGCACGCGGGTCACGATATGTTGGGTAATGTCATCAACGGTCTGCGGATGGTTGTAATACGCGGGCATGGGAGGGACCATCGCCACCCCCATGCGGGAAAGCGCTAACATATTTTCTAAATGAATGGTGCTAAGCGGCATTTCACGCGGGACGAGCACCAGTTTGCGGCCCTCTTTGAGCACCACATCGGCGGCGCGACCGACCAGCCCTTCGGCGTAGCCCGCACGGATACCTGCCAGCGTTTTCATGCTGCAGGGAATAATTATCATGCCGTCGGTATGAAACGAGCCTGAGGAGATGGTGGCTGCCTGATCGGCCGGGTTATGAGTGACATCTGCCAGTGCCGCCACTTCGCGGGCAGTCCAGGGCGTTTCCAGTTCAATGGTGGCTTTCGCCCACTTCGACATCACCAGATGAGTTTCAACCTCTGGCATCTCCCGTAGCGCTTGCAATAACGCCACGCCCAATGGTGCGCCGGTTGCCCCCGTCATCCCGATTATCAGTTTCATTCACCACCTCAATAATTGTTCGTATGCGAACGTTTTGAGATAACCTACTCCTGAGGATCGTCACAGGCAAGATTGTTCGTATACATGCGCATTTTTTGCTAAAAAAAGTCGCGTTAAAATTCGGCAAGTTAATGGCTATCATAGGGAGGAGAAACCCATAACGGAGCATTCATGGAGTTAAGAAAAGAGGCCTTTCACCTGCTACGTCAGCTATTCCAGCAACACACGGCGCGCTGGCAACAGGTACTGCCGGAACTGACCAAACCACAATATGCGGTGATGCGTTCTATTGCCGAAAATCCCGGTATTGAACAGGTCGCCCTGACGGAGGTGGCGGTCAGCACGAAAGCGACCCTCGCGGAAATGCTCAGCCGTATGGAGACGCGTGGTCTGGTCCGCCGTGAGCACGATCCGGACGATAAACGACGCCGTTTTTTATTTTTGACCGAGGAAGGTGAAGCGGTGCTGAAAGCGAGCATCCCGGTGGGTAATGGCGTGGACGCAGAGTTTCTTGGCAAGTTAAGCGAGGAAGAACGTGAGCAATTCACGCAGCTTGTTCGTCGGATGATGCGCTGAGTCAGTAGGGAAGGGCAGGAAACAAACCGGACGGAGTGTTTCCTGCAAAATACGACGTATTAGTTCAGCGTGTATTCCAGCGAGATTTCCGCATTCAATACTTTCGATACCGGACAACCGGCTTTGGCTTTCTGAATGGCTTCATCAAATTTAGCAGGGTCGGCACCCGGTACTTTTACCGCACTTTTCAGGGCGACTTTGGTAATCGCGAACCCGCCGTCAACCTGGTCCAGCGTGACGGTTGCCGTTGTGTCGATACTGTCTGCCGTGTAGCCTACTTCGCCCAGAATGAGCGAAAGCGCCATTGAGAAACAGGCCGCATGTGCCGCGCCGATCAGCTCTTCCGGGTTAGTCCCCTGAACGCCTTCGAAACGGGTGTTGAAGCCATAAGGAAGTTGTTTAAGGGCACCGCTTTCTGTTGAAACAGTCCCTTTCCCACGTTTCAGATCACCTTCCCAGTGAGCCTGCCCTTTCTTGTGAATTGCCATAGCATGGTTCCTTTTCATTATTGAGAGAAATCAGTCGAGACAAATAAAAAGTATAGAAGCCGATATCGGGCTTGCCTGGCATTCGGGGAAATTATTCGATAAAGCATGGCCCGCAAGGTCATTGCGGGCCGGGGGAGTTAGACGAGGCTTTTCAGGCGGTAAATCCACTCGAGCGCCTGACGCGGCGTGAGGGAATCGGGGTCCAGATTTTCCAGCGCTTCCATTGCCGGGCTGGTCTCTTCCGGTACGGCTAACAGCGACATCTGCGTACCATCAATCTGCGTGGCGCCAGCACTCGGCGACAGGCTTTCCAGCTCGCGCAATTTTCCACGCGCGCGCTTGATCACCTCTTTAGGAACACCTGCCAGTGCGGCAACCGCCAGACCATAGCTTTTGCTCGCCGCACCATCCTGCACGCTGTGCATAAAGGCGATGGTGTCGCCATGTTCCAGCGCGTCAAGATGGACATTGGCCACGCCTTCCATTTTTTCTGGCAATTGGGTGAGTTCGAAATAGTGGGTGGCGAACAACGTCAACGCTTTGATTTTATTGGCCAGATTCTCTGCACAGGCCCAGGCCAGCGACAGACCGTCGTAGGTAGAGGTGCCGCGACCAATTTCATCCATCAGCACCAGGCTGTTTTCCGTGGCGTTATGCAGGATATTGGCCGTTTCGGTCATCTCCACCATAAAGGTCGACCGCCCGCTTGCCAGATCATCTGCCGCGCCCACACGCGTAAAGATGCGATCAATAGGGCCAATTTCCACCTTCTGCGCCGGAACGTAGCTGCCGATATACGCCAGCAACGCGATCAGCGCCGTCTGGCGCATGTAGGTACTTTTACCACCCATATTCGGCCCGGTTATGATTAGCATCCTGCGCTGGGGTGAAAGGTTCAAGGGGTTGGCGATAAACGGTTCATTGAGCACACGCTCCACGACCGGGTGACGGCCTTCAACGATACGAATACCGGGTTTATCGCTGAATGTCGGACAGCAGTAGTTCAGCGTGTCCGCACGCTCTGCCAGATTGACCAGCACGTCCAGCTCTGCCAGCGCCGTGGCGCTCTGCTGCAAATCGCCAAGGTGCGGCAGCAACATGTCGAACAGTTCATCATAAAGCTGTTTTTCCAGCGCCAGCGCTTTGCCTTTTGAGGTCAGAACCTTGTCTTCATACTCTTTCAGTTCAGGAATAATGTAGCGCTCGGCATTTTTCAGCGTTTGACGGCGAACATAGTGAATGGGGGCAAGATGGCTCTGCCCGCGGCTAATCTGAATGTAATAGCCGTGTACGGCGTTATAGCCGACTTTAAGGGTATCGAGACCGAGCTTTTCGCGCTCGCGAATTTCCAGCCTGTCGAGGTAGTCCGTTGCGCCGTCTGCCAGCGCTCGCCACTCATCGAGCTCGGCATTGTACCCCGGCGCGATAACGCCGCCATCGCGCACCAGCACCGGTGGGGCATCAATGATGGCGCGTTCCAGCAGTTCACGTAACTCCGTAAACTCACCCATTTTTTCCCGCAGGTTTTGCACCGGCTCGCTCTTCACCTGCGCCAGTTGGGCGCGCAGCTCCGGCAGTTGCTGGAACGCATGGCGCATGCGCGCGAGGTCGCGGGGTCTGGCAGTTCGCAGTGCCAGACGGGCAAGAATACGTTCCAGATCGCCAACCTGACGCAGGACTGGCTGCAATTCACCGGTGTTTTCCTGCAATGCGCCAATGGTCTGCTGACGTTCCAGCAGGGTTTTGGTGTCGCGTACCGGCATATGCAGCCAGCGTTTGAGCATACGGCTACCCATCGGCGTGACCGTGCAGTCGAGCACGGATGCCAGGGTGTTTTCGATACCGCCCGCCAGGTTCTGGGTTATTTCCAGGTTGCGGCGCGTGGCGGCATCCATAATGATGCTGTCCTGCTGGCGCTCCATGGTGATGGAACGAATGTGGGGCAGGGCGGTGCGCTGGGTATCTTTGACATACTGCAACAGACAACCCGCAGCGCAGAGGCCGCGCGGGGCATTTTCCACACCAAAGCCAACCAGATCGCGGGTACCAAATTGCAGATTGAGCTGCTGGCGTGCGGTGTCGATTTCAAATTCCCATAGCGGGCGACGACGCAGGCCACGACGACCTTCAATCAGCGATGTTTCGGCGAAGTCTTCGGCATAGAGCAACTCAGCGGGGTTAGTGCGCTGCAGTTCTGCCGCCATGGTTTCACGGTCAGCGGGTTCACTGACGCGAAAACGCCCGGAGCTAATATCCAGCGTGGCATAGCCAAATCCTTTGCTGTCCTGCCAGATGGCCGCCAGCAAGTTGTCCTGACGCTCCTGCAATAACGCTTCGTCGCTGATGGTGCCGGGGGTGACGATACGCACCACTTTGCGCTCAACCGGCCCTTTGCTGGTGGCCGGATCGCCGATTTGCTCGCAAATGGCGACCGATTCACCCAGGCTGACCAGTTTTGCCAGATAGTTCTCTACCGCGTGATGCGGCACCCCGGCCATCGGGATGGGTTCACCTGCGGAAGCGCCGCGTTTTGTCAACGAGATGTCCATCAACTGAGATGCACGTTTCGCATCGTCATAAAACAGCTCGTAAAAGTCGCCCATGCGATAGAAGAGCAGGATATCCGGATGCTGCGCTTTCAGTTTCAGATACTGCTGCATCATTGGCGTGTGGGCGTCGAAATTCTCTAGTGTACTCATCAGTTTATGATGTCCATTTTCTTAAATTTTAATGAGTTAGTGATATTTGTTGTTCTCATTGAGTTTCACGTCTCATTGATTTTTATGAATGCCGGGGCATTTCATAAATGCGCAGATTGCATGATAACGGAGTCTGTGAGGGAGGAAAACCAGAGGGAAGGCCGCTGTCGTTTAAAACGAGAGAAATGATGAGGTCTGGTGACAAAGCTAAGGCTATCTGTTCTTTGCTATAACGGATCTTTTTCATGACGAGATGCCTCTCTGTAAGATGGAAGAGAGGCCGACGATTTCAGTTTAGACTGGCACTGTTTCCATGGAGAAGCGCATTCCCTCAGTTCGGTGATAGCCGGGTCAGCATCAGAATAAAGGGAATGGTCACCGCTGCCAGCACCGTTTGCACGGAAATAATCCCGGCGGAAAGCCGATGATCACCACCGAGAAGCTTGGTCATAATATAGGCAGAAGGCGTACAAGGCAGGGCATTAAATAAGACGACGGTGGCCAGTACCGGCCCGGAAATGCCCAATTCAACGCCAATAAAGAGTGTGATAACCGGCACCAGTAATAGTTTCACAAATGACGACTGTAATACTGGCCCGTGCGCCGAGCGTGCGGCTTGCAGATCGAGCCCCGCGCCTACCGCCAGTAAGCCCAGAGGCAGCGACGCGCCGCCGAGAATATGCAGAATATTGCCGATCACATCAGGAAGTTTGAGCGTACTGACATTAAACGCCAGCCCCGCAACCACCGAGATAATCACCGGATTACGTACCAATGCTCTGACAATCTGCCCTACGCCTGGCCTTTTCCCTTGCCCGTAATGCATTAAGATGATGATAGACGCGACATTCAGCAGGGGAATAGCCACGGCGATACTGATAGATGTGACCGTCAACCCGGTACTGCCGTAAGTGGACGCAGCCGCTGCAACGCCAATATAGGTGTTAGGGCGTAGCGCACCCTGAATGACGGAAGAAAAGACGGTTCCCGGCTGGCTTCGCCATATCCGCCACAACCAGAGTGAAATTGCGGCAATCACCACTGCGCCCAGAATCGACCACGCTATAGGCCTGACCGGGAAATCATTCAGGCTCGCCGTCGCCACCTGAGAAAACATCAGCGCCGGAAACAGCCAGAAATAATTAAGCTTTTCGCAAGGCAGCCAGAACTGATGATCAAGCAGGTTTTTGGCCCGCAGTACAAATCCCATGACGATCAGGAACATCACCGGAGCAAGCGAATACAACGTTGTCATCATTTCTCAAATGTATCCTTCCGTTAGTACCGCCAGACCGTAAACGGCGCTAACAAGTAAAACTGCCATGTTCATGCTCCCTGTAAATGGATATGTGTTTTATGACAGTTTTTTGACACTCTTTTAAATGATAATTTTTACTTTTATATATCATTTAATTATTTATAAAAGTTTATATTATATTGTTTCTTGTCCGCACCTTCATGACTGCGCTGCCTGACGCCAGTAATTAGAATTCAGAAGTAAAGCTAATTTTGGGGCGATAAACAACCCTTTTATCCAGGAGAGACATCAAATAAATTTATTAAGCAATTTTTATTTCTGTATTAAATACGGTATACGGTGAATATTATAGGGCGCGGATGTTCTATACGTCTGGGGTTCTATAACCATCAATTGTATATCATTTTTTAAAGGGGGATTTAATGGCGATATCATCGGTTTTTAGATGGGGCTCAATGTGTTTATGCCTCTGGCAGGATAATGTTTCATCCTTAAACCTTTGGCGCGGTTGATTTATAAAATGTCTGAACATTTATCTCCAGAGAATGAATGAGCTTCATGGACATCAAATGAGCCCGAAGAACAAAGAGATAGTTATCAATCTGTGCATCGGTTAAATGGAAAAAGGGCGAAAGATTGTGTAGCGCAACATATCTGTTTATAAATTGCTCTGCCCTGGGTGAAATATCGTGATGATTGAATGAGGGCATGACATCTAATAAAAGGACTAATTGTGTTGGCCGGTATTCAGTATTTTCCTGAACATTGCCTGACCTGATTCCCTCCAGGGTGATAAGGACAGTATCGGCTTCATCCACTACGGCCTGCACGTTATCCTGAATCCAGCAGGGAAACTTTCTTGCCAGCAGATTTGCACGTTCTGTTTCTCCGGCTGAAAGAAAAACATGAGCGTATGGATCAAGGCGGAACAATTCGACCAGAAAGTTTTCAGTCAGATCATTTACCCCAAGGATGCCAATTCGCGTCATATCGTCACCTTTTTGCCGTTATGTTTATTCAAATAAACAACGTTTTGCGCTGTTTAAAAAATTCAGAGAACTATTTACCCTGGTTTATTTACCATTTCGCCAGGTCGTAAAGATTGTCAGCCACCGCCCAGGGCAGCCTGACGGGCCTCGTCTCAGACCACCAAACAGGTCTATCTCCCGGATTGCATTGAGATTGGTTTCATATGAATTGCCGTAGCGATTATAATCCGGCGTTGAGCAGGGCACCTGACCCAACGGCGTTTCAACCGACTGATAAGCGCGGGCCGCTTGTTCGCTGATATTTCCTGAGGTAAGCCGTGCCGCCGTCGCAACTCCCGGCCTACCCGGGTGCAGGCACCCACTATCAGGGCAAATGTATATAGCGGAAACATGAAGGACCCTTGAGTCGAATTTGAATTGTGACCACATTACCAAATGGTCACTCGTTGTCAATCAGGCTTCATTGAGCTAAGCTGGAAAAATGACTAAACAGATAAATGAACACCCTTCAAGGGGACCTTCCGACCATAGCGTTCGTGAACAGGTCGTTGAAGCGGCCACAGAGCATTTCGGCCACTTTGGTTACGAAAAAACCACTGTCTCCGATCTCGCCAAAGCCATCGGTTTTTCAAAGGCTTATATTTATAAATTTTTCGACTCCAAACAGGCGATCGGTGAAGTGATCTGCGCTAACCGGCTGGCGATGATCATGGAAATTGTCGATGCCGCGATTGCGGAGGCACCGACCGCCGCTGAGAAAATAAGACGATTATTCAGGGCGTTGTCAGAATCGGGCAGCGATTTGTTTTTTCGTGACCGTAAGTTATACGACATCGCGGCCGTTGCGGCGCGTGACAAATGGCCTTCTGCGCAAGCGCATGAGCAACGACTGCGACAGCTTATTGAGCAGATCATTGTTGAAGGGCGTCAGGCTGGTGAATTCGAAAGAAAAACGCCACTGGACGAGGCGGCGGATGCAATCTTTATGGTTATGAGGCCTTATATCAGTCCGGTTCAATTGCAATATAATCTGGAAACTGCCCCGGTAGCGGCTGCGTTGCTGTCATCACTGATCCTGAGAAGTTTGTCTCCCTGAGTTTGTGACTATTGACAAATATGGTCACTAGTTAGAGTATGGGTTTCTGTCCTTTTTAATAAATTAAGGGAACCCATGCTCGGGCTTAAACCAGTCACCCTTGCTGTTTGCCTGTTGCCGTTTGCACTTGTGGCCTGCGGTGACGCTTCCGATAACAGTGACCCACGCAGCCTGCCACCTCTTGTCAGGTCGGCTGTAGCAATCAACGCAACCGATTATTCCCGCGCTTTTACGGGGGTGGTTGTTGCACGTATCCAGAGCGACCTTGGTTTCAGAGTTCAGGGCAAAATCCTGGAACGTCTTGTTGATACCGGTCAGACCGTGAAACGAGGCCAGCCGTTAATGCGTCTGGACCCCGTGGATCTGAGCCTGCAGGCTCAGGCTCAACAGCAGGTTGTCGCCGCAGCAAAAGCGCGCGCCCGACAGACAGCGGACGACGAATCGCGATATCGCGGTCTGGTCACTACCGGAGCTGTATCGGCATCCGCTTACGATCAGATTAAAGCCGCCGCAGATACGGCCAGGGCTGATCTCAGTGCCGCCCAGGCGCAGGCAAATGTGGCGCAAAACGCCATGAGCTACGCAGTCCTGGTGGCCGATGCTGACGGGGTGGTGATGGATACGCTGGCCGAACCAGGTCAGGTCGTCAGTGCCGGACAACCGGTTATCAGGCTTGCCAGAGCCGGTCAGCGCGAAGCGGTCGTCCAGTTACCTGAGACGCTTCGCCCGGTTGTTGGAAGCGCGGCACAGGCGTCTCTGTACGGTAGTGATGAACAACCTGTTTCCGCGACGTTACGGCTGCTTTCTGATGCAGCCGACCCCCTAACGCGTACGTTTGAGGCAAGGTACGTGCTCAACGGTCCCTTGTCTGGCGCCCCTCTGGGATCCACTGTCACCATCCATATTGCGCAGAGCAGAGCATCCCAGCCGTTGCTGCAGGTGCCTTTAGCCGCTGTTTTTGACGCAGGTAAAGGCCCGGGCGTCTGGCGCATTTCAGGCAATCCCGCCAGAGTGGCATGGCGTCCCGTACAGATCGTCAGCCTCGGGGATGATGCGGCAAGTGTGACCGGCAGCCTTAAGCCCGGCGAACAGGTCGTAGCGCTGGGCGCTCATCTGCTGCATGACGGTGAGACAGTCCGGTTGGCGAAGCAGAGCGATGTCAGTGTCGGCGGGAGTCAGCCATGAGTCGTGGGCGTTTTAACCTTTCCGCGCTCGCCGTGCGCGAGCGTTCAGTTACGCTGTTTCTTATCTTGCTGATCACCGTTGCTGGTATTCTCTCGTTCCTTGGACTGGGGCGTGCAGAAGACCCGCCTTTTACGGTTAAGCAGATGACCATCATTTCTGCCTGGCCCGGAGCAACGGCTCAGGAAATGCAGGACCAGGTAGCCGAACCGCTGGAGAAGCGTCTCCAGGAGCTCAAGTGGTATGACCGCACAGAGACCTACACGCGTCCCGGTCTGGCTTTTACCATGCTCTCCTTGCTGGACAGTACTCCCCCCTCAGAGGTCCAGGAAGCGTTCTATCAGGCACGCAAAAAACTCAGCGATGAGGCTAAAAATCTGCCGTCAGGGGTGTCTGGACCAATGGTCAACGATGAGTTCTCTGATGTCACGTTTGCGCTCTTTGCGCTGAAGGCAAAAGGTGAGCCACAGCGGCTACTGGTACGCGATGCCGAGTCATTACGCCAGCGCTTATTACATGTTCCCGGGGTGAAAAAGGTCAATATTATCGGTGAGCAGGCCGAGCGAATTTTTGTCTCGTTCTCCCATGATCGCCTGGCAACCCTGGGTATCTCACCGCAGGATATCTTTGCTGCTCTGAACAACCAGAACGTGCTGACGCCTGCTGGTTCGATAGACTCTCGTGGGCCGCAGGTTTTTATCCGTCTGGATGGGGCGTTTGACAAACTGGAGAAAATTCGTGAAACGCCGATTGTGGCGCAGGGAAGGACGCTGAAGCTTTCTGATGTGGTGACGGTCGAGCGCGGCTACGAAGATCCGGCAACCTTTATGGTGCGCAATCAGGGTGAACCAGCACTTCTGCTGGGTATCGTGATGCGTGAGGGCTGGAACGGTCTGGAACTGGGTACAGCGCTGGATAAGGAGGCCGCCAGCATCAATGCCGACATGCCACTCGGCATGACATTCACAAAAGTCACCGATCAGTCCGTTAACATCAGTTCCGCCGTAGACGAGTTCATGATCAAGTTTTTTGTGGCGCTACTGGTCGTAATGGTGGTCTGCTTTCTCAGCATGGGCTGGCGTGTGGGTGTGGTGGTTGCCGCTGCTGTGCCACTGACGCTGGCTGTCGTCTTTATGGTCATGGCGGCGACAGGTAAAAACTTCGACCGTATTACCCTGGGCTCGCTTATCCTGGCGCTCGGTTTACTGGTGGATGACGCCATCATTGCCATCGAAATGATGGTGGTGAAGATGGAGGAGGGATATGACCGAATAAAAGCCTCGGCGTATGCCTGGAGCCACACCGCTGCGCCTATGCTGGCCGGTACGCTGGTCACGGCCGTTGGCTTTATGCCCAACGGTTTTGCGCAATCCACGGCGGGTGAATACACCAGCAATATGTTCTGGATTGTGGGGATTGCTTTGATCGCCTCCTGGGTGGTGGCGGTAGTCTTTACCCCCTATCTCGGGGTGAAAATGCTGCCAGATATCAAAACGATTGAAGGGGGGCATGATGCTATCTACAACAGCCGACGCTACAACCGTTTCCGTCAGTTGCTGAAGCGGGTGATCGCACGAAAATGGCTGGTCGCGGGGTCTGTCGTCGCGGTATTCACCGTTGCCGTTCTCGGCATGGCACTGGTGAAAAAACAGTTTTTCCCGACGTCTGATCGGCCTGAGGTTCTTGTAGAAGTGCAGATGCCGTATGGCACTTCCATTGAACAAACCCGCGCCGCCGTGACGAAAATTGAGGACTGGCTCAAGCGCCAGAAAGAAGCAAAAATCGTGACGGCTTATATCGGGCAAGGGTCACCCCGTTTTTATCTCGCCATGGCGCCGGAACTGCCCGATCCCTCTTTTGCGAAAATTGTTATCCTGACGGACAGCCAGGAATCCCGTGAGGCGCTCAAGTTCCGTCTTCGCCAGGTTGTGGCTGACGGCCTGGCTCCTGAGGCGCGGGTTCGCGTGACCCAACTGGTGTTTGGCCCGTATTCACCCTATCCGGTTGCCTTCCGTGTGAAGGGGCCGGATCCGACTGTATTACGAGACATCGCAGATAAGGTGAAAACGCTGATGCAGGCCAGCCCGTTAATGAGAACGGTCAACACGGACTGGGGCTCACGTGTGCCGACACTGCATTTCACCCTGAACCAGGATCGTCTGCAGGCGGTGGGGCTGACGTCAAACGCGGTGGCCCAGCAGCTTCAGTTTCTGCTTTCGGGTGTTCCGGTCACTGCTGTGCGTGAAGATATCCGTTCGGTGCAGGTCATGGGACGCGCTGCCGGCGATATCAGGCTTGATCCTGCGAAAATAGCGGGCTTCACCCTGGTCGGTTCCGCAGGGCAGCGTATCCCGTTATCGCAAGTTGGCGAGGTCGAAGTGCGCATGGAAGACCCGGTCCTGCGACGTCGTGACCGTATGCCAACCATCACCGTTCGGGGCGATATCGCAGAATCCCTTCAGCCGCCGGATGTCTCCACTGCGGTTATGAAGCAACTGCAGCCCATCATCACAACGCTTCCGGATGGATACCGTATTGAACAGGCAGGCTCTATTGAGGAGTCCGGGAAAGCCACCAAAGCGATGGCACCGTTATTCCCTGTCATGATAGCCATGACACTGCTGATCATTATCCTCCAGGTGCGCTCGATGTCGGCGATGGTGATGGTCTTTATGACAGCCCCGCTGGGGCTGGTGGGGGTGGTGCCAACCTTACTGCTCTTCAACCAGCCCTTTGGCATCAATGCGCTGGTTGGTCTGATTGCGCTGTCAGGGATTTTGATGCGTAACACGCTGATTCTTATTGGGCAGATTCATCATAACGAGCAGGAAGGGCTTGCACCCTTTCATGCGGTCATTGAGGCAACGGTACAACGCTCCAGACCCGTACTGCTCACGGCGATGGCGGCCATTCTGGCCTTTATCCCGTTAACACATTCGGTGTTCTGGGGAACCCTTGCCTACACCCTGATAGGCGGGACTCTGGGGGGGACCATTATTACGCTGGTGTTCCTGCCTGCTATGTATGCCATCTGGTTTCGGATCACGAACCCGGCTTCAACCTCGTCAACGGAAAACCATTCCATCTCTGAAGGGTTAAAAAATGTCTGAACATAAAGTCGTTTTGATTACCGGCGTTTCATCATGCAAGCCTCTGATATCAAATAGATGAAAGATCGGAAGGATGAAAACCGTCGCCTCAAAACTAACATTACGGTGTATTAATTAACGGGGGCAGGTCAACGCGAATACCCAATGCGCTTTGCCCGCCCCCGCCCGTCGGGTAACGATGGTAATTTTCACCCTGCCGGGAGGCGACATCAGGGCGATAACAGCGCTGACAGCCGTTTCACCGCCGCATGTGCTTCTTGCGCACTGGTAAAATTGGTAAATCCCATCAATAGCCCGTTTTGCGGCGGGGTGCCTGCATCCCATTCACTGAGTGCCTTGACGCCCAGCCCTGCCGCCAGCGCCGCCGTTGCCAGTGCTTTATCGGATTGATGTTCATTCAGGTAAGCCAGAATCTGTATTCCCCCGGCCTGTGGCTGGATGTGCAGAGAGGAGCCGAAAACACGTTCAAGTGCCTCTACAAGATAACCACGCCTGATGGCGTACAACTGACGCATTCTGCGCAAATGGTGGGCAAAATGCCCCTGTTGCATAAACGCTGCCACCATCGCTTGCGGCAGAATCGATCCCGGCCCTGGCCAGCGGTTAACGGCCTCGTCAAAGGTCTGTTGCAAAGAGGGGGGCACCACCACATAGGCCAGACGTAAGCCGGGAAAAAGAACCTTACTGAAGGTGCCGGTATAAAGCACACGTTGCTCATGGTCGAGGCTTTTCAGGGCCGGAAGGGGGTGACCGTGGTAGCGGAACTCACTGTCGTAGTCATCTTCTATGATCCAGGCGTCTTTTTGGTTCGCCCACGCCAGCAATGCCAGACGTCGGGGTAAAGACAGCGCGACGCCCGTGGGGCTTTGGTGGGAAGGGGTGACGACGGCAAAACGGGCGTTCGGTGCCAGTTGCTCCCCGATGGAAACCTGTAGCCCCTCTTTATCTACCGGAACGGGTGTCAGCGTCATGCCCATTTGCTGCAAAAAATATCTGCCAGGGAAGTAGCCGGGGTTTTCATACCAGCCTCCGTCGCCGCTCCGTAAAACGGTGCGACACAGCAGTTCAAGCGCCCCCTGATAGCCGATGGTAATAAAGACCTGCTCCGGCGTGCAGGCGATACCGCGAGAGATGCCCAGATAGGTGGCGATGGCTTCCCGAAGCGGCGCATATCCGGCCGGATCGGGCTGATTCATCACCGTTGACTCAATCAGGCGCAGTGTTTGTGCCGACAGGCGAGACCATATTTTCCGTGGGAACGCGTCCAGCGCCGGAACACCTGGCTGAAAGGGTAAAATATTCCCCGTCAGGCGCGTCTGATACGCCTGTGCCTCGGAGGTTTTGCGTCCCCGCGGCGGACTTCCGGCGTTCGGTAGCCTCGCCAGTTGGGGGGAAACCTGGGTCCCTGCCGCTCCCTTCGTCACAAGATAGCCTTCGCTCACCAGCATCTGATAAGCCATTTCCACCGTTCCCCGCGCCACGTGAAGCTCGCTGGCGAGATTACGTATTGATGGCACGCGTTCCCCAGGACGTAACCGACCGGCAGTGATGGCGTCGCGATATCGCTGATAAAGCTGCAAATAGAGCGGCGTGTCGGGCTGCCAGGTGGCTTCAGGCATCAGTGCTTTCACGGTCTTTGTCCTGGTCATTTAGATAATTCTTGTCACTGTAGCATAGGTCATTGCGGCGATATATTGCAGCCATCAGACAGGAGAAACGTATGGCGACATTTGAAGTACATAAGGTGGAAAGTGAACGGGCGCTCCATGCCGCGTATCGGGTGATGCGGGAGTTGCGACCACACCTGACCGATGCAGAGAACTTTATCACTCGCGTTCATCGCCAGGCTGAGAAGGGGTATTGCCTGCTGGGCGTCTGGCAGGAGCAAGAGCTACTGGCTCTGGCGGGTTACCGGATCTCTGAAAATTTGCTGTACGGGCGTTTTCTGTATGTGGATGACCTTGTGACGGCGCCCCATGCCCGCAGCCTCGGTCTGGGCGCGATATTAATCGATGCTCTGCGTGAAGAGGCGCGCGCTCAGACTTGTACTCACCTGGTGCTGGATACCGGTTTAGGTAATGCGCTGGGCCAACGTTTCTACTATCGACAAGGCTTGCTGGCGGTAGGTATGCACTTTCGCCAGTCCTTAATATGACGTTTTTTAATAACCGGAGATAACCTGATGAGCACCCCGCAACGTTTACCCTATTACACCCTTTCCGCGGAAGCGTATAACGGCTTTACTGCAACCAAAAAGGCGCTCAGTAAGAGCAGCCTCGGGAAAGCGCTGATTGAGTTAGTCTGGCTGCGCATCTCGCAGATTAACGGCTGTGCATTTTGCCTTGAGATGCACGCCAAAGCCCTGCGTGCCGATGGTGAAAGCGCTGCGCGGCTGGACAGCCTGGCAGGCTGGCGGGTCAGCGAATTATTTAGCGAACGTGAACGTGCCGCCCTCGCATGGACGGAGTCGCTGACGCATGTCGATAAAACGCATGCTCCTGACGAAGACTATACCCCTCTGGCGGCCCATTTCAGCGAAGCTGAAATTTCCGATCTGACCTTTGCGATTGCACTGATGAGCGCATTTAACCGTCTGGCGATCGGCATGCGTCAGTAATTCGTATGTCCGGCTCAGGGACGTGCCGGAATGCGTACTCTGCATCTCAAATACAGCCCCCGACTCTCTGAGTCCGCTATTTTCGCCTGGCCAATCTCCTGGATACCTGTTGTTCTCCTTTGAAAATCATATCTGCGATAGGAAGCGGTTCCAGCCGCACGCCTGATCGCGTTGAAATGCTTGTTGCACGGCCATGTTGAGTGGCCTATGATTGCAATTGCAACGATTGCATTTGCAATCCAATCACGCAATAAGGATAAACATGACACAGGTAACCCGCGACCTCGCTTTTTATACGGCGGACACGCCAAACGGGCAAAAAGTCAGCATATTTCTGAAAGAAGCTGGCCTGGCGTATGAGCAGTTCGATCTTGATCTTGGCAAGGGGGACCAGCATCAACCCGATTTCCTTAAGATCAACCCTATTGGCAAGATCCCCGCGATTGTTGATCGGCAAACCGGCCTGCGCATTTTTGAGTCGGGTGCCATCCTTTCCTGGCTCTCATCGAAAACGGGGTGTTTGCTGCCCGCGACAGAAGCGGAAAATATTGCCGTGCAACAGTGGCTATTTTTCCAGGTCGGCAGTATCGGCCCAATGCTGGGGCAGTTGTGGTGGTTTTTGCATGGCGCCAAAACGGTCAATGACGAGGCAATAGCGCGATATCAGGCGCAATCACTGCGTCTGTACCAGGTTGTGGATACGCGGCTCAGTGAGTCTGCTTTCCTTGCCGGTGAAAACTATAGCATTGCTGATATTGCCGCATTCACCTGGCTGCGAACCTGGGACGAGCTGAGGCTGAACATTACGCCTTACCCGCACGTCAAGCGGTGGCTTCATGTAATCGCCGCGCGACCGGCGGTACAAGCGGGACTTCATGCGAGTAAGCCGACTTCCAGAGCAATGAGGCAACGATCGACCTCCAGTGAGGAGTAAGTCTATGGCGTGGACCTATTTGTTTCTTGCCGCAGCCCTTGAGATCGTGATGGGCGTTTCCCTCAAATTAAACGCGGGGTGGACCCGGCTCGGGGCAAGTATCATTGCCGTTATGGCTGGGCTGGGCAGTATTTACTTGCTTGCATTGGCGTTGCGTTCCCTGCCTGTTGGAATGGCTTATGCCATGTGGACCGGCACAGGAACGATTGGGCTGGTCCTGGCGGGTATGCTGATTTTTCAGGATGAGATGAGCTGGCCCCGGATGTGTTTTATGGGGCTGGCTTTTATTGGCATTATCGGATTACGTTTCTGCGAAACAACGGGGTAGCACATCATTGGCCCTGCTGGCGGTAGCGCCTCTACGTTAATGACACAGTGGCTTAACAGGCCGCTGTGCTAAAACAGAGAATATTGGCAGGAGCATTTACCTCTTATTTTAACGGTAATAACGCAAATCTTATCTTCCCCTGGCTTTTTCACCGGTCAGTGTTAACACCGTACTTGTGATAATGGCGACGACTTTACCGTCCTCGCGCGCTATTTCGCACCGGTAGTGGCTGATCGTTTTACCCCGATGTTCCACCCTGGCGGTAGCCAACAAACGTGAACGCCATACGGGGCGCAGGAACGTGGTTTTAATGTCGATGCTGGTAAAACTTTCATCCTTTTTCATTAAGGTAGAATGCGCCGTTCCAATCGCGCGTCCGCCAGTTCGCATAATAGCCCGCCGTGGACGGTACCTTGCTGATTTTCGTGAAGTGCCGGATCGGCATCAAGCGCAAGGGTCGCTGTCGCTTCACCGACATCCACAATACTGAAACCAGGCAGTCGTGAGATGGCAGTGGGATAATTCATATGCGTTGTCATTGTCTCGTCCAGTGTTCCTTGCAACTGGCGCTGCAAAAATTCCAGAACGGGGATATAAACAGGCTTTTCTTTCATGATAACCCTCTGTACGGATAAATACCGGCACTATGGAAATCGCGCAGGGCATTTGTCATTTCCCGGAAATAACCAGAAACGCCCGATGGGTATTATGTAGATGGAAATTTTCGGGAATAAATTAATATCCTCTCTCAACACTATGTCCGTTATCTGCAAACCGATTTGCCTCCGTATCCCTGGAGGCTTATAACAACTATCGCAACAGCCCAGGCTTTCTACCGGGGAATGATTTCTACTTTCGCACCGCGACTACCATTTCCAGCTCAACAGGCGCGCCCCGAGGGAGTTCAGCGACACCTACCGAGGTTCGGGTATGGGTGCCCCTTGCCCCAAGCCTTGCGACGAGTTGATCGGAAGCCCCGTTCATTACCTGGCTTTGCTGGGTAAAACCAGGCGCAGAAGCAATATACCCAACCACTTTAAGCACCTGGATAATATTCTCCTCGCCGCCTGCGGCCTCACTCACTGCCGCAATACAAAGGTCTGCACAAAAAGCAGCAGCCTGTTGGGCGGCAGGGAGATCAATGTCCATTCCCACTTTTCCTGAATAAAGTAGAGTTTCACCTTTACGCGGAAGCTGCCCGCTCACATAAGCCAGCCCGTCGTGGATAATAACGGGTACATAATTCCCACCCGGCTTATTCGTTATATGTTCAGTCATCATCTCACCTGTATTTACCGTTGCTGCATCCGAAAAAACGTATTCACGCACGGGTCAGAATACACGCTGACAACCCTGCTTGAGCGGGAATTATTTTCATATTTCAGACTTGATGCCTTTGCCCCGGGAAATCCTCACTCAGGTATCACAAGGGGACCACAATGGCTGTCGGTAATGAATGCGGCCAGCAATTCGGCGGGTTCACTCTTACAGACGTTTTCGGTAAAAAGGTGTAACGCGCCTGGCGGTTCGAACCATGTCTGTGCGGGTGAACGCCTTCATGCCAAAGGCATACGGGTGTTATTCTGTGGCGCTGTTAACGCAGCGCCTTTTGTGCGCGGGCCGCAGCAGCGACCTGGTCCAGCGCGGCAGAAAAGGTGCTCTGCTCGTCGGGATTGAACTGGCTCAGAAAAAGTTCTGCCACCGCACTTTCATAGACTTTCCACATCTTCTTGCGTAGCGCACGCCCTTCCTTAGTGATGGTGGCATACGCTGCACGACCGTCCTCGGGCGAACGGGTACGCTCGACCAGCCCTTCCTGTTCCAGGCGGTCTACCAGACGCGTGAGATTGTAGCGCTCTATCGCCAGCGCATCGGCCAGCTCATGCATCCGACGGGTGCCGCCTTGCCCACTTTCCAGCCCCCAAAGTACGTCGTACCAGGCATAGGCGGGCAGTTTTGCGGCTGCCAGACGGCTCTCCACTTCACGAATCATCAGGCGATGAGCGCGTACAAACGAAAACCAGAGATCCGTCTGATTCTTCTCCATGGCGGGCTCCTTTCATTTTTTTAGTTGCAATTGCAATTATACCTGACTTAGCATTGCGAACGCCAGGATTGCATTTGCAATTCATAATTCGGGCTTAATGGCCTCTCCTCCTACCCACCCCCCGTTTGATGCCCGACTTCTGGCAATTCCCGACGGTATCTATGGGGCCTGGCCCGTTGACTGCGGTCTATCAGGCCCGGTTTATGCGCTATCTCGAGTACCGTGGAATGCTGGAACATCAGGGGCGTAAAGTGTGGGCGTTTCTGGACGATGGCGAAATGGATCAGCCTGAATCGCTGGCAGCTATCTCGGTTGCAGGGCGAGAAAGGCTCGACAACGTCATCTTATTGACCATGGCGACCCGCTAACGCTACTGGCTGATTGCGGGCTCGATGCATCGGGTATCGCTACAGCGATTCGAACGCGTTTTCAGTTCCCCTTACCTGAAACACAGTGAAGCCCTTAGCCACGCCAGCGCCCGCAGTCGGGGGAGGGTTAAACGCTAAGCGGTGCAATAGCGCTTGACAGTATTTCAGTAATCGGCAATCTCATTTATGGGAATAAATTCTCACATAAGAGATATATCATGAACAATGAAGATTACAGAGCACGCTTAGCCGCACGTCTGGCGGCGCTGCGCTTACAACATAACTGGTCGCTTGAGGAGCTTTCCGCTGCGTCAGGCATCAGCAGGGCATCCTTGTCACGCATTGAACGCAGTGAGGTCAGCCCGACAGCAGAGGTCCTCAACCAACTCTGTATTGTATACGGAATGACGATGTCCCGGCTTATTAGCGAGATTGAACAGGCTGCGGATAATCTGTTCAGGGTTAACCAACAAACCCTGTGGCAGGATGAGCTTAATGGGTTTGAGCGACGCATGTTAATACCCCCTTCGAATCAATTCAGATGCGAGATGATTGAAGGAAAATTGCGTCCGGGTGCTTTCATTGAATATTCAAACCCTCCCGTTCAGGGGCTTGAACAATATATATGGTTATCTTCCGGTGAATTAACCATTGCGATGAACAGTGAACAGTGGACCTTGAAAGAAGGTGACAGTTTACGTTTTCATTTATCAGGCTCTTCATCATTTCGCGCTCATGAAAGCCTCGGTGCCCATTACATTTTAGTGGTATGTAAATCATGATTGAATATGAAATTCTCAGTGCTACACAGGCGCATCAATGCTTACCGGAATTAGGTGACGTATTACAGGCTTGTGTAAAGGATGGGGCAAGCGTAGGTTTTACCGATCCCAACGATCGTCGGGCAATAGATAGCTTCTGGAAAGATAAAATTTATAGTCTTGCCAGTCACGACTGTGAGTTATTTATCGCCCGCGATAACGGGTTTTTAGCCGCAACCGTTATCATTAACTATTGCAGAACGCCTAATGGGCGTCATCGTGCGGAAATATCCAAACTGCTCGTTCACCCGCAGGCGCGTCGTCAGGGGATTGCCAGAGAATTAATGAATCGGGCAGAGGCTATGGCCTGGGAAAAAGAGATTTCATTGCTCGTTCTTGATACACGCAGTGGCGATGTCGCCAGTGATTTATATCTTTCCCTGGGCTGGCAGATAGCCGGGACAATCCCCTGTTATGCAAGGTCTATCGATAATACGCTTCATACCACAACGTTTATGTACAAAATTAATAATCCAGATAGCTGATTACCGCTAAAAATAAAAGCCGTGGGCAATGGCACTGTCTGTATCAGCAGGCGGGTATCATTGCTCGCTCGCGGAATGCCTTGCGCCATTGCGTTGGCGTCGTTTTAAAGCGCCGTCTGAAATGATGGCGCAGCGTTTCAGGTGAGCCGAACCCGGCCTGCTCTGCAACATGATCGATGCTTATCCTTTCGCTTTCAAGAAGAGTACAGGCTTTTTCAAGACGAACGCTCAGCATCCACTCTCCCGGTGAGGTGCCGGTGGCGTCATAAAATCGACGTATAAAAGTTCGACGGCTCATGCCCACTTTACGAGCCAGTTGCTCAATCACCATGGGCGTATTGAGGTGATTGCGTAAATCGTCCAGCAATGGCGCGAGGCTTTTGGTCTGACGTTGCGGAACGGGTTGTTGGATTAACTGCGCCTGGCTGCCTTCCCGCAGGGGCGGGGTAATCATTCGGCGCGCACAGCGATTGGCGACTTCAATACCGTAATCGCGCCGGATAAGGTGCAGACATAAATCGACACCCGCAGCGCCGCCCGCCGAGGTGACGATACTGCCTTCATCAACATAGATCATGCTATGTTCCACCTGCACCTCAGGAAACCTCTGCGCAAGAATTTCTGTGCTGTTCCAGTGGGCAGTTGCGCGTTTGCCGTTCAGTAATCCCGTCTCTGCGAGTATAAAACTCCCGGCGCAAATCGCGACAAGCCGTGTGCCTTTCTGGTAGGCCTTTTGTAATGCCGCGATAAGCTTTTCCGGGGCCGATTCATAGACGTTGCGCCAGCCGGGAATGACAATGGTTCCGGCATCTTCCAGCAGCTCCAGTCCGCCATCAACCACCATTCGAACACCCCCCTGTGCGCCAAAAGCACCGTCTTCTAACGACGCCACACGCAGATCATAAAGGGGGCGACCCAGCACCTCATCAACGCGCCCAAACGCTTCGGCGGCAATACCAAATTCAAACGTGCAGAGGCATTCATATGCCAGCAGCACCATGCGCCGGTTTTTAAGCGTAAAAGAAGGGCGGTGAAGGGGGACAGCGATCTGCATAGAAACCTTGTTGCTGAAAATGGCACGATCTTGACGATAACTGACACGGGCATGGATTTCTACTGCCACGTAAATCTTTCATGCTGGCGCCCTGTTAACGTTTCACAGGAACTGAGTATGAAGAACATCTTAGCGCTGATGGCGGTGTGTCTGGCCGCATTAATGTCGGGACTGGAAATATCCAGTGTTCCGGTTATTTTGCCGGTGCTGGAAAAGCAGATGCAGGCCAATTTTCGCGAGCTGCAGTGGATCATGAATGCCTATACCCTTTCATGCACGGCGGTATTAATGGCGACCGGCACATTAGCGGATAGGTATGGGCGTAAACGCATTTTTATTATCAGCATCATTGGTTTTGGCCTGACCTCGGTAATATGCGGCATGGCTGAAAGCGCATTCTGGCTTATCGTTGGGCGTTTCTTGCAAGGATTAAGCGGCGGCGCGATGTTAACCAGCCTGATCGCCATACTGTCGTTCCAGTTTCCACAAGGAAAAGCACGTAGCCGGGCGTTTGCCGCCTGGGGGATTACCTTTGGATTTGGGCTTGGATTCGGCCCCATTATTGGCGGGATGTTAGTGGCGTGGTTTAGCTGGCAATGGGTATTTTTGGTGCATGGCGTTATTGCTTTACTCACCCTGGTTCTGGCGCTGAACAACGTCGTGGAATCACGTGATAACACGACAAAAAAACTCGATGTTGCTGGTTTAATGACCCTGACGATGAGCGTTGTTGGCGTCACCTGGCTTATTACTCAGGGTGGGAGTATCGGCTGGAGTAGCCTGGAAGTGCGATTAATTTTTCTTGCCACCTTAATCAGTTCTGCACTCTTTGTCATTATTGAGACACGGCATTCACACCCCATGTTTGATTTCTCTGTGTTTCGCATAAGGCCTTTTTCCGGTGCGCTTATGGGGGCGATTGGCATGAATTTCAGCTTCTGGCCGCTGATGATTTATCTGCCGGTTTATTATCAAAGTGGGCTTGGGTACAGCAGTATGGCGACCGGCATGGCGCTTCTGGCCTACACGTTGCCGACATTATTAATGCCGCCATTGGGGGAAAAGTTAGCGCTGCGATTCAACGCTTCGCGCGTCATTCCGCTGGGGCTATTTTGTATAGGCCTGGGGTTTGCGCTGATGGCGCTGGCAGTCACATATCAGCTCAGTTTGCTGCCTGGAGCGCTGCTCTCAGGGATCGCTTTGGGATTGACCAATACGCCTGTCACTAACGCCACCACGGGATCCGTCGAGCCTGACCGCGTTGGAATGGCATCCGGGATTGATATCAGCGCGCGCTTCATCACGCTTTCCATCAATATTGCCCTCATG
The DNA here is from genome assembly GCF_040578655.1 of Phytobacter sp. RSE-02. NCBI lineage: Bacteria > Pseudomonadati > Pseudomonadota > Gammaproteobacteria > Enterobacterales > Enterobacteriaceae > Phytobacter > Phytobacter sp. RSE-02. The sequence continues at coordinate 112,112 of NZ_JBEULY010000010.1, read as the reverse complement.
GGGAGCCTTCTGGTCTCGGGGATAGCCGAAAGTTTGCAAAACCATATGAACACCGTGAGCGACAAGTTTGTACTGGCAGAACGCATAGCCGGTGGGGCTGAGGTTTCGCTGAGCCGCGATATCATTACAGCGGTGCTTACCGAAGGCTTTTCCGGCGTGCTGATATACGGGGCCGTGGGGGTAGGTTGCCTGTCGCTGGCGAGCTATTTACTGTTTAACCTGAAAACGAAGGCGGCGTGCGGACGAGTAACCTCATGCCCTGATTAAACAAGTGTAGCCCCGGATAAGGTGCCTGCACCGCCATCCGGGAAAACCATGAAGGCAATACCGTAACAGGCAACACTGACACTGCCCGCTTATTCCACCTTTACCGACTACCGTCTATCCGCGCTGGTGGAGGGTTGGCAGTAATTTTAATGTAATGTTTTACGGCCACAGAACGCGAAACACCACGCGGATCGCCGATAAAAGGCACTTTCACAAAGGGTGACGGAGGGATTTCAACCCGCCATGTTGTCTCACCGATAAAGCTGAATTCAACGGCATTCGGCGCTATATGCAGGTCTGCAAACGATCCTGTCAGGTACGCGCCACCCAGCGTCAGTATCTCTTTCACCCCATCATCCAGATCAATCAGCGCAATATTAAGCATTTCCTCGAAGGGCGTATCATCAGTAAGGAATAACAACAGCCGTTTGTCATCCACCTGAACAGCAGCCTCCAGTATCTGAACCGGAACGGTAATACCTGTCCCGTTTTCAGCAATCAGTACCTCGTATTTCCCCATCGCTGTCATTGTGGGTTCTTCTCTGATTTGAAGCGTAACGTTATCGAGCTGCCTGAACATCATTAACTCTGGTATCCGCTTATTTCCCGTGCTGCTATTGTGCTGCCAGCATATACGCCTGTCGCATCACTATACAAACCCGAGGCCGCATTGACATTACTGTGCGTCTGGAGATTCTCAACGCGTGGCGACGACACGACAGGTCAGAAATAAAAACGACAGCGTCTCACCAGCTCCATTACCCAGGCTAAGTATTAATGTGTTGAACAATGAAGCACGATGGCAATATATCGCGAACGTTTCTGTGCATGAACGAAACCATGAATAAACGATGACCGCATACATCCTCTGTCCTCCTGGCCGGTCGTTCAATTACGTTATTTCACTCGATGGCTAAGAGAATGCTTAATTGTGAGCAATGTCGCAAAAATAATGCGGCAAGGTATTCAAAGCGCCAGGAATCATCTGGCGCTCTCGCCTTTAGAGGTGAAAAGCACTGAAATAAAATGTCGGTTTTGCCATGTACGTTCATCTGTCGCAGGTATTACCGGAAAATTACCGGTCAACATCGGGGTTGTGCGGCTTGTATAAGTCCTTTGTTCTAATGATCACACTAGTAAAAAAACATAATTACTTAATCCAAAAACGTAATGGATTTTGCGGGCTTACCTGTGTCAGAAAGTATTCCTCATTTATAAAATAAACCGGAGATGTGATTAAAATGAGTGAAAACTTAATACACAATCGACATGATGAGTATCATAAGTTAACTCGTGTGGAACGCATTGGTTATGGGATGGGCGACTTTGCCCAAAACCTTGTTTTTGGTACGATAGGTGGTTTCCTTGCTCTTCACATGCTCACTGTGAATACGATCAGTACAGCAACCGCAGGGTTTATATTTCTTTTTGTCCGTATCATCAATGTCATTTGGGACCCGATGGTAGGAACGTATGTTGACAAAAGAAGTTCAAAAGCTGGTAAATATCGTCCCTGGCTTTTAAGAGCAGGCATTCCTCTCGTTATTCTTTCTGCTTTACTCTTTGCCCCAATTCCTGGGGTGAGAGGTTCAGTTCCCTTTGCTTTTATTATTTACCTTGCCCTGGATTTAGTCTATTCCGTTGTAAATATCCCTTATGGTTCTCTTAATGCTTCATTAACAAGGGATCCTGAATCAATTGATAAGCTTACAAGTACACGAATGATGCTGGCCAACAGTGCTAATTTGCTTGTCTATACGCTGTTCCCCATGTTTGTGCAAATGGCTGCGCCAAAAGATAGAAGCCTCAAGGATACGGGTTTTTTTGGTCTGCATCTCAATCTGGGGAATTATACCGATCCTTCTGCTAACTACGCCTGGTTTGGCGTTTACTCTATTTATATGGTTATTGGAGCCGTTGCTCTTTTCCTCTGCTATAAATTAACCAAAGAACGCGTCGTCGCTACCGAAGAACAAACAGCTAACGTAAAAACGACAGACCTCTTCCTTGAACTCAAAAATAACCGACCGCTTGTTATTCTCGGATTGTTTTTCATGCTGGCCTTTACCTTCATGTTTGTCATGAACACGGCTAATGGCTTTTTCAATCAGTTTGTTGTCGGCCATTCAGAATGGATGGGGGCTGTGGGTCTGGTAGCCTCAATTCCTGGTATCTTATTCCCGGTTTTTTGGCCAAAACTTAAGAAGATTTTCGGTAAAAAAGGTTTTTTCCATCTTTTCCTTGGCATGTTTATTGTTGGTGAATTTCTTACTTACATTTGGTCACTCGACGGAATGCATGATGCCCTCTGGCTTGCGTACATCGCCACCTTTATTAAACAGTGGGGCTTAACATCGGCTACTGGCTTTATGTGGGCGCTTGTTCCGGAAGTGATTGCCTATGGCGAATTGAAATCAGGCAAGCGAAATGCCGCAATCATTAACGCTATTATGGGGATTTTCTTCAAGATAGGTTTTACTATTGGCGGTGCGCTTCCTCTGTGGTTACTGGCCGGTTATGGCTTTAACGAAACCAGTGTATATCAACATGCCAATGCTATCGCCGGAATAAATATGACGGCTATCTGGATCCCGGTGGTGTTAGCCATTATGTCGATGGTTGCTATTCACTTCTATCCAATTTCAGATGACAATGTCAATGATATCAACCGTCAGCTTGATGAAATTCGCGTATAGTTAAAAAATTAAAAATGATAATAAATACAAAATGAATAATTTAAAAAGGTAAATGATATGTCAGTTATTCAAAACCCTATATTATCTGGATTTAACCCAGACCCAAGTATTATCCGTGTAGATGACACGTACTATATTGCGAATTCCACATTTGAATGGTTCCCTGGCGTTCGTTTACATGAGTCAAAAGACCTGGAACACTGGAATCTTCTGCCGTCGCCATTATCAACAACCGCGCTGTTAGATATGAAAGGCAATCCTTCCTCTGGTGGGATTTGGGCTCCGGATCTCTCTTATGCTGACGGCAAATTCTGGTTAGTGTATACGGATGTCAAAGTCACAGAAGGTGCCTTTAAAGACATGACAAACTACCTGACCACCGCAACCGATATTCGCGGGCCCTGGACAGATCCCATTAAGCTTAATGGCGTCGGTTTTGACGCGTCACTTTTCCATGACGACGATGGCCGTAAATATTTAGTTCAACAAACCTGGGACCATCGGGAATACCATCACCCCTTTGATGGTATCACGTTGACTGAGTTTGATACCCGCACCCTAAAATTGAAACCAGAAACCGCGCGTACCCTTTATCGGGGCACTGCCGTTGCACTTGTTGAGGGGCCGCATCTCTACAAAATAAACGGATATTATTATCTCTTTGCCGCTCAGGGAGGCACCGTTTTCACCCACCAGGAGGTGGTTGCGCGTTCGAAAACCCTGGACGCCAATAGTTTTGAAACAGAGCCCGGAGACGTTTTCTTAACGAACGTCGATACCCCGGACAGCTACATCCAAAAACAGGGGCATGGCGCGTTGGTTTCGACGCCCAAAGGTGAATGGTATTACGCCTCGCTCTGCGCTCGTCCATGGAATCGTGCCGGTGAGTCCGCCTATGATCCTCGGGGTTGGTCAACCCTGGGCCGGGAAACGTCTATCCAGAAAGTATTTTGGGATGAAGAGGGCTGGCCGCGTATCGAAGGCGGCCACGGGGGGAAAACCTTTGTTGAAGGCCCCGTCGATGCCATTTACACCGAAAGCGCAAAAGACCATAGCCAGTATGACGAGTTTAAAACCGCAACGCTCGATCCCAACTGGAATACGCTCCGTGTCCCGTTCAGCGAAAAAATGGGCACCACGGGTAATGGGAAATTAACCTTAGTTGGGCAAGGTTCGTTAGCAAATACCCATGACCTCTCGCTTATTGCGCGACGCTGGCAGGCTTTTTATTTTGATGCTCAAGTTAAAGTAAAATTTAACCCGTTTAATTATCAACAAATGGCAGGGTTAACGAATTACTATAATGATCGTCACTGGAGCTTTGTTTTCATCACCTGGAATGAAATTAATGGATCAGTGATCGAAATAGGTGAGAATAATCGCGGGAAATATACCTCGTATCTGAAAGATGAGGCCATCAAGATCCCGGAAGGCGTTGAGTATGTCTGGTTCCGCACCAAAGTTCGTAAGCAAAGTTATACCTATGAATACAGTTTTGATGGGGTGAAATTCACTGAAATCCCGGTCAAACTGGATGCCGCCATTCTCTCTGATGATTATGTTCTGCAAAGTTATGGTGGGTTCTTTACCGGGGCGTTCGTTGGTCTGGCGGTAGTGGATTACTCTGGCTATGGAGCCAGCGCAGAGTTTTACCATTTCGCTTATCAGGAACTGGGTGATTCGTTAGTTGCAAATGACACTTATAGCTGGAAGGGGAGCGAATCACGCTTTAGTTAATGGCTAAACGCAGATTCAGTTAAATCCGGAGAGCATTACTGCAAGGAAAAAAACGTTAGCGATGACCCTAAAGGATTACTGGCCAGTAGGGGGCCGGTAATCCTTTTTTTATCAGGTAAACGACTCGCTTATCGCTAATACAACAGGGTGTGGATGATGCTGCGCACCGCGATCCCGACAATCACACCGGGGATGACATAGCGGAAAAGCCTGACAAATCGGCTGGCGATCCCAAGGAAAATCCCGATACCTGGCAGGTCGAAGGTCTGGATCAGAAAGCCCGCCGAGGCGTTTACCTGTTCTGGCGTCACCAGCCCTTTTCGCAGAAGCTCTGACATCACCCCGAAGTAGGCAGTTCCACCCGCCAGACACTTGGTCAGCGTTGGCAGCACATACACCTCGGGAAGGCTGAAATAGGCCATCAGCGGCGAGAGTAGCCGGGTCAGAATGTCTATCGCTCCCGCTTCTTTTAGTATGCCGACGATGGTCAGCGAAAGAAGCAACATGGGTAGCGAGCCCAGCGCCAGGCGTATCGCATCTGCCCCCGCGCCATTAATGATACCGATCAGGCTGGACGATGACTTATCGTTAAACGCTTCGGCAGGTGCCGCGTTCTGAACGGTGCTGGAAAGTTTTTTCCCGAACAGATGATAAGTGACCGCAGCGGCGACCAGCCCACCAAAAATCGAAATGATGATGGCGTTTCCCCAGTGCAGCCCGTAAGGGATCAATGGGTAGAAGACATTGCCCTGGCCCATCGCAAATAACATTGCCAGCGCGGCGGCAAGCTGGCGCTCTGAGGTGCCTCTTTTTTCCATAATGGCCAGGGCGGCAATGGGGGCGGCAAAGCTGACGAAATTGAGTTGTATCAGGGCGAAGATGGCGATCCCGGAAATACCAAAGGGTTTGAGCACTGGCGCGGTCAGCCGAACAACGGCATCGACAACGCCTTTTGCTTCCAGGTATTTCATCACAATGAGCATGACAACCATGACGGGAATAAGCGTGTAAAGCGCAACATCAACAGACGCCTTTCCTGCTGACATAATGACATCAATAATATTCATTAAGCTATCCAGTGAAGATCCACGCAAGGCAATCTACACCTCCGCGACTGTAAGTAAAATCCATGTCGTGCTTTTATAATTTAGTCGGATGGAAGTGACGCTCTGTTGGCTGACGGACATAAGGAGAACGTCTGACGCATTGGGGAATATCATGCCAAACGCGGTAATTCTGTAGCGTATTATTTTTATTATCCCGCTTAGTTTAAGATTTTTATCGTTCAATCTCCTTTAGTGTACTACGTTCAATAATGTCACTCTGGTGAGGAGAGCGGATGAAACCATTATCTCTATTGATGTTAACAAGCCTGGCGTTAGCAGGATGTGGGGCGAATAATTCGCCGCCCAAAACCCCCGTTCCCGGCGAAAAAACCTCTGCCCAAATGCGCACCCTCGAAACCGGTGCGCAAATGATTCAATCCCGCCCGCCAGTCGATGCGATAAGCGCCTACCTCGACGGGTTCCATTTCTATAACGGCGATAAAAATGGCCAGATGGAAGCCCATCACTATGTGACGGTACTTAATGACGATGTCATGCAGGCCGTGATTTATGACAGCAACACCAAAGATGCCCGGCTGATGGGCGTTGAGTACATCATTAGCGAACGTTTATTTAAGACCCTGCCGCCAGAAGAAAAAAAGCTTTGGCATAGCCACCAGTATGAAGTGAAGTCCGGGAGTCTCATTGCCCCTGGTTTACCGGCAGTGGCGGATAAGTCACTGATGAAAAAGATTGTGAATACGTACGGGAAAACCTGGCACACCTGGCATACCGATCGTGACAAGACCCTGCCAATGGGTATTCCGGCGCTAATGATGGGCTTTACCGGGGAAGGGCAGCTTGATCCCCGGCTACTGGCAGACAGAGACCGTCGGTTTAATGTGCAAACGCAGGCTATCAAAGGTGAGCGTGAAGATCTGGTGGCCCACCCTGTCGTTGACGGTGCTAACGCATGGCAACGCGGCGAGGTGATTCAACTCAAGCGGACAACCGGGGGCGGTGAGCATGCACAGGGCGAAACCGCGCATTTTGGCGCATCCGAGCAAACCCGGCAGGCAAAGTGACTATGATCCGGAGGCCTAATGAAAATTCACCACCTCAACTGTGGTTGCATGTGCCCGTTTGGCGGCGCGTTTTATGATGGGTTTAGTAAAGGGCTTCACGCGCATCTGGTCTGCCACTGTTTGCTGATTGAAACGGACCGGGATGGGCTGATTCTGGTGGATACGGGGTTCGGTCGTGACGACATGCGCCACCCCGGCCTGCGTTTGTCTGGCTTTTTCCGCCTGATGAATAATATCCAACGGCGGCAAGAGCTGACGGCGCTTGCACGTATAGAAGCGCTCGGGTTTAACGCGGCGGATGTGCGGCATATTATTCTGACACATCTCGATTTTGACCATGCGGGTGGGCTTACCGACTTTCCTCACGCCCGGATACACCTGTTGCAACAAGAGATAAATACCGCGCATCAGCGCTACAGTTGGCTTGCGCGTGAACGCTATCGACCCGGACAGTGGGGCGGTACTTCCGGCTGGGTTGGCTACCAGCCAAAAGGGGAGAACTGGTATGGCTTTGAGGCGGTGACCGCGCTTGAAGGATTGCTGCCAGACATCCTGCTGGTTCCGCTTTCGGGTCATACGCTGGGACATGCGGGGATTGCCATTCGCCAGCCGCAGGGCTGGCTGCTGCATGGTGGCGATGCATGGTTTTATCGTGGCGAAATGCGTCAACCAACGCGCCACTGTACGCCGGGCCTGCGTTTTTATCAGTGGATGATGGCAATGGATAATGATGCCAGACGCCATAACCAGCAGCGACTTCGGGCGCTTTCCTGCCGCCATGGCGATGAAATTACCTTTTTCTGTAGCCATGATGCGCAAGAGTTGCAGACGCTAGCTGCCCCCGGACGCTAAGCGCGACGGTATTCTCGCGACCCGTTTCAGGTCGCGAGAACCGCAAGAGTGGTCGTTTAAATCAGGTTGAAACGCTTATCCGGTACAGGCAATGGCGGCAGCGGACTTTGCCCGGTGATATCCATCAGATTGCGTTCTATCGTGGTGCAGATGGCGTTCAGCGCCAGGTTATTAGGGTTTGTGCCAAACGGATGTTCCATCTCTTCGGCAATCGAATCCCATGACAGGAAAGCGTAAGAGATAAACGCTGAAACAAACGGTGTCATCAGGTGAAGGTCGGACACCAGCGCCAGCGGCAGAAGGGTACAAAACAGATAGACCGTACGCTGCAAAATCAAGGCATAAGCAAAGGGAACCGGCGTGTTGGCGATACGCTCGCAGCCTCCCAGGCAACGCGACAGCTCGTTAAGATTCTCATCAATATTCTGCCAGACAAAATCATTGATCTTGCCTTCCCGGCGCAGGCTGGCGTACTCCTTGCCAATGAAAATCAGGATGCGATGACAGGCCGAAGTGCTTTTCATCACCTCGGCCGCTACGTCCGCAGGCAGCAAACGTTGCATATCCCGCGTGGCATCTTGTTGGCGAAGCTGGTGGTTCAGGCACCAACTGAACGCGGTCAGATAGTGGGAAAGCTTTTGCTGGATCGCCGTATCGTCTGGCAGGGCGCTGATGGTCTGCCGCATCAGGCTGCGGGAGGTGATCGTCACCGAACCCCAGATCATTCTCGCTTCGGTGTAACGGCTGTAGCTGGCGTTGTTGCGAAAGCCAAGAAATATAGCAATGGCGATACCCAGCAGGCTAAACGGGGCAACGGTCAGGTGAATGTTCAGATTCTCGTAGTACGGCCAGGCAATGATCGCCACGATAGACATGAACAGGTTCAGTCCCAGCCGGAAGATAATCATCGACAGCACGGAGCCATGCCAGTTAAAGAGCCGCACAAACCAGCTCTGGGGTGGACGTATGATCATACGGATTCCTTTACGGTCTTTTGTTTTATTGTTTGCAGGTGGCCGGTGTTAATCCAGCGGGGGAATTGTAGCCTGATCGGATTTTCCCGCAAGCTGATGCGAAAGGAGGAGGTAGAACGCAGGGCTTAGTAAGGCATGGAACCCGCAGACCGGGCGCGACACGATCGCCCGGAGGGGTTATGGCTGTCGGAACCGGTAGCCGATGCCACGCACGTTGAGCAGCACCTCTGTGATTCCGGCGGATTCGAGTTTCTTGCGCAGATTATAAATATGGGTATCCACGACACGCTCAAGAGCATCGCTTTCCGGAAGGCACTGTTCCAGTAATGAGAGGCGCGACCATGCGCGAACGGGTGAGCGCATAAGCAGGGTTAATAATGAAAATTCGGTGGGCGTCAGCTCAAGTAAAACCGGTTGTTGATGGTCGACCGTTACCGTGGCGGTCATTGCTGTGGTGTCGACTTCCAGACCTTGCCAGCGCAGGATTTCTTGCGATTCAGCCTGATGATGACAGCGTCTCAATACAGCCTGGACCCGCACAACCACCTCTTTGGGATCGTAGGGTTTAACGATGTAATCATCCGCACCGTAGCGCAGGGCACCAATTTTATCGGGAAGATCGCCCATCGCCGAAATCATAATGACAGGCGTAAGCCCGTCGCGACGCACTGCGGCCAGCACCTCGCTGCCGTTCATTGACGGCAGCATGATATCAAGCAGAATAAGATCCGGCTTCCACTGTCGCGCCATATCAAGCCCGATGCGTCCGTCGCCGCAAATGGCAATGTCGAAATTTTCCCGCTTAAGATAGGCCTCAAGAACGCCCGCCGCATCGGCATCATCTTCAATTATCAGCACCCGACGTTGACTCATCGCCTCTTCCTGTAACCCAGAACCTGTTAAGCATGATGATACCCTGGGCAACGGCTTTGCGATATCGGGTGCCGCAGCGGTTTACTTAGCGGAAATCCTTAAGTTTTTTCAATTGCCGTCCCAGACCGTCGAAATTATTCTCCCTCAGCCAGGCTTTGATCGGGACTTCTAAATCGTGCCATTCGCTGGCGATGATTGAGAACAGCGCGAGGTCTTCCGAGTGGCCTTTGGTCACTTTTTTGTCCCGCAATATTCCTTCTTTGCGAAAGCCGAAGCGCTCGGCGGCTTTAATCGCTCCGTCATTGAAAATGTTTGTACGCCATTCACATCTGCGGTAGTGGAGCGCATCAATAAAATAAGCCAATACTAAATAGATCGCTTCGGTGCTGATGCGTGTCTTTTTTAACGCTGGCGTCCAGTTGATATCCGTAAGCTCGAACGTGCCGTGTATTGGATTAATCCTTGTGATGCAGAAAATGCCTTTCACGGTGTCGTCATTTTTATCAATAACCGACATGTGCATGCCATTTTTTGCGCCGATAAGCTCGCGAAAATAGTTATAACACGCCTCTTTGGTGGCAGGTCGTTTTCCAGGTAAATAGGTCCAGTCACGATCATCATCAATACTTTGCCAGGCATGAAATAAATCTTCTGCATGATCGACAGACAGCGGTGTAACCATGCAATAATTTCCGCTAAGGGAGAATTTTTCAGGGGTGCTTCTGGACGTCCAGTCTTGCATTTCTTGCCCCAGACACTGGCCGTAGCTGTTTCGGTATTGCATAATATGCCCCCCTTAAATGAAGGTCATTCTCATTGAATTAAAAATCATTGCATCGTAATGCTAATTATATCAACGGTAGCTTTTCGATAATACGATCATGATCGTATTTCCCGGCAATAAAATAATTTCATGGTACAAAGCGTAATTATTAAGAGGGTGTTTATTTCACCCATCTGGTATTTTTTTTATCGACCATAAGAAAAATTACCGTAATAAAAATATGGGAAATCATACGAGTGAATATTTTCTTGGGAATGGATTTTATCACTATTATTGTGCCAGTGTAGTGTTTGTTAACAATACTGGACAAGGGAGGCAGGAGAGTGACCTCAGCGGCTTTCACCGCCGGGATCGAACAATATATTACTGACTGGTTAAATTCTGGCATTCCGCAGCGGCGTACTGTGCGGCGCTGAGCGGCACATTATCCAGTGCCTTTTTAATGGCGGAAGAAGAGGAGAACTGGTTTACCGCGTCCCTTTGCATGATCTCAAAACTTTTTTGAATATTCGCGGTGATGTCGTCGCAATTTGCCCCCTGATTCAGGCCGCCAATCACCACGTTATTGAGGCGCTCGGACATTTCGGCCCCCATTTTTTGGCCCATTTTTGCCGGGTCTGCTTTGCCTTCTTCCGGCATGGCGCCGGTAAGTAGCGCTGACTTATACAGCGCCTGGCCCAGGGTGACTTTCGCTGCCGCGACTGTCTCTTCGTTCGATGTTGATGCCAGCGCGGATGTTGACGCTGAAAGCAAAAATAAGGTGCTAATGACTGCCAGTCTCATTGAGAAGCTCTTTGTTTATTACAGGTCTCGCCCAACTTAGCCCTGCGCCGGAAAAGGCGGCAACTGGCGGAAGGTGTTAACCAGGCCTTCCGACCAGGCTTTGCGGATACCGGTAAAATAGGGATCGTTTTCCGTGATGCGTCGCTGTTCGCTGGCATCATAGGTATTCGCGCGATAAATCATAACATCCAGCGGCATACCGACGGACAGATTACTGCGTAACGTCGAATCGATGGAGATCAAGGCGCAGCACATAGCGTGCTCCAGAGGGGTATCGACCGTCAACACCCTGTCGATAATCGGCTTGCCGTATTTGCTCTCGCCAATCTGAAAGTAGGGGGTGTCATTCGTCGCTTCAATGAAATTACCTTCGGGATAGATATGAAACAGGCGCGGGACCTCGTTGCCAATCTGCCCACCGAGCAGCATATTGCAGCCAAAATTGGTACTGCTGTTTTGCTGCGCCGCGCTGTCGCGGTGAATCACTTCGCGCACTGTCTCCCCGATCAGCGTGGCGGCGTCATACATCGTCCCCATCTGCATCAGGTTTGGCGTATGCTGGCCCTGTATCCGTTCGTTAAGCAGGCTGACAATGCTCTGTGTTGTGGCCAGGTTTCCCGCCGACTGGATCACCAGCACCCGTTCCCCCTCCTTGCTGAACACATGGAGTTTTTTAAACGTTGCGATGTGGTCGACACCCGCATTGGTGCGGGAATCGGAAGCAAAAACCAGCCCGTCGGAAAGACGCATGGCCACACAGTAAGTCATTAAAATACCTTTATTAATTCATTGTTGCTGCTGCATCTGATGTTGTCGCTCAAACAGACTTACCTCAGCAGCGGAAAACATCTCTTCGCAGCCGCCGCCAAAACGGCTACCCCGCACCGGGCAGGCATCCAGATAATCCATTCCGATAGCCAGGCGAAGATGTTGGTTCAGATCACGCGTGTTATTGGTGATATCAAAACTTTGCCAGCGGCCATCAAGCCAGGCCTCTGCCCAGGCATGCATCGCCACATGCTCGGTATCCCGGCTATAAACATAACCACTGACGTAGCGCGCCGGAATGCGCAGGCTACGGCAGCAGGCCAGGAAAACGTGCGTATGATCCTGGCACACCCCTTTTCCTTTGGCAAAAGCGACGGCGGCGGTGTCGTGAACCTGGGTGGCGCCGGGCGTATAAGGCATTTTCAGGCGTAATTCCGCCATCAATTCTCCCAGGCTGCCAACCGCATCCTCTTCGCGGTAATAACGCCGGGCAAATTCGCGGATCGGCGAGTCCGGGTCGGTTAACGGGGTCGTGCGCAGGAATACCAGCGGAGAGAGTGACTCGCTGATCTCTTCCTCTTCTTCTGCATTATCGGCGATCTCAACCACACCTTGAGCATGAATGATTATCTCTTGATGAGGGTGATCGAGGGTTAAGACATGCATCAGATTCCCGTATGCATCGGTCGTCGCTACCGCCGAGGCGGGCAACAGCAGGTTCCATTCCTTAATATACTGGCGACCAGAGGTTTGCGGCGTCAGACGCAGATACTGCGTACTGAACTTCACCTCTTCATCGTAGTGATAATGCGTCAGGTGATTAATGGTCAGTTTCATAACGCCTCCAGATAGGTCTGGCGGATACTGTCGGCCAGCTCATTGATTTTGGTAAGAAAACGGTTTAACCACGCCTGAAGGTCGTCGGCCAGGGCATCATCAAGGGAGCCGAAACGCAGCTCCACATGCAACTGATGGGCAAGACGCAGCGGAATGCGCGCCCGCTCGCTGCCAATCATCTCCAGTTGTTGGACCAGGTCGCCGACGCAGGCATGCAGCGAGCGCGGCACGTCATTGCGAAACACCAGTAATTCGGTGACGGTCTCCCGGCTGATTGGCTGGCGATAAATGCTGTGGTAGGCCTCCCTGGCGCTCACCGCACGCAATAACGTATCAAGACGGTAATATTCGCGTACCGGATCCGGGTCATTGCTGAGTTGCTGATCTTTTAGCGCCAGCAACTGGGCGGTGGCGAACGCGCGCTCAATCAGGGTACCGATACGGATAAAACACTGGGCGTCGTTACGCAGCAGGGTGCCGAACATGGCGCCACGGAACAGATGCGCACGCTCTTTCACCCAGTCAAAAAAGGCGTCGATACCAATTTTATCCACCCCGGTCTGGCGCAGATTTCGGATATCGATACGGGTGGTATTAATGCACTCCCACACTTCCGATGAAAGACTGCCGCGCACGGCATGGGCGTTGTTCCAGGCCATTTCTATACAACTGTAGATACTGCTCGGGTTCTGCCCATCAAGGGCAAAGAAATTCAGCAGATTATTCATACTGAACCGGGCATAACGCTCCTGAAACAGCTCATGCCCGAACGTCAGATTGAGCGGCAGGGCTAAATCATGCTGTTGCTGGCTGTGGCGCGGCATCATTGATAATTTGTAGGTCACGTCAAGGACGCGGGCAAAGCTCTCTGCCCGTTCCAGATAACGGGCCATCCAGTACAGTTCGCTGGCGGTGCGGCTTAACATTATTCGTCCTCCTCCATCACCCAGGTGTCTTTCGTGCCACCCCCTTGCGAGGAGTTCACCACCAGCGATCCTTCGGTCAGCGCCACGCGGGTCAGCCCGCCAGGCACCAGCCTGATCTCTTCGCCGTACAGCGCAAACGGACGCAAGTCAATGTGGCGTGGGGCCAGCCCTTCCTCGACAAAGGTCGGGCAGGTAGAGAGCGCCAGCGTGTTTTGTGCAATATAGTTGCCGGGGTTTGCCAGCAGCCGCTGACGGAACGCATCGATCTGCGCCCGGGTCGAGCGGGGGCCGACCAGCATGCCGTACCCGCCTGCGCCGTGGACCTCCTTCACCACCATCTCATCCAGATGGGCCAGCACGTAGCTCAGGTCTTCGGCTTTGCGGCACTGCCAGGTGGGGATATTGCCGAGGATAGGCTCCTCAGAAAGATAAAAGCGGATCATGTCCGGCACGTATGGATAGATGGATTTGTCATCCGCCACGCCGGTGCCAATCGCATTGGCCAGCACCACGCCACCTGAACGATAGACTGACAACAGGCCCGGTACACCCAACATTGAATCTGAGCGAAACGCCAGCGGGTCAAGGAAGGCATCGTCAATACGGCGATAAATAACATCGACCCGGCACGGGCCTTCGGTGGTGCGCATATAAACACCGCCTTCTTTGACGAACAGATCGGCGCTTTCTACCAGCTCTACCCCCATTTGCTGGGCAAGAAAACTGTGTTCAAAGTAGGCACTGTTAAAGCGACCTGGCGTCAGCACCACCACGCAGGGATCATCAACGTACGTGCTTTCACGCAGGGTTTGCAGCAGGTAACTGGGGTAACGCTCGACCGGCGCGATATGCGAACTGGCAAACAGATCCGGATACAGGCGCATCATCATCTTGCGGTTTTCCAGCATATAAGAGACGCCGGATGGGGTGCGCAGATTATCCTCCAGCACGTAGTACCCGCCGTCACTGTCGCGGACCATATCAATGCCGGTGATATGGGCATAAATATTGTTATGCAGATCGACACCCTGCATACAGGGCTGATATTGCTCATTAGCAAGCACTTGCTCACGGGGGACAATACCGGCATTGAGAATATGCTGGTGGTGGTAGATATCGTACAAGAAGGCGTTGAGCGCTTTTACCCGCTGGCGTATTCCTGCATCAAGCATCCGCCATTCGTGGGCCGGAATGATACGCGGCACGCTGTCGAACGGAATTAAACGCTCTGTTCCTCCTTCTTCACCGTAAACATTAAACGTAATGCCGACGCGGTGAAACAGCAGCTCTGCCTGCTCTTTCTTCTGGTGAATGGCATGCTGGTCAGTTTGCTGCAACCAGTGCCACCAGGCGTCATAATGCTGGCGCTGCTGACCTTCTGCGGTGAGCATTTCATCGTAGTAAGGCGCGCTCGGAAGCGTCATTTTTATCATTGTCATCCCCTGCATTCCGCTTGATGAAGATATAGTTAAAATGCAGAAAACATGCCAGCGCACCAAAAGCGCGGCTTATCACGCTATGGCGAGGCGGGGTGCACCGTTATGAGGAGCAAGTGGCGAAAAAGCGCACCACAATGGCGTATAAGCGGCAGAAAAAGGGGAGTGATGGTGCAAGTGTAAAGACGTCTGCACCAGCCGGAAAAGCGGTAATAAGTGTTCGCCTGTTCCCTTTAAAGAGGTAAAATAAATGCATCTTTAAAGGGGGCTACGATGACGGGAAAACGCATTCGCCGCGAAAAACTGACCATTCGCTCTATGATTGCGCTTTACCAGCAGCGCTGTCCGCAGGCGCTGGCGGATGATGCGCACTATCAGGCGTTGAATGATTACGCGGATAAACGGCTGGATAAATGTGTGTTTGGCGAAGAGAAACCGGCCTGCAAACAATGCCCTGTGCACTGTTACCAGCCAGCTAAACGTGAAGAGATGAAGCAGATTATGCGCTGGGCCGGGCCGAGGATGCTGTGGCGACACCCTGTGTTGACTATCCGTCATCTGATTGATGACAAACGTCCTGTTCCCGAACTGCCGGAAAAATACCGCCCTAAAAAATAACGCCGTGGCGGGCACGGCGTTATCTGTTCTCAGGCGCGAGTGGCTATAAGAATGGACGATGCTTTAATCAGGGCAATGACCCGTTTTCCCGGTGTCAGTTGCAACGCCTCGCTGCTTTCGTTGGTCACTACCGCCACTATTTCAAAACCGGCGTCTGTGGCGACATGTACGGTTGCGTTTACCGCCCCTTCGGTCACGGCGCTTACCGCTCCGGCAAACTGATTACGGGCGGAGAATTTCAGGCCGCAGTCCTCGGTTGCCAGCGTAACCCACGGCGCTTTAATCAGTGCGATGGCTTCTTTTCCGGGGTTCAAACCCAGCGCTTCCTTACTGCTGGATGTGACGATAGCGACAAGCTTCGCGCCTCCGGCGAGGGTTAATTCCACTTCATCGTTTACGGCACCGTGCGCGGTTGCGCTGACTTTACCGACAAGTTGGTTACGAGCTGAAACGGCCATGTTGCCTCCGGGATAATGAGAAAGAGTCAGTTATCTCAGGTCATTGTCTGTTTATCCATACCCATTTTCTTATCATGGGTATAGCTGTGCAGACCGATGCGGGCAACGTGGCGCTTCCACGCAGACACAACATCAGCAAATCCGCGGCAGGGGCTCGGCGTGCGGTAAGTCCAGAATACGCTTCACACCGTATAAGCCCGCCAGCCGCACCCCTTTACGCTCCACCACTTCGCCGATGATCGCGGCATCCTGGCCGAGCGGGTGGGCGCGTAACTGAGCCAGTACCTGCTCCGCCGACTGGCGCTGGACAGCAATCACCAGCTTGCCTTCGTTAGCAAAATTCAGCGCTTCCAGCCCTAATAGCTCGCACACGCCGCGCACCGCAGTTTTCACCGGCAGGTCACGTTCGTTAAGTTCGATGCCATAACCGCTGGCGGCGGCAAACTCATGCACCACGGCGTTGACTCCGCCGCGCGTCGCATCGCGCAGCGCTTTCACGCCCGGAATATCGCGCAATTGTTGAATCAACGGGGTTAACACCGCACAGTCGCTGGTCAGTTCGCCGTCCAGCCCCAGTTGTTCGCGCAAATTGAGAATGGTCGCACCGTGATCGCCGAGCGTACCGCTGACCAGCAGCACATCACCGGCCTCAAGGGTGCTGGCGCTCCAGCGAATATTGGCCGGAATGGCGCCAATACCCGCCGTATTGATAAACAGCTTATCTGCCGCCCCGCGCTGCACCACTTTGGTATCGCCGGTAACAATGGCGATATCCGCGCGGCGGGCGGTTTCCGCCATGCTGGTGACCACGGCTTTCAGGGTCTCCATCGGCAGGCCTTCTTCAAGAATAAACCCGCAGGAGAGATAGCGAGGAACGGCGCCGCTTACCGCCACATCGTTCGCCGTGCCGCAAATGGAGAGCTTGCCGATATCGCCGCCGGGGAAGAACAGCGGGTCGATAACGTAGCTGTCGGTGGAAAAGGCCAGTCGGTCGCCGCTGGCGGCGAGAGTCGCAAGATCGAGACGCGCCTGATCTTCCTGTTCACTGAGCCACGGGTTCGCGAACGCGTCGATAAAAAGCTGGCTGATAAGCTGTTGCATCGCCTGTCCGCCGCTGCCGTGCGCCAGTTGGACTTCATTCATACTTCGCACTCCTGAGCACGATATTGATACCAGGCGGCGCAGGCTCCCTCAGATGAGACCATCAATGCGCCAAACGCGGTTTGTGGGTTACAGGTATTGCCGAAAAGCGGGCACTGATGGGGCTTACATTTGCCGGTCAGTACTTCGCCGCAGCGTGCGCGTGGGTCATCGCAGGCTTGCTGCGGCGCAGGGTTAAAGTGGGCTTCGGCATCAAAGCGCTGATAGGGCGCGGTTAAGCGCACCCCGGAGTCGCCAATCATCCCCAGCCCGCGCCATTCGCTGTCGCCCCGGACCTCAAACACCTCGCTAATGGCCTGTTGCGCGAGAGGGTTGCCTTCGTCCGGTACCACGCGACGGTATTGGTTTTCTACCTGATGACGGGCGCTGATTTTCTGCTCGACCAGCATCAATACACCTTGCAGCAGGTCCAGTGGTTCAAACCCGGCCACCACCAGCGGGCGCTGGAACTCCCCGGCGATAAAACCGTAGGCTTCGGTGCCGATTACCATGCTGACGTGGCCCGGCGCAAGAAACGCGTCGATACCATTATCCGGTTCCTCCAGCAGGCTGCGCAGGGTCGGAATAATGGTAATGTGCTGGCAGAAAAAGAAAAAGTTACTCACATCCTGCAATTTTGCCTGTTGCAGCGTGATGGCGGTGGCGGGCATGGTGGTTTCGAAGCCGAGACCAAAAAAGACCACTTTGCGCTGTGGGTTCTGCTTTGCCAGGGTCAGCGCATCCAGCGGGGAATAGACGATACGCACATCCGCGCCGCGTGCTTTCGCCTGCAACAGAGAGCCATTTTTCCCCGGTACACGCATCGCGTCGCCGAAGGTACAGAAGATCACTTCCGGATGGCTGGCGATCTCCACGCAGGTATCAATGCGCCCCATCGGCAGGACGCACACCGGGCAGCCTGGCCCGTGGATAAACTCAATGTTGTCCGGCAACAACTGATCGAGGCCGAACTTAAAGATCGCATGGGTGTGGCCGCCACAGACTTCCATCACCCGTAGCGGACGCTTCGCGGTATAGGTGAGCAGCGCGGCCCGCTCACCTAAGTGAGCGATAAGCTGCATGACTTGTTCCGGCGCGCGGTATTCATCCACAAAACGCATTATCTCTCCTCACCAAACAGCAGCGCGCCAACATCCGGCTCGACATCGTACATATTTTGTAGTGCCGCCAGTGTCTCGCGGGCCTCGTCTTCGTTTATCACGCTCATGGCGAAGCCCACATGCACCAGCACCCACTGCCCAAGGCGAGAATGCCCCGCTTCGTCCGTGTTGCCCACCAGCGTTAAGTCGACGTCGCGCTGAATACCGCAGACATCGACTTTCGCCTGATTGCCATCAATGGCGCTAATTTGTCCGGGAACGCCTATGCACATCGTTGGGTCTCCAGCCAGTCCAGCCAGCGGTCCATACCTTCACCGCTGGTGGCAGAAACCAGAAAGATTTCGATAGAGGGGTTCACTTCGCGGGCACAGGCGAGGCATTTTTCGACATCAAATTTGAGGTAAGGCAGCAGGTCGATTTTATTGAGTAGCATGATGGAGGCCGCAGCAAACATGTGCGGATATTTCAGCGGCTTGTCTTCGCCTTCGGTCACCGACAGCACGGCGACTTTGTGACGTTCGCCGAGATCAAAACTGGCCGGGCACACCAGGTTGCCGACGTTTTCGATAAACAGAATGCCATTGTCCGCCAGCGGCAGGCGCGGTGCGGCGTCGGCAATCATTTGCGCATCCAGATGACACCCCTTGCCGGTGTTGACCTGAATCGCCGGGGTGCCGGTCTCGCGGATGCGCGCGGCATCGTTAACGGTTTGCTGATCCCCTTCGATTACCGCACAAGGTACACGGGCGTTCAGACGGGTCAGGGTTTCGGTCAGCAGGGTGGTTTTACCGGAACCGGGGCTGGAGACCAGGTTCAGCACTAACTGGTGTCTGGCGGCGAAGCGGGCGCGATTATGCGCGGCGATGCGATTGTTTTTATCTAACACATCGATTTCCACTTCCAGCATCCGCCGCTGGCTCATCCCTGGCGCATGGGTTCCGGCTGCGCCGTGCCCGTAATGTAAATCACCATTTTCCGCCGCCGTCGGGCTGAAATTGTCGGTCTTGACGCCTGTGATTTTCATTGTCGGACGGGCAGCGGGAGCAAAAGGCGCGCTGCGAAACGCAGAATGGGGATTATGCTCGTCGCCCTCGATATAGAGGTTACCTTCCTGACAACCACATGTCGTACACATTGCTCACTCCTCGATTTCCAGCCGCTGAATCTGCATGCCGTCGTCGGCGACGATATGCAAATTGTCGCTGTTGCATTGTGGGCAGCGACGCACGTGCTGGCTTAGTAAGGTCACGTAGTGCTGGCAGCTTTCGCACCAGCACTCCGCCTGTTGTTCTTCGATGTGCAGTGTACAGCCCTCTGCCAGGGTGCCACGGCAGACCAGATCAAAACAAAACGTCAATGCGGCAGGTTCTACACAAGAAAATGCGCCAACTTTGATCCAGACCTCAGTTACGCGCCTGGCGGCGTGCTGTTTCGCCTGTTGTTCAATAATCTCCAGCGCACGCTGGCACAAGGTAATTTCATGCATACTGCCTCCTCATTATCAGGCGCGTGTTGCAATTACAGTGCCAGGGTTATTCGCTTTATTGCGGTGAGGATCAAGGCGTTAATACATTGTTTTCCGGCAAAATAGCCGCCGCTGATAGCTTCGGGCATTCCATTGATGACGAAAATGACGATCGCGCATTTCCCGAACGTCAAAAATGACCTGGCGACAATCTATTGATCGGGTAAACACCACCAGCGGGTGGCGAGGAGAGAAGGTGACGGACGTATTGCTCTGTGTGGGAAACAGCATGATGGGTGACGATGGCGCTGGTCCGCTGCTGGCGGAGATGTGTGCGGCGACTCCGCCCGGAAACTGGCAGGTGATTGACGGTGGCAGCGCGCCGGAAAACGACGTCGTAGCGATCCGCGAACTTCGCCCCGACAGGCTGTTGATTGTTGATGCGACAGACATGGGGCTTAACCCTGGCGAGATTCGTATTGTCGATCCGGACGATATTGCCGAGATGTTCCTGATGACCACCCATAATATGCCGCTTAATTACCTGATCGATCAGTTAAAAGAGGATGTGGGCGAGGTGATTTTCCTCGGTATTCAGCCGGATATCGTCGGCTTTTATTACCCGATGACGCCCCCGGTAAAAGAGGCCGTCGAAACTGTCTATGCACGCCTTGCCACCTGGCAGGGTAACGGTGGGTTTGCGCTGCTGGAGGCCGGGGAAGAGGAGTAGTTGGCCGTCCCGGATGCGGTGCTGACGCACCTTATCGGGGTTACGGGTTCGGTGCCCGATCGTAGAGGGGGGAGGGATCCCCACACAAAATGCGAGCACTAACGGTCCCCTCTCCTCTTTGGGGAGAGGGCCAGGGTGAGGGGGAAAATGCAGCTCGGGAGGTGGGTTCCGTTCACCGTATGTTCATGGCGACATGTCACCTTCGGACACGTGAACGGGTAAAGGGGAACGCCGCGTTCCCCTTTACAATCCCCGCGGCCCCGCAAAGAAATCGGTGCTTCGCACTGCGTTCGCCTCCCGCCCCGCTGCCTGCGGTCGGTTTGACTCGACATCCCTGTCTCGACAAACCTCAGTCCGCCATCCCTGGCGGTCTGCCCTTGTCATCGGGTCTTCGTCTCACCGATTTCAGCGGGGACTCAACCCCCTCGCTGCACGCTCTGCGCCAGGGAGGCCAAAGATGTCGCTGTGGTTGTCATGCGGGAAAACGAGTCAGCCGTGGCTAAAAAGGTTGAAGACGTTCACAGTATCTACGACCTTACACGCTGCGCTGCACCTAAAGGAACAGAGAAGTGAAAAGGATAATGTGGGCAGGCTTATTCCTGCTGGGTTATGCCACCTCTACGCTGGCGACCGGGTTTGTTAGCTATCTGCCGATGAGCAATGATGAATATGCTAAAAAACGCGCGCAGCGGCATTTGCTGACTATGCCTGCTCCGGGTGAGATAACCCCCGGCCAACGCTGGCATTTTCGCCAGGTCGGTGTGGCGGGTGCAACGCTGGAGCAGGCACCGGAAGAGGCGGATGAATGGCGCATTACCGGCAACGATCGAGCGGGAAAACCCTGGTCGGTGCCTCTGGAATATTTGCATAACGCGGCGGGCAACGCGCACATTTACCGCGCCGATCTGGATCGCAATGGAATTCAGGATCTGATTGTCTGGAAAGGTAACGCCGGCCTGGGGCTGGGGCCAACGGCAAAATTAATTATCATCACATTTAAAACCGACGGGCGGCCCTGTGTATGGGAGTCCTGGGGGTTTTACACCGTCAGCGGTGCTGGCGTTGAGGATCTGCTCGACCTGCAAGGCAATGGCCGGGCACAACTGCTGGACATGCAGTTTAGCGACGGTTACTGGGTAACCGATCTATACCAGGTTAAAGAGGCGCACTGGCAGCGCGTTAACGGCTGGTTCGGGCAGTTGCAATATCCGGCATTGAGCCGTTTTACCTATCGCCCGAACCGCAAATGGGTGAAAAAACCTGGCGCGGGTCGTAACCCGGAAACGGGGAATCTGGCTGCGGGGCAGCGCTGTTTATAGTTTCGGTTTTTGCTGGTAGCCCCGGTTAGCGCAGCGCCACCAGGAATGTCCCGGATGCGGCGCTGACGCACCTTATCGGGCTACAACATAACCGGCAGCGCTTAGTCCAAATCTGCCCCGTTGCTGGCAATCACTTTTTTGTACCACCAGAACGATTTTTTGCGCTTACGCTCCAGCGTGCCGTTACCTGCGTCGTCACGGTCGACATAGATAAACCCGTAGCGCTTGCTCATCTCACCGGTGGAGGCCGCCACCAGGTCGATACATCCCCAGGTGGTGTAACCCATCACCGGAATACCGTCCTCAATGGCATCACCCATGGCACGGATATGCTCGCGCAGATAGCTGATACGGTAATCGTCTTCTATTTCACCCTGGGCATTGAATTCATCTTTTGCACCCAGCCCGTTTTCCACCAGAAACAGTGGTTTCTGGTAACGGTCATACATCATATTCATCGTGATACGCAGGCCAAGCGGGTCAATGCCCCAGCCCCATTCGCTTACCTGAATATGCGGGTTACGCAGCGATTTGACGATGTTGGCCGCCGAGGTATTTTGCGCATTCATTTCGGCAGAAGCGCAGCGCGAGGCGTAATAGCTGAATGACACAAAATCGACGGTATTTTTCAGGATCTCGTCGTCGCCTGCTTCTTTTACAATGCTGACGCCTTTTTCGCGGAACACACGGGCCGCGTAGGCCGGATAGGCACCGCGCGCCTGCACATCAATAAAGAACAGGTTTTCCCGGTCTTTTTCCAGCGCTGTCCACACATCTTCCGGCTTGCAGGAGTAGGGATAGAAATTGCCGCCTGCCAGCATGCAGCCCACCTGATTTTCCGGGTTCACCTCATGGGCGATTTTGGTCGCCAGTGCGCTGGCAATCAGCTCGTGGTGCGCCGCCTGATATTTTACCTGGTCCTGATTTTCGCCCTCTTCAAACACCAGCCCGGCACCGGAGTACGGGCTATGCAGCATGATGTTGATCTCATTAAAGGTCAGCCAGTATTTCACCAGACCATCAAAGGCTTCAAAGCAGGTGCGGGCGTAGCGGGTGAAAAACGCCACCATCTTGCGGTTACGCCAGGAGCCATATTCGGTGACCAGATGCATCGGCACATCAAAGTGGCACAGTGTCACCAGCGGTTCGATACCGTACTTTTTGCACTCTGCGAACATGTCGCGGTAAAACGCGATGCCCTCGGCGTTCGGCGTCAGCTCATCACCCAGCGGATAGAGGCGGCTCCAGGCGATAGAGGTGCGAAAGACGGTGAAGCCCATCTCCGCCATCAGCGCGATATCTTCCTTGTAACGATGGTAGAAATCGATCGCCTGGTGGCTGGGGTAGTATTCGTCTTCACGCAAAGTGAAGCGTTTTTCCAGACCGAGTTTCACCGGCAGACGGTTCGCGCCATGGGGAATGGTATCGACGGTGGTTAACCCTTTACCGCCTTCCAGATACGCCCCTTCGGCCTGGTTGGCGGCAATGGCGCCGCCCCATAAAAATCCTTTCGGAAATACAGACATGCGTTACCTCGCTTATTGTGCCCGGGCTTCATGAACAACGGCTGTGTTTGCCGCCTGCGGTTTCTGTGCCTCTGCTTCTACCGGGATATCTTCAAAACCGAGAAGCAACGTCAGAACAAAGGAGAGCACCACCGCCAGCGCCATCACGCCGAACACCCAGACAATGGTCATTGGATTAGCCGGATCGAAAAACTGTACGCTGGTAAACAGACCAGGCGCCGCCATGGAGTGGCTGGCAAGCCCGGCAATACCCGCGACGGCACCGCAGATAAAGCCGCTTATCAGGCTCGCAATCAGCGGACGTTTCAGGCGAACGGCCACGCCATACAGCGCCGGTTCAGAGATACCGGCCAGGATAGCCGAAGCCGCTGCCGCAAGGGCAGTCTGGCGCAGTTCCGGGTTTTTGGTTTTCCACGCCACCGCCAGCGACGAGCCGCCGAGCGACAGGTTAGCGCCAATCTCTGACGGCATTACCATGCCTTCTTTGCCTGTTTCGGCAATGGTTTGAATGATAGTGGGAGTAAATACGCGGTGCATCCCGGTCATCACCAGCAGCGGCCACAGGGCGCCCATAATGGCAACGGACAGCCAGCCCAGATAGCCATGAATGGTGTAGACCAGCGCGGAGATGGCGCTACCAATCCAGATCCCCAGCGGGCCAATCAGCACAATAGCCAGCGGTGCGGCAATCAGCACAATCAGCATCGGTTTCAGGAAGTTTTTCGTCACCGCCGGGGTAATTTTGTCCACCCAACGTTCGATATACGACAGACACCAGGTCATCACCAGCGCCGGAATCACGGTGTAGGTGTATTTCACCGCCGTCACCGGCACCAGCGCGAACTCCACATGCTCACCCTGCGCGGCTTTCGCCATCAGCTCGATAAAGCTTGGATGTACCAGCACGCCCGCAATGGCAATCGCCAGCGACATATTGGTTTTAAATTTCACGGCGGCAGACGCGGCCACCATCAGCGGCAGGAAGAAGAAGGCACCGTCGCCAATCACCGTCAGAATAGTCAGCGTTGAAGAACCTTTTGGCAGCAGGCCGGACATTTCCAGCACCATCGCCAGCAGTTTGACCATCGAGCCGCCGATGATCGCCGGGATCAGCGGTGACATGGTGCCGATCAGCGCATCGAGAATACCTGCGCCAATGCGCTTAAGGGTCAGCCTCTGTTTACCGACCGGCTGAGCGGGCTGCATATCGCCGGGCAGCAATGCCACCACTTCACGATAAGCATGCGACACCGTATTACCGATGATGACCTGGCACTGGCTGTCGTTGCGTACCACGCCCATAACGCCGCTAATGCCTTTGAGCGTCGCGCTGTCAATTTTGGCGTCGTCTTTCACCACGAAGCGCAGACGCGTCATGCAATGGGTGACGGCAGCGATGTTATCAACACCACCTAACGCGTTCACCACCGAGCCGGCAAGCGCCGCATAATTCTTCGACATCGGGTTATATCCTGTTTTATCAATAAGGTACAGCTTCATTGCTCTGTTTTACCCAGGCAATGAAACATCAGATAGGAAACCGGTTCCACAAAATCATGATGAGTTTCATGTGTTCAAACAAGATCAAAAATTCATCTTTATCTATTTTTGTGATGGTGATCGCTTAATATTTTTTGACCGCTTTTATCCCGTTGCGACATTCTTTAGTGGGTGAAGTACACTGCATGGCATCGAAATCAAACGGATAAGCAACATGACCACAATGCTTGAGGTGGCAAAGCGGGCAGGGGTGTCGAAGGCGACAGTCTCCCGTGTGCTATCGGGCAACGGCTACGTCAGCCAGGAGACCAAAGACCGGGTGTTTCAGGCGATCGAAGAGAGCGGATATCGCCCGAACCTGCTGGCACGCAGTCTGGCGACGAACAAAACGCAAACGCTGGGGCTGGTGGTTACCAACACGTTGTATCACGGAGTCTATTTTAGCGAGCTGCTGTTTCATGCCGCGCGGATGACCGAAGATCAGGGCCGGCGTTTAATTCTGGCGGACGGTAAGCACAGCGCTGAAGAAGAGCGCGAAGCGATTCAATATCTGCTCGATTTAAAATGCGACGCGATCATTATTTATCCGCGCTTCTTAAGCGTCGATGAAATGGACACTATTGTCAAAAGCCACAGTCAGCCCATTATGGTGCTTAATCGTCGATTACGTAAAAACAGCAGCCACTGTGTCTGGTGCGATCAAAAAGCCTCCAGCTTTAACGCGGTGGCGACATTAATTGCGATGGGGCATCAGGATATTGCATTTATTACCGGCTCGCTGGATTCCCCGACCGGTATTGAGCGGCTTTCTGGCTATAAAGACGCCCTGGCGCAGCACGGCATTGCGTTACGTAATGAGTTGATTGTACAAGGGAAGTGGTCACCGGAAAGCGGGGCGGCAGGCGTGGAAACGCTGCTGGCAAAGGGTGTCAGTTTTAGTGCGCTGGTGGCGAGCAATGATGATATGGCGATTGGCGCCATGAAGAGACTGGATGAGCGGGGAATCGCTGTACCCACGCAGGTTTCGGTTATTGGATTTGATGACATTGCCATTGCCCCGTATGTTATTCCCGCACTCTCCAGCGTTAAAATCCCGGTCACGGAGATGATTAAAGAAACCATCGAGCGGTTAATTTTTATGCTTGATGGCGGTGAGTTTAATTACCACCAGCCATTTCTTGGCGAATTAATGTTACGTGACTCACTCATTCCAGGCCCCACGCGCTAACCTCGTCAACTGTCATCGTCACTTCTGTCGATGACAGAATGTCATCTTATAAAATCTGATAAATAACAATAACATAATAACTGGCATGAAACGTGTATATCCGGCGTGATGAAACTCATTGCTGGAGAAGACGATGAACCGTTTTATTATGGCGGATGCCAGTAAATGTATTGGCTGTCGCACCTGTGAAGTTGCCTGTGTGGTCTCACATCAGGAACAACAGGACTGCGCGGCCCTTACCCCTGAAACCTTTTTACCCCGCATTCACGTTATCAAAGGCGTCAACGTATCGACGGCGACACTCTGCCGCCAGTGTGAAGACGCACCCTGCGCCAATGTCTGTCCTAATGGCGCCATCAGCCGCGACAAAGGGTTTGTCCATGTCATGCAGGAACGCTGCATTGGTTGCAAAACCTGCGTAGTTGCCTGTCCCTATGGCGCCATGGAGGTCGTGGTCCGCCCGGTCGTTCGCCATAACGGCATCGGCCTGACCATGTCCGGGCAGAAGGCCGAAGCCAACAAATGCGATTTATGCTACCAACACGAAAGTGGCCCGGCCTGTATTTCCGTATGTCCGACCAAGGCGCTGGTCTGCGTTGACCGGGAAATACTGGAACACATGAGCGAAGAGAAACGTCGTCGCACTGCGCTGGAAAGTGCCGTGTCGCTGGGTTTTTAAAAAATAACTTTCACTTTTAACAGGTCTGTTACTGATGAAAAAAATTACGAGCGTATGTCCCTATTGCGGCGCTGGCTGCAAACTGAAACTGGTCGTGGATAATGGCAAAATTATCCGTGCCGAAGCGGCGGACGGGGAAACCAACCAGAATGAACTTTGCCTGAAAGGCTACTACGGCTGGGATTTTCTTAACGATACCAAACTGCTGACGCCTCGCCTGACGCAACCGATGATCCGCTATGAGCGCGGCGGTAAACTCACCCCGGTGAGCTGGCAGGAGGCCATTCGCTATACGGCAAAACGGCTCAGTGAAATCAAAGCCAAATTCGGCCCCCGCGCCATTATGACCACCGGTTCATCTCGCGGCACCGGCAATGAGACCAACTACGTGATGCAGAAATTTGCCCGTGGGGTCTTACATACCAATAACGTCGACTGCTGCGCACGTGTTTGTCACGGTCCTTCCGTTGCCGGGTTACAGCAAACCCTGGGCAACGGCGCAATGAGTAACTCCATCGGCGATATCGAAAACTCCCGTTGCCTGCTTGTCTTTGGCTACAACTGTGCCGATTCGCACCCGATTGTGGCAAGAAGGGTGGTCAAAGCAAAACAGAACGGGGCGAAAATTATCGTCTGCGATCCGCGCCGCATCGAAACCGCACGCATTGCCGACCAGCATTTACAGCTCAAAAACGGCTGCAACATGGCGCTGGTGAACGCCTTTGGTTATGTCCTGCTGGAAGAAAAACTCTACGACCAGCGCTACGTCACGAACTTTACCACCGGGCTGGATGCCTATCGGGAAATCGTCAAAGACTATGCGCCGGAAGCGGTTGAACATCTGACGGGCGTTCCGGCACGCCAGGTTCGTGAAGCAATGCGTACTTATGCCGCCGCGCCGACCGCCACCATTATGTGGGGGATGGGCGTTACGCAATTTGGTCAGGCGGTGGACGTGGTAAAAGGGCTTTCGAGCCTGGCGCTGCTGACCGGTAACCTCGGGCGTGAGAACGTCGGCGTCGGCCCGGTCCGTGGGCAGAACAACGTGCAGGGTGCCTGCGACATGGGCGTGATCCCGAACCAGTTTCCTGGCTACCAGGATGTGGTTGATCCGCATGTCCGCGCCAAATTCGCCAAAGCCTGGGGGATCGACCCGGCGGTAATGGATGACAAAGTCGGCGTGCGTATCACCGAGGTGCCGCATCTGGCGCTGGAAGGTAAAGTTAAAGCCTATTACATCATGGGTGAAGATCCGTTGCAGACCGAAGCCGATCTCAGCCTGGTGCGCAAAGGCTTTGAGGCGCTGGATTTTGTGGTCGTACAGGACATCTTTATGACCAAGACCGCAGAACAGGCGGATGTGCTGCTGCCTGCCACCTCCTGGGGCGAGCACGGCGGCGTCTTTACCTGTGCGGATCGCGGGTTCCAGCGTTTCGAAAAAGCCATCGAACCGCAATATGACGTCAAGCGTGACTGGGAAATTATCAGCCTTATCGCTACCGAAATGGGCTACCCGATGCATTACGACAATAACCAGCAAATCTGGGACGAAATGCGCGAACTGTGCCCGCTGTTCTACGGCGTAACCTACGAAAAAATGGGCGATATGGGACACGTTCAGTGGCCGTGCCCGACGCTGGATCATCCGGGAACGCGTTATCTGTATAAAGATAACAAATTCGATACTCCGGATGGGAAAGGCCTGCTGTTCGCCGCGCCATGGCGTGCCCCAGCCGAGGTGCCGGACGCGGACTTCCCGCTGGTGCTCAGCACCGTGCGCGAAGTCGGCCATTACTCCTGTCGCTCAATGACCGGTAACTGTGCGGCGTTGCAAACGCTCGCAGATGAGCCGGGTTTCGTGCAAATAAATCCGCACGATGCCGCACAACTAGGGATTAAAAACCGGCAACTGGTGTGGGTGGAGTCACGCAGGGGGAAAGTCATCAGCCGTGCCGATGTTAATGAACGTGTTAATACTGGCTGCGTGTACATGACTTATCAATGGTGGATTGGCGCGTGTAATGAACTGACGCAGGATAATCTTGATCCCATCTCTAAAACACCGGAAACCAAATATTGCGCGGTGCGGGTGAGTGCGATCAACGATCAGGCCTGGGCCGAGGAGTACACTCAGTCGACCTATCAGCAGATGAAGACACGCTTGCGGCATGCAGCGTTGCAATAAATAACGATGACCCACAACGGCGTTTGTATTCGCGTCTATGGAAAAGTACAAGGGGTGGGCTTCCGCCCCTTTGTCTGGCAACTGGCGCAACAGCTCAATCTCACCGGTGATGTCTGTAATGACGCCCAGGGCGTCGAAGTACGCTTATGGGGCGATGAACGCCGTTTTCTCCCGTTGTTGTATCAGCAATGCCCGCCGCTGGCGCGCATTGACGATACGCTGGTTACGCCCTATCAGTGGCCACAAGCGCCGCTCAGTTTTACTATCCGCGAGAGCGCGGGCGGCACGATGAATACGCAAATTGTGCCCGATGCCGCCACCTGTCCTGCCTGTCTGGCGGAGATGAATGACCCGACAGAACGTCGCTATCGCTATCCATTTATCAACTGTACCCACTGCGGCCCGCGTTTCACCATTATTCACGCCATGCCTTATGACCGCCCCTACACCGTGATGGCGGCATTTCCCCTGTGCCCTGCCTGCGAGGCGGAGTATCGCCATCCGGCTGACCGCCGTTTTCATGCCCAGCCCGTTGCCTGCCCGGCGTGCGGCCCGCAGCTTGAGTGGCGCAGCGGAAAACAGCAGTTGACCGGCGAGGCGGCGCTACAGGCCGCCATTGCGCTGCTCAAATCCGGCGGTATCGTTGCGGTAAAAGGTATCGGCGGTTTTCATCTGGCATGTGACGCACAGCGGCAGACAGCGGTGGAGCATCTGCGCGCCCGTAAGCATCGCCCGGCGAAACCGCTGGCGGTGATGCTCCCCTCAGCAAGCGGGCTGAGCGAGGCGGCCATCCGTTTGCTGACCACGCCCGCGGCGCCCATCGTGCTGGTGGCGAAAACATCGCTGCCCGAGCTGTGCCCGGCTATTGCTCCGGGGCTTGATGAGGTGGGGGTGATGCTGCCCGCCAATCCGTTACAACATCTGTTAGCCCAGGCGTTGCAGCGCCCGCTGGTGATGACGTCCGGCAACCTGAGCGGCAAGCCGCCTGCGCTGACAAATCGCCAGGCGCTTGACGACCTGGCAGAGATAGCGGATGGGTTTCTGTTGCACAACCGCGATATCGTGCAGCGTATGGACGATTCGGTGGTACGCGAGAGCGGCGAGATGTTACGCCGCTCGCGTGGTTATGTGCCGGATGCCGTGCAACTGCCGCCCGGATTTCACCATATCCCGCCCATGTTATGTCTGGGGGCGGATATGAAAAACACCTTCTGCCTGGTGCGGGATGACAGCGCCGTGTTAAGTCAGCATTTCGGTGATTTAACCGATGAAGGGGTAGAGACACAGTGGCGTAACGCCCTGCGTCTGATGCAGACGATTTATGACTTCACCCCACAGCAGGTGGTCGCCGACGCGCACACGGGCTATCGCGCCACCCACTGGGCACAGGAGACGGGGCTTTCGCAGCACACCGTGTTGCACCATCACGCACATATCGCGGCAACGCTTGCAGAGCATGGCTGGCCACGCGACGGGGGAGATGTGATTGCCCTGGCGCTGGACGGTATCGGCATGGGGGAGAACGGGGCGCTGTGGGGGGGCGAATGTCTGCGCGTGAATTATCGCGAGGTTGAGCATTTGGGTGGGTTGCCCGCCGTGGCGCTCCCCGGCGGGGATCTGGCGGCAACCCAGCCGTGGCGCAACCTGCTGGCACAGATGCTGGCGTTTGTCCCTGACTGGCAGAATTTCCCGGAAACCGCCGTGCTGCAACGGCAGAACTGGCCTGTGCTGGCGCGGGCCATGGCGCGCAATATCAACGCGCCGCTGGCGTCATCGACCGGGCGGCTGTTTGATGCCATCGCCTGTGCGCTGGACTGCGCGCCGCTGCAGTTAAGTTATGAGGGGGAGGCGGCCTGCCGACTGGAAGCGCTGGCGATGGGCGGCGCGGATGTTACGCATCCGGTCACGCTGCCGCTTGATGGCGAGCAGCTTGATTTAGCCACCTTCTGGCAACAATGGCTGGCGTGGCAGGCTCCGGCCGCGCAGCGCGCCTGGGCCTTTCACGATGCGCTGGCGTGCGGGCTGGCGCAGCTTGCCCGTAAGCAGGCGGATGCGCGGCAGATTACTACGCTCGCCTTTGGCGGCGGCGTGTTGCATAACCGTCTGCTGAAAGCCCGTTTGTCGCATTATCTTGCGGATTATACGTTGCTCTTCCCGCAGCGTTTTCCCGTAGGCGATGGCGCAATTGCGTTGGGGCAGGGGGTTATCGCCGCCGCGCGGTGTCTGGCGCAGGGGTGAGGCATCGTCCCCGGTGGTGCCCCGCTAACCGGGGCTACGGGCCGGTGTGATTGCACATGCCGGGGCACGACCGTTGCCCTGCTCTCAAACGGGCAACGTTTTCAACAACGCGAACGCTTCCTTCATACGATCTTCGCTCACGACAAAAGCGCACAACTGCCCTTCATCGTTCAGGCCGCGGGCGACCATACCCTGAGCTTCGGTGGTGATATGCCAGTTCAAATCGCGGCGCGCGGTCTCGCCTGCCAGATGCAACGGCATCTCCGGCGTTTTGACCTTCACCAGCATGGCAGGCAGCTTAAGCGGCACAGCCACGCCAGACAGATTTTTCGCCAGATACATGGCGCTAAGCTGAATCGGCTGCAGGAACGGCAGCAGCTTACCGTCAATCTCCGCACAGTCGCCGAGCGCATAAATATCCGGATTGCTGGTTTGCAGATAACTGTTCACACAAACCCCATGATTCACCGTCAGCCCGGCGCTCCGGGCCAGCCCGGTTTCTGCGCGCAGCCCGGTCGCGGCAATCACCGCATCTACTTCTATACCGCGCTGCCTGTCCAGCGTGGCGCAGATGCCAGTTTCTGTTTTCTCAAGCGCCATAAGCTGTGATTTCAACAGCAGATGCACGCCCATCCCGGTCAGTCGATGCTGCAGACGGCTACTCACTTCTGGCGGCATCAGCGAAGAGAGAATACTGGCTTCGCTATCCACCAGCGTCACCGCTTTCCCCGCGCGACAAAAATCCATCGCCAGTTCGCTGCCAATCAATCCGCCGCCGATAATCAGCACCCGCTGCGCGTCACGCAGTTGCGCTTCACAGGCCTGGTACTCCTGCTGGCTATTAAGGGTAAGCATCAGTTCGCTGCCCGCGACGGGCGGAACAAACGCACGGGCCCCGGTTGCCAGCACCAGCTTGTCGTACTGCCACTGTTGATCTGCGCTTTTGATGACTTTCGCCTCTGCATCCAGCGCCGTCACACGCGTGTGGGGAAACAGGCGCAGGTTGAACTGCTCAGCGAAATCCCCCGCCGACTGGCGGGTGAGATCTCTGGCGCGCTGCCCAAGGCTGATGACATGGCTCAGATCCGGCTTGTTGTACTCATCCATACTGTCGCTGGCAATCAGCGTCAGCGGTGTGCTGCTGTCGGTCTTGCGGATGTTTTTTACCAGTTGGCGGGCGGCAAAGCCCGACCCGATAATCACAATACCTGCGCTCATACTGCCTCCGTTGCCAGCACATCGAAGACCTCTTTGCCAAGCGAACATTCAGGGCAAAGAAAATTATCCGGCACATCACACCAGGCGGTTCCTGGCGCGACATCCTGCATGGGTTCGCCTTTTGCCGGATCGTAAACCCACTGGCAAACGCTGCACTGCATAGACGGGCCTGAATCAGCGGCGGCTTTCGCGGCACAGGCGCAGGCGGACGCCTCAACCGGTGTAGTGTTAAGCGGTGTAGGTAGCGGAGCGAGCGCCCACTGGCGGGCAATGTCCCGGCCGTGTTGACGGCAGAGTTCCAGCGCATCGATATCCGGACGCCATTTGGCTTTCAGGCTCAGCGACATCTCAAAGCCCGCATCCTGTAATCGGGTGGACAGACGATCCACCGCGCCGCCGCTCCAGCCGTGGGAGCCGAAAGCGCTGGCACGTTTGTTACGAAAACGCAGGCCGGTTATCTCTTCGACCAGGCCCGCAATTTTCGGCATCATCACGTTGTTCATGGTGGACGTGCCGACCAGCACACCTTTGGAGCGGAAGACGTTGGTCAGAATGTCGTTTTTGTCGCTGCGGGAGACGTTGAAAATTTTCACCGCCACGTTCGGGTCAACTTCATTGATGCCCTGAGCAATCGCGTCCGCCATCATGCGGGTGTTGTTCGACATGGTGTCGTAGAAAATGGTGATACGGTCTTCCTGATAATCCGCGGCCCATTTCAGGTACAGCTCAACGATCTGCGTCGGATTTTCGCGCCATACCACACCGTGGGAAGTGGCAATCATCTCTACCGGCAAGTTGAAGCCAAGGATCTCGGTGATTTTTGGCGTCACCAGACGGCTGAACGGCGTGAGGATGTTGGCGTAGTATCGCTGGCACTGCTCGAACAGTTCGGTCTGGTCCACTTCGTCGTTGAACAGGCGCTCATCACAGTAGTGCTGGCCGAAGGCGTCGTTACTGAACAGCACGGCATCGCCGGTCATATAGGTCATCATGCTATCCGGCCAGTGCAACATCGGCGTTTCGACGAAGATAAGCTGTTTGCCGTTGCCGATATCCAGTGCGTCGCCGGTTTTCACGGTGTGGAAATTCCACTCCGGGTGGTGGTGGTGACCGTTAATGGAGTCGATGGCATTGGTGGTGCAATAAATCGGGGTGTCCGGAATCCAGGACATCAGTTCGGTGAGTGCGCCCACGTGGTCTTCTTCCGCGTGGTTAATAATGATGTAGTCAATCGCGTTGAGGTCGATCTCCGCGCGCAGGTTCTGCACAAACTCGCGACTGAATTTATGATCGACGGTATCAATCAGTACGTTTTTGCCTTCACGGATGAGGTAGCTGTTGTAGCTGCTGCCGCGCAGCGTTTTGTAT
The DNA here is from genome assembly GCF_040578655.1 of Phytobacter sp. RSE-02. Taxonomy (NCBI): domain Bacteria; kingdom Pseudomonadati; phylum Pseudomonadota; class Gammaproteobacteria; order Enterobacterales; family Enterobacteriaceae; genus Phytobacter; species Phytobacter sp. RSE-02. The sequence goes on along the minus strand of NZ_JBEULY010000010.1, from coordinate 78,255 downwards.
TCGGTACCGTGGAAATCACGAACTTCCCAGTCACGTTGCCCAACCCAATGAATGTTATTTTTTACGTGAATAGCCATTTTACTTACCTGTTCTGTATTAAATAAGATGTGATAGCTATTTCAAGATGCGTGCCAGTTTTTATTTTATTGATTTTTATAAATTTATTTTTATTTAACCCCTGATGGGTAGTCAAAAAGACTATGAAAAAGACTGTCATTATGACAACCTGTATTGTCAAAATGACTGCGAGGCGACGATGAGTTTTTCCGTGAACGTGCTGGCGGGTATCGCCATTGAATTACAGAGCGGCATAGGCCATGCCGACCGTTTTCAGCGCCTGATGACCACCCTGCGTCAGGTGCTGGAGTGTGACGCTTCAGCGCTGCTGCGCTATGAGGCACGGCAATTTATCCCGCTGGCGATTGATGGCCTGGCCCAGGATGTGCTGGGGCGGCGCTTTACGCTGGAAGGGCACCCGCGGCTGGAGGCGATTGCCCGCGCCGGGGATGTGGTGCGCTTCCCTGCCGACAGCGCATTGCCGGACCCCTATGACGGGCTGATCCCCGGACAGGAGAGCCTGAAAGTCCACGCCTGTGTGGGCCTGCCGCTGTTTGCCGGGCAAAGCCTGATTGGCGCGCTCACTCTGGATGGCATGGCGCCGGATCAGTTCGATAGCTTTAGCGATGAAGAACTGCGTCTGATTGCGGCGCTGGCGGCAGGGGCGCTCAACAATGCTTTGCTGATTGAAAAGCTCGAAAGCCAGAACATGGCGCCCGGCCTGCCGACAACCTTTGAACAGGTCGCGCATACCGAAATGATCGGTCTTTCGGAGGGTATGGCGCAGCTTAAAAAAGAGATAGAGATTGTCGCCGGTTCCGATTTGAACGTGCTGATAAGCGGTGAAACCGGCACCGGTAAGGAGCTGGTGGCAAAAGCTATCCACGAAAACTCGCCCCGCGCGGCAGATGCCCTGGTCTATCTGAATTGCGCCGCACTGCCGGAAAGCGTGGCGGAAAGCGAGCTGTTTGGCCATGTGAAAGGGGCGTTTACCGGGGCCATCAGCAACCGTAGCGGCAAGTTTGAAATGGCCGATAAAGGCACGCTGTTTCTGGATGAGATTGGCGAGTTGTCGCTGGCGCTGCAGGCCAAGCTGCTGCGAGTATTGCAATACGGCGATATTCAGCGTGTCGGGGATGATCGCAGCCTGCGGGTGGATGTACGCGTGCTGGCCGCTACCAACCGCGATCTGCGCGAAGAGGTACTGGCCGGGCGTTTTCGCGCTGACCTGTTTCACCGCCTGAGCGTCTTTCCGCTGGTTGTCCCGCCGCTGCGTGAACGCGGTGAGGATGTGGTGTTACTGGCGGGGTATTTTTGCGAGCAGTGCCGTCTGCGCCTTGGCCTTGGTCGTGTCGTCCTTAGCCCCGGTGCGCGGGCGCATCTGCTGGCGTACCGTTGGCCGGGAAATGTGCGTGAGCTGGAACATGCTATTCACCGTGCGATTGTGCTGGCGCGCGGTACGCGAAGCGGGGATGACATCGTACTGGAAACGCGCCATTTTGCGCTGAGCGATGAGCCGGAACAGAGTGTTGTCACTGCGCAGACATTGCCCGTGGAGAGACAAAATTTGCGCGAAGCGACCGATAATTTTCAGCGTACCGCCATTCGCCAGGCGCTGGAACAAAGCCAGCATAACTGGGCAGCCAGTGCGCGGCTGCTGGAGATGGACGTCGCCAACCTGCATCGGCTGGCGAAACGTCTGGGATTGAAGGATTAAATAATTCCGGCCTGATAAAAGGCCTGCAGGTTAATCGCGCCAACCAGTTTACCGCTGTCATCCACCACCGGAGCCGCGGAGATTTTGCGTTTCATTAGCACCTCTTTGGCATCGATAGCGCGGCTCCCGGCGTTAAGGGTGATGCCCCCTTTTGTCATTGCGTCACTGATGTTCGCATCCAGCGCGCCGCCTGCAACCAGCCAGCGTCGCAGGTCGCCATCAGAGAAGATACCCAGAATATCCTCCGCGTCACCGCAGACGGCCACCATCCCCATCCCTGTGTGGCTAAGTTCCAGCATCGCGTCCATTACCGTGGCGTCAATGCGTACATGGGGGACATCTTCTTTACGCATCAGATGATGGACCTTGTTGAGCAGACGCGCACCCAGCGCCCCTGCCGGGTGTGAACGGGCAAAATCTTCCTCGTTAAAGCCGCGCGCCTGCATAACGGCCATCGCCAGCGCGTCACCGAGCATCAATGTATTGACGGTGCTGGAGGTAGGGGCCAGCAACATTGGGCAGGCTTCACGTTCAACGGAAATATCCAGCACTGCGTCTGCCGCCAGCGCCAGCGGCGACAAAGATTTGCCGGTCATGGCCAGCACGGTCACCGACCGTTCCTTTAACTGCGGCAGGATCAGATCCAGCTCTTTAGCCGATCCGGAATAGGAGATAAAGAGCAGCACATCGCGGCTTTCAATCATCCCTAAATCGCCGTGCAGGGCTTCTGCCGCATGGACAAAGAAGGCAGGGGTGCCAGTGCTGGCGAGGGTGGCGGCAATCTTTTTGCCAATATGCCCGGATTTACCAATCCCCGAGACAATCACTTTGCCCCGGCAATGAATAATGGCATCAGCGGCGCGTAAAAACGCCTCGCCCAGACGCTCCGGCAGGCGGCTGGCTTCTTGCAACTCTAGCAGCAGTGTCTGACGTGCGGTGTTCAGTAAAAGCTCACTCATTTTTTTCTCCGGCTACGATCACTTCGATCCCTTTCTCTTCCAGTGCGGCGCGAAAATCTGCCGGGATCCCGGCATCGGTAATTAATTTATCGACGCTTTCCAGGCTGCACACAATGTTCGGGCTTTTGCGGCCAAATTTGGACGAATCCGCCATCAGGATCACTTCCCGTGCCGCGTTGCACATGGCTTTACTGACGGTGAAAACTTCATTGAAGGTGGTGACCCCTGCATTCAAATCGATGCCGTCGGTACCCATAAACAGTTTGTCGAAGCTGAAATGCTCGAAGGCGTTTTCCGCCAGTTGCCCATGAAAGGAGGCGGATTTTTTACGAAAGGTCCCGCCCGGCATCAGGATGGTTTGCTCGTTATCGAGTTCGGATAGGGCATTGACGATATGCAGGCTGTTGGTCATCACGGTGATGTTATTGAAATGGCTCAGTAAAGGAACCATTTGCAGCACGGTGCTGCCCGCGTCGAGAATGATGGAATCGCCATCCTGAATAAAGCCCACGGCGGTTTCGGCAATCAGCCCTTTTTGCAGGGTGTTGATGAGGGTCTTATGGTCGATCGGAGGATCGGCTTCGTCTTTATTGAGCACGACACCGCCATAGGTGCGGATGACCGCGCCGGAGTGTTCCAGCACCACTAAATCTTTCCGTATGGTGGTGCCCGTGGTGTCGAAGTGTGCTGCCAGCTCTTCAACAGAACATTTTCCCTGCTTTTGCAGATGCTCAAGAATGGCTGCCTGCCGCTGACGTGGTTTCATGGGCGCTTTTATCCTGCGTTAAGTTGCAAAATGATAATTTCGCAAGCTCATTGCGTTCACAACGAAATTATCCATGTTTCAATTTAAGCGCCAATAATAGAGCATTCTGACAGCCCGGATCATGGGGAAAGATCACATCAGGCTCTAATTCCTCACGTTTCATGCCGAGCAGGGCGTCGATTTTTGCGGGTCTGGCAAAAACGGTGAGTCCGCGCATGAGCAACGTATCGGTGACGCGGTCTTGTTTATCGAAGGCAACCGCAAGGATAACGCGTGGTTTGAAACGCCCGCCAGAGCGCCCGACGCCAACGCGCCCTTGTTGGCAGAGCGCATCAAAGGCGCGGTTAAACTGGCGAATCTGCCAGCCGCCCAGTGCCAGTTGGCTGAGCCAGGCGATGACAGCTACGGTGATGAGTGCAGAAACCATCATGTCTCCTTTTCCCGGATGGCGGCGCGAGCGCCTTATCCGGGTTACGTTTTATGTGCCGGGTGGTGCCCGGTTTCCTCTCTCTCCCTGTGGGAGAGGCTACGGTTTGGTAGCCCCGGTAAGCGTAGCGCCACCGGGGGATACCCTCAGGAACGGGCGGAGGGCATCAGGCCATCCGGTTCAGAACATCACCTGCCCGCCGGTAATATTGATTGATTGCCCGGTACAGTAAGAGGCCTTCGTGCTTGCGTAAAACAGCAGCACATCCAGCACATCCTGATAATCACAGCCACGTTTAAGCGGAACCTTATCAATGTAATGCTGCTCTACCTGATCGGCGGCAATCCCCAGTTTGCTGGCATATTGCGGGATCAGGGACTGGAACATCGGTGATTTCAGCAGGTTGCCCAGCATCAACGAATGAACCGTAATCCCATATTCCGCGAGATCCAGCGCCAGGGATTGTGTCAGGCCCACGCCGCCAAACTTCGCCGCGCTATAGCCCGAGTTGTGCTTACTGCCCACCTTGCCGGACTTCGAGTTGATCTGAATAATCCGCCCCTTAATCCCGTCGCGAATCATCAGCCGTGAAAACTCACGGGCACACAGGAAATAACCCACCAGATTGACCTGCAATGAGCGGTCAAAATCCCCGAGCTGCACATCGCTGATAAACGCCGCTTTGGCAATTCCCGCGCTATAGACCAGCAAATCCGTGCGGCCAAAAATCTCATCAACGCCACGGGCGAGCGCCAGTACGCTCTGCTCGCTGGTGGCATCAGCGCCAAAACCGTAGGCCATGCCTTCACCGAACTCCGCGTTAATTTCGTGTGCCACGGTTGCGGCTTTATCACTTTGAATATCCACTACCGCCACGCGATAGCCCTCTGCGGCCAGCCCACGGCTGAGGAACGCCCCGAGTGTTTGTCCCCCACCAATGACAACGGCAACCTGTTTCATACTTTTCTCCTTACGACTTAAGCGACAAATTTCAGTGTGCAACCAGGATTAATGCTTTCCGGCACGTCACCTGCGACGTGTACCGTGCCGGGATATTCCGCCTGCGTCTGTCCATCGAAGCGCAGGGTAATATGGCCAAGCTCGCGCAGATTCAGCTCTGCCACCTCACCGACGGCGGTAACCGGATACTGCTTACCGCCCAGCTCGAAGCGGGCGCCAGGCGTAAGATGTCCGCAAAAGTCGCCATGACAGTGGATAAAACAAAACTCAGCCACATCGGCGGGCGCGCCTTCCCGGAAGGTAATCAACATCCGGTCGCTAAGCGCGTCGCGTGCGCAGTCGCCAATCTGAGTAATGGTGGTTTGATAAATCACGCTCATGAGCAACCTCTTATTGATAAATAAAGCCCGAAACAAACCAGGCGATAAGCACCGTTGGCGCACCCGTTAAGAAGCGGCTAACCAGTACAGACGGCACGCCGACGCGAACGGTGTCCTGGCGTGCTTCTGCCAGGGAAAGCCCAACGGGGATAAAGTCACATGCGGCCTGGGCGTTAATGGCGAACAGGGCTGGCAGGGCAAGGTGCGGTGGGATATTTCCCTGGCCGATTTGTACACCAATCAACACGCCAATAACCTGAGCAATGACCGCCCCTGGACCGAGGAACGGTGACAGCAACGGGAAGGAACAAATCAGCGCCAGCGTCACCAGCCCTAACGGATGACTGGCAAGGGGGGCCAGGCCGTGGGCTATCCAGTCACCCAAACCGGAGGCCATAATGATCCCGATAAGTGCCGAGACGAATGCCATAAACGGCAGGATGGTTTTCAGCACCGTATCGATGGTGTCGCGCCCGGCCTGGAACAGTACAGCGACGGCTGAGCCCATACCCATGCCAACTTTGGCCAGCAGACCATCGCTCTGCTCGGTGATTTTTTTGCTGGTGTCATAACCACGGGCAGTGGCTTCGCGTTGTGCCGGTGTACGGGGCAACTCGCCGTCCTGCCAGTAGATATTTTCCTCTCTTACGCCAGAGACATAGATATCTTCCAGGATGTACTGCGCCAGCGGGCCTGACTTGCCGGTGGCATGGATATTGATGGTGGGAATGCGCCGTTTCGGGTAAATGCCGCAGCGTAACGTACCGCCGCAGTCGATGACTGCTACGCCGATTTCCGCTTCTGCCGGTTCCCCTTCTTTAAAGCCATCCACCGCTTCCCAGCCGGTCATTTGTGCCAGCTTGTCGACGATCGCCGGTCGCGTTCCGGCCGTGATATAGACGATCTTCTTGTTCGCGGTGGGATCGAGTGCCAGTGGGCCGCCCCAGCCGCCGGTACCTTTTTCAATCACAATGCGGCTCATGATGTTGCTCCTGCCAGTTGTACTTTCTGCTCAAGCTGAATGCCCATTTTTTTCTCGAAAATCGCGGTCGTCAGATCGGTAATCCAGCCACGGAAGAAGTTAGTGACCAGACCAACCAGCAGGTAGCTCACGGCAAGCGGCCCCAGCGGCAAACCGAGGGTAGTCAGGCCGTTGGCGATGCCTAAATAGACGAACAATTCGCCGGGATTGATATGGGGGAACAAGCCATTCATTGAGTGGCAACTGTAAGAGGCGGCGGCGTAATAACTGGGTTTGTAACGTTCCGGCATAAAGCGTCCGAGACTGAGCGTCATCGGGTTGCAGAAAACAAAGGTGCCCACGCACGGCAGCAGCAGATAACGGGTCACCGGATTACCAGCGCAGCGCTGCGCCAGCCGCTCAATACGGTGCTGACCAATGAAATTGATCAGTGCGTTCATGATAACCAGCAGACTTATCAGCAGCGGCAGAATACCGGTCACCATCCCGGTAAACACAACCCCGCCTTTCTGAAACAGCCCGATGAACCATTCGGCACCATGAGTAATGGTTTCGATCATTGTTCTCTCCTGTAGGGTTTTCTCGTTGTTGCAAAACTGGGACTTATAATAATCATTATGAAAGGTTAAAAAGTGTTATTTAGATCTCAATATGAAAGATAAAATGATCATTGTGAAAGTTTTTGGTAAGTGAAAGGTGTGAAGTGAAGACAACCGCGGCATTTCAGATAAGAGGAGAGAGAAGAAACATGGAAGCCGCTTCCTTGTGGAAGCCCGCATGCTTTACCATAATTCCTCCTGGTTGAATGAATTGTTAAATGGATGTCCCATGTTTAAGCGTCGTTACGCAGCGCTCCTCCCTGCGCTCGTTTTACTTGCCGCCTGCAGCAGCAAACCTCATCAAACCGCAGCATCTACCGACGGTGTGATAACCGGTCAACCTGCGGAACCCTCTGGCGGTTTCCTGCTCAAGCCGCAGCATAATGTGATGGCAATGGGCGGCGACTTCGCCAATAACCCGGCGGCGGAGCAGTTCATCAATGAGATGGTGAGCAAACACGGCTTTGACCGTCAGCAGTTACACGAAATTCTCTCTCAGGCGAAGCGACTCGATTACGTGCTGCGCCTGATGGACCGCCAGGCACCAACCGGCCCGGCACCGGTAGGGCCGAATGGCGCCTGGCTGCGCTATCGCAGCCAGTTCATCACTCCGGATAACGTGCAAAACGGCGTGGCGTTCTGGAATCAATATGAAGACGCGCTGAATCGCGCATGGATGGTCTACGGCGTACCGCCGGAAATTATCGTTGGCATTATCGGCGTGGAAACCCGCTGGGGCCGCGTGATGGGCAAAACGCGTATCCTTGATGCGCTGGCGACGCTCTCCTTCGACTATCCACGCCGCGCCGCGTATTTCTCCAGCGAACTGGAAACGTTCCTGCTAATGGCGCGAGATGAAAGTGATGATCCGCTCGATTTGAAAGGTTCGTTCGCCGGTGCGATGGGCTACGGTCAGTTTATGCCGTCGTCTTACAAACAGTATGCCGTTGATTTTAATGGCGACGGGCATATCAACCTGTGGGATCCGGTCGATGCCATCGGCAGCGTGGCAAACTACTTTAAAGAACATGGTTGGGTGAAAGGCGATCTGGTGGCGGTGCCTGCTAATGGCCAGGCGCCGGGGCTGGCGAATGGCTTTAAAACCAACTACAGCGTGGCGCAACTGGCATCAGCGGGCTTAACGCCGCAGCAACCGTTGGGAAACCACCAACAGGCCAGCCTGTTGCGCCTGGATGTTGGCACCAATTATGAGTACTGGTACGGCTTACCCAACTTCTACACCATCACCCGTTACAACAGCAGCACGCACTACGCGATGGCGGTCTGGCAGCTTGGTCAGGCGGTTGCGCTGGCGCGCGTTCGCTAATTGTCAGCCCCTCCTGCGGGAGGGGCTGAAACATTTCGACGCATTCACCCGATAAATTCCCGTTTACTTCATCACTGCTTCTGATTATTGTTATGTTATAACATTATGAAGGTTCAGTGATGATGGATGTAACCCTTTTCTCCTGCGCCAGCGCGGTCCGGCTTGGACTGGCTGCGGCGTTGTTAGTTGTGCTGTGGCTGCTTACGGCATGGTCGGTGGCGCTGGCATGATTGAGCTTGATCATCTGGTGGCGGGCTACGGCTCGCGCGCCATTACCCCCTCTCTGTGCGGTGTCATTGAAGCCGGCAGCATGACCGCGATTGTCGGGGCCAATGGCTGCGGCAAATCGACATTACTCAAAACGCTGGCAGGCATACTGCCGCCGGTCAGTGGCACGCTGCGCTGGACGCCTTCACGCCCGGTTATCGGCTGGCTGGCACAGCGGCAGACGCTGGACCCGCATTTTCCCATTACGGTGCAGGATGTGGTCAGCATGGGTGCCTGGCCGCGTATCTCGCTGTTTCGCGGTCTCAATCGCCAGGCCAGAGCGCATGTTGCTGAAGCGTTGGAGCGGGTGGGGCTGCTGATGATGGCGCGCACCACCGTTGAAGCCCTCTCCGGTGGCCAGTTTCAGCGCATGCTTTTTGCCCGCATGTGGTTACAGCATGCGCCGCTCGTCATGCTCGATGAACCCTTTACCGGCATTGATGAGGCCACAAGCCAGGTGCTGATGGAGCAGATTGTCGATATGCATCAGCAGGGACAAACCATCCTCGCCGTGTTGCACGATAGCGAACGTGTCAAACGCTATTTCCCTCAGACGCTGCGTCTGGATACAGAAAGCGCCCATTGGGGGGCGACTGACGTGACCCTGACGCAGAACAGCGGAGCGTGCCTGGCATGATATGGCATCTCTTTTTCCAGCCGTTTATTGAGTTCGGCTTTATGCGCCGCGCGCTGGTGGTGTGTCTGGCTTTATCCGTCAGCACCACGGCGCTGGGTGTCTTTTTGCAACTGCGGCGTATGAGCCTGATGGGCGATGCGCTCTCGCACGCGATTTTACCGGGCGTGGCGGCAGGCTACTTACTCAACGGCATGTCATTACTGGCGATGAGTCTGGGCGGTTTTTTGGCCGGAATTATCGTGGCTCTGGTGGCCGGGATCATCAGCCGACGCACGCCGCTCAAAGAGGACGCCAGCTTTGCCGGTTTGTATCTCGCATCACTGGCGCTGGGCGTGACGCTGGTATCGCTGCGTGGCTCAAGCGTTGACCTGCTGCATTTACTGTTTGGCTCGGTCCTGGCGGTCGATCAGGACGCGGCGTTGTTTGTCGCGGGCGTCGCCAGCCTGACGCTCCTGTGCCTGGCGCTGTTTTATCGCGGACTGGTGAGTGAAGCCTTCGACAGCAGTTTTTTGCAGATTAACGCGCCGCGACTTCCCGCTCTGCTTCACAGCTTGTTTCTGGCACTGCTGGTGTTGAATCTCGTGGCCGGGTTTCAGGTGCTGGGCACATTAATGGCGGTGGGGGGGATGATTTTACCGGCGGTAGCGGCACGCTGTTGGGCGCGGACACTCCCTGGCCTGCTTTTATTTGCAGGCGTTAGCGGCGCGCTGTGCGCATGGTTTGGTCTGAGTCTTTCGTGGATGGCAGGGCTACCGGCGGGGCCATCTATCGTCCTGAGCGCGAGCGTCGTGTTTATTTTTTCCATCTTATTCGGCGTGCGCAGCACCTTACGCGCACAAAAAACAGGCAAGGAGACATGATGAAAAAGGCAGGTGTGGTTCTGGCATTAGCGCTTGGGCTGATGACGCAAAGTGTCATGGCGAAAACATTAAACGTGGTAGCCAGTTTCTCGGTACTGGGGGATATCGCCGCCAAAACCGGTGGCGATCATGTGAAAGTCACTACGCTGGTCGGGCCGGATGGCGACCCGCATACCTTCGAGCCGAGCGCCAAAGATAGCGCGTTGCTCAATAAGGCCGATGTGGTGGTGGTCAATGGTCTGGGGCTGGAAGGCTGGCTGGACCGGCTGGTGAAAGCGTCTGGCTTTAAAGGGGTTGTGGTTGTCGCTTCTGAGGGCGTTTCTACCCATACGTTGGAAGAAGACGGCAAAACTGTGACCGACCCGCACGCCTGGAACAGTGCGGCTAACGGCGCGCTCTATGCGAAGAATATTCTTGCGGCGTACGTCAAAGCCGATCCGCAGGATGAAGCGGCGCTGAAGGCGACCGGCCAGCGTTATATTGAGCAGGTTCAGCAGCTCGATAGCTGGGCGAAAACCCAGTTTGACGCGGTACCGCAAGAGAAACGCAAAGTGCTGACCAGCCACGACGCGTTTGGTTACTTTGGCCGGGCGTACGGCGTAACGTTCCTCGCCCCGCAGGGTATCTCCTCGGAAAGTGAAGCCAGCGCGCAGCAGGTGGCCGAGCTGATTAAGCAGATTAAAGCCGACGGCGTGCATACCTGGTTTATGGAAAACCAGCTTGATCCGCGCCTGGTCAAACAGATTGCCAGAGCGACCGGCGCACAGCCTGGCGGAGAGCTCTATCCTGAGGCGCTGAGCAAAAAAGGGGGCGTGGCGGACTCATACGTCAAAGCGTTTCGCCACAATGTTGAAACCATCGCTAACAGCATGAAATAACCTCTCTAAGCCAGCGAAAGCTGGCTTTTTTCTGAAGCCTCCTCGTAAATTCGTCACCGCATCCCCACCTTTATCCTGAAAGTGGTATCTTTTGCGCCACGGTTTTTGCACGACAGGGGTCACTATGACTGACAGCGAATTAATGCAACTAAGTGAGCGTGTGGGGCTGGCGCTCAAGGCGCGCGGGGCGACCGTCACCACGGCGGAGTCCTGTACGGGGGGCTGGGTGGCAAAAGCCATTACCGATATCGCCGGGAGTTCCGCCTGGTTTGAGCGTGGCTTTGTCACCTACAGTAATGAGGCCAAGTCGCAGATGATTGGCGTCAAGGCCGAAACGCTCGCGGCACATGGCGCAGTGAGTGAACCCGTAGTGGTAGAGATGGCGATTGGCGCGCTAAAAGCCGCGCGGGCGGATTACGCTATCTCAATAAGCGGCATTGCCGGGCCGGACGGTGGCAGCGACAGCAAGCCTGTCGGCACCGTGTGGTTTGGGTTTGCCAGCGTTAGCGGGCAGGGCATTACCCGCCGCGAGTGCTTCGATGGAGACCGCGAAGCGGTGCGTCGTCAGGCGACGGTGTATGCGTTGCAAACACTGTGGCAACATTTTCTACAAAATACTTGATACTGTATGACCATACAGTATAATTGCGACAACAGAACAGAAATTCACGGCGGAGCATAGTCGCTTCACCTTGCATGACAGGAGTAATAATGGCTATCGACGAAAACAAACAAAAGGCGCTTGCGGCCGCACTGGGTCAGATCGAAAAGCAATTCGGTAAAGGCTCCATCATGCGTCTGGGTGAAGACCGTTCTATGGATGTCGAAACGATCTCCACCGGTTCACTTTCGCTGGATATCGCACTGGGTGCGGGCGGTCTGCCAATGGGCCGTATTGTTGAAATTTACGGGCCAGAATCGTCCGGTAAAACGACGTTGACCCTCCAGGTTATCGCCGCGGCACAGCGTGAAGGCAAAACCTGTGCGTTTATCGACGCCGAACACGCGCTGGACCCTGTATACGCACGTAAGCTGGGCGTTGATATCGACAATCTGCTGTGTTCTCAGCCGGATACCGGTGAGCAGGCGCTGGAAATCTGTGATGCGCTGGCACGCTCTGGTGCCGTTGACGTTATCGTTGTCGACTCCGTTGCGGCGCTGACGCCGAAAGCAGAAATCGAAGGTGAAATCGGCGACTCTCACATGGGCCTCGCGGCACGTATGATGAGCCAGGCGATGCGTAAACTGGCGGGTAACCTTAAGCAGTCCAACACGCTGCTGATCTTTATCAACCAGATCCGTATGAAAATTGGCGTCATGTTCGGTAACCCGGAAACCACCACCGGTGGTAACGCGCTGAAATTCTACGCCTCTGTTCGTCTGGATATTCGTCGCGTTGGCGCGGTGAAAGAGGGCGACAACGTGGTGGGTAGCGAAACCCGCGTGAAAGTGGTGAAAAACAAAATCGCTGCACCGTTCAAACAGGCTGAGTTCCAGATCCTCTACGGCGAAGGTATTAACTTCTACGGCGAGCTGGTTGACCTGGGCGTGAAAGAGAAGCTGATTGAAAAAGCGGGCGCCTGGTACAGCTACAACGGCGAGAAAATCGGTCAGGGTAAAGCGAATGCGACAAACTGGCTGAAAGAAAACCCGGCAACGGCGAAAGAAATCGAGAAGAAAGTGCGTGAGATTCTGCTCAGCAACCCTTCCTCCGGTGCTGATTTCTCGGTGGACGACAGCGGTGAAGGTGTCGAAGAAACCAACGAAGATTTCTGATAATCTGAATAACAATCAAGGGCTGCGGATGCAGCCCTTTTGTTTTTCAGAGTCTGCCAGGATTTAACCATGTCTGACAACACGCCCCGACGCTCCGCTTACGCCCGCCTGCTTGACCGCGCCTTACGCATTTTGGCCATGCGTGACCATGCGGAGCAGGAACTTCGCAGAAAACTTACCGCCCCGGTTATGGGGAAAAATGGTCTGGAAAAAACGGATGCCACGCCGGAAGATGTCGATAAAGTCATTGCCTGGTGCATGGAAAATAACTACCTCGACGATGTGCGCTTTGCCCGTCAGTTCATTGCCAGCCGCAGTCGCAAGGGATACGGCCCTGCGCGTATCCGCCAGGAAATGGGTCAGAAGGGGCTGGCGCGGGATATCTGCGAAAGCGCGATGCGAGAATGCGATATCGACTGGTGCGAACTTGCCCGGGAACAGGCGCAACGCAAATTCGGCGAGCCGCTACCCGTGGCTTTTGCGGAGAAAGTAAAAGTGCAACGCTTTTTACTCTATCGCGGTTATTTACTGGAAGATATTCAGGAAATCTGGCGAAATTTTGCCGGTTGACCGCATACGGGATTTTACTTCGTAGTAAAGAAAACTTATCTTATTCCCACTTTTTCCAGTAGCGGGTTGCTGTCTGTCAAAGGGCAGTAATCCGTTACGACATTTCGTTAGCTTGATTTCAGGATAATTATGAGCAAGAGCACCGCTGAGATCCGTCAGGCGTTTCTCGATTTTTTCCATAGCAAGGGCCATCAGGTAGTTGCGAGCAGCTCCCTTGTGCCGAATAACGACCCGACTCTGCTGTTTACCAACGCCGGGATGAACCAGTTCAAGGACGTATTCCTTGGGCTCGACAAGCGTAATTATTCCCGTGCTACTACCGCGCAGCGCTGCGTGCGTGCGGGTGGTAAACACAACGACCTGGAAAACGTCGGTTACACCGCGCGCCATCATACCTTCTTCGAAATGCTGGGTAACTTCAGCTTCGGCGACTACTTCAAACACGATGCTATCCAGTACGCATGGGAACTGCTGACCGGTGATAACTGGTTCAAACTGCCAAAAGAGCGTCTGTGGGTAACGGTGTACGAGACCGACGACGAAGCCTACGAAATCTGGGAAAAAGAAGTCGGAATTCCGCGCGAGCGCATTATCCGTATCGGAGACAACAAAGGCGCGCCTTATGCTTCCGATAACTTCTGGCAGATGGGCGATACCGGTCCGTGCGGCCCTTGTACCGAGATTTTCTACGACCATGGCGACCATATCTGGGGTGGCCCTCCGGGAAGCCCGGAAGAAGACGGCGACCGTTACATTGAGATCTGGAACATCGTCTTTATGCAGTTCAACCGTCAGGCTGACGGTACCATGGAGCCGCTGCCGAAACCGTCCGTTGATACAGGTATGGGGCTCGAACGTATCACTGCGGTGCTGCAACATGTGAATTCCAACTACGAAATCGACCTGTTCAGCAAACTTATCAAAGCGGTCGCTGATGTGACCGGCGCGACCGATTTGAGTAACAAATCCCTGCGCGTGATCGCGGACCATATTCGTTCCTGTGCCTTCCTGATTGCTGACGGCGTGATCCCGTCGAATGAAAACCGTGGCTATGTGCTGCGTCGTATCATTCGCCGTGCAATCCGTCACGGCAACATGCTGGGCGCGAAAGATACGTTCTTCTATAAACTGGTTGGCCCACTGCTCGACGTCATGGGATCTGCCGGTGAAGAACTGAAACGCCAGCAAACGCAGGTTGAGCAAGTTCTGAAAACCGAAGAAGAACAATTTGCCCGTACGCTGGAGCGTGGCCTGGCGCTGCTGGACGAAGAGCTGGCGAAACTCAAAGGCGACACGCTGGACGGCGAAACCGCTTTCCGCCTGTACGACACCTATGGCTTCCCGGTGGATCTGACGGCTGACGTATGCCGCGAGCGTAATCTGAAAGTCGACGAAAAAGGCTTTGAAGCCGCAATGGAAGAGCAGCGTCGTCGTGCGCGTGAATCCAGCGGTTTTGGCGCCGACTATAATGCGATGATCCGTGTTGATGGCAGCTCAGAATTTAAAGGTTATGACCATCTGGAACTGACCGGCAAAGTGACCGCGCTGTTTGTTGATGGTAAAGCTGTGAATGCGGTGAACGCTGGTCAGGACGCTGTTGTGATTCTGGACCAGACGCCGTTCTATGCCGAATCCGGTGGTCAGGTGGGTGACAAAGGTGAGCTTAAAGGCAACGGCTTTACGTTCACCGTCAATGATACGCAGAAATACGGCCAGGCGATCGGTCATCTGGGGCGCGTTGCCACAGGTTCACTGAAAGTGGGCGACGGCGTGAAAGCCGAAGTCGACGAAGCTCGTCGTCTGCGTATTCGTCTGAACCACTCTGCAACGCACCTGATGCATGCCGCACTACGCGATGTGCTGGGGACGCATGTGGCGCAGAAAGGCTCACTGGTTAACGATAAGGCGCTGCGTTTCGACTTCTCACATTTCGAAGCGATGAAACCGTCTGAAATCCGTGCGGTAGAAGATCTGGTGAACGCGCAAATTCGCCGCAACCTGCCTATCGAAACCAACATCATGGATATCGACGCGGCAAAAGCCTCTGGCGCAATGGCGCTGTTTGGTGAGAAATATGATGACCGCGTGCGTGTTCTGCGCATGGGCGATTTCTCCACTGAACTGTGTGGTGGTACTCACGCATCGCGTACAGGCGACATCGGCCTGTTCCGCATTGTATCTGAGTCCGGCACGGCAGCGGGCGTCCGCCGTATTGAAGCGGTTACTGGCGAAGGCGCTATTGCGGCCCTTCATGCGCAAAGCGACCAGTTGCAGGATATTGCACAATTGCTGAAAGGCGATAGTGCCAATCTCGGTGACAAAGTCCGTTCCGCGCTGGAGCGTACTCGTCAGCTTGAGAAAGAGCTGCAACAGCTTAAAGAACAACAGGCCGCTCAGGAAAGCGCAAGCTTGACCGGGAAGGCTGAGGATATCAACGGCGTTAAACTCCTTGTCAGCGTGCTGGAGGGTGTTGAACCGAAGATGCTGCGTACCATGGTCGACGATCTCAAGAACCAATTAGGTTCTGCCGTTATCGTTCTGGCCACAGTGGCAGAAGGTAAGGTTTCTCTGATTGCGGGTGTGTCTAAGGATGTGACCGACCGCGTTAAAGCAGGGGAGCTGGTTGGGATGGTTGCCCAGCAAGTGGGCGGTAAAGGTGGCGGGCGTCCAGATATGGCGCAAGCCGGTGGCACGGATGTGGCAGCACTTCCGGCAGCAATGGCCAGCGTAAAAGGCTGGGTCGGCGCGAAACTGTAAAAATTACAAAGCGAATAGCAGTCGCCATGGCCTTGTCGCCATGGCGTTCTTGCCACTACGCTATTGAAAACGATAAAGTCAGGTTGAAGTTGTGTATATCGGCTAAACTTACGTCTAACAGAATGTGATGCCGTGACTGCTTACACTTAACGTGTTTGTCATCGCTTACTTTTTGGCGTTATATGATGGAGAATGCCGGGATACAGAGAGACCCGACTCTTTTAATCTTTCAAGGAGCAAAGAATGCTGATTCTGACTCGTCGAGTTGGTGAGACCCTCATGATTGGGGATGAGGTCACTGTGACTGTTTTAGGGGTTAAAGGTAACCAAGTGCGTATTGGCGTTAACGCTCCTAAAGAAGTATCTGTTCATCGTGAAGAAATCTACCAGCGTATCCAGGCTGAAAAATCACAGCAGTCCAGTTATTGATATTACCGCGTCTCGCCGTTCCGGCGAGACGCAACATTTTTCCCCAATTCTCTCTTAATCGCGTTACCTTTTTATTTCACACTCTCTATTCTCACTTCTTTTTCTCAGCCTTTTGTCCGTACTGGCGTACGGGGCGCATCGGTAATTTCTGCTGATAAAACATCCTTTTTGCACTTTTAACCGGCTAATTGTCTGCGAAGTGTGCAAACGATTCAGGGGCTGGAAAAATTGTTTGACTTATAAGTCCCAGAAAGTAATATGTGCGCCACGCAGCGACGATGAGCAGAAACAAGTTCTTCGAAGCACTCGTAAGAGGCGTGTGGTGAGGTGGCCGAGAGGCTGAAGGCGCTCCCCTGCTAAGGGAGTATGCGGTCAAAAGCTGCATCCGGGGTTCGAATCCCCGCCTCACCGCCATTTGCATCCATAGCTCAGCTGGATAGAGTACTCGGCTACGAACCGAGCGGTCGGAGGTTCGAATCCTCCTGGATGCACCATCTTTCTCAGTGTTGCGGCTTGTTGAGCGGCATTGAATCGGTAGTAAAGCAGTAAATCCTGATGCATCCATAGCTCAGCTGGATAGAGTACTCGGCTACGAACCGAGCGGTCGGAGGTTCGAATCCTCCTGGATGCACCATCTTTATCAGGTATCGCTTTAAAAGGGATATTTGATATCAGTAGTAAAGCAGTAATCCCGATGCATCCATAGCTCAGCTGGATAGAGTACTCGGCTACGAACCGAGCGGTCGGAGGTTCGAATCCTCCTGGATGCACCATCTTCTCCGGAATAACATCAGCAT
Organism: Phytobacter sp. RSE-02; assembly: GCF_040578655.1. NCBI lineage: Bacteria > Pseudomonadati > Pseudomonadota > Gammaproteobacteria > Enterobacterales > Enterobacteriaceae > Phytobacter > Phytobacter sp. RSE-02. The sequence continues at coordinate 61,110 of NZ_JBEULY010000010.1, read as the reverse complement.
TGTTGTTTCATGGTCTGCGCGATAATTGCCAGGATCAGGGAAGATAACGTTGTGTCAGCAACGGCCCGCAGGGCGAACGCAGTACGTCATCCTCCTGGATGTACCCTCTTTTGTCAGGTAGCGCTTCAAAAGCGGTATTTGATATCAGCAGTAAAGCAGTAATCCCGATGCATCCATAGCTCAGCTGGATAGAGTACTCGGCTACGAACCGAGCGGTCGGAGGTTCGAATCCTCCTGGATGCACCATCTTCTCCGGAATAACGTCAGCATTGTTGTTTCATGGTCTGCGCGATCATCGCCAGCATCAGGGAGGATACGTTGCGTCAGCAACGGCCCGCAGGGCGAACGCAGTGCGTCATCCTCCTGGATGCCCCCTCTTCTCCGAAACAACGTTCTCTTCTCCGCCATCTTATTTTTCGTACACATTTTTTACGTATGCTTTTTCCTTCCCTGACAGATTTTTATTGGCAGGTTGTTCTTTCCTCTATAATTTATCTGCTCGTAACGATGTAAATTGAGTAAGGCGAAGGCAAGGAGAGATATCATGAAAGGGTACAAAGCTATTTCTGCGTTTTGCGCAATGTTACTTTTCGCACTGACCCTGAGCGGTTGTGCGGGCTCGTCTAAAAAGGAAAGCACCGGCGGCTATATAGACGACACCGTCGTGACAACTAAAGTCAAAACCGCGCTCTTCAATGATAAAAACATTAAATCTTCGGAAATCAGCGTTGAAACCTTTAAAGGGCGTGTGCAACTGAGTGGTTTTGTCTCCTCGGCTGAAAGTGCTAAGCGCGCGGTGGAGGTCGCTCGCCGGGTTCCGGGCGTGCGGGTGGTCGAGAACGATTTGAGGATCAAATAATCCTCCGCAAAACACAAAGGCGCCCCAGGGCGTCTTTGTTGTCTCTACGTCGGGCAGCGACAAAAATCTTTGTTTACGATAAAGTAACGTTTTGTTATCCGCTCGATGAGAACACGATGTACGAACGTTACGATGGTCTGATTTTCGATATGGATGGCACCATCCTGGATACCGAACCGACTCACCGTAAAGCCTGGCATGAGGTGCTTGGGCATTATGGTCTGCGTTACGATATACAGGCGATGATTGCGCTGAACGGTTCTCCTACCTGGCGCATCGCACAGTCGGTAATTGAACTCAATCAGGCCGATCTTGACCCTTATGCGCTCGCACGTGAAAAAACAGAAGCGGTAAAAGCGATGCTTCTGGATACCGTTCGTCCGCTACCGCTGATTGATGTTGTCAAAGAGTGGTATGGTCGCCGTCCGTTATCGGTCGGGACGGGGAGCGAAAGCGCGATCGCCGAAGCACTGTTATCCCATCTTGGTCTGCGTCACTATTTCGCGGCCGTGGTTGCAGCCGATCATGTAAAAAACCATAAACCGGCACCCGATACTTTTTTGCTATGTGCGGAAAAAATGGGTGTCGCACCGGAAAGATGCGTGGTTTTTGAGGATGCGGACTTTGGCCTGCAGGCGGCACGCGCGGCCGGGATGGATGCTGTGGATGTGCGCCTGTTGTGAGTGAAGCGCTTTCTCTTGTTTCACTGTTTGCCAGCAGTTTTCTTAGCGCCACCTTGCTTCCAGGTAACTCTGAGGTGGTGCTGATTGCTATGCTGCTTTCCGGCCTTAGTCAGCCGTGGTTACTCGTATTAATAGCAACAATGGGTAATAGCCTTGGAGGGTTGACTAACGTTATTCTTGGGCGCTTCTTTCCAGTGCGTGAAAAGTCGCGCTGGCAAGAAAAAGCAACAGGTTGGCTAAGACGCTATGGTGCAGCCACACTGTTATTAAGCTGGATGCCTGTAATCGGCGATTTGCTGTGCCTGCTGGCGGGATGGATGCGCATTCCCTGGGGGCCAGTCGTGTTTTTTTTGTGCCTTGGGAAAGCGTTGCGTTATGTGATTGTCGCGATGGCAACGCTCCAGGGTATGACGTGGTGGCACTAATTGGACTGAGTGAGTGACCTTTAATCGTCAACCATTACAATTATGCTTAATAAAATGAATATTACAGGCGGGAGGTCAATTTGATCCCGGACGTATCACAGGCATTGTCCTGGCTGGAAAAAAATCCTCAGGCTCTAAAGGGGATTCAACGTGGTCTTGAGCGCGAAACGCTGCGCGTCAAGGCAGATGGCACGCTGGCAACCACCGGCCATCCGCACGCACTTGGTTCCGCGTTGACCCATAAATGGATTACGACAGATTTTGCCGAAGCATTGCTGGAATTTATTACTCCGGTAGACGGTGATATTCAGCATATGCTGACCATCATGCGTGATATTCACCGCTTTGCTGCTCGTGAAATAGGTGATGAGCGCATGTGGCCGCTCAGCATGCCGTGCTATATCGAAAACGGCCAGGATATCGAACTGGCGCAGTATGGCTCGTCAAATATCGGTCGTCTTAAAACGCTGTACCGTGAAGGGTTGAAAAACCGCTATGGCGCGTTGATGCAGACCATTTCAGGCGTGCATTACAATTTTTCGCTGCCGATGGCCTTTTGGGAAGCGAAATGTGGGGAAACTGATAAAGAATCCGTTTCTGACGGTTACTTCCGTCTGATCCGTAACTATTACCGTTTTGGTTGGGTCATTCCGTATCTGTTTGGCGCGTCCCCGGCGATTTGCCCCTCTTTCCTGCAGGGCAAACCTTCGACGCTACCTTTCGAGAAAACCCCTGGCGGCATGCATTATCTGCCGTATGCCACTTCACTGCGTTTGAGCGACCTGGGGTATACCAACAAGTCGCAAAGTAATCTTGGCATCACCTTTAACAACCTGTCTGATTATGTCGTGGCGCTGAAACGCGCGATTAAAACGCCCTCTGAGGAATACGCGAAGATTGGTCTGAAAAAAGAGGGTAAGTACCTGCAGATCAATACCAATATCCTGCAGATTGAAAACGAACTTTATGCCCCGATTCGCCCGAAACGCGTAACGTGTAGCGGTGAGTCGCCGTCAGATGCGCTGTTGCGCGGCGGAATTGAATATATTGAAGTGCGTTCGCTGGACATCAATCCGTTCACCCCGATTGGCGTGGATGAGCAGCAGATCCGTTTCCTCGATCTGTTCATGGTGTGGTGTGTGCTAGCGGATGCGCCGGAAATGAGTAGCGACGAGCTGCTGTGTACGCGTAAAAACTGGAATCGCGTGATTCTGGAAGGGCGTAAACCGGGTCTGACGCTGGGAATGGGCTGCGAAACGGCGCAATTCCCACTACCACAAGTCGGGAAAGATCTGTTCCGTGACCTTAAACGTGTCGCGCAGACGCTTGATGGACTGTATGGCGGCAACGATTACGAGAAGGCTTGCGATGAGCTTGTGGCCTGTTTTGACAACCCGGAACTGACATTCTCGGCGCGCATTTTGCGTTCTATGCTTGATAAAGGTATTGGCGGTACGGGCAAAGCGCTCTCAGAAGAGTATCGTTCTATGTTGCGTGAAGAACCGCTGGAAATTTTGCGCGAAGAGGATTTCAGAAAAGAGTGCGATGTATCCTGGGCGCGCCAGAAAGAGGTTGAAGCCTCGGACACTGAAACATTCGAGGCGCTGGTCGCGAGACACGCCTGACAGAAAAGAAAAAGGCCACATTACTGTGGCCAAAATATTCATCTCTGAAAACAGGGATGATGATAACAAATGCGCGTCTTTCATATACTCAGACTCGCATCAGAATGAAGAGTTCATTTTATTTTAAAAAAAATCACTGCGGAGGTGACTAAATGCCATTGTTGGATAGCTTCACTGTCGATCATACCCGTATGGAAGCGCCTGCGGTTCGTGTTGCAAAGAGCATGAACACTCCCCATGGCGACGCTATTACCGTTTTCGACCTGCGTTTCTGCGTGCCTAATAAAGAAGTCATGCCGGAAAAAGGTATCCATACACTGGAGCACCTGTTCGCAGGTTTCATGCGTGATCATCTGAACGGGAATGGCGTGGAGATTATCGATATCTCCCCGATGGGTTGCCGTACTGGCTTCTATATGAGCCTGATCGGTACGCCTGATGAGCAACGTGTGGCCGATGCCTGGAAAGCGGCGATGGCTGACGTCCTGAAAGTGCAGAACCAGAATCAGATTCCGGAACTTAACGTCTATCAGTGCGGCACATATCAGATGCACTCGCTGAGCGAAGCGCAGGACATTGCGCGCCATATTCTCGAAAAAGACGTGCGTGTAAACAGCAATGAAGAGCTGGCGCTGCCGAAAGAGAAACTGCAGGAACTGCACATCTAGTGCGAATGTTCCCTCTCCCAACGGGAGAGGGATGGGCAAAGGAGGTTAAGTGATGTCCACAACCTTAACCTTCTCCTTTACCCATCGTCCTCTGGTCCCCTTTGCCCATGATTATGAACACGGAGAAAGCGAGCCGTGGCATCAGCATGAGTGCGCCCAATTGCTGCATATCTTAAGTGGCGTCGTCCGGGTGGAAACGGCATCAGGTTGTTGGGTCGTACCGCCAGGGCGCGGCGTCTGGTTGCCTGCCGGAACACAACATGCGATTCGCATTACGGGTAAAGTTGCCGCACGCACGCTGTTTATTGATCCACTTGCCCGCGCGGATTTACCCGCCTCCTGCCAGATTGTGCAAATTACGCCACTGCTACGCGAGCTGATTGTCGCCTCGTTTTCTCTTGCCGAAAAATATGCGCCGGCCAGTCGTGATGAGCATGTTTATGAGCTGATACTCGATGAAATCCGCGGTATGCGCGTGCTGCCCTTTTTCTTGCCGGAGCCCGAGAGTGAGGTGCTGAAAAATCTGTGTCTGCGCATTCGCGAGTCGATATCCCAGCCCTGGAGCAGCACACAGGCGGCGGCGCTGATCGGCATGAGTGAAAAGACCCTTAACCGCCATTTTCAACGGCAAACGGCGTTAACTTATGGCGAATGGGTTCGGCAGGCAAAGCTGATGGAAGCGCTGGTCAGGCTTGCGCAAGGTCACTCAGTGTTACGTGTCGCGCTGGATCTGGGATACGGCAGCCATAGTGCGTTTACGGCGATGTTTCGCCGGGTGATGGGGATATCACCCAGCGATTATTTCCGCGCACCGGAAAACGAGTGATGTTAGCTCAGCGCATTCAGTAACGCCTGTAACGATGCCCTCGCCACATCATTATCGATACCCACCCCCCAGCTTCCGCTACCGTCCGGATACAGACAGTGAATGTAGGCCACAGAGCGGCTGTCGCTACGTTCTCCGAGCGTATGTTCGTGATAATCCTTAATGCTGAAAGGCTGTTTAAGCAACTGGCTTAGCGCGCCGGCGGCGGCAGACAGTAATCCATTGCCCAGACCTTCGATTTTACGATGGGTCCCCTGTAGCAGTAATGTGGCCTGCAAATGTAACTGACCATCCTGGCGGCTTTCGCTTTTATAATCCACCAGGGCCAGCGCAGGCTGCGCAACCAGACCATAGCGCTGGCGGAAGAGTCGCCACAGTGCATTTTGCGTCATCTCTTTACCGTGGCTGTCCGTTTCGCGCTGTACATGCTGGCTAAAATCCTGCTGTAACGCGCGGGGTAATTTCAGCCCATGATTTTGCTCAATCAGCCACGCGCTACCGCTCTTACCGGACTGGCTGTTCACGCGGATCACCGCTTCGTAGGTACAACCAATGTCCTGCGGATCGACGGGCAAATAGGGCATCTCCCAGCGCTCGTCAGCTTTGCGGGCATCGAAGCCTTTTTTAATCGCATCCTGATGCGATCCAGAAAAGGCGGTATAGGCCAGGCGTCCGGCCCACGGGTGACGTGGGTGAACGGGCAACTGATTACAGTTTTCCACCACATCGACCACCTGCTGCATATTGCTGAAATCGAGTTCCGGAGAGATACCCTGGCTATAAAGGTTCATCGCCAGCGTAACCAGACAAACATTGCCGGTGCGTTCGCCATTACCGAACAGACAGCCTTCAACGCGATCGGCACCTGCCAGCAGCGCCAGCTCAGCACTTGCCACGCCAGTTCCGCGATCGTTATGCGGATGCACGCTGATACTCACCGTCTGGCGACGGGTAAAGTGGCGGCAGAAATATTCAATCTGATCGGCGTAAACGTTGGGCGTGTTGACTTCTACCGTCGCGGGCAGATTAATAATCATGGGGCGTTCAGCGCCGGGTTCCCATACATCGGCCACGGCTTCACAGATTTCCAGTGCAAATTCCGGTTCGGTAAAACAGAAGGTTTCCGGGGAATACTCGTACTGCCAGCGGGTCTGTGGATGCTGTTCGCAGAGTTGACGAATGAGCCGTGTAGAGCGTACCGCAAGGGCGATCACGTCGGCCTTTTCCATGCCAAACACCAGCTTGCGAAACAGCGGTGCCGTCGCATTGTAGAGGTGAATGGTGGCGCTGTGCGCTCCCATTAATGAAGCGAAGGTTCGGTGAATCAGATCCTCGCGCGCCTGGGTCAATACCTGGACAGTGACATCCTGGGGAATGCGGTTTTCTTCAATCAACTGGCGTACAAAGTTAAAGTCGGTTTGCGATGCAGACGGGAATGCCACTTCGATCTCTTTAAAACCGCAGGCGAGGAGCAGATCCCAGAACTGCAACTTACGCTCACTGTCCATGGGCTCTGCAAGCGCCTGGTTGCCATCGCGCAGGTCTGTAGAGAGCCAGCGTGGCGCGTGGGTTTGTTGCTTTTCAGGCCAGCGACGATCGGGTAACGAAATCGGCGTATAGGGTCGGTATTTTTGTGCAGGGTCTTTAAGCATTGTCTTCTCCTTTGGTCTGTGAATTATCCTGGCGGCAGACGAGAAACGATGCTTTAGTGCAGCAGACAGAAACTACCGAGAAACGGACAATCTGGCTGTCAACACCCAATGTAAAAGTCCTGGCGCCTGTACGCATATTTTATTTATTACGATTTTCATTAATTCTTTTCTGCGATTGGTTTATTTTTATAATAAATATTATTGTGCTTTAAATCTATTATCTGAATGCTTTTATTGGCAGGATTCTGATTGCTAACCACCTGTTTAATTTCTGCTTGTTGTCATTTTCTTTCTGTCGTGGTAGGTTTTATTTTTTTGTGGTTAATAACCAATCGAGAATGAATGTATTCATGTTATGGATGCATTCACAGGGAATATTATGCTCAGGTATGAGGCTATTATGCGGTCATCACACGTCAGATTAATAATAATGACACTCGCACTACTGCTGGTAGGGTGCTCAGCGAAAAAATCATCGATACCTCTGACTTCAACATCGGGAAAGCAGAATGAAGTTCAGTGCTATCAAATGTTTACGGCATTAAAGTCACTCGATAACGTATCCTTTAAAAAGTACCAGCAACAATTCAGTGTTATCAATAATAATTATGCAATATATAAAAAGAATCAATCCCTTATAGATGGAAATTCTTCTGAGATCATTAAGCTTGAGCTAAATAATAAGGTTGATATTGTTTGTGCTCGTGTGCGTAGCGCCGTGTTTGCCAATATGTCAAGGCGTGCAAATGAATTGAATAAATTATGAGAAAATTATTATCTATTGCTGTAATAATGTCGGGTGTGATTTTCTCAGATATGGTTAAGGCTGACTCAACGTTATTAATTGAACGGCTGCAGCAAGAAGGGATGTTGGCACCCGAACCGAATATTCTGTTTAAAAATGCGGGTGAAAAATCGCAAAGTACTACGCCTGCTGTTCCTTTGATGACGCCTTCTGCACCTGCAACGCAGGCAAAAAGTACCGCAGGCGTCAAAAAGAGTGCCGCACAACAATCGGAACTCAATAACCTTAAACGAAAGATCAGTACTCTGCAGCGTGAGTTGCAGGCGCTTCGTAAGCAGAATGAATCGCTCAAGCATCGACAGCCGGGCCTTATGACGGAACAGGGTGAAGCATTCCGGGATGAAAACAAACAGTTACACCAGCAACTTATGGCGAGTGAGAAACAACTGGCTGAAAATGCGCGTCGCTATGAAAAACAGGTTGGCGTACTGACCGCGCGGGCAGAAGAATTACAGACGCTGTTGACCCGCCTTCAGCTGACTGCCAATGAGGCCGCCAGCCAGAAAGCGCTGCTGGAGCAACAACTGGCGAAGCAGTCTGGCAGCGATAAAACGCTGGCGACGCAGCGTGCGGAGGCTGAAAAGCTGCGCACCCAGCTTGCCGCAGCGAATGAGAAAACCGCGACGCTTGGCAAGAATATCGCAGAACTGGAGAAAACCGCGCAGGCGAATACCGCGCGCACCGCCGCACTCGAACAGAGCCTGAAAGAGGCCACCAGCCAGAAAGCGCTGCTGGAGCAACAACTGGCAAAGCAGTCTGACAGCGATAAAACGCTGGCAACGCAGCGGGCGGAGGCTGAAAAGCTGCGCACCCAGCTTGCCGCAGCGAATGAGAAAACCGCGACGCTTGGCAAGACTATCGCAGAACTGGAGAAAACCGCGCAGGCGAATACCGCGCGCACCGCCGCACTCGAACAGAGCCTGAAAGAGGCCACCAGCCAGAAAGCGCTGCTGGAGCAACAACTGGCGAAGCAGTCTGACAGCGATAAAACGCTGGCGACGCAGCGTGCGGAGGCTGAAAAGCTGCGCACCCAGCTTGCCGCAGCAAATGAGAAAACCACGACGCTTGGCAAGAATATCGCCGAACTGGAGAAAACCGCGCAGGCGCATACCGCGCGCACCGCCACGCTCGAACAGAGCCTGAAAGAGGCCACCAGCCAGAAGTTATTGCTGGAGCAACAACTGGCGAAGCAGTCTGACAGCGATAAAACGCTGGCGACGCAGCGTGCGGAGGCTGAAAAGCTGCGCACCCAGCTTGCCGCAGCGAATGAGAAAACCGCGCAGGCGAATAGCGCGCGCACCGCCACGCTCGAGCAGAGCCTGAAAGAGGCCACCAGCCAGAAAGCGTTGCTGGAGCAACAACTGGCGAAGCAGTCTGACAGCGATAAAACGCTGGCGACGCAGCGTGCGGAGGCTGAAAAGCTGCGCACCCAGCTTGCCGCAGCAAATGAGAAAACCGCGGCGCTTGGCAAGAATATCGCCGAACTGGAGAAAACCGCGCAGGCGAATACCGCGCGCACCGCCACGCTCGAGCAGAGCCTGAAAGAGGCCACCAGCCAGAAAGCGTTGCTGGAGCAACAACTGGCGAAGCAGTCTGACAGCGATAAAACGCTGGCGACGCTACTTGAGCAAGCCAGTAAACAAAACAGCGAACAGCTCGCTCAGCTTAATACTGCCAAAGACAAGATCGCAGAACAGTTCGCACGTCTTGCTAAACTTGAGCAGCAGGCCAAAAAAGCCGACGAAGAGAAAAGGCAGGCGCTGGATAGTCTGGCAACGTTACAAAAGGAGCACGATGCGACTTCCCTTGAACTGGTAAAAGCAAAGCAGTCCGCCTACTCACTCAAAAAGCACAAGTCTGAAGAAGCAAAAATAAACTATGCCTACGGTGCGTATTACGCGGTTAAGGTTCTCTATGAATTCAAAGTGCTGGAGAATGCCGGGCACAAGTTCTTACCTCTGGCCTTTCAGCAGGGGTTCAAAGATAAGCTCGCCAACACGATGCAACTGAGCGAAGAAGACATTGGCCAGACTTTAACTCGTTTTGATCAGCAGGTGGGGGCGGCGAACGAGCGAGAACGGGAGCGTAACAAAAAACAGAGCATCCAGTTTGTTGCGCAGGCTGCGAAAGTCAAAGGCGCTGAGCGGACCCACAACGGCGTGGTTTACCAGGTTATCAAAAAAGGCAAAACACCGCTATTAACCGCAAACGATACGGTTCGTTTCCGGCTTGATGAAAAAATCAGTACCGGAAAGAACATTTCTGTCGGCGAAGTACGAATTGGTATGGTGAGTAAGCTTCCGGAATTAATGCAGCAAGGTCTGCTGCGTGTCGGCAGCGGGGGCAAGGTCAGGATCACCGTTCCGAGTGAACTTGCTTATGGTGAACAGGGGATACCCGGTTCTGTGCCACCAGGCGTGGCCTCAGAGATAACCCTCGAAATTCTTGGCATCGTGAAATAACAAAAGAAGCGCCTCCTGACTGGAGGCGCTTAGGTTATGTATCCGTGACCCGGTACTCAACGCAATGTGCTTCATCGGGCTGAGGAACCTCAAGCCTGGACGACATGCGCAGAATGACCTCTTCCGGTACGGCATGCTGGCGATTGGCATTCTGCGTTTTCCATTGCGGCCAGGGCACTTCCAGATAAACAATTTTTACCCTCGCCCCGTAAGCCGTGAACAGACTGATAAGCTGAGTTCGCAGTTGCCGACTGATGTTTGTTGCATTCCACACGAAGGGCGTTTTTTGCCGCAAAAGCACGCGCGCTTCCTCTTTCGCCAGTTGTACGACTTGCCCGGTTGCTGAGCGATCGGCGGGGCTTACGCCCAGTCGCCTGCGAATATCATCCAGGCTTATGACGGCCAATCCTTTGCAATGTTCGCTGATATAGCGATCTTTTCCCATTCCGGGCAGCGCGCTAAGCAAGGTCACCTCGAAGGACTCTGTGTCCCAGGGCACGAAATCTGCCGGGCTGTTCTCATGCGTCAGGTAATGCCAGCGCGCGGTATCGGATACAAAGGGGCGCGCTTGCCCCCAGCAGTGCTGCTCCTGACAAAAGAGCTCAAACAAAGCAATGCGATCAAGCATCTCCTGTTTGTCTTCGCAATGACGCCCCTCCATATCGGCACGCGCGAGCAATGCCAGCAGTCGAGTGTCAATACGCATCGCAGCACTCAGCAGTAAGCGCTCAGGCGACGGGCGTTCCAGCAGCCATAAGGGGAGGCCATGCAGACGCACCAGCGCTGCAATCTGCTCGCGCAGGGCAAATGGCGTCGGGATGTCACGCCACAAAATATGCCGTGCAGTGAGCTCACCTTTGCGGGCATGGCCAGGCGAGTGGATACGTCCTTCATCGTCCTGGTGCGTGGTACTGCGCTTTTCGACATCGTGCAGGAGCGCCGCGGCCCACATTATTTCCTGCTGCTGGCGTGGCAGTTGCTGATACGCATCCATTTCTGTCAACGCATTGAGGACCATCTCGGTGTGGATCCCTACATTGCCTTCCGCATGGTGAAAGGGATCCTGTGGAACCTGATGCATCTCTTCCACCCAGTTAAAACGCTGGCGTAAAGTGGCCCAGTTTTTGTCTTCGCTTAGCTGCCAGATCATCGTGTGCCTCCTGCTGCAAACTCATACGCCATACGGGCGCGTTGCCAGTTGCGCTTCCAGTGTTCGGTGGTTTTCACATGATTTTTGCGCACAAACTTGAAGACATTATGCGCAAATTCATCAACAGGAAATTCTTCACTGTTGCGGGTGACCACACCTTCGAGCGTACACGGCTTGCCGGTCTGGGTATCCCAGGGCGCAAATGCGCCACTGCCGGTTGTGAGCGCCAGAAACTCACGCTGCCACGCCTTTTCATCGTTTCCAGGCTGTGGGCCTTTCATCTCTGGTACGCAGGGAAAATCAAAGAGCGCAGCATAAAATTTGACCTCTTCCCAGCTTAACCAGACGTCCCGGCAGCGGATCGCAAAGAGGAAGAAATCCTGCTCCAGCGCGTGATATTCAATGGAATGGACGGCGTAAAGATTCTCACCAAAGAGTTCGAGATCGCCGAGATCGTTTTTCAGCAATTGCCAGCGCTGGCGAATTTTATGTGTCCATGCGGATTGGGTAGGCGCAGCGTGCGAGCGCGCAAAAACGCCATAGCGGTTCAGGCAGTTATTCTCACCGTCCAGCTTTTCCGTATGGACCAGCGACGCGATCGACTGCACATCACGCCAGTAATCGGCATTGATGCGATCATCGCTGGTGGTGCCAGGGGAGAAAGGATAGTGCCAGGTTCTCCCGTATTTTCGTTGTGAATTCATGATAATCCATTATTTTTTGTGTAATTATTGTTCGCCCGCGCGGCGTGCGAATGCCAGGTTGAGTGGGTTAAAAATGTGAGGTTAACAATCACCCGCAAAAGGGGTGGACGACGTCAGAGGGATAAACAACCTGAGCGCGTTGCTCAGAACCGGTTAAGGTGAATGGAAGATTTCGGGGCGGGCGTAAAGATACACGCGTTATGATGATAAAACAACCACCTGAGAGTGCGGGCATAAAAAAGGGATCCGAAGATCCCTCAGGTGAAAGCTTTTTTCTGCCGGAATGAGCGGTGCTTAGTGCGCGCCACCACCGCCACCGCCAGCACCAAACGGCGGTCTGGCAAACCACACAAGGCCCAGCAAGACCAGGAATACCGCGGCCGACATCCAGAAAATCTCATTGGCGGAAATAATCAGCCCCTGATTGGTGATTTGCTGGGCTATCCAGCCGGATGCCTGCTGCTGTGTCATCCCCAGCCCCTGCAACTGGTTATACATTTCCTGCGCGTTCGGGTTGTAAGGGTTTACCGACTCGGTTAACTGCGCGTGATGCATCGATTCCCGGTTGGTCCACATGGTGGTGGTGATCGATGTCCCGATGGAACCTGCCAGCGTTCGGGCAAAGTTCGACAGGCTCGACGCCGCCGCCAGACGCTCTGGTGGCAGACCGGACAGGGTAATCGTCGTCAGCGGCATAAAGAAGCAGGCCACGGCGAAACCCTGAATAAATTGCGGCCATGCGGAAGCGCCAAAATCCATTCCCGGCTCAAAGGTATATGCACGCCAGTAGAAGCAGACGGCGTACATAATAAAGCTGAATGTAACCAGCCTGCGCATATCGAGCTTATGGGCAAAACGACCAATGATCGGCGACAGCAGGACCGGGATCACCCCAACTGGCGCAGAGGCGAGCCCCGCCCATGTCGCGGTGTAGCCGTAAACTTCCTGCAATAGCTGCGGCAACAGAACAATCGCGCCGAAATAGAGCATATAGGCGAGACTGATACACAAACAGCCGATGGTAAAATTCCGCGACTTAAAGAGCGACAGGTCAACTATCGGGTTCTCATCCGTCAACTCCCACACCACAAGAAAGCTTATCGCCACCACGGCGACAATGGTCAGGATGATGATCTCGCGGGAGTTGAACCAGTCCAGCTCTTTACCCTGGTCGAGCATCACCTGCAGGCTACCGATACCAATCACCAGTAACGCCAGGCCCACACCGTCGATGCGGCGCTGTTCGGTGCGCGTTTCACGGCCACGCAGCGATTGCAGAGTCAGCAGTACGACCAGTACGCCGATAGGGACGTTGATAAAGAAGATCCAGCCCCAGTGGTAGTTATCACTGATATAACCGCCTAGGATCGGGCCGCAAATGGGGGCTACGATCACCGTCATCGACCACAGCGCCAGCGCAATGGAACGTTTAGCGGGCGGGTAGTTACTCAGCAACAGACTCTGTGAGAGTGGAATCAACGGTCCGGCGACAATCCCCTGAATGACGCGGAAGAAGATCAGCATGCTCAGGCTATTGGAGACACCGCACGCCCAGGAGGCGATAGCAAAAGCGACGGTAGACCAGAGGAACAGTTTGACCTCACCCACACGCTTCGCCAGCCAGCCGGTTATCGGAATCGAGATGGCGTTTGCCACCCCGAAAGAGGTGATAACCCAGGTACCCTGGCTCAGGGAAGAGCCAAGGTTGCCGGCAATCGTTGGGATCGCGACGTTAGCGATGGTGGAATCCAGCACCTGCATGAAGGTCGCCAGTGACAGCGCAATGGTCATAATGACCAGTTGCGCTCCTTCCAGCGGTTTTCTCTGTTGCATTACGCGTACCTCGGATTAACCCGCGTTGGCCTTCACGATATTTTCAATCAGGGTATTGACCGGTTTCAGGTCAAGCTCACGTGCGTTGCTCTCATAGGCCGGGCTGGTGCGAACCTGGCTAGACAGTACCTGGCCGTCACGGTTCGTGGTATCAACATTGACCAGCGTAGAGAGGCCAATACGCAACGGGTGATCGCTCAACTGTTTTGCATCGAGTTCGATACGTACCGGCAGGCGCTGAACCACTTTGATCCAGTTACCGGTGGCGTTCTGGGCCGGAAGCAGAGAGAAGGCGCTGCCTGTACCCATATCCAGACCCACCACTTTGCCGGTGTATTTCACTTCATCACCGTAAAGATCGCTAACGACGGTAGCTGTCTGGCCGATACGCATATGCGCAAGCTGAGTTTCTTTGAAGTTTGCGTCCACCCACAAACCCGTGGCCGGTACGACGGCCATCAGTGAGGTTGTCGGGCTTATCTGCGCGCCAGGCTGAACGGCACGGCGAGAAACATAGCCGGTGATCGGGCTGACAATTTTGGTACGTTGCAGCGCAAGCCAGGCGTTACGCAGTTCAGCGGCGGCCTGTTTTACCGCAGGCTGATCTTCCAGACGGGTATCCAGGATCATCGCCTGATTGGCGTTATATTGCTGAATAGCAACATCCAACTGCGCCTGTGCGGTGGCGACAGCATCACGGGCATGTTGCAGCTCTTCACGGCCAATTAAGTTGGCGTTGCCCAGCGGCACACGGCGATTTAAATCCGTTTGCGCCTGAGCCAGAGCGGTACGTTGCAGTTCGATGCTTGCCTGAAGCTGCTTGCCGTTGATCATCAACTGACGCGTCTGGCGAACGCTTGAGGCCAGCGCGGTCTGCGCTTTTTCAAATGCCTGTTGGGCATCGGTAGCATCGAGGGTGACCAGCACATCCCCTTGTTTGACGTAGTCGGTATTGTCAGCCCAGACTTTCGTCACGCTGCCGGATACCTGTGCCATGATTTGAACCTGGTTCCCTGCCACGTAGGCGTCATCGGTTTCCTCAAAATGACGCAGTACTAAAAACCAATAAATCCCATATGCCACGGCAATAACAATAAAGAGCAAGGTCAACAGCAGAAGGGCGCCTTTGCGTTTGCCTTTCTTTTTGACCGGTTGCTGCGGGGTTTGGCTCTCCGCATTTGCGCTCATGCTTTTCTCCACGATCTTATTATTTCATATCGGCAAGGCCGACCTGTTTTGTCAGAAAGGCCAGCAGTGTGACGTGCCGGCCTGACGGAATTCTTATTCAATCTGGATGTTCGAGCGGATCTCAGCGTTAGCGCAGCGCCTCAAGGATGGTGCCGTCTTCGTCCATTTGATCCAGGCGAGTGAGCAACTTGCGTGTGATGTGCTCGAGTTGGTCTTTTTCAGCGGTAGTCAGCGAAGACCAGAGTTGGTGCAGACAGTTGTGCTGCGGTGGCAGAACCTGACGCAGGAATTCATGCCCTTTTTCGGTCAACTGCAGATGCAGGCAGCGACGGTCATTGTCGCTTTCACGGCGTTCAATCCAGCCGCGTTTTTCCAGCTCATCGGCGATACGGGTCGCATTGGTGCGGGAAGAGCCTAGCGCGCTGCTCAGTTCCGATGGCTGAATACTGTGATTTTCCTGCGACTCCAGGGTGATTAACGCCATAAATAATGTTTCGTTAATCCCTTGAGCTTTCAGCATTTTGTTGCGGTTTTCCAGCAGTTTGCCCTGCATGTGCATACACAGGCGGGTGAGCAGAATTTCCTGGAACGGGAAATCTTCATAGCGGCTGGCGCGGAATTTAAGCATTTGTTCAATGGGCGTAAACGAACTATCCATTTGGGCATAACCTCATTAATTGCAGTCGATATAGTAACGACAGTGACAAATAAAGTAAATGTATTATTTTCTCTAATAAATTTGCTTTAGTTATGGAACTGTCAGTAATTTCCAGACGATTCCGTAAGCGAGCGCGCGCAATAATCCAGCAAGAATCAGGCTGCGCGTTTTCCAGAAACGCAGCCCCAGAAAGATAAATAAAACGTTAACGCAGCCCGTAAGGGGCGCGGCGGGGATGGAGAACAGAGTGATGCGGGAGATGAACTCGCCGGGTGGCGAAAAACCTGGCTTCGTGGCATTCAGGACGAATGGGAATGCCACAGGAACGTAACGTAATACGTCAGGAAGGCGGTTTCTGAACCCTTCCGGAAAGGTTGCCAGTGCAACGGGGAAGGGATCGGTTGTTGTATCTCTACTATCCATAGTATTTGTTAAATATCACCCACGTTAAAATCACCGGGATAAATAAGTTGCATAACCATATCAGACTCAGGGGCACCTTAACACCCCGGTTTTTTGGTGTTGCGACCTGGCGTGGGCGGGATTTTATTCTGCTTTTTGCGGGGGCTGATAGCCTCGCCACCAGACCAACAGGTTAAGGGCAGCGAAACTGCCGCCTGCAACACTCACCCCGGTCCAGCCTGCATGCTGCCATGCCGATGCGGAGATAAGAGATCCGGCCGCGCCACCGACGAAATAACTGGTCATATAACCGGCGGTCAAACGGTTACGGGCTTCTGGCTTGAGGCGATAAATGACGGTCTGGTTGGTAATGTGGACACCCTGTACGGTCAAATCCAGTACCAAAATACCGACGATCAGTGCCAGCACCGAGCTTTGCCCCCAGGCAATCGCCAGCCAGGAGAGAAGCAGTAACCCCAGTGAGACGGTGGTGGTCAGGTGAGCTTTGCCTTTGTCCGCCAGGCTACCAAAAGGACGCGCGCCCAGTGCGCCTGCTGCGCCTACCAGGCCAAACAGCCCAATCACTCCTTCTGAGAAGTTAAAGGGCGGCGAGGCGAGTAGAAAGGCCATCGAGGTCCAGAGAATGCTGAAATTGGCGAAGGAGAGGCAGCCCAGCAGGGCGCGGGTGCGCAGCACTTTCTCTTTGGCAAACAGGGTGAAGATCGATCCCAGAAGCTGCGGGTAATTCAGGTGATTGTCCTGTTTGACCTTTGGCAGACCACGCCATAGCGCAATCGCCATGATAACCATCAGCACGCTGGCTACCCAGTAGACCGTACGCCAGCCGCCGAGGCTTGCCAGTAATCCGGCAACGGTGCGCGCCAGCAGAATGCCAAGCAGCAGGCCACTCATAATGGTGCCGATGACTTTGCCACGTTTTTCCGGCGCGGCAAGGGTGGCGGCCAGCGGAACGAGGATTTGCGCCACCACTGAGAAAAGTCCCGTCAGTGCGGTTCCAAGAACCATCATCCCAAGCGTGGTGCTGCTGGCCGTGATCAACATCCCCCCCGCGGCCAGCAGGGTCATGGAGACGATGAGCCGTCTGCGCTCAAACATATCGCCCAGGGGAACCAGGAACAGCAAGCCAGCCGCATAGCCGAGTTGGGCCGCGGTGACAATAAAGCCAGCCTGATTGGGAGAAAGCGCGAAGGCGCGGGCAATCGCATCGAGCAACGGCTGCGCGTAATAGTTGCTGGCGACGGATAGACCGGTGGCGACGGACATAAGCGCGATCAGCGCCGGGCTAAGCCCTTGATGTTGTTTGGTCATTTTTCTGTGACAGATTCATTAGCTGATTATTTTCGTGGATATCAATAATAACTAATGAAGAGAAAAAGGTGGGAGGGATCGCGTGTCGCTTAGTGCGGTTAAGAATTTGTGCGGTTTATTGCCCTCACCCGAACCCTCACCCCGCAGGGGCGAGGGGACCGATAGTGCTCGTATTATTTTGTGGGGATTCCTTTCCCACGGGGAGAGGGAGAAAACCGAGGGGAAGAGCGACTAAAAAGCCAAACCCTTACTTCTGCGCGGCCAGCGCCTCTTTCACCCAACCGTCAAACTGCTGCTGGTGGGCTTTGATCCAACCATCAACATGACCCTGAATATCCGCTTCGGAGGCGTGACCGGCGTGCATCATCGCATTCTGCGCATTGATATCAGAAATCGGCAGCTTCATTACGGAAAACAGTTTCGCCGCCGCCGGGTTTTTCTCGGCCCAGGCTTTATTGGCGACAATGTGCATTGTGTTCACCGGGAAGCCGTAGTTCATACCGTTAGGCAGTTTGGTGTCGATATTTTTCTGCTCGCCCGGCAGAGAAGAGAATGGCACCTGCAGCCAGACCACATCTTTCCCCGGTTTCAGTACGTCACTAACCCAGTACGGCGTCCAGGTGTAATAGAGCACCGGTTTGCCTTCTTTAAAGCGAGTAATGGTATCGGCCATCATCGCCGCGTAATTGCCCTGGTTATGCACCACGGATTTACTCAGACCAAAGGCGTCAATCTGGTGGTTGATCACCGCTTCACAGCCCCAGCCCGGCGTACATCCGGTCAGGTCTGCTTTGCCGTCGCCGTTGGTATCAAACAGTTTGGCAATGTTGGGATCTTTAAGCTGGTCGATGCTTTTAATATTGTACTTCTCCGCGGTCTTCTTATCGATCAGATACCCCTGTGCTGCGCCGGTAACGAAATCCCCCTCGCGATAGAACTTTTTATCTCCGCCGGCCGCCGCGTACATATCATCATGCAGTGGTTGCCAGTTCACGGCGGTAAAGGTCACATCGCCCGCCGCCAGTGAGGTGTAGCCGACGTTGTAGTCCACTTCGCTGGGCTTATTGACGGTGTAGCCGAGTTTTTCCAGCCCACGGCTGACCAGCAGGGTCTGGAATGTTTCTTCAGAGATAGTGCTCTGGAAAGGTTGTACGGTGATGCCTTTGCCGGGCAGGTCGGCCGCAAATGCGCTGGTGGAGACAAGGGTGGCAAACGCTGTGGCGAGAATAATGTTCTGTCGCATCGTTGTTATTCCTTCAATTTTAGGCAGGACTCAGTAGGCCCGGAGCGCGTGTCTCCGGGCGGCTACATCGTTACTTAATGAATGGGCGAGTAATCAACCCAAGTGGGCCGGTGCTGTACCAGCGACGATTACCCCGGCTGCGGGCATCGCGACCCATCGCCTGTGTCAGGCGGTCGAGGATGATGGCGAGGATAACAATCCCCACGCCACCGACGGTTGCCAGCCCCATATCGAGGCGGCCAATACCGCGAAGTACCATCTGACCAAGTCCACCGACGGCGATCATCGATGCGATCACTACCATGGAGAGGGCAAGCATAAGCGTCTGGTTGATCCCCGCCATAATGGTGGGCATGGCCAGTGGTAACTGTACTTTGAACAACATCTGGCGCGGGCTGGCGCCAAATGACCGTGATGCTTCAATTAAATCTTCCGGCACCTGGTTAATACCCAGGATAGTCAAACGCACCACCGGCGGCAGGGCGAAAATAATGGTTACCACCACGCCCGGCACGTTGCCGATACCAAACAGCATCACAATCGGTACCAGGTAGACAAACGCAGGCGTTGTCTGCATGGCGTCGAGCAGCGGACGTATGATCTTCGCCGCACGTTCACTGCGCGCCAGCCAGATGCCAAGCGGTAGCCCGATAATGATGCAAAACAGCAGGGCGGTCAGCACCAGTGCCAGCGTGACCATCGCCTGCGACCAGGCGCCAATAGCGCCGATCAAAATCAGTGACACCAGTGCCGCGATGCCCATTCCGGCGCTGCTAATCTGCCAGGCGATCAGTGAAAAGACAATGATCGCAACCGGTGCAGGCATCCCCAACAGCAATTGCTGGAAGGCGCTTAAGATGTAATCCACCGGGACACGGATGCCCTGGAACACCGGGCGGAAGTGCGTCACCACCCAGTCGATCCCCTGTGTGACCCAGCTATCCAGTGGGATCAGCGTCTTATGGAAGGGATCCATAATATTAAAATGCTCCGGCGCAGGTGCCGGGGCATTGGCGAGCCAGTCGGCACCGCCGCCATCCGTTGGTGCGGGGGCGGGTGATGATCCCCATGCGTCAGCCGATTGTGCCGCGCTGTCGGTTGCCGGTGCGCTCTCCCACGGGTTATTTTGATCAGCCATTGTTTGCTCCCTCGCGATCTAAAGCCTGTAGCAGCATCCGTTTGGAGATGATGCCGACGTATTGTTGTTCTTCACCGACCACCGGTACCGCACAGGGTGCCTGGCCAACATGAGAGAGCAACTCGCTGAGCGGCGTTTCCGCTTCCACGGCAAGCGGGGAGTCGATTAACGCCGCATCGATACCCTGATTCTGGCTTAGCGCCGTTTTCAGAGAGTCGATGGAGACAATGCCAACAAATTTATTACCGCGTTCAATCACATAACCATATTCACGGTCTTCATCCTGCAACATCTTCAGCGCTGAACGTGGGCCAAAACCTGGCGTTCTGCGAATAAGGCCGACCGGCGTGCGGCGGGCAATATCTTTTGCGCTGAATACCTGGCTAATATCCACGCCACGGAAGAAGGTTCGCACATAATCATTCGCCGGATTATTCAGAATTTCATCCGGTGTTCCGACCTGAACAACTTCGCCGTTTTGCATAATGGCAATCCGATCGCCGATACGCATTGCTTCATCCAGATCGTGGGAAATAAAGACCACAGTGCGTTGATGGCGCGACTGTAATTTCACCAGTTCATCCTGCATCTCGGTACGGATTAATGGATCGAGCGCCGAGAAAGCTTCGTCCATTAATAAGATGTCGGGATTAATCGCTAATGCGCGAGCGAGACCTACGCGCTGGCGCATACCACCAGAGAGTTCATCCGGATAAGCATGGGCATAATTCTCCAGCCCGACCTGACGCAATGCATCTAAGGCTTTTTCCTGACGCTCACTGGCGCTCGCACCCGCTAATTCCATGCCAAACGCAGTGTTATTTAACACTGTCATATGCGGCATTAGCGCGAATGACTGGAAGACCATCGCAATCTTTTTCCTGCGCACCTCACGGAGTTCGGCGTCTGATATTTTGGCGATATCCACGCCATCAATCAGTACCTGTCCGCGGGTGGGTTCAATCAGGCGATTGAGAAGGCGTACCATTGTGGACTTACCCGAACCGGATAATCCCATGATGACAAATATCTCGCCTTCTTCAATGGCCAGACTGGCGTCTTTAACGCCAAGCGATAGCCCTGTTTTTTCCAGAATTTGTTCTTTCGAAAATCCTTTTTCAATATATTTGAAAGCCCGCTGAGGATGCTCGCCAAATACTTTATATAGGTTTTTAACTTCTAATTTAATTGCCATGCAATAGAACGTTTCCTGTTATTTATTTATGTCGATATGTTACCTGATGCGAATAATTGACCGCGTATACCCTAGCATACTGAGATTCTGTGACAACCCTCATGACTTGTATTGGCGGAATTTTGCAAGGGTAAAATCGCCTGAATTTCCCATGAGATAAGGGCTGAGCGGTGATCTCATTTTTATGAGATTTTTCGTATTCGCTGCTGAAATTACGGTGCGATGATGGTGATTGTGGGTGAATATGGCGAAAGAATGACGGAAGAAATATTACGGAATGTTTGTAGTGAGTGAGTGGGAATAATATTGAACAATGCGCGGGTATTTCCCCTCACCCTAACCCTCTCCCCAAAGAGGAGAGGGGACCGATCGTGCTCGCATTTTTGTGGGGATTCCTCAGCCTCAGGGGAGAGGGGATTGTCCGTGCTCGTACTATTTGTGGGGCTCCTTCAGTTCCAACGGGGCGAGGGGACCGGATCGGTGCCGGTTAGATAAGCCGGGTACGGCCTGTTTTTCTCCCTCTCCCCCGGGGGGAGAGGGCCGGGGTGAGGGGAGACGGGCGGCTCAGAAATCCCAGTCCTCATCCTCGGTTTCCACTGCTTTACCCATCACATAAGACGAACCGGAACCCGAGAAAAAGTCGTGGTTTTCATCCGCCCCCGGTGAGAGGGCTGCGAGAATTGCCGGGTTTACTTCTGCCATTTCCGCCGGGAACAAGGGCTCATAGCCCAGGTTCATTAGCGCTTTATTGGCGTTGTAACAGAGGAAGGCTTTCACATCTTCGGCCCAACCCGACTCCGCATATAAGTCCTCGGTGTAGGTCACTTCGTTATCGTAGAGATCCATCATCAACTCCAGCGCGAAATTCTTTAATTCTTCACGCTTTTCACTGCGGACTTTTTCCAGCCCTTTCTGATACTTATAGCCAATGTAATAGCCGTGAACCGCCTCGTCGCGAATGATCAAACGAATCAGATCCGCCGTATTGGTTAGCTTGCCGCGGCTGGACCAGTACATCGGTAGCCAGAAGCCGGAATAGAATAAAAATGACTCCAGGAAGACGCTGGCAATTTTCTTCTTCAGCGGATCATCGGCACGGTAATACTCCAGAATGAGCTGTGCCTTGCGCTGCAACGCGCTGTTTTCTTCACTCCAGGCGTAGGCCGCATCCACATCTTTCGTCTGGCACAGCGTGGAGAAAATCGAGCTGTAAGAGCGGGCATGCACCGCTTCCATAAAGCTGACGTTCGACAGCACCGCCTCTTCATGGGGCGTCAGCGCATCGGCCATTAATGTCGGCGCACCCACGGTATTCTGAATGGTATCGAGCAGCGTCAGCCCGGTAAAAACGCGGATCGTCAGTTGCTGTTCCGCGTGGCTCAGCGTCTGCCAGGCGGGGATATCATTCGACAACGGTACCTTTTCCGGTAGCCAGAAGTTACTGGTCAGGCGGTTCCAGACCTCAAGATCTTTATCATCCTGAATCTTGTTCCAGTTGACGGCGCTCACGCGTGATAGTGGTTTCATCCTTTTCTCCTTACAGCGCGCAGGACACGCAGCCCTCGATTTCAGTACCTTCCAGCGCCAGTTGGCGCAGGCGGATGTAGTACAGCGTCTTGATACCTTTCTTCCACGCATAAATCTGCGCTCTATTAATGTCGCGCGTGGTGGCGGTGTCCGGGAAGAACAGCGTCAATGACAACCCCTGATCCACATGACGCGTGGCCTCAGCGTAGGTGTCGATGATCTTCTCCGGCCCGATTTCATAGGCATCCTGATAAAACGCCAGGTTTTCGTTGGTCATAAACGGGGCAGGGTAGTAAACGCGCCCGGTTTTTCCTTCCTTGCGAATCTCAATTTTCGACACGATTGGGTGGATACTCGACGTGGCGTGATTGATGTAAGAAATAGACCCGGTGGGCGGAACCGCCTGCAGGTTCTGGTTGTAAATGCCGTAGCGCATCACGTTCTCACGCAACTGCTCCCACATATTGCGGTCAGGGAGAGTGATGCCGCTTCGGGCAAAAAGCGCACGGACTTTCTCTGTTTTTGGCTGCCAGTCCTTTTCCAGGTACTGATTGAAAAATTCTCCGCTGGCATAGCGCGACTGTTCGAAGCCTGCAAAACGCTGGTTGCGTTCGCGGGCCATCATCATCGAGGTATTCAGCGCGTGCCAGGTGATGGTGTAAAAATAGAAGTTAGTGAAATCCAGCCCCTCTTCACTGCCGTAGGCAATGCCTTCACGCGCCAGATAGCCGTGCAGGTTCATCTGCCCCAGGCCAATAGCGTGTGATGCAGCATTCCCGGCTTCTACCGAGGGAACCGAGCGGATATGGCTCATATTTGATACCGCGCTCAGGCCCCGCACCGCCGTTTCCACCGTGCGGCCAAAGTCAGGCGAATCCATGGTATGGGCGATATTGAGCGAGCCGAGGTTGCAAGAGATATCGTGACCAATATCCACGTAGTCCAGGTTTTCATCCAGCGTGGACGGGCTATTCACCTGCAAAATCTCGGAGCACAGGTTGCTCATATTGATACGCCCGGCAATGGGATTAGCGCGGTTCACCGTATCTTCAAACATGATGTACGGATAGCCTGATTCGAACTGGATTTCCGCCAGCGTCTGGAAGAAATCGCGGGCGTTGATATATTTCTTACGTACGCGGTCATCAGCGACCAGTTGCTCATACATCTCGCTTACTGCGATATCACCGAAGGGTTTGCCGTACAGGCGCTCCACGTCATAGGGGGAAAACAGCGCCATGTCAGCATTGTCTTTTGCCAGACGGAAAGTGATATCCGGGATCACCACACCCAGTGAGAGCGTTTTAATACGAATTTTTTCGTCGGCGTTTTCCCGTTTGGTATCGAGAAAACGCAAAATATCCGGGTGGTGCGCGTTGAGATAAACGGCACCCGCTCCCTGACGCGCGCCTAACTGGTTTGCATAAGAGAAGGCATCTTCCAGCATCTTCATCACCGGAATTACACCCGACGACTGGTTCTCAATGCGCTTAATCGGCGCACCGGTCTCGCGCAGATTAGAGAGCAAAAAGGCCACGCCACCGCCGCGTTTGGACAACTGCAACGCTGAGTTCACCGCGCGGCCAATGGATTCCATATTGTCTTCAATACGTAACAGGAAGCAGGAGACCAGCTCGCCGCGCTGCTTTTTGCCGCAGTTGAGGAAGGTCGGTGTTGCAGGCTGGAAGCGACCGGCCAGGATCTCATCGGTCAACTGCCGCGCCAGGACTTTATCTCCCTGGGCGAGGGTAAGCGCGACCATGCACACGCGGTCTTCGAAATGCTCAAGATAACGTTTGCCGTCGAAGGTTTTCAGCGTATAGCTGGTGTAGTACTTCCATGCGCCAAGGAACGTCTGGAAACGGAAACCGCTGGCATGGGCGTGAGCAAAAAGGTCGACCACGAAAGCGCGATCATAACGCGCCAGCACGCTTTCATCGTAATACTCTTCCTGCACCAGATAGTTAAGGCGCTCATCCTGGCTGGCGAATGTCATGCTATTGGGCAGGACATGGTTGTTGTAGAACGCGTCTACCGCCTGGTGGTCTTTGTCGAACTGGATGCGGCCTGCTTTATCGTACAGATTCAGCATGGCGTTCAGCGCATGGTAATCCGGTGCGGCTTGCATTACGCGCTCTGCGGTTGTCGTTGCCAAAATTCGCTCACTCCTTTACGCACGTTTTCAATGTCCTGCTGGGTTCCCATCAGCTCAAAACGGTAGAGATACGGCACACCGCATTTCTGCGAGATCACATCTCCCGCTCGCCCGTAGGCTTCGCCAAAATTGCGATTGCCGGAGGCGATCACGCCGCGAATCAGCGCACGGTTATGCTGATCGTTTAAAAAGCGGATGACCTGACGCGGCACGGCACCTGCCGTACCGCCGCCGCCATAACTGGGAACAACAAGAATGTAAGGTTCGTCTACCCGGATGCGCTCACGCTCATTGAGTGGAATACGCACCGCCGGCATCCCCAGTCGCTCAATAAACCGCTGCGTGTTTTCCGAGCTGCTGGAGAAGTAGACGAGGATGCTCATGCGCTGGCCACACGCGGCGCGGTGTGCAGGCGGTTGATCATATCCGGGCGGAAGCCAGACCATTGGGTTTCACCTGCAACCACGACCGGTAACTGACGAAAACCCATTGCGCGCAGTTCATCTGCGGCGTCCGGTACAAGATCGACATTCACCATTTCGAATTCAAGGCCACGGCTTTCCATTGCCCGTTTTGTGGCGTGGCACTGTACACAGTCATTTCGAGTGTAAATAATAATGCGCATGATTCGTGTTTCCATTTAAAATAAGAGAACGGCGCGAAGGTTCGCGTCAGTCGTGTGCTCGTCACTAAAAGGAATACTAGATGTAGTTGATAAAAGTTTCAACCACACAACATATAGGAAATTGAGATAAGTTTTTCCTGGTTGATGAGCGCAACGAGGAGGGGGCTGTATATGCGTAAAACAGGCCAGCAGGCAATAAAAAACCCCGCACGTGCATCACGTCCGGGGTTGAGGAGGGGAGAGTAAACGGGGGTTAACGGCGGTTACAAATCAGCGCACCCAGGAAAATCCCGACGGCGGCAACTGCCCCCAGGGCATAGACCGGATTCTCTTTCACATAGGTACCCGCACAGCTTACCGCGTCACGCGCTGCCTGATGTGCAGGTGTCCGACCATGCAGACGCGCCCGGGTCTCTCTTAACAGCGCCTGCGCTTTACGACGCGCGGTATCCGCTTCGTCTTTTGCATCGCTACCCAGAGACTTGAGTACATCTTCCAGGCTATCGGCCAGTTTATGAACATCATTCTGGATATCATGAACGCCATCATCTACATCACTGCGATTAGGTCTGTTAAACATCGGATCCTCCTTTGTTTTCGATGTGAATTTTAGTTTAGACCATAATTTTGTGCCGCTAATCACCGAAACGGCATTTGCCCTCGTTTATGGACTTTTCTGAAAGCGTTGCTAATGCTGAGTAATGTAAGGTTGCGGTGCAGTAAAAAGATGACGAGGAAAATATATGTATTTACGACCCGATGAGGTGGCACGCGTTCTTGAGAAAGTGGGTTTTAGAATGGATGTTGCGACGACGAAAGCTTATGGTTACCGCCGTGGTGACAATTATGTGTATGTAAATCGAGAGGCGCGAATGGGACGTACGGCGCTGATCATTCACCCCACGCTAAAAGAACGAAGCCTGTCCCTTGCGGAGCCCGCCTCGGAAATCAAGACGTGCGATCACTATCAAAACTTCCCGTTATATTTAGGCGAGGACGCGCAGGAACATTACGGTATTCCACACGGTTTCAGTTCCCGGCTGGCGCTTGAGCGTTTTTTATCGGGCCTGTTCGGCGAGTTTCAATAAGCAGTGACAGGCGCAGGCCTGTCACTCTACCCTCAGGCTTTCGCCTGCTGAAAGCTCACGCCAAACAGACGGCGGCAATAATCCAGGAAGTAGCCGTACAGCGCACCCATCAGCATCGACAGTACCGCATTTGAACTCACCGCTGCGACAATTTGGTGCCAGTCGGCGCCGACAGTCAGCAAAATAGCGACATATACCGGTGACTGGAAGGTGACATACGCCACAACATCGGCCAGTGTTCGCATTCCGCTTTTCGGGCTAATACGGCGGGCATAACGCATGATCGCATCGCGATACAGACCATAAGGCCAGGCAATAATAATGTTGACCGGGATAGCAACCAGACGTGATGAAAGTGACTGCTCGAAGGTCATTCCAGAGAGGAATATTTCAATGAGCATGTTCACTACCGAACAATAGACAACCATTGCAAAGGTGTCTGCTACGGCATGACGCAGGCGGGACTGCGAAGAGAACATGGTACTGCTCCTTGAAAAGAGAAAATAAGCTGATACCGGACGGTAACTAGCGGTTTGCTGTGGTACATTTGATGGTGCTAGATTATATGTCTGGATATAAACTAACAACTAGCTAATAATTTTTATTTATTTTCTTTTTCTGGATAAATTGCTCTGCCTTTGCCTGTTTTTTGCGCATTTCGTTATTTTTGTTGGGAAGGGCAATAAAAGCATTTGATATCATTAGCTTATGGAGGATTTGTGATGTTATTCACAAAATGACTCACTATGGCAACGCGTACTTTTAGCAAACAATCCTTCCCTGATGTTCATAATTCAATCAGCAGCATTTTTTATGCTATACAAACGCTTTTTCTAGCGTTAAATGCTGTTTCTCTGGTTGGGTAAATATGCGGATTCTTTGCATAAAGAAAGGTGATGAAGGGTGGGGAAATACAGATAAGTTGCGGTGAGAAATGCTCACCGCAAAAAGGAATTAGCAGACGCCGAAATCGCCGTCTTCTTTATAAAGAGATACGTCCGCAGCTTTGAGGGTAATTTTCTCTGCCGCGTCATTATGCACCGGTACGGCAACGATTTGGTCTTCATGCACTTCAATGACTTTTAACTTCGGTCCGCCAATACGCGGCTGCACTACATCACCAACAGTAATCATATTGTCCTCCTTATTTCCTGGTCATTAAACCTTAGCGCGAACTGCCCGCAAGGTACAGTTGGGCCGGATGATGACTGCTATTGATGAAATGTTGTTTTGCGTAAAAGAGGGTAAAAGCGCAAGGCTCGGCTGGCGGTGTTCCGTAAACTGGCTAAGCTTTTACATTAAATTCCTTTTTTAACAATCATCTGCATTTGTATCGCAATGGAGAAGTTATGGGTTTCTGGCGTATTATTTTTACGATTATTCTGCCCCCGCTGGGCGTACTCATTGGTAAAGGCTTTGGCTGGGCTTTCATTCTCAACGTAATTCTGACGTTGCTTGGCTATTTCCCTGGCCTGATTCACGCTTTTTGGGTTCAGTCACGTGACTAAGAGGCGAAGGGCGAGAGCTTTCGCCCTTATGTTTTCATAACGTATTGTTAACCTAATATTTTCTCCAATTTTTTGTGCAAGTCCGTAAAGTTCTTCGCCATTGAGACGATAAAAAATACGTTTGGCATCAATTCTAAGGAGAAGATATGAGCATTAAGGATGTAAGTTCGGCTGCCTCGTTGAGGGACATGCCTGCCACTACCCGTTTGGAAACGGTGCATGCCGTGACGGGGAAAAACGTTGATCCAGTGGATTCTGTTGAGGTCAGTCTGTCGCCGGAAGCGATGGCGCAAGCAAGGGATAACTTAACGCCGCCGACGCAGGAAGAGATAGACGCGAGCGCCCGCGAAGCGCTCAACCTGCGTAACCAGGCGATAGCGCGTATGCCAACGGGACCAAGCCTTGCCAGTGATTTCTATTCCGATCCCGCCACCGCTAATGACGCGGTCAGTTTTCAGGCCTTTTTCCAGAACGCCACGGTTAACGCCGATGAGATGGCTGACGCACTGCATAAAGCCCTGACATCCCCAACCCAAAACGGGGATTACACCACCAATGCGATGGATCTGGCCTTAACACAAGCCAAGCTGAATCTGGTAGTACAGAAGTATGTGGCAACGGATTACCAGACTGAGGCAAGCGCATTTGTCGCCCAGTTTATTAGTGATAAATCTTCACAGGCCGATCAGATGACCAAAGTGGTCCTGACTCAGGCGAGCAGACTGTCGGAAAGCCTGGGGGATCGCGACCAGGCACAGCATCATCAGGATGCCCTCGCACAACTGGCCGAAGGAACGCACTCTTCCCAGACAGTCCGCAATGCAATGCTGAGCCTCACCGCCAGTACCACAGACAGTGATGCCTGGTTCTCTTCAATCAACAATTGGGTTGAGAAAAATCGCTCGTTACCCTACATCCGTGAAATTGAGCAAGGCCATCTCAGCGCACTACAGGAGCAGTGGCAGAGTTTTGTCACGGGCCTGAAAACGGATGTCTAATCCGCAGCCCCCTCATTGACGGATGAGGGGCGATTAATATCCCACGGTATAGACACGCCCTGTCTGCACGCCTTCAATACTGCGGCGATAAGCCAGCGCCACCCGCGCGGCTGGCACGCTCTCAAACCCCGGAAAGAAGGAGCCGTAGGCTTCTTGCGATTCGCTCAGCATGGTCGGGCTAACGACATTTATACGCTGCCCGTGTTTCAGTTCGCACGCCGCTGCCTTCACAAAACCTTCCAGCGCGGCGTTGACCGTGGTGGCATTTACCCCTTGCGCGATAGGCTCCTGGCCAACAATCCCGCTGGTTAGCGTAATCGAGCCACCCTCGTTCAGGTAATGTTGCCCTGTCAACGCCAGACGTACCTGGCCGAGCAATTTATCCTGCAGGCCAATCGAAAAATCCCGGCTGGTCATTTTCTCCAGCGGCCCAAAGAAAAGATTGCCGGTGGTGGCGACGATAGCATCGACTCTCCCCACATTTTCAAACAGTGCTGCCACGCTCTCATCGGACGTGATATCAACATGGAAATCACCGCTGGTGCGCCCTGCGCGGATAATGTCATGCTGACCCTGGTTCAGCTCCTGCTCAACCGCCCGACCTACGGTACCACTTGCGCCAATCAGTAAAATTTTCATCGCTATGCTCCTCTGTTGCAGTAGTGGCTATTCTTCCTCTAATTATTTATAAGATAAATGAGCTAAACGTTAATTGATTACTAACTGTGGGTTAGCAATATGGATAAGCTGCGCAGTATGGAAGTGTTCGTTACCGTTGCGGATTGTGGCAGTTTCACCCAGGCGGCAAGTCAATTGAATCTGTCGGCGGTGATGGTGGGGAAATACATCGGTGCGCTGGAGGAGCAGCTTGGCGCAAGGCTGGTGGAGCGCAATACCCGGCGACAAAGTCTGACGGATGCCGGGCGTGTCTATTATGAAGAAGCACGCCGGGTGCTTGAGCAGGTACATATGGCGGATACCTCCATTGAACGGCTGCGCGATACTCCCGCCGGTACGTTGCGGGTAAGTGCCTCCACGACGTTTGGCGCCTGCGTGGTGGCTCCACTGACTGCTTCCTTTCTTAACGCGCACCCGCAGGTACGCGTCGAACTGGATCTGAGCAACCGACGGGTTGATCTGGTTGATGAAGGATTCGATCTGGCGATCCGCATTGGTGGGTTACACAACGATGACGTGGTTGCAAAGCCACTGTGCCTTTATCGCATGGTGATTTGTGCTTCACCCGATTACCTGGCGCGGCACGGTGAGCCACGTACGCCGGATGATTTACAGCATCATCGCTGCCTGTCGCATATGGTCTGGAACGCGAATAACGAATGGAAACTACCGGGAACTGACGGCGACATGTCCTGGCGGCGAGACCCGGTATTTCGTTGTAATGACGGGCAGGCATTGCGCCTTGCCGCTGTTGCGGGAGCGGGATTATTACTCCAGCCGGAGATCTTACTGACCGATGAACTGGCAAGCGGCAAACTGGTACGCGTGTTAACGGACTTTGCGCCACAGCCGCGCCAGGTGTGGCTGCTTTATCGCCAGCAGCGCCGTCCGTTACCTAAGCTCACTCGCTATGTTGCCCATTTGCTCGACCATATCAACGCGTGGGTTGCCCCTTCCTGAGAGTGACGGCACGCAATATAGAGGGCTCCAGCAGCCGGGCGACCGCAGCAAACACCGGCACCACCACGGAGTTACCAAACTGACGATAGGCCTGCGTGTCCGACACCGGAATGCGAAACGGTTTTTCGCCAGGTTTCTCAAAACCCATCAGGCGCGCGCATTCGCGTGGCGTTAGCCTGCGCGGACGACGCTGCTGGTTGGCGGCGTCGCTAAAGTTACTTTCACCCAGCGCTTTATCCCAGCCGCGATCGACCAGAATTTCTGAGCCATCTTTGTGATAGCGGGCAGATAAGGTTCGTGCCACGCTAGCTGCATTAGTAGGATCAACTAGTCCAAATCCAAAACCGTTGCCTTTTGCCGCGTGCTTCTTCGCATAATGGAAAAGGTAATCCCACAGTTTAGGCGACAGCACATACTTCGCATCAACAGTGGGCTCAAGGAGCTCACCGAAGGTCGGTCTGCTGCGCGGATAGAAGCGGTCGATATTACGCAGGGTAAAATCTTGCTTTAGCTGTAAATCGCGGCGAAAACCCACCAGAACAATACGTTCGCGGTGCTGGGGCAGAAAGTGTTTGCCATCCACAATCTTCGGGTCGTCTTTACCAGTCGCTTCTGCGTCGGCCACGTCGTACCCCAGTTCATCAAGGGTATTCATGATCACGGTAAAGGTCTTCCCCTGATCGTGGCTTTTCAGGTTTTTGACATTTTCCAGCACAAAGATGGCCGGGCGTTTGGCTTTAATAATCCGCGCGACATCGAAAAAGAGCGTGCCTTGCGCTTCGCATTCAAAACCATGGGCGCGACCGAGGGCGTTCTTTTTACTCACCCCGGCTAAGCTGAACGGCTGGCACGGAAATCCTGCCAACAGGACGTCATGATCGGGGATCTGTTCGTCGATATGCGCATAGGCCTGCGCGTCGGTGACGTCCGGTTTACCGCTCAGCGTAACTTCGCGGATATCCTGATTAAAACGATGGCTGCTTTCGTCGTTGTACCAGTTAGCTTTATAAGTCCGCACCGCATTTTTGTTCCATTCGCTGGTAAAGACACACTGTCCGCCAATGGCTTCAAAACCATTGCGGATACCGCCAATACCGGCGAACAGGTCAATAAAGCGGAATTGATAATGCGGATGGTGTGCAGGCGGCGAGGGAAGCATTTTGCGCAGTAAGGCTTCCTCGGCGGCGGTCAATGGCGCAGGGGTGCCTTTGCCGTTGACCCGCCGGTTTAATCTTTCACGACTCCATTCGTTTTGACCCAGTTTGCGTAACTGTTCCGCCACATACTTTTGTCCGTAGATTTCCAGTACCCGGCCCAGCAATGCGTTGTCGTCTTCTCGTTGCCGTTTGTCTTCTGCTTCGGCCTGGCGCTGAAGCTCCTGCGCGATTGAATCAAATTCCGACATGACGTCTCCTTGGGTTAATGCGTGAAAATATATCACTCATTTGACCCAGAGGAGAGTGTTACCTGCTGTTATCAGTGAATGTCGGGACGGCACGCAAAACCGCGCGCTGTCTGCGTGTTGTGCAGCAAAAGGTGCGGCATACGTTTAATGGTGGGGCAGCGACACCCATTTATAGCCCAACAGCATGGTACCCAGGATGATCGTTGCCGTGGCGCTGAGATGCATCAGAAAATCCAGCGCACTCACATGGGTTGGGTGGCAAAGGGCCAGTAATGTCAGCGCCATGCAGGCGACGCCAGCCCCGGCGGCTGCCAGGCTCCGGGCGGGAAATAACGTGCGGGTACGGCGCAGATAACCAATCACGATCGCCATCATCGGCACGCTCACCACAACCATAAAGAGATAACAATTTGTTCCCACCTCGCTGCCTTGTACCGGGAGGTGGTGATGCAACTGCATATTGGCAAAGGAAAGTGCGAGCCAGAGGCTAACCAGCGGCGTAAACCATTTCCAGCTCAGGGATTGCTGCCCGGCAATGCTCAGCAGAAAGGCGTTACGGATAGCCAGCGCGCCGGTAATAAAGGTCAGAAATAGCTGCAAGATAACCCACGCGGCGCCTGTCTGAGACCAGTCGGTAAAGGTCCGGTGCACCAGTAAACTGGCAAGCGCCCCACAGGGCAATGCCATCACGATCCACGCTACAACCCGCCATCCTGGCTGCCACGGACGTTTTACGGGCTCGATAGTACGACTTAACTGCTCAATAAAAAGATCATGATCGGCCATGATGCGCTCCTAACCGACGAAGGTTACTTAATGCGCGATGCAGCAGAGACTTAACGGCCGCCACCGTCAGGTTGTTG
The DNA here is from genome assembly GCF_040578655.1 of Phytobacter sp. RSE-02. NCBI lineage: Bacteria > Pseudomonadati > Pseudomonadota > Gammaproteobacteria > Enterobacterales > Enterobacteriaceae > Phytobacter > Phytobacter sp. RSE-02. The sequence goes on along the minus strand of NZ_JBEULY010000010.1, from coordinate 28,458 downwards.
CGCGTCGCGGTTTCTGAAAGGGTCATTTCGTGCAGGTGTACATGTTCAATTACCTGCCGCTGGCGCGCCGGAAGCTGGTTTAACAGCATGGCGAGTTCTTCCCGGGACTGGTGTTGTTCAACGCTGGCGGCCAGATAACGGTCTTCGCTTGCGTACTCAGGCGCCTCGCTGCCGTCTTGCTCGCGCTGGCGATGACGGCCACGACGGCGCAGCGCATCAACCGAACGGGCATGGGCAATTGCCATCAACCACGGTAAGAAAGGCGAAGCGGGATCGTAGGTGTGACGTACCCTGTGCACGGTCAGCAGCACATCCTGAATGACATCTTCAACCAGCATGTCATCGTCAACCTGCTTACGCACCAGCGAGCGAATAACCGGTACCAGCGCCTTTAGCAACTGCGTGTAGGCCGCCTGATCGCCGGCCTGGGCAAGCGCCATCAATTGCGGCCATTGCTCACGTGTTGCCTCATATTTTTGCATATCCCGCCTTATTTACGGCTTCATGTCTTTTTACCGCTGGCCTGTGTCAGGGCGTTGACCACTATCGACGGGGTAAGCACCTGCGGCAAAATTTTCGGTTCGCTGCCATCTGCCGGATAGACCACATACAGCGGCAGGCTGCCCTGACCCAGGGCGTTCATCGTGTCATCGATATCGGCATTAAATTTGGTTGAATCGGCCACCATATAAAGTGTGCCCGTGCGCGCCAGTGTCTCTTTCACGGCCTGCGTAGACAGCGATGTCTTCTCGTTTACCTGACAAGTGATACACCAGGATGCGGTGAAATTGACGAAAATCGCTTTGCCGTGGCCACGATTATCCGCCACATTTTGCGGCGACCATTTTACCTCTTCGACATGTGCCGTCGTCTCAAGCGGGGCGCCATTTTTGATTACCGACGGCAGCGGAACAATCACTGCCAGAATCAGCGCAGCGGTGACTGCAAACAACGCGAGATGCCGCTTACCGGCAAAGCGCCGTTGCTGCGCCATACCATAGAGCCAGGCGGCGAAACTCAGCACTACAGCGGCCGCCAGAATCGCGGCGAGCGCGGTGGTTCCTGCCTGCTGAGCCAGCACCCATACCAACCAGCCGAAGGCGCCGAACATCGGAAACGCCAGGCCACGTTTTAACGTATTCATCCAGGCACCGGGGCGCGGTAGCCATTTTCCCAACGCCGGGAAGAGGGAGATAAGAGTGAATGGCGCGGCGAAACCGAGTGCGAGTGCAAAAAAGATAACCAGCGCCATGGCAGGTGGTTGCACCAGCGCATAGCCAATAGCACCCGCCATAAACGGGGCGGCACAGGGGGTTGCCACAATGATCGACAGCGCCCCGGTTAGCGCCGCCCGGACAAACGCGCCGCGATCAACGGAAATTTCCCCGGCGCGCTGCATCGACAGACCCACTTCAAACACGCCAAGTAAATTCAGCGCAGCGCCCAAAATAACCAGTGCGAGGAAGGCAATCACCAGCGGCGACTGGAGCTGAAACCCCCAACCGACGGCGGTACCGCCCGCGCGCAGGGCTAACAAAACCGCGGCCAGTATCAGCATGGTAACAACCGTGCCGAGTAAGAAGCCAAGCCCTTCTTTGCGCGTCTGCACCGTACTGTGTGAATGGCGAACCAGCCCCAGCGCCTTAAGCGAGATTATCGGGAAAACGCAGGGCATAAAATTAAGGATAATGCCGCCTGCGAAGGCGGCCAGCATTGCGGTTAACATAGTGAGTCTCTGATGGCTAATGGGGTGGTTGACGTCCGCTTTTTACGAGTGCGAATTTGCGTACTGTTTCACCGCATCCATCGTTTTCTGGATATGCGTTTCCGGGTTTCTGTCAGTGTAGCTCAGCAGGATCTTACCGTCCGGCGCGATAACAAATGAGGTCCGGTCAGAAAGGGTTTTGCCATTCATCTGCATCAGCGTCTGGTACTCCGAGGCGACTTTTGCGCCTGGGTCAGCCGTGACGGTGAACTTATCGCGGCACTCCAGTTTAGAGAACTCATCTACCTGGTCCACATTACCTGCGGTCACGCCAATGACGGTCGCGCCCAGTTTTTTGAAGTCATCCGTGGCTTCGGCAAAGGCGTGGGCTTCGATGGTGCAGCCTTTACTGAATGCCGCCGGGAAGAAATAGAGCACAACCGGGCCTTTTTGCAGTGCCTGTTTCAGTGAGAACGTCAGAGGCTTGCCCGCCAGTGCGCCCTGCAATTGAAAATCGGGGGCCTGCGCACCGGTTGGCAATGCGGCCTGGGCATTGAACATCGGCATTGAGACGCTAAGCAGTACGGCAGAGGTAAGGCTCAAAAAGAGTTTTTTCATCGGTGTCATGTTGCGCTCCACGGGGTTAGGGAATTTAACGCTCATAGACAGTTCGCTGGATGTCGCGGGAAAGTTTCGCCTGGGGTAAAAAATTTTCCTCGCTGAAAAAGCGATTTAACGGCGGGGTTGTTTCGCAATACGCCAGGTATGGGGAGCGAGGAAGACTTTCGTGGCTGGCTGCCATTTTATCCTGCCTGGTTATTTGACAGTCGGGTGTCAGCATCGGCTTGATGCTGAGCCGTTACGTTTCAAAAGTATATTGCACCGGGTATTAATTTTAATGGTCCGGCCTTACGGGAACCGACCCGGGATGTTATTGGTCCGTCTTGACCTAGTAACCTGAACATCTGTTTATCAGGCTCTGTTGCTTATATTAGGCACGGATAGTTTTATTGTAATGGAGAGTAAAGGATTACACAGCTAAACCGACTTGCCGCGACGGGGATATGAATATATCAGGAGAGTGCGATAAAGCGCAGTAGTACAAGGGAGAATATGGCGGTGGGTTTTAATTTACTGCCACGCACTTAAGATTATTCCCTAGTTGATGGTCAATCATCTTGTGTTATCGGCAGGGCGGGCGAGTTCCGCTATAGAAAGAATTTCATAGCGTTGCGGGGGAGCATTACTCCCCCCATTGCTGGATATTAGATTGCGAAATCTTCCAGTTTTTTCCCTTTCTCGAGCGCGGAGGTAATCGCTTTAGGCGTGCGGCCCTGGCCTGTCCAGGTTTTTTCGCTGCCGTCTTCATCGATATATTTGTATTTCGCCGGGCGAGGCTCACGGGTCGATTTTGTTTTTGTCGCCTGTCCTTTTAAGGAGGAGATGAGCTCTGCCGGGTCAATGCCTTCCTCAAGAAGTTTCACACGAAAGGCTTCGAGTTTTGCCTGTTTATCCTCGAGTTCCTTACGCTGAGAGGCTTCTTCTTCGCGGCGTTCTTCAACGATGACCGTGAACTTTTCGAGAATATCTTCAAGATATTCCAGGCTAACTTCACGCGTTTGAGCACGCAGTGTGCGAATGTTGTTTAAGGCTTTCAGTGCTTCTGACATTTGCAGATCCTTTTACTTGAATTTGGTGGTGTTTCGAATTGCTTCTTTGCGAATGGTTCCTGGAAACCAAACGAGCGTATCACTTTTGTTTCTCAGGTGGACACAATATATATACCGCCGATGCAAAATAATTTATAGCAAATTATGAATGGAAATGTCTGTCTTTTAGTGTCATTACTCTTTTTTTTCTAAGTAGAGTATTTCGCTGCTCAGTAAAAAGCATAACCACTTCTCTCATCCTTATCAATTTTATGGGTAGTCATCGCAGAAAACCCCTTTCGTAACGGGTCTTTTTTCTCATCAATACCGTTACTCCCGGTAATTGGCCGTCACGCTTTGCTTATATTCGAAATAGAATGAGAAAGATTTGTGCGCTTTGTCGCGAATTCAAAATCATGTCGCACAGTTTGTTCAGGCCAACCCGTCGCGTCAGGAAGATGTAGGGTACTTGATAAGCGGCAAGCTAAGCGTGTGAAATAGCGCTTTAAGAAATACCAACTGCAGGTCGTCTTCTCTTCACGCTTTTTGCAAAGTGCATTTATCCAACTCGACAAGAAGTCTGTTTAGCTCATAGTGAATGTGCTTCCGACGCTGTTTTAATAGCAAGCGGGCCGGAATGATCCGCTCGATGATTGTCGGTTTTTTCTTTATATACTCAGCTACACGCTTTTTAATATCTTCTACTGACCAACCTTCCATTACCGGTGTTGGGTTATAAATAATATTAACCTGGAGGACTGGGGCAACCTCCTCATCCAGGATCATGAAGATGGTTTCCCGGCTAAGCCCGGATTCCTTTATTACTTGGGCCATCCATCGATAGTCATAGTCCTGGAGTTCCCGCCCCGTGAAAAGCTCTGATAACGCATACCAGACAGGGACGCGGCTCGACAGCGCGGTTTCGATAATATGCATTCCTTTCTCCCCTGCGATGGAACAGACAAGGCGCAGGGATAAGTTTTGCTAAACGAACGGAACGTGTCAATCCTATGCAGGATCGGGCGTATACAACAAAAAAGCCCGCAGGGCTTACGCCGTGCGGGCTCTCAGGACTTCATCGGATGACTCTGGTAATCACCGATGGAGAATTTTGGTGGAGCTGGCGGGAGTTGAACCCGCGTCCGAAATTCCTACATCCTCGGTACTACATGCTTAGTCAGTCTTTACATTCGCCTGGCACCTGCGGACAGACACGCCACTACCAGACTAGCCTGATTAGTTTTAACGCTTCAACCCCAGGCAGGGCCTCCACGCGATCTCTTTTGGGTTTGACCTCTCTTTGATCCCCGTCTTAAGAGCGGAAGCTAGGGAGAGAGGGCTCAGAGCAGGTTATTAAGCTGCTAAAGCGTAGTTTTCGTCGTTTGCGACTATTTTTTGCGGCTTTTTACGAGGCAAACCGCCCCTCGGCATGCACCTTGGGTTTCGCAAATCCCGTCGAATCCAGAATCAGCCCCAAAAGTGTTGCGCTAAGTATAACAGATTTATGACGCAGCACACCAGTCCATATCGCTGTAACGCTTTTTGCCAGAGTTGTCTGGCGAGAATGTGAACAATAACCACTGATATCGTTACGAATAAAGATGATTACGTTCAGAGAGTAAATTCAGAGAAGCGATATGGGAAGAGAAGGGCATGACATACGAGAAATCTTGATGTTCAAACATTTCTCTACACCCAAAGTGAGAAAGGCGCTGCGGGAAAGTTGTGTTGCCCGGACACTCCCGCTGCGGAAGCATCCGGTGGGCGTCATTAGCGGCCTGCGTTTTTCATAATGCGGGCTTTATCCAGTTGCCATTCACGTTCTTTAAGATCGGAACGTTTATCATGCTGTTTCTTGCCTTTCGCAACGCCGATTTTGACTTTACACCAGGCATTTTTCCAGTACAGCGAAAGCGCGACAACGGTATAACCTTCGCGGTTTACGCGACCATAGAGGCTATCCAGTTCACGTTGGTTAAGCAGCAACTTACGCGTACGGGTTGGGTCGCAAACATAGTGGCTCGAAGCCACCGCCAGCGGGGTGAAGTTGGCACCGAACAGGTATGCTTCGCCATCTTTCAGAATCACATAGCTGTCGCCGATGTTGGCTTTGCCCGCTCGCAGGGATTTGACTTCCCAGCCCTGCAGAGACAGACCCGCCTCAAACTCTTCTTCGATAAAATATTCGTGGCGGGCGCGCTTATTCATCGCGATGGTGGCGGAACCGGGTTTGTGTACTTTTTTCTTCGTCATAAGTGTCGTGAAGCCATTGGTAATCTGATATCCAAAAAGACCTCATTGCATCCTGTGAGGTTCAACGCGTTATCTTAGCACGAGTTCCGGCGTAGCGTTTTCCTTTCATGTATGGGAAATGTTATTATTTGATGATTGTGTGATCGCAGGAAATGCTATGCCTCAGATTAGTCGCTCTGCACTGGTGCCTTACAGCGCGGAACAAATGTATGAATTGGTTAACGATGTGAAATCTTACCCGCAGTTTCTGCCGGGGTGCACGGGTAGCCGCGTGCTGGAGTCCGGCCCTACGCAGATGACGGCGGCAGTGGATGTCTCGAAAGCGGGAATCAGCAAGACTTTCACAACGCGAAATACCTTAACGGCAAACCAAACCATTTTGATGCACCTTGTCGATGGTCCATTCAAGAGGTTGATGGGGGGCTGGAAGTTTACGCCGCTATCAGCGGATGCCTGCCGCATCGAGTTTAACCTTGATTTTGAATTTACCAATAAGCTGATTGAGCTGGCGTTTGGTCGTATTTTCAAAGAGCTGGCCGCCAATATGGTAGATGCCTTTACCGTACGTGCGAAAGAGGTCTACAGTGCCGGGTAAGATTGTGGTGGAAGTGGCGTATGCGTTGCCGGAAAAGCAGTACCTGCAGCGGGTGAGCCTGGAAGAAGGGGCAACCATCGAACATGCGATTGTTGCCTCTGGCCTGCTTGAGTTACGTACAGATATCGATCTCAGCCGCAACAAAGTGGGCATTTATAGTCGCCCGGCGAAACTGCAAGATGTTGTTGCTGATGGTGACCGTATCGAAATTTATCGCCCGTTGATTGCTGATCCGAAAGAATTGCGCAGGCAGCGCGCGGAGAGAGCGGCGAAGAAATAGGTCTGTTCAGGCTTCGGCGAGCGTTTTTAACAGGCTGTTCAGCCTGGCGCTGGCATTCTTATACGGTGAGGCGCTGTTGAATTGAATCATACGTCCTCGTGTCCATTTTCCGTACCAGAGTTGGTGGTACAACTCATCGTCACTAAAGCCATTCACCAGTGATACCAGTTGCTGTTGATTCTCTTCCAGCATGGCAAGCAGCGTTGGCCATGACGTAATATGCTGGTAATCAGCGTAGTATTTTTGTGCAAGTTTCCCCAGTTCATTCCATTTAAAGCCTTTTGCCGGGAAGTCTACTTCTTCGCCCGCGGCTTCCTGTTGGTGCCAGATGAGAACTTGCTCTCCCCAGCCAATCAGATAGCTGACAAGATTAGCAACACTCATGCGGCTACCGGCCACGTGCCCTTCCAGACATTGCTGATAAGCGATGTCCGCCGGAATGCGGATGAGTTTTTTGCGCAGAGCGCTTGCCGATTTTTCCATTGCTTCCAGTAAGGCAGTTTTGCTTTCTGGCACGGCCATCTTCTCTTCCCCTGAAATGAAAAATGGCGCCATTGGGCGCCATTTCTAATCCTGCGATTACTCTTTTGTCAGTGCGGGTTTGTTATCAATGTTGGTTAATACGCCGCTGCTGTTAAAGGTAAGAGTCAGCGTCTGCTGGGTCACACCTTCGTGCCCTGGCTGCTGACGGAATACGTAGAACCAGGTACTGCTTCCGAACGGATCGGTCATCATCGGCGTACCCAATGCGTATGCAACCTGCTGTTGCGTCATCCCTACGCGGATTTTAGAAACGTCATTCGGAGTCAGGTAGTTCCCCTGATTGATATCAGGACGGTAAACCACTCGCTCCAGAGTGGAACAGCCTGCGGTCAACATCAGAAGAACCGCTGCGGCAGCAGTCAGCATTTTACAGCGCATAGTGATTTGATTCCTTTTCGGGCCCGAACAGTACGTGGCTCATTTGTAATGTGCCGATAATAATAGACCTTTAGCCAGTTTAAAACCTTTGCTACCTGGTCTGACGGCGAATTTATCGTGTACTGAGACCTTACTAATGGCAAAAAGTTTACGCAGCGAGTAGCTCTTTCGCATTTGCCAGTGTATTTCGGGTGACTTCACTACCGCCTAACAGCCGTGCCAGTTCCTGTAAACGTGCGCGTTTATCTAAAGGCAGCATATGTGTTTCGGTCATTGCGCCATCGGTCTCTTTGCTAACAAAGAAGTGATGGTGCCCACAGCCCGCAACCTGAGGCAGGTGAGTTACGCACATCACCTGGGTAGATTCGCCTAACTGGCGGAGAAGTTTGCCAACGACCGCTGCCGTTGGACCACTGATCCCTACATCCACTTCGTCGAAAATCAGCGCCGGGGTTTCCATTTTCCGCGCGGTGATGACCTGAATGGCTAATGCGATACGTGATAACTCACCGCCGGAAGCGACTTTAGAAATAGCCTGTAAGGGCTGGCCGGGGTTTGTTGTAACGCGGAACTCAATACGGTCTGCACCATCTGCCGTGAGCGTGTGCTCATCAAAGCTGACGTCGATATCAAATACCCCATGGGGCATCGAGAGCATATGCATGCTGTCTGTAATTAATTGTCCCAGCTCTTGCGCGTAGTGTACCCGCTGCGTATGAAGCTGACGGGCTGCGTCCAGTGCCAGTTGGTGGTGCTTCGCCACCGCAAGCTTCAGGGTTTCCTGGGAGTCAGCCTGGTCATCAAGCTGTTGCTGTTCTTCCAGCAATGCCTGATGAAATTGCGGCAGTGCTTCCGGACTGACATGGTGTTTGCGTGCCAGCGAAATCTGTTTTGAAATACGCTGCTCAAGCTCATACAAGCGGTTCGGGTCGAGGTCCAGACGGTCACAGTAATGACGCAGTTCATCGCTGGCCTCGCTGACCTGAATTGCCGCTTCTTCGAGCATCGTGAGAACGCCGGACAGGCTGGCATCCATACCTGCCAGTTCGGTAACCATTTGGCGTGCGTTATAGAGCTGGCTTTGCAGATTGGCATCTTCGCCGTCGGCCAGCAAATTCAGCGCATGCTGACTGGTACTAAGTAACTGACCGCTGTTGGCGAGGCGTTTGTACTCTTCATCGATCTGTTCAAATTCACCCGGCTGCGGGTTGAATTCGTTCAGCTCTTTCAATTGATAATGCAGCAGTTCGGCACGCGCGGTACGCTCCTGACTTTGCTGCTGATGCTGCGCCAGCTCGCGGCAGCTTGTATGCCACTGACGGTAATGTTCTGTCATCTGTTGAGTAAGTGCATACTCACCTGCGTAGCCATCCAGCAACGCTTTCTGATGCTCAGATTTTACGAGCAACTGGTGCGCGTGTTGGCCGTGGATTTGAATCAGCAACTGCCCCAACTCGCGCAATTGCGAAAGGGGAACTGCCGTGCCGTTGATAAAACCACGAGAGCGCCCGTCACTGCTGATAACGCGACGAAGTAAACACTCACGCCCGTCTTCAAGCTGGTTTTCTTCCAGCCAGCGCTGTGCCGCAGGCGTATCTTTCAGGGCGAAACGCGCGCACAGGTCAGCGCGTGCAGCTCCCGCGCGCACCATGTCGGCATCGGCACGACCACCCAGGCAAAGCCCCAGCGCATCAATAGCGATGGATTTACCTGCGCCGGTCTCACCCGTGATAGCCGTCATTCCGCTATGGAAGTCGATCTCGAGTTCACGAACAATCGCAAAGTTGCTGATAGTCAGTTGTGCCAACATGGTTGCTTTCCTGTATGAATAACCATAACTGTGTTTAAATACAGTATAAACTGGTTTTATATACAGTAAAGCCCTGGGGCACGTTTTCAGAACAATTTTTTTGACCAGCCGAGTTTCGAGCTTAATGTATTGAAATAACTGTAGTCTTTAGGGTGTATCAGATTGAGATGGTAGTCGCAGCGTCGAATCAATACATCTTCGCCTTCCTGAATAGGCAGCGCGATTTGGCTGTCGCAACTTACTTCCAGATCGCTACGACGGTGTGAGAAACGCAGGCGAATGGTGCTGCTACTGTTAATGACCAGCGGGCGTGCTGAGAGCGTATGCGGGAACATGGGCACCAGAGTGATGGCATCCAGTGAAGGGGTCAGGATTGGGCCGCCCGCTGAAAGCGAGTAGGCTGTGGAACCTGTCGGCGTGGAGATGATCAGGCCGTCTGAACGTTGGGAGAATGCAAAAACCTCATCAATATAAACTTCGAACTCAATCATATGGGCAACTTTACCCGGATGGAGAACGACTTCATTGATGGCAGTGCTGATGCGCTTCTGGCAGTCCTGCTGGCAGACTTGTACTTCCAGCAAAAAGCGCTTTTCCGCAATATAATAACCTTCCAGAACGTCAGCCAACTGCTGCTGTGCGTTGTCGGGGTCAAGGTCTGTCAGAAAGCCCAGATTGCCACGGTTGATGCCAATGACTTTAATATCGTAGCGCGCCAGCGTGCGTGCGGCGCCAAGCATATTACCGTCACCGCCGACGACAACCGCGAGATCCGCCTGCTGACCAATTTCGGCCAGCGTACCGGTACGCACGTTTTTAAGCTGTAACTCTTGTGCAATCTGCTGCTCGACAATGACGTCATACCCTTTTGTACACAGCCAGCGATAGAGCATTTCATGTGTGGTCAGCGCGGTGGGGTGACGTGGATGACCGACAATACCAATACACTTGAAATGATGAGCCATTTTCTGGTGGTCCTTGTGCCAAATGAATGATGACAATCTGTCGCGTTCCCTTGAAACCCGGAAACTGATCCCCATAATAAGCGAAGTTAGCGAGATGAATGCGAAAAAACGCGGAGAAATTCATGAGTAGTAAAGAACAGAAAACGCCTGACGGGCAAGCCCCGGAAGAAATTATCATGGATCAGCACGAAGATATTGAGGCGGTTGAACCAGACGCTTCTGCTGAGCAGGTGGATCCGCGCGATGAGAAGATTGCCAACCTCGAAGCGCAACTGATTGAAGCGCAGAACCGTGAGCGTGACGGTATTCTGCGTGTGAAAGCAGAAATGGAAAACCTGCGTCGTCGTACCGAGCTGGACGTTGAAAAGGCGCATAAATTTGCGCTGGAAAAATTTATCAACGAACTGCTGCCGGTAATTGATAGCCTGGATCGCGCACTGGAAGTTGCGGACAAGAACAATGCCGACATGTCCTCCATGGTCGAAGGTATTGAACTGACGCTGAAATCTATGCTGGATGTGGTGAAAAAATTCGGCGTGGAAGTCGTGGCCGATACCAACGTTCCGCTGGATCCGAATGTGCATCAGGCTATCGCGATGGTGGAGTCAGAAGAGGTGGCGCCGGGCAACGTACTGGGCGTGATGCAAAAAGGCTTTACCCTCAATGGCCGTACGATTCGTGCCGCGATGGTGACGGTGGCGAAAGCGAAGGGTTAACTTTCCCCTCACGTTAACCCTCTCCCTGCCGGGAGAGGGTTATAAGCATTATTCCGCCACGCTGTCGCGAAGGGATTTGACCGGAATAACCCGCACCTGCTTAATCATATTGTCCTGCACATCGAGAATATCGATATCATAGTGTTCAATGCGCACACGGGTGCCGGCGGCCGGGATCTCTTCCAGGGCTTCAAGTAACATCCCGTTAATTGTCCGGGCCTCTGCTTCCGGTAACTGCCAGTTAAAGGCTTTATTCAACTCACGTACGTTGGCGCTGCCATCAATGATCACAGACCCGTCATTCTGCGGTGTTACCTCTTCGGCCAGCGACGGTGACATAGATGTCGTAAAGTCCCCAACAATCTCTTCAAGAATATCTTCAACCGTAATCAGCCCCTGAATATCGCCGTATTCGTCCACGACCAGGCCGACTTTCTTTTTATTGCGTTGGAATTTCACCAGTTGAATGCTGAGCGGCGTACCTTCCGGCACATAATAAATCTCATCAGCGGCGCGCAGCATGACCTCTTTGGTGAACTCTTTTTTCTCCGTCATCAGGCGGTAGGCTTCGCGCACGCGAAGCATGCTGATGGTATCGTCAAGCGAATCCCGGTAGAGCACGATACGGCCATGCGGCGAATGGGTAAGCTGGCGCACGATCGACTTCCAGTCGTCGTTGATATCGATACCAACGATTTCGCTACGCGGCACCATGATGTCATTGACGCTTACTTTTTCCAGATCCAGTATCGACAACAGCATGTCCTGGTTGCGTCGGGAAATCTGGGAGCGGGATTCGTTCACGATGGTACGCAACTCATCCTTACTGAGGGCCCCGCTGATAACGACATCAGCTTTGATACCCACCATCCTCATCAGAACCCGCGTCACACCATTAAGCAGCCAGACCAACGGCATCATAATGATTTGCAGCGGTACTAACAGAACGCTACTGGGAAAAGCGACTTTTTCGGGATAAAGAGCGGCGATGGTTTTTGGCAGGACTTCGGCAAATACCAGCACGACAAAGGTCAGCACACCGGTTGCAATTGCCACGCCAGCGTTACCGTATAAACGCATACCAACAATAGTCCCCAGCGCAGAGGCGAGGATGTTGACGAGGTTATTGCCAATCAATACCAGGCTGATAAGTCGGTCAGGTTTACGCAGCAGTTTTTCGACGCGCTTAGCGCTTCGATGGCCCTGCTTTGCCAGATGACGCAGGCGATAACGGTTAACGGTCATCATACCGGTTTCAGAACCGGAGAAGTACGCCGAAATCACCACCATGATGATCAGGGTGACGATCAGCGTCGTGGTGGAAATGTGTTCCAGGGGGAACTCCTTATTAACTTAGGAAATGCTGCAGAACGCGGCTACCGAAATAGGCCAGCGTTAAAATGCCCGCGCCTGCGACGTTAAACCACACGACACGGCGCCCGCGCCACCCTTTATGGTAATGGCCCCACAGCAATACGATATAGACGAACCAGGCGATGATCGACAGGACAGCTTTGTCGATATTCTCCATGCTGAACAGGTTCTTGAGGAAGAAGAGACCTGTACAGAGCGTTAAAGTCAGCAGAACCACGCCAATCTGCGTGATATGAAACATTTTGCGCTCAATACTCATTAACGGCGGCATTTCGCTGCTGAATGCCAGTCGTTTATTCTTCAGTTGGTAGTCAATCCACGCCAGTTGCAGCGCATACATCGCCGCGATAATCAGCGTGGCATAGGAGAAGAGTGAAAGCCCAATATGAATCATCATACCAGGCGTGGTTTCGAGATGCGTGATGTACTCGTTCGGCACAAAAATAGCGAAGGCGAGGTTGATTAGCGCAAAGGTATAGACGATGGGCAACAGCAGCCAGCCGCGGTTTTTCGACGCCACAATGGTCATGACCGTACAGATCATCAAACTGACCAGCGAACCGACGTTTAATAAGCTTAGGTTTTGCCCACCATCGTCCGGGAAAATCCGCTCTTTAAGCGCGAAGCCGTGAAACATCAGCGCGACAACCGCTGATAAAATCGCCATGCGGCGCCAGCCGCTGTTTTTCTGCAGCAAACCGGGAACGATCAGTGCGAGGCTGATGGAATAAGCGGCAAGAGAAATTAAGGCGAACACGGGCATAGTGACGTCGACAGTTGACCTAAGAAGAAAGAGAAGCAGTATAACGTTACGTGACTCTGGCTCCAACCGTTGCATCACATACATCACGAATGTCTTCATGTTATACTGACGCAAATTTCTGTTATGCGTCGCCCTGGCGGCCCATCGTTTTACCTCAGGCGAGAGACAATGTTTGATAATTTAACCGATCGTTTGTCGCGCACCCTGCGCAATATCAGTGGTCGTGGACGCCTCACTGAAGACAATATTAAAGACACGCTACGCGAAGTGCGTATGGCGCTGCTGGAAGCGGACGTCGCCTTGCCGGTCGTGCGTGATTTCATCAACCGCGTAAAAGAAAAAGCGGTTGGTCATGAAGTGAATAAGAGCCTGACCCCGGGTCAGGAGTTCGTCAAAATCGTGCGCAACGAACTGGTTGCGGCGATGGGTGAAGAGAACCAGAGCCTTAACCTGGCCGCTCAGCCGCCAGCCGTTGTATTGATGGCGGGTTTGCAGGGGGCTGGTAAAACTACCAGCGTAGGTAAACTGGGTAAGTTCTTGCGTGAAAAACACAAGAAGAAGGTAATGGTAGTTTCCGCGGACGTTTATCGCCCGGCGGCGATCAAACAGCTGGAAACCCTTGCGCAACAGGTGGAAGTCGACTTCTTCCCCTCTGATGTCGCGCAAAAGCCGGTGGATATCGTTAATGCGGCGCTGAAAGAAGCGAAGCTTAAGTTCTACGACGTGCTGCTGGTGGATACCGCCGGTCGTCTGCACGTTGACGAAGCGATGATGGATGAAATCAAACAGGTTCATGCCGCGATTAACCCGGTAGAAACCCTGTTTGTTGTTGATGCGATGACCGGTCAGGATGCGGCGAATACCGCGAAAGCGTTTAACGAAGCGCTACCGCTGACGGGTGTTGTATTGACCAAAGTGGACGGTGACGCCCGTGGCGGTGCGGCGCTCTCCATTCGCAATATCACCGGCAAACCGATCAAGTTCCTCGGTGTCGGCGAGAAGACCGAAGCACTGGAGCCGTTCCATCCGGACCGTATTGCTTCGCGTATCCTCGGCATGGGTGATGTCCTGTCGCTGATTGAAGATATCGAAAGCAAGGTTGACCGCGCTCAGGCTGAGAAACTGGCGTCCAAACTGAAAAAAGGCGACGGTTTCGATCTGACCGACTTCCTGGAACAGCTGCGTCAGATGAAAAACATGGGCGGTATGGCGAGCCTGATGGGCAAGTTGCCGGGCATGGGGCAGATTCCGGACAACGTGAAAGCGCAGATGGATGACAAAGTCCTGGTGCGTATGGAAGCGATCATCAACTCAATGACCTTTAAAGAGCGTGCGAATCCTGAAATCATCAAAGGCTCTCGTAAGCGCCGTATTGCTGCAGGCTGCGGGATGCAGGTGCAGGATGTTAACCGCCTTCTGAAACAGTTCGACGACATGCAGCGCATGATGAAGAAAATGAAGAAGGGCGGTATGGCGAAGATGATGAGAAGTATGAAGGGGATGATGCCGCCGGGGTTCCCTGGCCGTTAAGACTAAATCGGCCTGGCTTATTGGCCATTTTGGTGCCGGGGTGTGCTCGCCATCCTCATGTACTGCGTGTACGCTCCGGTGGCTGCGCGCACGCCGGCACCAAACTGACTGCAACGCCTACGGTCTTGATATCACAGTTTCTAAACTGTTGATTGCAATTTCCCCAGAAATCAGTAAAATTTTCGGGCTTTTAATATGACACCGGGCTCCGTTCCTCGATGGGGTCCGGTTGTTTTATTCACACAAGAGGATGTTATGGTAACTATTCGTTTAGCACGTCACGGCGCTAAAAAGCGTCCGTTCTACCAGGTTGTTGTCACCGACAGCCGTAATGCACGCAACGGTCGCTTCATTGAGCGCGTTGGCTTCTTCAACCCGATCGCGTCCGAGAAAGAAGAAGGCACCCGCCTGGATCTGGATCGTATCGCTCACTGGGTTGGCCAGGGCGCTACCGTTTCTGATCGCGTAGCTACGCTGATCAAAGAAGTAAACAAAGCAGCTTAATCTGTCACGGTGGTCATGATGAGCAAGCAACACGCCGCGCAGAGCCCTGTTAATCCTATCGTTCTGGGTAAACTGGGATCTTCCTACGGTATCCGTGGTTGGCTCAGAGTGTTTTCCTCCACCGAAGACGCCGAAAGCATTTTTGACTATCAGCCCTGGTTTATTGAACGGGCGGGTCAGTGGCAGAGCATTGAGCTGGAAAGCTGGCGCTACCACAATCAGGACATTGTCATCAAACTGAAAGGTGTTGATGACAGAGATGCCGCGAATCTGCTGACCAATTGCGAAATTGTCGTAGATTCATCGCAGTTGCCGGAACTGGAAGAGGGTGACTACTACTGGAAAGACCTGATGGGCTGCCAGGTAGTGACCACCGAAGGTTATAGCCTCGGTAAAGTCATCGATATGATGGAAACCGGGTCAAATGACGTTCTCGTCATCAAGGCAAACCTGAAAGATGCATTTGGTATCAAGGAGCGGTTGGTTCCGTTCCTCGATGGGCAGGTTATCAAGAAAGTCGATCTCGCTACTCAAACCATTGAAGTAGATTGGGATCCTGGTTTTTAAACCTCCGGATATACGGTAAAAGACGGCGCTATGTGGATTGGCATAATTAGCCTGTTTCCTGAAATGTTCCGCGCGATTACCGACTACGGGGTAACTGGCCGGGCAGTTAAAAATGGCCTGCTGAGCATCCAGAGCTGGAGTCCACGTGACTTTGCTCATGACCGGCACCGTACCGTGGACGATCGTCCTTACGGCGGCGGACCGGGGATGCTAATGATGGTGCAACCTTTGCGGGATGCCATTCATGCAGCAAAAGATGCGGCCGGTGAAGGCGCAAAAGTGATTTATCTGTCACCTCAGGGGCGTAAGCTTGATCAAGCGGGCGTCAGCGAACTGGCAACGAATCAGAAACTGATTCTGGTGTGCGGGCGCTACGAAGGGATAGATGAGCGCGTAATCCAAACCGAGATTGACGAAGAATGGTCTATCGGCGATTACGTTCTCAGCGGTGGTGAGTTACCAGCCATGACGCTGATTGATTCGGTCTCCCGGTTTATTCCGGGTGTTCTGGGACATGAAGCTTCGGCAACGGAAGATTCCTTTGCTGATGGATTACTGGACTGCCCACACTATACTCGACCTGAGCTGTTAGAAGGGATGGAAGTACCGCCAGTGTTACTGTCGGGAAATCATGCCGAGATACGTCGCTGGCGTTTGAAACAGTCGCTGGGCCGCACCTGGCTTAGAAGACCTGAACTTCTGGAAAACCTGGCTCTGACTGAAGAGCAAGCAAGGTTGCTGGCGGAGTTCAAAAAAGAACACGCATAACAGCAACATAAACATGATGGGACAGCGTAAGCCCCCAATATCAGTTTACCCAGGATAAGAGATTAAATTATGAGCAACATTATTAAGCAAATTGAACAAGAACAGATGAAGCAGGACGTACCTTCCTTCCGTCCGGGTGATACCGTGGAAGTGAAAGTATGGGTTGTTGAAGGTTCCAAAAAACGTCTGCAGGCATTCGAGGGCGTGGTTATCGCTATTCGTAACCGCGGTCTGCACTCTGCATTCACTGTTCGTAAAATTTCCAACGGCGAAGGCGTTGAGCGTGTCTTCCAGACTCACTCTCCGGTAGTTGACAGCATTGCTGTTAAACGTCGTGGTGCTGTACGTAAAGCTAAACTGTACTACCTGCGTGAGCGCACTGGTAAGTCTGCTCGTATCAAAGAGCGTCTTAACTAAGATTCGCTTTCGCGACATCCTGTTAGAAAGGGCTGGCCTGTGGGCTGGCCCTTTTTTTATGGTTTAAAAAGGGACAATGGAATTGCATTTACCCGTATGACCCGGAGTGGTAATGGTTATCCAAAGCCCCAGCATCATGTTCTTGCTCCCCCAATTCAGACAATGGCTTCGTCGTCGAACACCTGTGTAACGTCCATACGATGAATGCTTATTGCTTGCCCTGCATGATACTTTTGCGCAAGCCTTCATATGCGCTCTTACAGACTTCTGGAAAATGCGTGTGTATTAAATTGTTTACATATTACCGCCATGCAATGAGGCTGTAAATTGGTATGTAAAGATAAATGTACGTATTTTGGATTGAATTCTTTACTGGTTATGATATCGTGTCACCTCCTCACTGAGGAATAACTATCGCAAACGAGTCATACAGGATCACCAATCATGCAAAAAGACGCGCTGAATAACGTACACATTACCGACGAACAAGTTCTGATTACTCCGGATCAACTGAAAGCCGCTTTCCCGCTGAGTATTGCTCAGGAAGCGCAGATCGCGCAGTCCCGCCAGACGATTTCCAACATCATCGCCGGAGAAGATCCGCGTTTGTTGGTCGTTTGCGGCCCCTGCTCAATTCATGATCCAGAAACCGCACTTGAATATGCTCGTCGATTTAAAGCACTTGCCGCAGAGGTCAGCGATAGCCTCTATCTGGTGATGCGCGTCTATTTTGAAAAACCCCGTACTACCGTCGGCTGGAAAGGGTTGATTAACGATCCCCATATGGATGGCTCGTTTGATGTTGAGGCCGGGCTGAAAATTGCTCGCCAGTTATTGGTGGAACTGGTCAACATGGGGCTGCCGCTGGCAACCGAAGCGCTCGACCCCAATAGCCCGCAGTACCTGGGCGACCTGTTTAGCTGGTCCGCCATTGGTGCACGCACCACGGAATCACAAACCCACCGTGAAATGGCTTCCGGTTTATCAATGCCAGTGGGCTTCAAAAACGGTACTGACGGTAGCCTGGCAACAGCGATTAACGCGATGCGCGCTGCAGCAATGCCGCACCGTTTCGTCGGTATTAACCAGGCCGGCCAGGTCTGCCTGTTGCAAACGCAAGGCAACCCTGATGGTCACGTGATTCTGCGCGGTGGTAAAGCGCCAAACTACAGCCCTGCGGATGTTGCTCAGTGTGAAAAAGAGATGGAGCAGGCGGGACTCAAGCCAGCACTGATGGTAGATTGCAGCCATGGCAATTCGAATAAAGATTACCGCCGCCAGCCAGCAGTGGCTGAATCGGTTGTTGCGCAGATCAAAGACGGAAACCGTTCAATTATTGGCTTGATGATTGAAAGTAATATCCACGAAGGCAATCAATCATCCGAGCAGCCGCGTAGTGAAATGAAATACGGCGTATCCGTCACCGATGCTTGCATTAGCTGGGAAACCACTGAGGTGTTGCTTCGTGAAATCGGCAATGACTTGCGCAGTAGCCTTGCGGCACGTCTGGCTTAAGAGGGTGTTATGGTTGCAGAGCTGACCGCGTTACGCGATCAAATAGATGAAGTCGATAAAGCGTTGCTGGAACTACTGGCTCGCCGTATGTCGCTGGTTGCCGAAGTCGGTGAAGTAAAAAGCCAATACGGCCTGCCGATCTATGTTCCGGAACGCGAGGCCTCGATGCTGGCGTCCCGTCGTCAGGAAGCTGAGGCCCTGGGGGTGTCACCGGATTTGATTGAGGATGTTCTGCGTCGCGTTATGCGTGAATCCTATTCCAGTGAAAACGACAAGGGGTTCAAAACTCTCTGTCCTTCGCTACGACCGGTCGTACTTGTCGGTGGCAACGGGCAAATGGGGCAGTTGTTTGCCAAAATGCTGACGCTTTCTGGCTACCAGGTGCGTATTCTGGAAAAAGATGACTGGGCACAGGCGCAGACAATCGTCGCTGATGCGGGCATGGTCATTGTGAGTGTTCCTATTCATATCACTGAAAAGGTTATCGCACAGTTACCGCCGTTACCGGACGATTGTATCCTTGTCGACCTGGCGTCAGTAAAAAGCGGGCCATTGCAGGCGATGCTGGAAGCACATAAAGGACCTGTCGTCGGTCTGCATCCGATGTTTGGCCCTGACAGCGGTAGCCTGGCGAAACAGGTAGTCGTGTGGTGCGATGGTCGAAACCCGGATGCTTACCAGTGGTTCCTGGAGCAAATTCAGGTATGGGGTGCGCGCTTACATCGGATCAGCGCCGTAGAGCATGACCAGAATATGGCGTTTATCCAGGCGTTACGCCACTTTGCCACTTTTGCATATGGGCTGCATCTGGCCGAAGAGAATGTACAGCTTGAGCAGTTACTGGCACTCTCGTCGCCTATTTATCGTCTTGAACTGGCGATGGTTGGCCGCTTGTTCGCGCAGGATCCACAACTCTATGCCGACATTATTATGTCGTCGGAAAATAACCTGGCACTTATAAAGCGTTATTACCAGCGTTTCGGTGAGGCGATTAGCCTGCTGGAGCACGGCGACAAGCAGGCGTTTATTGACAGCTTCCGTAAGGTAGAACACTGGTTTGGCGATTATGCTAAACGTTTCCAGAATGAAAGCCGCGTCTTGCTGCGTCAGGCGAATGACAGCCGCCAATAAATAAAAAGCCGTTTATACTGAAAAGCCAGTGGTATACCGCTGGCTTTTTTCTTTTTAAGGGACAGATATGGCTGAACCGCAACTGCTGTTTGATTACACCGGGCACCTCCCGGAATGCCCGACATGGAGTGAAGAGGAGCAGGCGCTCTGGTGGGCCGATATTCTTGAAGGCGAACTCCATCGTTATCATCCTGCTACCGGTGAGCACTCGGTGCTTTGTTTTCCCGAGGAGGTTGGCTGCTTCGCATTGAGAGAGAAGGGCGGTTTTATTGTCGCGATGCGCAACGCTATCTGGCTCGCCGATAAGCGAGGGTTGCTGGTACAAAAAGTGTGTGATAACCCGTCAAACCCGCAACTGGCGCGTTTTAACGACGGTGGCACCGATCACCTTGGCCGTTTCTATGCAGGGACATTCTGGGGGCCGGGCGATTACAACGGTGCGCTTCTGATGCGTATTGATAATGACCTTAAACCCAGGGTGATCCAATGCGATATTCAAGGCCATAACGGTCTGGCGTTCAGCCACGACAAGCAGTGGATGTTTACGTCTGATACACCAAACGGGGTTATCTATCGAATGCCGCTGGATGAGCAGGGGGAGCCTGGTGTGCGCGAAGTCTTCCGGCGATTTCAAGTCGGTGAAGGTATCCCGGACGGTGCGGCAATGGATGTTGAAGGCTGCTACTGGAGCGCAATGTTCGATGGCTGGCGTATTGCACGATTTTCACCGCAGGGAGAGCAACTGGCAGAGTATCGCCTGCCGGTGCGTTGCCCGACAATGGTCTGCTTTGGCGGAACCGATATGAAAACGCTGTTTATTACGACCACGCGGGAGAATATGGATGAGCAGGAGATCGCGGATTATCCTCTTTCAGGGGCGATCTTCATCCTGCCGGTTGAGGTGGCAGGAATGAAGAAATCACCGTTTATAGAATGTTAAGCCGGATCGACAGGTACGACGTTTTCACTGGGATAACAGCCGAGCACCTTAAGCGAGCGGGTAATGGATGTCAGCTCACGCAGGGCTTTTTGCACATCCAACGCGTGTAAGTTCGCCTGAATATCCAGGTAGAACATCTCTTCCCACGGGTTGCCGTGGATCGGGCGCGATTCCAGTTTAGTCATGATCAGGTTGTGATTACGCAGCACCAGTAATGCTTCAACCAGAGCACCGGCCTGTTGACCGGTTGCAATCAGCAGTGTGGTTTTGGCCGGGACCTGATCGGAGACATCAATCGCTTTGCGGGCAAGTACTACAAAGCGAGTGATATTCTGCGTTTGGTTTGCCAGATTGCGTTCCAGTACTTGTAATCCATACAACGCCCCGCCGGCTTCATTACCCAGTGCGGCCACATGCGGAGAGTTTTCCTGTGCCACACGTTCCATGGCGGAGGAGGTACTTTCGCAATATTCAATTTTCCAGTGCGGGTAGCGATTCAAAAACTGGCTACATTGTTGGAAAGGCTGCGGATGGCTGTAAACGGTCTGGATTTTATCCAGGTCGGTGGAACCGGATACCAGGACGCAGTGGTCAATTGGCACGGTCAGCTCACCCACAATCGACAGGCTGGTGTGTTGTAGCAAATCGTAAACGTCATTGATGGCCCCGGAACTGGTGTTTTCCAGTGGCACGACCGCGTAGTCAGCCTGACCTGTTTCAACCTGATTAAAGATATCGTGAAATTTCAGACAGCCGCTCTCGATAAATTGCTCGAAATGACGCGCGGCATACTGACGCGCAGCCAGATGAGAGTACGAACCTTTCGGGCCGAGGAAAGCGATACGGGCAGAGTGTGGGTTAATTTTGTTGAGATGCTGCTGGAGCAGCGCCTGCTGGGTAAGAACGGAATCTTCGATAATAAGCTGGAACAGGCGAGTGATGTAATGGGCGTCGAGGTGATGCGTTTTACCTAATTGAATTAGACGTTCCAGCAGGTCGCGTTCACGATCAATATCCCGAACAGGGCGGTGAGAAGCCAGTTTTGCTTTACCCACCTCAACCGCCAGTTGACGCCGCTCGGCCAACAGGGAAAGTAACTGCTCATCCAGGGCGCTTATTTTTACACGTAAATCCAGTAAAGGGTTATCCGCTGTCATGTTGTTGCCTTAATTGTTATCAATAAAAAAGGCCTCCCGGAGTGGGAGGCCTTGTTGTTCGTCTTCGCATTCTTTATCACAAAACGAATCGCCTCCCAGTCAGGGGAAGGTAAAAAAGAATGCGAAGAAGAACGGAACATGTTTCATGAAAATTTCCTTTTGAGTGTCAGACTAAAGTACCTGTACTGTTTTCTCTCTGTCAATAAAAAACGCGCCCGAAGGCGCGTTGCTGATTAACTCAATGCTGTGAGGTTATTCTTCTTCAACGAAGTCCGCGTCTTTCACCGAGGTAGTGGCGCGACGCGCTTCACCCTTGTGCTGCACTTTATTGAGCTGCCGTTCCAGCTTGTTGATCAAATCGTTAATAGCGGTATACATATCTTCGTGTTTTGCGCTGGCGACCAGATGTCCGTTTGGCGTATTAATAGTGGCATCTGCAATGAAGCCCTGCGGTTCTTTCGACAGGATGATATGTGGATTAATAAGATGTGTTTGCCATTTTTCCAGTTTGGCGAGACGGTCTGCGACATGTTGGCGAATTGCTGGGGTGATTTCCATTTGTTTGCTGGTAATGTTCACTGTCATAAATTTTACCTCTTGTCTTTCCGTCTTGGTGATTCCAGCATACCTCGGCCAATGTCAAAATGTGTGATTTAAATCACATTATTTTGTCACTTTTTGTCAAGGGAGATGTTTTGTGAGGCAGGGCAGGAAGAGGGCAAATATTACTTGTCGAAGGCGGGAATACCCGTCATAGTTGATAGGATGACTTGAAGCTAAACCGCTTCAGCTCTGCCTTGCAGGCATAAAAAACGGCAGCTCATGGCTGCCGTTTTGCGTTTTGGAATGACTCAACTGCTGGAACCATTGCTGGCAATAATTTTTGCCACTTTATCGGCCTGAGCGGTCATCTGCATTTCACGATAGGCATTTTCCATCAGCGGCAGCGCATCGCGAGTTGCTTTGGTATCCGGGAAGTCACGCATCATACCTTCAACACGATTTACCACTGCGACCCATGCGCCGCGTTTGGTGTAGTACTCCGCAACAGAGTACTCATACTTCGCGAGGCGGTCTTTCAGGAAAACCAGACGTTTGGTTGCATCGGTAACGTATTGACTACGCGGATAGCCACGAACCAATTTAGAGAAATCTTTAAATGCTTCACGCGCATGTTGCGGATCGCGATCGCTGCGATCAACGCCAAAGAAACCCTGCAGAGCGCTGTCATCTAACGCCATATTAGTCAGACCACGCATATACATGACATAATCAATGTTAGGATGGGTTGGGTTCAGACGTATGAAACGGTCGATTGCGGCCTGAGCCAGCGGAAGATCGGCATTTTTGTAATAAGCGTAGATCAGATCCAGCTGCACCTGCTGCGAGTAAGGTCCAAACGGATAACGGTTATCCAACGCTTCCAGTTGCGTTATGGCTGCCTTCCAGTTACCGTCTTGCAGTTTTTGCTGGGCAGTCGCGTAGATTTCATTTGGCGGATTATCAGGCACCACTTCCTTTGAACCGGAGCAACCCGCCAAAGCCAGGCTCAACGTGGCGGCTGCCACCAGATATTTCATGCGCGTCATGACGATTAGACTTTCCTCAGAATGTGTATGCGGGAGATTGTCTTTCCTGCTCCCGACTAAGACCAGCTACAATAGCACACTATATTAAACGGCAAAGCCGTAAAACCCAACGTTAACGAAGAAGCTGTATATGGCACAACGAGTACAACTCACCGCAACGGTTACCGAAAATCAACTCGGTCAACGCTTAGATCAGGCTTTGGCCGAATTGTTCCCGGATTATTCGCGTTCGCGTATAAAAGAATGGATTCTCGACCAGAAAGTACTGGTCAACGGTAAAATGTGTGACAAACCCAAAGAAAAAGTGTTGGGTGGAGAAAGCGTTGCTATCAACGCCGAGATAGAAGAAGAGGCGCGTTTCGAACCGCAGGATATCCCGCTTAATATCGTCTATGAAGATGACGACATTATTGTTATTAACAAACCGCGTGATTTAGTGGTTCACCCGGGCGCCGGCAACCCCGACGGGACGGTGCTGAATGCGTTATTGCATTATTATCCCCCTATCGCGGATGTTCCGCGCGCCGGGATTGTTCACCGTCTGGACAAAGATACGACCGGTCTGATGGTGGTGGCAAAAACAGTCCCGGCACAGACGCGCCTGGTGGAGTCTTTGCAGCTGCGTGAGATAACTCGTGAATATGAAGCAGTGGCGATTGGTCATATGACATCAGGCGGTACGGTTGAAGAACCTATTAGTCGCCACCCGACCAAACGTACGCATATGTCTGTACACCCGATGGGTAAACCGGCGGTGACGCACTATCGCATCATGGAACATTTCCGTATTCACACGCGCCTGCGTTTGCGTCTGGAAACGGGGCGTACCCACCAGATCCGCGTTCATATGGCGCACATCACGCATCCGCTGGTCGGTGACCAGCTCTATGGTGGTCGCCCGCGTCCGCCAAAAGGTGCGTCGGATGAATTTATTGCCGCGCTGCGTAAGTTCGACAGACAAGCGCTGCATGCGACGATG
Source organism: Phytobacter sp. RSE-02 (assembly GCF_040578655.1). Lineage (NCBI taxonomy): Bacteria > Pseudomonadati > Pseudomonadota > Gammaproteobacteria > Enterobacterales > Enterobacteriaceae > Phytobacter > Phytobacter sp. RSE-02. Next base: position 4,330 of record NZ_JBEULY010000010.1, on the reverse strand, counting down.
CTGCGTCTGTACCATCCAATCACTGGCATTGAGATGGAATGGCATGCGCCAATCCCGCAGGACATGATTGACCTGATTGACGCCATGCGTGCCGACTTCGAAACCCATAAGGATGATGTGGCCTGGTTATGACCAAACTGATTGTCCCTGACTGGCCGCTACCCTCAGGCGTAGCGGCATGCAGCTCTACACGTATCGGTGGCGTGAGCCTGCCACCTTATGATTCGCTCAACCTGGGGGCGCACTGCGGTGACGACCTGACACATGTTGAAGAGAACCGTAAGCGAGCGTTTATGGCGGGAAATCTTCCGTCAAAACCGGTGTGGCTTGAACAGGTGCACGGTAAGGATGTCCTTAAACTTACCGGCGAACCATATGCCAGCAAGCGTGCCGATGCCTCGTACAGCAATTCACCAGGGACAGTTTGTGCCGTAATGACCGCGGACTGTCTGCCCGTACTTTTTTGCAATCGCGCGGGTACAGAAGTGGCAGCGGCTCACGCAGGATGGCGTGGGCTTTGTGCGGGTGTACTGAAAGAGACCGTGAACTGCTTCGCTGATAAACCCGAAAATATTCTTGCCTGGCTGGGGCCGGCTATTGGGCCTGATGCTTTCGAAGTCGGCCCGGAAGTACGCGATGCTTTTATGGCAGTGCAGTCTGTTGCAGACAGTGCGTTTCGCCCGGCAGGGGAAAAATATTACGCGGATATCTACACCCTTGCGCGTCAGCGCCTGGCAAGCGTCGGCGTGACGCAAGTCTTCGGCGGCGATCGTTGTACTTTCAGCCAAAAGGATGATTTTTTCTCATATCGTCGGGACAAAAACACAGGCCGTATGGCAAGTTTCATTTGGCTGATATAACCTATCGAATCAAGACGATCCGGCACGTGTAACTTTCTTTTCGCATAATTCAGGTCATTCACCTTGAATAATTGAGGGATGACCTCATTTAATCTCCAGTAGCAATTTTGACCTGTTATGGGGGGAGTTATGCGTCTGGATCGTCTTACCAATAAATTCCAGCTTGCTCTTGCCGATGCCCAGTCGCTTGCACTGGGGCACGACAACCAATTCATCGAACCTCTTCATTTAATGAGCGCCTTGCTGAATCAGGAAGGGGGATCGGTACGTCCTTTATTAACCTCTGCTGGCGTTAACGCCGGGCAATTGCGTACGGCTATTGAGCAGGCGTTAAGCCGTTTGCCGCAGGTGGAGGGCACCGGTGGCGATGTGCAGCCTTCGCAAGACCTCATGCGAGTACTGAATCTCTGCGACAAGCTGGCGCAGAAACGAGGGGACAACTTTATTTCGTCAGAGCTTTTTATTCTGGCGGCGCTTGAATCACGCGGCTCGCTTGCCGACCTGCTGAAATCAGCCGGTGCGACGACGGCAAATGTGACTCAAGCAATTGATCAAATGCGTGGAGGTGACAACGTGAACGATCAAGGGGCCGAAGACCAACGTCAGGCCTTGAAAAAATACACGGTCGATCTGACTGAGCGCGCTGAACAAGGCAAGCTCGATCCGGTTATCGGGCGTGATGAAGAAATTCGCCGTACCATCCAGGTACTGCAGCGTCGTACCAAAAACAACCCCGTTCTTATTGGTGAACCTGGTGTCGGTAAAACCGCCATTGTTGAAGGGCTGGCACAGCGTATTGTTAACGGTGAAGTCCCGGAAGGTTTAAAAGGCCGTCGGGTACTGGCACTGGACATGGGGTCGCTGGTGGCCGGGGCGAAATACCGTGGTGAATTTGAAGAGCGCTTAAAAGGTGTGCTTAACGACCTCTCCAAACAGGAAGGTAACGTTATTCTCTTTATTGATGAGTTACACACCATGGTGGGAGCAGGGAAAGCAGATGGTGCCATGGACGCCGGGAACATGCTGAAACCGGCGCTGGCACGTGGTGAGCTTCACTGCGTGGGGGCCACGACGCTTGACGAGTATCGCCAGTACATCGAAAAAGACGCGGCACTGGAACGTCGCTTCCAGAAAGTGTTTGTTGCTGAGCCTTCTGTTGAAGACACGATCGCGATCCTGCGTGGCCTGAAAGAACGCTACGAGCTGCATCATCACGTGCAGATCACTGACCCGGCTATCGTAGCGGCTGCAACTTTGTCGCACCGCTATATTGCTGATCGCCAGTTGCCGGATAAAGCGATTGACCTGATCGACGAAGCAGCGTCCAGCATTCGTATGCAGATCGACTCTAAGCCGGAAGAACTGGACAGACTCGATCGCCGTATTATCCAGCTCAAACTTGAACAGCAGGCGTTGCTGAAAGAATCGGATGATGCCAGTAAAAAACGTCTGGAGATGCTCAACGACGAGCTTTCAGATAAAGAACGGCAGTATTCCACATTAGAAGAAGAGTGGAAGGCTGAGAAAGCTTCGCTTTCCGGTACTCAGTCGATAAAGGCCGAACTTGAGCAGGCAAAAATCGCTATTGAGCAAGCGCGTCGTGTTGGTGACCTGGCGCGGATGTCTGAGCTGCAGTACGGCAAGATCCCGGAACTGGAAAAACAACTGGAAGCGGCCACTCAGTCTGAAGGTAAAACGATGCGTCTGTTACGTAATAAAGTGACGGATGCAGAAATTGCCGAAGTGCTGGCGCGCTGGACCGGTATTCCGGTTTCCAGAATGATGGAAGGCGAACGAGACAAACTGTTGCGTATGGAGCAAGAACTGCATCAGCGTGTGATTGGTCAGGATGAAGCTGTTGAAGCTGTATCGAATGCCATCCGCCGTAGCCGCGCCGGGCTGTCCGATCCGAATCGGCCGATTGGTTCCTTCTTATTCCTTGGGCCGACCGGGGTAGGGAAAACCGAACTGTGCAAATCGCTGGCTAACTTTATGTTTGATAGTGATGACGCCATGGTGCGTATCGATATGTCTGAGTTTATGGAGAAACACTCAGTATCGCGTCTCGTCGGTGCTCCTCCGGGATATGTCGGGTATGAAGAGGGGGGGTATCTGACCGAGGCGGTCCGCCGCCGTCCTTATTCCGTCATCTTGCTTGATGAGATCGAGAAAGCGCATCCGGATGTATTTAACATCCTGTTGCAGGTATTGGATGATGGCCGCCTGACCGACGGGCAGGGGAGAACTGTAGACTTCCGTAACACGGTGGTCATCATGACCTCTAACCTTGGGTCGGATTTAATTCAGGAGCGGTTTGGCGAACTGGATTACGGCCATATGAAAGAGCTGGTGTTAGGTGTGGTCAGCCATAGCTTCCGTCCGGAATTCATCAACCGTATAGATGAAGTGGTTGTGTTTCATCCGCTTGGTGAAAAACACATTGCTTCTATTGCTCAAATCCAGTTGCAGCGTTTGTACAAACGCCTGGAAGAGCGTGGGTATGAAGTCAACCTTTCCGATGAAGCTTTGAAACTGCTGAGCGAGAATGGTTTTGATCCGGTGTATGGTGCACGGCCTTTGAAACGTGCAATTCAGCAGCAGATTGAAAACCCGCTGGCGCAGCAAATTTTGTCTGGCGAACTATTACCGGGCAAAACAATTCAGTTAGTTGTGAAAGATGATCGGATTGTGGCAGTGCAGTAAGTCACAAAACAGCAAAAACGAGCCTCCAGGGGCTCGTTTTTGTTTAAAAACCAGGCAAGAATTGCCTCTCAATATCTGTTTTGCCTGGAAAGTGAGCAAACGATATTTTTTTTGAATTTTATACTTGTCACTTCCTGAGAACTCCCTATAATGCGCCTCCACTGACACGGAACAACGGCAAACAAGCCGCCGGGTCAGCGGGGTTCTCCTGAGAGTCCCGGCAGAGAAAAGCGAAAATAAACGCTTGACTCTGAAAGAGGAAAGCGTAATATACGCCACCTCGCAACGGTGAGCGAAAGCCGCGTTGCACTGCTCTTTAACAATTTATCAGACAATCTGTGTGGGCACTCAAAGTGACATGGATTCTTGATGTCTTCGGACACTAAATGAATACCAAGTCTCATAGAGTGAACACGTAATTCATTACGAAGTTTAATTCTACGAGCATCAAACTTTTAAATTGAAGAGTTTGATCATGGCTCAGATTGAACGCTGGCGGCAGGCCTAACACATGCAAGTCGAACGGTAGCACAGAGGAGCTTGCTCCTCGGGTGACGAGTGGCGGACGGGTGAGTAATGTCTGGGAAACTGCCCGATGGAGGGGGATAACTACTGGAAACGGTAGCTAATACCGCATAACGTCGCAAGACCAAAGAGGGGGACCTTCGGGCCTCTTGCCATCGGATGTGCCCAGATGGGATTAGCTAGTTGGTGAGGTAATGGCTCACCAAGGCGACGATCCCTAGCTGGTCTGAGAGGATGACCAG